>JAFRRH010000059.1 GCA_017428215.1 Selenomonadaceae bacterium
AATGCAACGCTGAGATTGAAAAGTATCGTAAACACTTGAAATAAGAACAACGATAGAAAGCCGTGTGCGCTGAAAGGTGCATGCACGGTTTGGAGGAGGGGAAAAGGTAGCGATTACCTCAAAGCCTTACCTATTCCTATAAGAGATTTCATAGCTATTTTTAGCAAAATTTTTTTATTGAACGTCCAGATTTATTACGATATTTGTAAATTCAAAGTTAACACTAAATGCATCGATAAATTTTTTATATGCAGGGGCTTCTATCGAAAAAGTTTGGTAAATTTCTTGGTTTTGCGGCAGATTTATCGACAAATTATTATAATGCGTGGTGCCTTCTTGAAATACTTTGCCGTTGGCGTCTGTTGCCTTAAATGTTATAGTCATTTCGTTTAAAGTCGTGTCGCGTTTGCCATTATTCGTTATACTTACATGAAATTCGGTTTTTCTTAATAAAATTAATATGACCGTGTACAATAAAAACTCGGTTGCTGTAAAAAATAAATTTAGTCTCGGTCAATAGCTTGTTTGTTTTGTCCATTTCTTTTTTCACCTCAGATAAGACTTCATTTGTAATATCCGTAACCAACTCATCGTTTCCAATTGCTCCAGCTTTGTCATACGAAAAAAAAAAGCATTTTGACAGTCGAAGTTCTATTTCTTTCGGCTAATTGGTTGTTCCTCAAATTTACGATGGATTTAATTGAACGTTCGGAGGATACGATTTTTATGCGAGATATTTTTGATTTCGTTAAGCAATAGCCGTCCATGAAAAATTCTTCTTCGCTTATGTAGGGAATTACGATTTCTGTTTTGATTCTATCCATATTCAGTTGGTCTGCCAATGTTATCGAAAGTATGTTTTTCTTCTGCACAACTGTTTCAGAGACTTCAACTAATACGCTGTATTACATTTGTTCACTTCTCTTTATGGAGATATATTTGGTTTGGTCATACAGTTTTAGCAGTTCGACGGCTATGGTCGGCTCGTCGTCCAAGATTTTTCCCCAGCCATATAAATCCGCAACTAATTTGTCGTTCAATCGGTGCGCTTGTCGCAATTCATACGGCATCAAGACCTCATCATACAGCTCCGCCAAACTCGAATCGGGATATTTCGCCCGAATCTCTAATATTCGTCGCGCTGAACTCTCTATCGCCGATTTTTGCTCCTTACTCGCCTCGCTCCACACAAAATTATTGTACACCACATCTTTTGAGTACCTATAATCTGATTTTAGCCGCCCGCACACTGTTTTTAGCCATATCATGTGCACTCTACTCGTTAATATCCCAAATTCATACAAACTCGCGTTCGGAATGATTTGTACTTGCGTTGTCGGAATAAAATTATCGTCCAAAAAGCCTATCGGTACATATTTTCGACGTTCAGAACTCACAGAGGGAATTACAATGAACGATTTCGGATTTTTTAAGTCTCTGAACAGGTGCGGACGGTCTGCAATGTTCTTAAATGTGCTGTTCAAACGAAATTCGCGAACATTTTTAACACGTTCATAGACCAAAGGCATACTTTTTAACTCTTTAGGCGTCGCATTTACCAGCCAAAGACAATATCTTAGCGTACCGTTGATAAATTCTTCCGCGCCGATTAACCGCTTGATATATTTTTCGACAGCAGGATATTTGGAGATAAATTCGTCGCGTTCTTCGGGCGTTAAGCTAAAATTCTTGCCGTCAGCCGCCATATTTCCATTACACATTGGCAAAACAAAATCTTGAAGGTGATTTGGACGACTTTCGACAAAAATATCGGGCGCGTCGAGCAAATAGGCGTTGATGTTGGCGGCAATTATTTTTTTATCGCCGTCGAAGATAATTTTTGGCTTAAAATTTGGCGCGTGGCTGAAACCGATGATGACGCAGTGGACATGAGCCTTTTTATCCGATTCAGAGTCCCAAACAAAAGTTCTGTGCGCAAAATCAATGTGAATGTCTAAAAATTTCCAAACAGCGGTAACTTGTTCGCCTTGAACGATAGAATTTGTGGCTACAAAGGCGGCTCGCGTCTTTGAATTGCTCTTAAAATAGTCGGCGGCTTTCTTAAACCAACACGCAACGTAGTCAACATCTTTGTATTGGAAAAATTTTGCTAAATCGGCTTTTTGAGCGGCAGAACGATACCTGCGACCGACGAACGGAGGGTTCCCGATGATAAAATCGGCGTTCGGACAGATATTTTGCCAATCGAGTTTGAGAGAATTGCCTTCGACGATGTTTGAATAGGATTTAAGGGGCAGAAAGTCCAAATCGCGGTGAATAATGGCTTGAGTTTCTTGAATCATCTGCAATTCGGCAATCCAGAGTGCAGTTTGAGCGACGGCGACTGCAAAATCGTTAATTTCGACGCCGTAAAACTGGCTGATAGAAACTTTAATGGGGTTATCGAGTTCGCCGAGCTGAATTTGACTGCCGAAGAGCAATTTAAGTATTTGATTTTCGATTCTGCGGAGAGAAATGAAAGATTCGGTCAAAAAATTGCCTGAACCGCACGCCGGGTCGAAGATTTTAATTTCAGAGAGTTTTTTTTGGAGTTGGAGAAGAAAATTCCTGCGTTTGGAGCCACGAAGTGAAAATTGCATGTCGGCGCAATTTTCAATTTGAGTTTTCAAATCGTCCAAAAACAGCGGGTCGATGACTTTATGGATATTTTCGAGGCTAGTGTAGTGCATCCCCCCTGCACGGCGCGTTTCGGGGTTGATAGTTGATTCAAAGACTGCGCCGAAGATAGTAGGACTGATACCCGACCAATTAAAACCGCTGCTTGCCTCTTCGAGTAGCAGATTTTTAATTTCCGGAGTGAAATTGGGGATTTCGATACTTCCTGCGAACAAACCGCCGTTTACAAAGGGAAATTTCTTCAAAGTGTCGTCTAAGTAGGGGTCGCGAGCGTCAATCGGGGTGTTTAGGGTTTGAAATAAATCCAAAAGTCCGCGCCTGATATTATTTTCGTGTTCGAGATAGTCACGGAAGATTTTATGCTTACCGAAAATGCCTGCGGACTCTGCATACAAACAAAAAACAAGCCTCACGCACAATTTGTTGAGGCTTGCGAGCGATTCAGCGGAATTCGGCTTGAGATATTGGATGTGGAGTGCGTCATAAAGTTTACCGACGATTTCACCGGCTTTGAGGGATAATTCGAGTTCGACGCGGAGTTTATTTTTGTTTTCGTCGATGAGGAAGTCGAAGGCATGAAATTTTTCGGGCAGTTCTTCGAGCAAAATTTTAATGGGCGGCTCCAAAGTTTCCATATCGTAAATCAAAAACTCTTTGAAATTACAGACGACAATCCAACGCGGGCGCATGGAATAGGGCAAAGAACTGCCATAGCGTTGCGCTTGTTCATATGGAGTTAAAGTCGAGCCGTCGGATTGCGATTTTTCCGCCGAAAGATTTTCCGACAAGGATTTTTGCTCAATGATAACTTTGGTGTCGGGTAAGAAAGCGTCGATAAAGCTTGTGTGTTTAAGTTTGACGGGCACTTCAAAGCTGATGAATTTTTCCGGCTCGGAAACTCCAAACACGTCACGAAGAAAGCCAAGCCAGAAGGAATGAGTTTCTCCCTTCTCGTAGCCGCGTCCTGACCACTGTCCGACAAATTTTTTTATATCTGTCATGATTATTGTCTTAAACTAGCGCAAGGTATTCTTTCTGCTTGTCAGTAGGAACTTCCAAAATTTCCATAGCCTGTTGCGCTGTCATATTTAATTTCTTCATCAAATTACGGATGCTTTTGATTAAAGTTTCTTTTTCCCGTTCGTCTTTAAGGTCTTCCATGAGTTTGCACATTTTTCTCACCCTCAAATTAGCTCACCGTATTCTTTTTGTTTGTCGATAGGAACCTTAAGAGCATCCATAGCTTGTTTAGCTGTTAAGTTCAATGTTTCCATTAAGTTACGAATGTTATCGAGTAAAGTTCCTTTTTTGGCTTCCGCTAATTCTTCTTTGTAAAGTTCTGCGGCAAGGTCTTCCATAAGTTTGCACATTTTTCTCACCTCGCTTTTGTTTTCTTTCAAAAAGGATACACGCCTTGCAAGCTGACGATGTTTTATCTCTGCCGGATTGGCGCAAAAGAAATCGTGAACCAAATCGCCCAATGCGCTGCCGCTTTCATCTTTATAACTGCCATTGACATAAATTATGTGCGTGCCGTCTCCAAAAAGTTTATTAGTCTCGCGCACAACCCGCTCAACGTGATAGATTTGCTCTCCGTCCTTCAAAACATCGTGCTCCGTGATGAAAATTACAAACGTCTCCGGCAGTTCGTTAAATTTTGCTTTCTTCTTGAGCTTGTGATAATCGAGCATGACAGAATTATATCTGGCACGAGTCGGAACTGCGCCTGCATCTGTTCTTTGCACTTCAATATTGTAAAGCTTGCCTTTGTCGTCGGTCGCAAAAACGTCAAAGCGCACACTTCTGCCGTACATATTCTCCACGCTCTTTTGCGTCTGCACTTTCAATACTTTAAGATTGGGCTTGTCGAGAATAATCCGCAAGATGTATTCCACATCTTCCTCGTTGTTATCGAAACACGCGCTGAAAAACGTATCGTCTATCAAGCGAAACTTTTTTATCGTCTCAAGATATTTCTCGTTGGGCATCTAATCAAATCATCTCCGCAGAATCTTTTAGACTGATTATAGCATTGTCAACGATTTTATAAAAGGTCATGATGTTTTTCCAGATAAAGATTTTCTTCGCTCTCGAACTCATCCATGACTGATTCAAAAAGTTTCGATTCAAAATTTATCCTCTGCAAGAGTTCTTTGGCGGTTATCGCTCTCTCCGCAGTAATATATGATTTCAAATCTTGCGGATTGTGCAGAAGGTGTTGGCGATTTTTATTCAAGCGAGTTCGCAGGAAGGTCGATATTGATTCGTCTTTAGGAATTTTGTCCGAGAGTATTGCTCTATTTCTGCCAAAAGCGAATCAGAGTAAGCCGGAAGAAACCATTCTGCTTTGATTTTCAAGCGACTCTCGGTTATCCAAGTCTGAACAGCCAAAATAACAGTCAAGTCATCTGCGCCGCTATCTTCGGCGTATTTTTTTACTGCGTTTATGCAATACTGAAACGAAACGATTTCGGCATCTTGCTGAATAAGTCCACGCACTTGAAAAAAGTTGATTATGGTTTCTAACTCTTGATTCTTCAGCACAAAAGAATCTTTCTCCAAGATGTCTCGCGCATTATAAAATTCTTGCAAGTAACCTTCTTGACCGCCATCCGTTGTTTTACTCCAGATTTCAAGCAACTCGGATTGAGCGTGTTCTCGCAAAGTCCAGCCACTATTTTTAATCTCGTCGATAGAAAACCAGCGCGGGTCGCACTCTTGAATAACTTTGTTGTTCGAGGCGAGCAGGCGCAAATAATTCGCTGTGCTAAATTTGTAAGTCTTCGCACCGGCACAGTACGGGCGTTCGAGAAAATATTTCGCGTTTGCCAACCGACCACCATAGTGCATCGGGATTTTGGCAGATGTGCTATCATATCTTAGCGGAAACTTTTGCAAAATGTTCACTTACGCATTTCACTGCGTGAAACGCTAAAAAGCCGTTGTGACGCCGTTTAGCGGCGGAGTAAATCTGCCAGTCGCTACGCTCCTTGAACCTGCGGTTGGCTTTATGAAAGCGAGGGAAAACTTCATGGCTATGTTCCACTTCAGACTCAAGTCCGACAAAAAAACTAGCGGTGCGAAAGTTTCGGCTGTCAAGCACGTCGAATACATTAACCGTGAAGGTTCCTTCGCTCACGATGAACTCTGGCAACAATCCAACAAATTCAGCGGCAATTTTATCACTACGGCTCAAACACCAACCGCTTTGGATGGACTTAATGCCCTCCTTTACAAGACTGACGATTTCGGCTCTATCAAGAATTCTGAACACGGATTAGAGGTAACTGAAAATGCGTCACTGACCACAATTTCTATCGCGCTCCTGCTCGCAGATGAAGCAATGGAACATAAACCGCTGATTATTAACGGTTCGCCCGATTTTCATAAAGCTGTGCTGGAAGTGTCAGTGAAATTGGATCTGTCTGTTTCTTTTCATGACCCACTCTTACAAAGAGAATTTGAACTGCAGAAGGAAGATAAAGAGAATGACCAAAAAAAATTCATTGCTAGCGGCGGAATTATATTCACCAAACGCCCAAATCCTAAGTCCATTGTTGCATCGACTCATGCAAAGTCACTCGAAGATGCAACCAAAAACGGATTTCGCTTGCCAACCACATACTCCGAACGCACTATGGTTTATTCAGAATCAAGCGGAACTGACTTGTTTTTGCAAAACTGATGAATCTAATGACGTGGACAAGCTCGCAAAAGAATGTTATCAGCGCGTGCGATGGGATTTTTTCAAACGAGCGAGTAAACTTCGCTTAGCTGACTGCAAAAAAAATCTTGGAGAATATGGCACAGGCACTGGAAGAACATTCTGCTCTTTCTCACGTCGAATATCGCCAGATTATCGACGCCTTTATAGCCAAACATTTGAAAGACCATTATTATGCCTACGCCATTCATAACAAAATCGGAGTGATGTCAGACGGACAGCATCATCCTCACTTTGAATAGGAATAGGTAAGGCTTTGAGGTAATCGCTACCTTTTCCCCTCCTCTAAACCGTGCGTGCACGTTTCCTCGCATACGGCTTGCCATCTATTTTTCTCACCCCAAGTGTTTACGGTACTTTTCGCCTCTTTTGTCAAAGTCTCTTCCATGATAAATTAGATAGTGGGTTTTTGAGCTAACTAGGGCGTGTTGGTAAACTCTAGACTAGAATCATGAGTGTAGCGAGCAAGACGAAATTGAGAAAGGAAAGCGCCAATTTGTTATAACGAGCAATACGCCGACGATTCTTTATCTTCAAGAAAAAGCGTTCAACGACATTGCGAGCTTTGTAAAGCTTTCTATCAAAATCATGCTTTGTAAGGGAATTACCTTGTCGGGAATACAAACCTCAGCTTTTCTGCTTTGAATAAAATCGCGAATCTGAGCCAACAAAAAGCTTTATCACCTAAAACAATTTTACCCTCGATCTCTACCTTACTCAGAAGTTCAACATCACACTCGGAATCGTGAACTTGTCCCCTACTCAATAACAAGCCTATCAGTTGAAAATTTTCAGTGACAAGAGCGTAAACTTTGCTGTTTTTGCCACCACGCGATATACCTATCGCTTGAATCAATTTGGACAAGCAGATATTTAAATTTTAGGTTTCTACCGCCCATTGCATTAAATGCGTAGAACAACCCTTTAGTTCTATTTATGTCTATTGCAACAAAAGACACAACAAACATTAATGGGAATTTAACAATCATTTCTTGTCGATTTACTGAGTGACATCTTACGATAGCTCTAAGCCTAATTCGTATTTCTAACCATATTGGACTGCACTACCCGACTCAACTCAAATCCAACTATCGAGAGGATTCTTTAAGTCGTCTTCACTGTACTTATAACAATCTTTCTCAAGACTGCTAAACAGAGGATTAGCAATAGGAAAGTCAGAATTTGTTTTGGGTATTCTGTCCTTATTCGCAAAAATGGTTTTAAAGCCGCACTTTTGTAAATCCCAAAGCTTTCATCAGCTTGTATGAATTCATGACTTTCAAATCCTCCAAGATACTTTCTTCCTCATCAAGCAAGTTCCCATACAAATCAAGTAGTCCGCTCGTTATTCCGTCTTCCAAGCGAACTTCACTCAAGATTCCTTCGGCATTTTTCTCATGAATTGAATGAATTGCTTGTCCTTGCAGGGCGTAAAGAACGGAGGCAGGCTCTACCGCATACGCACTTGTTTTCTTGAGATAAGTCTCACGAGTTCCGGCAATGAGTTCGGTAACCGTTGGCTCAGTGATATTGCGATCGAGAGAAATGGCTACAGCACGAAGTGTTGGCAGAAACATACAACGCTGAGAGTTTGGACACGAACTCAAACAATCTGTAATAAGGGTACGTTGTCCGAAAGGTCGCCAAAGTGTTTTTCCGGGAGCAAGTCAGCGAAGTTGATTTTCGTCAGCGCAATCGACAAATATTTTGTCAAAGTGCGAACTTTAAACAGGTTAAGCGTGATGTGCATATCTGCATTTTTGTCCGCAACTTTGAGCGCAAGGAAAACCACATTGTCATCGAGACGGATTGAAGTATTCACGTCTTCATACGCCGCGCAGTTGAAATAACTACTCATGATTTTTTCTCCTTTCAAGCGGGGATTTTTCGTGGCACAGGCAAGGCAAGAATTTCTACGCCTATTCGCTCAAGGTCTGTTGCTCTTTCATAGCTTTTTGCTATTTTGCTTGCCGCAGTGACAGCGTTGACCAAGCCATAGCGGGAACTGTCACCTTGCATGAACAACTGACGCAAGATATCGTCTCGTTCACTTTCCGTCAGTTGGAATTTGTCCGCTAACACCTCAACGGATTTAACGGGATCGTGTTTGAGAGGAATTTGAGTAGCTTCGCGCAATTTACCAACGATGAGCAAGAATTTAGATTCGTCAACAGCAACTTGTACCACGTCTTGAACCTTCATAAAGAAAGCTTTATCGTCCTGCGCAAGAGTCTCTTCCGAGTACAGTTCATAAGCCTAATCATCAGAGGCATTGACTTGCCGCCCCACATGATATTTTTTCTGCGCAAGGTCCTTACATATCAAGCCATTCTTGCACACGAGCCGGAAAACAAGCGGCTCAACTCGCAAACTGCCCAAACCGACCTCACTGTTGGACACAACGAAGCCCGCTTGAACAACGTCGCCAACTTTGACTTCTGCTTTGACGCGCCGATTGACGACTTTAAGATACAGATGCGTGGGCGTTACCTCACAGGACTCTATTTGACTGCCTTGCATTTCCTGAATGACGGGCAGAACTGCCGCGCACAACTCCAGATTGTCCAGCCTACGATAACGATCCGACAGAAATGCTCTAACTTTTCCGTACAGTACGCGAATCATACGACGTTCGGGACTTTGATTGAGCCAACGATTGATGTTTTGGTCAAAAAGGTCAGGCTCGTCGCTTTGCATTTTCTGGTAATAGCGATACGGAATGTTCAGCCGTGACACGATTTGTTGATGTGCCAAGTCTCCTATTTGAAATCCATACGTTTTTCCTTCCAACGATATGTGAAGTGTCGAACCATAAGCATTTGATTCCACTTCCAGCGAGCGAGTGTCGGCGAGAAAGTCTTGCTGATTGTGTCTTTGCCGCTGAAGTTCCCTGCCCAACTCCAGCAACGTTTTACCTTGTTTCATAGAAAAATCTCCTCCAATCAGATTTAGAAGACAAAAAAAAGCCCGGTCTAATCGACCGAGCATTACTACTATACAAGACTATAATATACAATTAAAAATTTAACTTCTCACGTTTTCAGAACTGTCCTGTATAGACTTTATCTTCCAATGCAATTAATTCGTCATCATCTATAAATACTTTCGTATAAAAATCTTCTTTGTCTTTTCCATATACTTTGGATTTTACGCTATAAACGAAAGAGCATACATATACAATTTTGCTACTCATCAGCTCTTTATCTGTTATACTGTCAACATGACCGACATCGACTCCCAGCGACAAATTGAATCGGTCAACTTCTCCAGTAAATCCCTTTTTTCTGAATGCTTTCGCTTTTTGAAAGATAGTTTTTAACTATATTTTGTTTCAAACTTTACTCCCAAATTCTTCAATAACGTTACGGCATTTTTTACATCATCTTCTGTCCAACTATATTTATTCGCAATACTCAAAAATAAATCCATATTTCTTTTTTCAGCTTCTTTTTCGGCTTTTGAATTAATATCTGCCAATATTTCTTCCTTAGTTCGTTCTGGGTGATGTTTAGACTCTTTCTGTGAGTCATCGCTTCCACCGGTGATAGTCATAACGAAAGCGTATCCGAGAGAAAGCAAGAATAAAAATATAAACAATTTATTGCTCATTTTAATCCTCCTTAACCTGTGACCAGCGACTTGAAAGGGCTGTAATGGTAGCGACTGGAAAGAATATTGTTATGATGCCATTAAGCTGACTTGTAACGTGAGACGGCTTGTATTTAATCTGCCGACGCAAAAATACTTTTCAGTTCATTAATCATTTCGCAAACACTTTCTCGTTTATCTTCATTGATCATGTAGACTTCAATAGCGTAGACTGCAGTAATTTCATTGTTTACGTAAACTGTCTTATCATTATAACGAACGGATTTGATGTCTTTATAAGCAATAAAAGGTTTATTTTTGTCACCGGAATTGTGAATATAAATGCCGCGTGTCGTAAAAAGACATCCATCTTTTGCGCTACCGAAAAGCGTTTCATCGTAGCATGATATTGGAATTTCTCCATAACCCAAGTTGGCGTATTCTCCGATAGCATTTCTTATTTTTTTCTGTGCCTTTGAATTGGCTTTGTCATTGAAATATAAACTACGTGCCCCGTATTTGAAAGCTAATTCCATTGTTATTTTTTTTACATTAATAAAATCTTGGGACGTAGAGTTACTTTACTCGCTTGTACCTACATTTTGATTTGCAGATGTTATGGAACCGAAGCTGGTTTTAAGCAGACTTAATGCCTTACATAAAGATTTCATTGCATTTAAGTCAGGAGTCAATTTGAATTTAATAAATTTGTTATCAATGTAGATACTTTGTTCATTGCAACGAATATTTTCAATGTCATCGTATGAAGTGAACGTTTTACTTGATTCGCAAGGATTGTGAATGTAGATTCCTCTGGTGGTGAGAAGAAAATCGTCGGTCGAACTACCGAAAAAAGTATCATCCCAACCCATGATGACGGCTTCACCAGACTGCAGGGGAGCATATTCTTTTATAGCGTTTTTTTATTTTCTTCAGCGCACTTTTACTGTCTATTTCATAGGAGTAGACATTTAAGTGTTTCAAATTATATTTTGATTTGATTTGAACTATGTATTTCTTCAGCTTTTCAGAGGAGTCTTGATGATTGCCTATTTTCTCTTGTATTATCAGTGCATACATTTGGATGGAAGAGTCAGAATTATCCAGCTCGGCAGATTTTTTATACCACTCTATTTCAAAAACAACGGCAAGTGCCATCTGGTCGTGGACGAAAACTTTGCGGAAGAAATTCTTCACGTGCCCGAAGAAAGCCCCGAAGGTGACAAAGTTGTTTCCATTTATGTGAAAAGTCGTGTCAAAAAAATTTTTCTGTCCGCCACTATAGAAAGTGTCACCGAGCACGATGAATCAGGAGCTGAAATAATTTTTTGGGACTGGCTCAAATCTGTGTCTGAAGGTGCGTTCTTAGATGTGTACGACGTGACATTCCCTGCGTCTTTGATATATATTGACGACAACGCCTTCGAGTTTGATTGATATTCTTGTGGCATTTTAACAATTCGCGCTCCAAAAAATTCCGCTACGCATCGCCATAGATCAAGGGCAAAAAAATCTTGTCCTAGGCGCAATAGGTCGCGGAGCCTTCTACAATCCTCCACCTTCTTGGTAAGACTTGCCAGCCGTGGGGCTTTAGTTTCTTCGAGATTTCCACTCGCAAGCCGAAATATTTGTAAGCCGCGTAGATAAAAGAACCGCGATAACCGCCATCTG
Source organism: Selenomonadaceae bacterium (assembly GCA_017428215.1). Classification (GTDB taxonomy): domain Bacteria; phylum Bacillota; class Negativicutes; order Selenomonadales; family Selenomonadaceae; genus Quinella. Next base: position 11,621 of record JAFRRH010000059.1, read on the forward strand.
CACATATTTTCTCCAACTTCGGATAAGTAAAAGTCGCCAAGCCTGCTACCCAATAGCCTATTTTCGTATCGTGTAAATTTGCTTTGTGAACCACTACAGCTAAAAGACAGCCAATATCGT
>JAFRRH010000060.1 GCA_017428215.1 Selenomonadaceae bacterium
CTCGTTGCGCTTTTGTAAGGCAGTAGCGTTCGTGATAAAATGAATTTGACATAAGCACTTTCCTTTGGCTGATTTTTCAAATTCATTTTACCAAAGATTTTGCTTATGTTTTATTTTTCGACTTTACCAACACGCTCTAGCCATTTGCTACCTATGAGATATTCCTTGTAAGAAGTTTTAGTGGTTTTGCGCAAGGCATAGATGTCAATGGAGATTTTTTCCCTGCCTTCGCCGTATTGATAGACATTGCCAAATCCTCTAAACCATTTCATAAAGGCTTGACATTGTGTGTAGGTATAAAGCTTGAATCTTTTAAGGCGGTCAGTGTATTCTTTAGGATTGTCGAAAAGAATCCAGATTGAACGCTTGCTTTTAATGAGCGCGAATCCCAAGAAATGAATCTCGTTGTGCTGGTAGTGGCTTTTTACTTGGTTAATCTCAATTTCTAAATTTTGGTTGATGAATGAGCTTATGGCGTCTACGATAAATCTTTGTTCTGCTTCATTGTGGCAAGTAATGAGAGTATCGTCTGCATAACGGTAATATCTGCAACAGATTTTCTTACCGCGCTTTAAATTCCACTGAATCCATTCGTCTTTGTGAAGTTTATGATTTTGTGTATAGGCTGTATCACGTTTATTTATTTCAAAGGTTTGTTCAATGAAATTGTCAAGCTTGGTGAGATAGCAGTTAGCCAACAGCGGTCCGAGAACTGTTCCTTGACTTAATCCTACTCCTGAATACTCTTTGGAAGTCCACATAAGGTGCTTAATGGTGCGCAGGAGCTGGAAGTTTTTAATTCCCATTTCTTTTAGGCACCCGATAGCTTTATCCAAAGGAATATTGTCGAAACACTTTTTGAAATCCAACTCTACCGTGTATGTCTCTTTTTGATGAAGTAGTATATCGGCAAGACGGCTGACGGGAACTTTTGCTCCGATACCTTTTCTGAATCCGTAGCTGTGCTTGGACATTTTCCCTTCGAGTAAAGGCGAAATGATTTGATAGACAGCTTGCTGAGCGATTCGGTCGAACAGGTTGATGATTGTAAGCTCGCGAAATTCTCCGTTGCCTTTGGGTATGTGCACTTTGCGCGATTGAACAGACTTGTAGCGTCTGAGGCGCAGTTTGACTTCTTTGACAATTCTTTCCTGCGTGATATTGGAAGATTTGGAAATGCCGTCCGCGCCCGCAGTCTTTGCTCCTTCGTGCGAATATACCGTGTGAATTGCTTTTTCGATGTTTGCCGTTTCCAGACATTGTGAATAGAGTTTTTGCATACGTTACACCTTCAAGGCTATTTATCTGCTAAAGTAATACTCAATAGACTGGAGACCTTCGCTCCACCGTGATTAGCGGTTTCTTCGCTACTACGTCTTCTCTGACTGCTTCCCTTTACCGGTTATAGCCGCAGTACAACGACTTTTAGCCCGTTTTGAACCTTTCGGCGGGAAGCTCTCGCTTGTTCCGTTTTTGCTGATTATATAATCCAACTTAGGTCTCAGGTTTCTACCGTCTGCCGCAGGTTTTAAACTACATGGAACAACACTTCAGTTCCACTTATACTCGTCGTACTCACTGATAAAACGAGTATTGACAGAAATTAACAGTCATTTTTAATCGATTTACTGAGCATCCCTTACGATAGCTCAAGCCCTGATTCGTATTCCTAACCATATTGGATTCACCACCCGCGGCAACTCAAATCCGACTATCGAGAGGATTCGCATGCCGCGTCTTCACCACATTTATAACGGCATTTCACAATATCGCTACGTGGAGTATTAGTGACAGGAAAGTCAGAACTTATTTTGGGTGTTCTGTCCTTGTCAGCAAAAACAGCTTTCAAGCCCTACAATGCGCGGGGTTGAGGCTCATGAAAAGCTTGAATTCAATTTTGCGAGTAGAAAGCTCATCGGCATAATTGAGCAAAGAGGCACTGAAATTCACTACCGGCAGATAAATCGGAAACGCCAAGAGAATCACAAAGAGCCTTGAAAATCCTGCTACGCTTCTTACGGGGAGCGTAGGCGTGGGAAGCTAAAGTTTCAATGGCGTTGATGTAAGAGTCGTCTTTATCATTGGGTCTGGAAAAAAAGCAGATAGCGCGGTCAATTAAAGTAAGTTTTTCGTAGTCAGCATCCCATTTGGCTGGACGCAGAATTGAGTTAGCCAGATTATGAATGAGGATATAATCAGGGTTGTGAGTTTTGGTACCGTTAATGACGATGGCTTGAAGATTTTCGTCCCAAGCTTGAGATTTGCGGAAGAGTTGACGCAGGTCACTTTTGCTTTGGATAGAATCGCAAGCAAGACGGGAGACGAATTCAGCTGAAATATCGTCATAAACCTCAGTCAAACTTGTGTGACGAAAATAATCCTCAAGAGCAGTCCAGATGTTTTGAGTGAGTTTTTTAAGTGTATTCATAGAGCGTGTTGGTAAAAGCTAAATTTGAATCATGATGGTAGCGAGTAAGACGAAATTCTCAAAGCAGGTGAGTAATTTGTCGTAACGAGTAGCAATATGGCGATGATTTTTTATCCGTAAGAAAATCATGTTTTATGAGC
>JAFRRH010000061.1 GCA_017428215.1 Selenomonadaceae bacterium
CTCGTTGCGCTTTTGTAAGGCAGTAGCGTTCGTGATAAAATGAATTTGACATAAGCACTTTCCTTTGGCTGATTTTTCAAATTCATTTTACCAAAGATTTTGCTTATGTTTTATTTTTCGACTTTACCAACACGCTCTAGCAAAAAAATTTTCTCCGTTAACGAAAAAAACCCTCCGACACTCGCCGAAGGGCTTTTTTTCCGATTGAGACGCGTTTCAGTCTTAACCCCACGCAACCGCTCTTGCATGAGCGAAGGCTTCGTCGCGGGAAACTTCCTTGCCGTTGATTTTGTACACGTTGTCGGTTATCGCGCCGCCGTGATATTCCAACTCCACGCCGTACTTTGCCCATGCGTTCTTGACGGTTTCTTCATAATATGTACCGTAAGAAAATGCGATCAGAAATTCGTTGAGTTCAACACAACTATTGGGATCCAAAGCGTGCAGGAAATGAGCGTCACCGGCGGTTTGATGATAGGTGCCGCCCGCAACCTTTTCGAGTTGCTCATCGTTGAGTTTTTCGAGTTGGTCATTGATTGTTTTCAAATTTTCTTCGCGTGTTGCCATTTTTAATTTCTCCTTTCAAACTTTCTTATAATCGATTAACCAAACCAGTGTTGGGGGTTCAGATTAACTAATCTGTCGGGATTAATATCGCTACCCATAACTTTAACCGCGTGCCAAGCAGCTTGTCTGCGCGAAACTCTTTGCGTGCCGATGTAGTATTCATTATCTACACCATCGCCGTGCCAAACGAAGTTCACGCCGCAAGCTTTCCACGCCGCTTGAACTGCCTCTTCCTTTGCCGTACCGACAGTAAATTGAATTTCAAGCGGATCATAATAATCGCACAAGCCCAACTTATTGAGCAAGAAGCTGTCTCCGGCGGTTTCATTGTACCAGCCGCCCGCAACTTGGTCGAGTTCCTCATCGGTGAGCTTTTCGAGGTTCTCATTGATTTTCTTGAGGTTTTCTTCGCGTGTTGCCATTTTTAATTTCTCCTTTCTTATTCGCGACCCATAAGTTTCGACGCGTAAGTCCACGCCTGCATTTGACTGAGTTTTTGACCGCTATCTTTGACGACGTAATCGTTATCGCCCCAATTTTCAGTGAATTTGATTCCAAGCACGTCCCAAGCTTTTGTTACGGCTGCTGTATCTACATCAGTCTTCTCGAAAAGCTTCAACACATCCCACCACTTTGACGGGACAGTCTTCGGTGATTCGGGAGCATTAGCTGTTCCCTTAAAAAGGGCATGCAAGAAATAACCGTCTTTTATAGTTTGATTGCGATCGCCGCCCGCGACCTGGTCGAGTTGCTCGTCGGTGAGCTTTTCGAGGTTCTCATTGATTTTCTTGAGGTTTTCTTCGCGTGTTGCCATTGTTATAAGTCTCCTTTCCGATAAAATTCCAATTTCGGATGTGCTGTCAATTCAGCTTGTCCCTTGCGGCTCTGTTTTTCTTTCTGCCTATTATACGACACTTGTCAAGTTTTGTTACAGCCTCCGAAAAATTTTTTTCAGCCGTAAAAATCCTGTATGTTGGATTTTCCATTTTGAGACGAAAAAGCCGTTTCAAAACCGTTTTCAACGTGTTATAATAAAAGAAATCACTCGCGGAGGTGTTCAAGAATGCATTTGGACTTCCAACGCGCTCTTCGGCTCTTCAACGACACTCCTAACCCCATATCATCAAAATTTTCTTCTATATCGTCATTCATCAGCCCAACGACGGTATTCGCGGTTTCAAAATAAATAAACAACAGCCCAATTTGATTTAAAGCTCTCCAGAACCAATTTATACGCCGTCGCGAGGCTAAAAAAGCCTCTCCGCAATAAAATTCTCCTCTAATGCCAAAAAATTTTCTATTTTGAATGCTTGACAGCCCGTTTTTTTTTTTTATAATGTTCAAGCCAATATTCCAGTAGTACCAAGAAAAAATCTCGTCTCAATGCGTTAAGCGGCGGGATTTTTTCGATTCAAAGACGCTCTTACACTTCAAAACCTTACCGACAAGCATAAAAAACGGGCTTAACTCCAATTTTCGGAGCCAAGCCCTAGTTTTTTTATTTAGCTTTCAAGTAAGCGACAGAATATTATTTTTTGCGGAATTGTTCATAATATTCCCCACAAAGCCCACAGTCTTAATTCTGTCCTCAAAATTGCTGTGAATCGTTAATTTTACAAAAAAATGCCCCGACTAACGAGGCTTTAGGAAAATTATTCGGCTTTAAGCGTGAAGTATGCGATTTCGGGCGGACAACCTAGACGAAACGGAAACCAACTGCCGTTGCCGACGTGTACATAGCCAAAACTGTTACCGATTTTAACTACGCCGCGAGTATATTTAAAAACTGGGAATAACGGAATGCCGAAAATGCCGAATTGCGAGCCGTGTGTATGTCCCGTTAATGTCAAAGCACAATTATTTTCCGCTCCGTCGTCGATAAATTCTGGGTGATGAGCCAAAAGAATTTTTATCGCATCGTCGGGGACATTTTCTAAGGCTTTATCCATAAAATTTCGCCGTGCTTCGATAAAAAGATTTTCGCGCTCCTTATCAGCCGTGCTGGTTACTGGTGCACGCGACGGATAATCAACGCCAACGATATAAAGTTTGGAAATTACATTTTTAGAATCGTTTACTAGCCAATTTATTTTTGTTTTAGCTAATTCCGCCTCAATCATACGAATTCCGCGAAAATGTTCGTGGTTGCCGTGAATATAATGAATTCCATGCTTGAATTTGTCAGTAAATGCGTCGACAATTTTAATCGCGGCGGGATTCATGCGCACATCATCAAAAATATCGCCAGTTATCGCCAAAAGGTCAGGTTTAGCGTCGGCAATTCGTTGCAATAAACTTTCCAAACGTTCTAATGAAAAATACGCGCCCAAATGTAGGTCGGAAATCTGCGCAATTCGGAAGTTCTCAAGTTCGGGCGGCAAATCTTTAATCGGCACATCGTAAAAGTTTTCTACGTCGTAATTTTTTTCGATACGGTTGCCGTAAAGCGACATCGCTAGCGACAAAAACGGATAAATCATTCCGTAAGCCAACATTCGCCGCCGCGCAGGGTCAAATTTTGTCGGCTTATGGAATTTTCGATAAAAAAAGTGCGCAACTACTGCGCAAATTACTAAAACTCCGCAAATCAACTGCGCCATTAGAAAAATCGTGGCGATATTGCCGAAAAACGCGACAAAATTTTCGGGCACGAACGAACGGACATACCAACCGCCGAGAACTACGATTATCATAGTCAAATCAGCCGCCGCGAAGATTTTATAAAATTTTTTGGCGAGGTGGTCGCTGACTAAAAAACGAATGGAGATTAACGCAAGTGCAAAAATTACTCCGAAGAAACATGAAGTGAGGATTATGAACATTTTTATTCACCGAGCTGAAGTTTAGCGGCTTTGACGACGTTTTTCATCAGCATAGCGACGGTTAAAAGTCCTACGCCGCCGGGAACTGGTGTAATCGCGCCGGCAATTTCTACTGCCGCGTCAAAATCGACATCACCGACTAATTTTTTCGGCGCAATTCGATTTATTCCAACGTCGATGACAGTTGCGCCGGGACGAATCATATCAGCCGTAACTAAACCAGCTTTTCCAGACGCAGCAACCAAAATTTCCCCTTCGCGAGCAACTTCAGCCAAATTTTTCGTGTGCGTGTGGCAAACGGTAACTGTTGCATGACGAGCCATTAGCAAATGCAAAAGCGGCTTGCCGACAATGTTACTTCTGCCGATAATTACAGCGCGTTTGCCGTCAATCTCAATCCCCGCAAGGTCAAGCATTTCAATGCAACCTGCAGGTGTGCACGGCACCAGCGCGGGCGTTCCGATAACTAATTTTCCGACGTTAACGGGGTGAAAGCCGTCGACATCTTTTTTCGGGTCGATTCGGTTTAAAATTTCGTCGGAATGTGCTTTTATCGCGGCGGGCAATGGCAACTGTACTAAAATCCCGTGAACATTTTTATTGGCGTTGAGTTCGTCGATTGTTGCCAATAATTTTTCCTTAGTCGTATCTTCCGGCAACGCGACAACTTCCGAGATTATTCCGAGTTCCTCGCAAGTTTTGTGCTTATTGCGAACGTAGACTTTCGACGCGGGATTTTCGCCGACGATTATAACTGTAAGTCCAGGCGTCACACCGAAGTTTTTTTTAAGCTCTTCAATTTCAAGCCGCGCAGATTCTTTTATCTTTGCGGCGAATTCTTTTCCGTATAAAATTCTTGCCGACATATTTTTTACCTCCAAAATTTTTTTGCAGTCTACAACATAAAATATTTTTTAGCAAGTATTCTATTGCTTTTAAGTGCAACGGCGATTAATCTTGCCTTGTCTCGTGAAATCAGCTAAAATAAAATGCGTCAAAAGGAGGCTTTTATATGGACATTGACATTAGCAAAGTTAAATTTAATAATCACGGACTTGTTCCCGCTATTGTGCAGGAAGAGAGCGGGCAAGTTTTGATGCTCGCCTATATGAACGAAGAATCGCTTAAGAAAACGATTGAGACAGGTTACACGCATTTTTATAGTCGCAGTCGTCAAAGTCTTTGGAAGAAAGGCGAGCAAAGCGGCAACGTTCAGCAAGTCAAAGCACTTTACTACGATTGTGACGGCGACGCACTTTTAATAAAGGTTCATCAAACGGGCGTCGCGTGCCACACGGGAACTTATTCGTGTTTCAGCGGGCGCAGGCTCGACGAGAATAAAAATTTACCCGCCGTCGTTGACCAGCCGCCTGAAGATTTATCACTTGTTTTGTATGAGCTTTACTCCGTGATCAAAGACCGTCAACGGCACCCCGTCGAAGGTTCTTACACGAATTATCTTTTCAACATGGGGCACGACAAAATTTTAAAAAAGGTCGGCGAAGAGGCAGTTGAAACTATAATCGCGTCGAAAAACAGCAACATTGAACAGATTTTGTACGAGATGGGCGATTTATGGTATCATTGCTTAGTTTTGTTGGCGTGGCACGGCATTAAGCCTGAAGATCTTTTCGAGGAATTGCTCAATCGTCGCAAGAGTGGCAACTATCACAAATTCACCGGCAAAAGCGGCGAACGTCCCGCTGATTAATATGAAAAAAATCTTTTTAATCGCGCTGATTGTTATTGGATTAGGCTTTTATCACTCACAAGCACAAACCGTTGACGAAATTTCTAACATTGCCGACGGAGCGAAAATTTTAGTGCTTAATTATCATCAAATCGACAATAAAAGTACGCCACTGTCCGTATCGCCCGCCAATTTCGAGGCGCAAATGAAATTTTTATCTGACAGCGGCTGTATAACGATAACCCCCGATGAACTTTACGCTGGCTTGAATGGAGAAATGGAATTGCCGCCAAAGCCCGTGTTGATTACTTTCGACGACGGCTATATTGACAATTACAACAACGCTTTTCCTATTTTAAAAAAGTACAATCTAAGGGCGACGATTTTTATAATTCCCGCGTTCACGAGTGTTTATCCTGGCTACATGACATGGGAGCAGCTAAAAGAAATGGAAGCCAACGGTGTAACGATTGAATCGCACACGTTGACGCACCCTAAGCTTGAGGAATTACCCGACGACGAAATTCGCAGTGAACTTTTGAACTCCAAAACTTTGTTGGAAGAAAATTTAGGTCACCCGATAGAATTTCTCGCCTATCCAACTGGCACTTACAATTTACATATAGCGGGAATAGCGCAAGATGTCGGTTATAAGGGCGCGTTCACGATTAAATATGGCGTTGTTGACAAGGGTAGCAATTTTTTCGCATTGGAACGCGTCCCCATTTTCAATACGGCACAAAATACCATGAAAGATTTTTACGAGCGAATTGCCTGGCGACAAAGCTTTGAAGAATTTGGCTGGATAAAAAAATAATCTTAAAATTTCAGCTCTCTGACAATGCGGAGAGTTCGTACTGTATAAAAAAGAGTAGAGAAAAACAAGTTGAGGAAGTCAAAATCAGGATATCAACAAGAATTCGAAGAAGCAATAAATGAATTATGTGTTGCCGAAGGTAAAAAAATTGCCGCCACCGAGTCTGAAGAAGTAATAAAAAAAAAGAGCACGACAGATTCTGAAAGCGGACTGTTCGTAAAAGAAGAGCTTTTAACGATAAGGATTTTTCTTACATATAGGAGGCGGCAATCTTAAAGAACAGAAGTTAAAGGTCTCAAAATGAGTTTGAAAAATATTCAAAGTAAATTACTTATGTCAAACTCATTTTAAAACAAAAGTTACTGCCTTACAAAAACGTAAGAAGAAATAATCAAGCCAGTGTTACCGGCACTCAAGTCGACAGGAAGCCCCGGCTTAAATCCTCTGACAATCTTCAATGCAATCGTATGAATATTATCTTCAGGAGCTGCGTGGAGTGATTTACCCACTCATTTTGGAAATTGGAACAGTATTTATCACAAATTCCGACTCTGGTATGCTCAAGATATTTTCGAGAATATTTTGAAAGCATTGGTAGCCGACACAGAAAAATATCTGCTTGTCCAAATTGATTCAAGCGATAGGTATATCGCGTGGTGGCAAAAACAGCAAAGTTTACGCTCTTGTCACTGAAAATTTTCAGCTGATAGGCTTATTATTGAGTGGTGGACAAGTTCACGATTCCGAGTGCACTGTTGAACTTCTGACTAAAGTAGAACTCGAGGGTAATGGAACAGCATTTATCACAAGTTCCGTCAATGGTGCGCGCGTAGCTTGTTTCAATTACTAGTTCAATCAGTCCGTACCGACGCCGCTTAATCTGTTTTACTTGAAATCGATTCGACCTTTTGCAAAGTGCATCAGAGTGCTTGCTCCAGATTGAGAAATCAGGCAATAGGAGTGTCGCGCGGCGTCAAGAATACCAAAATTCACGTCATAAGCAATGAGAGAATGCAACTTCTCAGCGTCAGCTTGTCCGGCGGACATATTCATGACAGTGAA
>JAFRRH010000062.1 GCA_017428215.1 Selenomonadaceae bacterium
AGTGCTCAGCGGTAGGCTGTTTAGCAAGAAACAGGGCGCGTGTACCGTCCTCCTGGCAATTTAAAGACCTTGCCCGGTAGGAGCCGCAGAAGTGATAGGTCACAAGTACACACCTACCGTGGGACACACGGGAAGTTACGCTTGCGGAGAGAGTGTAAGACGCATTGCGCCGTTCTCTTTGAAGCAAGAATCCCTCCGGCTTTAGCCGTGGGGAGTGTCAAAAAACAGTACGTCGAAAATCAGAAAACGTCGCAAAGGAAGTGATGACGTGGAATACACGAAAGGCTACAAATTTCGCTTGTATCCGAACAAAGAGCAAGCAATCTTGCTGAATAAGACGCTGGGCTGTTGCCGATTCATTTTTAATCACTTCCTTTCGGTTAGACGAGACAGTTGGGAAAACGAGAAAAAATCCGTTTCATACAGTGAAACAAGTTCGCTGATGACGCAATTAAAATCCGACGAAAATCACTTGTGGCTAAAGGAAGCTGACAGCGTGGCATTGCAACAATCCCTTCGAGATTTGGACATTGCCTATCAAAATTTTTTCAAACACGGCAGAGGCTATCCAAAATTTAAATCCAAGCGAAATCGTCAACAAAGTTACAGAACGCACAATGACGGGAAAAAAATCCGCGTGGAAGGCAAAAGAATCAAGTTACCAAAGGTCGGTTTTGTGAAATTTGAACAGTCACGAGAATTTAACGGACGAATTTTAAATGCCACAGTTACGAGAACAGCAACAGGAAAGTATTTCGTGTCGCTGTGTGTGGAAGAAGAAATAGCAGACAACTTGCGGCAAAACGACGACGGGCAAATTGGTCTCGATGTCGGCTTAAAAGAATTTTGCACGGACAATCACGGAAACACATTTGCCAATCCGAAACCATTACGCCGCTTAAGTAAGAAATTGACCAAAGCTCAAAGAAAACTTTCACGACGCAAGCTCGGCAGTAATAACCGAAACCGACAGCGGATAATATTGGCACGTGTCCACGAAAAAATAACAAACATCAGAAAAGATTTTTTGCACAAATTGACGACTAAACTGTGTCGCGAAAACCAAACGATAGCTGTTGAATCGCTCAATGTGCAGGGAATGATGAAAAATCACAAATTGGCGCGAGCTATAGCAGATGTCAGTTGGGGCGAATTCTTTAGGCAGTTGCAATACAAAGCGATTTTTTACGGGTGCGACGTGATAAAAGTACCGACGTTCTACCCGTCAAGTCAAACCTGTTGCAACTGCGGATATAAAAATTCGCTAACGAAAGATTTAAGTGTGAGGCATTGGACTTGTCCGGTATGTGGAACTGCTCACGACCGTGACAAAAACGCCGCCATAAACATCTTGCATAAAGCTTTGGAAATGAAAAATTCAGCTTGAAGGATAAAAACTACCGTGGGACACACGGGAAGTTACGCTTGTGGAGAGAGTGTAAGACGCATTGCGCCGTTCTCTTTGAAGCAAGAATCCCTCCGGCTTTAGCCGTGGGGAGTGTCAAAACATAGCGCTCGACAGAATAAATAAAGCTCAAGCACTCAAGGCGCAAGAGCTTTTTTCATGCGTTTAAACATTTCCTGCACTCGACGCGAACTTCATAGCCGGAGCCGATTGTGTGCGTCGCCTTTTCGATTAAAAAATTTCCGTCGAACACGCCGAAATCTTTTAGCTCCAAGACATTGCCAGCCACGAGAGCAAAATTCCCAGTGCAATTCAAAGTTAGCGTATTTTCTTTTTTATTCTTTTCGCGAAGTTCGTTTTCGGCTAGCTTTTCAGCTTCCGCTTGAGAGTTTACTTTACGATTGATTTTTAAAATTTTGCCGGTCTCCTTAGTCGGGTCTTCGATTTTGGCGGAATATTTTTCGGCGTGCTTCGAGTGCTGATAATTCACTTCGCAACTTTTATATATTTCGGTCAGCGTGGCTTTAATGGAAATTTTTTTTAAGATTGCGTCGCCTGCGCGGATTGTCAAAACCGGTTCGGCTTCGTCCAATTTTTTTTCGTCGAAAATAATTATCTGGTTGTCGCTGACCTTGAGAGCTAAGTAATTTTTCCGGCACAAATTTTCTAGGAAACTCAAATTACTCTGCTCGCCTTGTTCAGCGCGGTCGATTTCGGGGTCGTCGGAGGCTTCAAAGAATAATTCCATTTGCGCGGCGTCGGCTATATCTTGCGCAATCTTGGACAACTTAACATGCTCGAAACTTTTGCTCTCGTCTTGCTGGCGTAAATACGAACTGTCAGGAATAGAATTTGCCTTGACGCGCATCACACTCGGCGGCGTTGAAAATTCAATCTCGTCACACTCGAATTCTCCTAGCTTAAGCGTTTCTTCTTCGTCGTTCCAATTTTGTTTAATCAACGTTACGGCAAGTGTGGAGCCGCGCTCTATAGCCCAATCTTTTATGAATAATTTTTCAACATCGGTTAATTGAAGCTCAATCGTATCAGCCGCACCGCTCAAATTATCAACGTAGCGCACTTCGCGCAGAAATGGTGATAAATCTTTGGTCACGTCGGTTTGGTTAATAAAAATCTGCGCGGTAGTTTTTCTAGCATTCATTTAAATCACTCCTTGAAAATGTTTGAAGTCCTGTGCTACAATGTTGCTGACTAGCACAACACAAGCAGGACTTCGCGTATATTTTACCAAGCTCCTGCAAGTTTAGCAAGGAGGGATTTATATGACTGACAAAGAATATTGGCGGCGGCGGTATGAAGAAGAAATTAAGCCCGCTTACGACGAGTTCATCAAGTTGTATCCTTTCACGACCGACGATTTGGACAGCGAGATTTGGTTGCCAATTCCGGATTACGAAAATTATCATGGCTCCAACTGGGGGCGAGTGAAAAGTTTTTGGGGCAAGGAACCGAAAATTCTCAAGCCGACACTCACCAGAAGAGGCTATCTGCGCGTTGTCCTTTACAAAGACGGCAAGCAGAAAACTTTTTTAGTTCATGTACTCGTCGCTCGGCTTTTCATTCCCAACCCCGACAATCTGCCCGAAGTTGACCATCGCTACGGTATGAAGTTCGATAACTACGTCGGAAATTTGCGCTGGGCAACCCGCAATGAAAATATTCGATATTCTTATGATTTGGGTTTGCATAAATCCGGCGAAGACACTTACCAAGCCAAATTAACTGCCGCGCAGGTTCTTTACATCAGAGAAAATCCCGACGGGCTTAATCTTGAACAGCTTGCTGAAAAGTTTGGAGTAATTTTTCAAACTATCAGCCTGATTCAACTAGGGAAGAATTGGAAAAGCGTGGGCGGTTCTATTCGTGAAAAACGTGGTGTTTCTGATGAAGAACGCGAACAAATTCTTGTCGATTATCAAAAGGGCGTCAAGGGGCATGGCTATCGTGAGGTGGCTAAAAGATTCGGTTACGCCCCAAAAACAATTTGGCGCATCGTCAACGGTCGCTAAGACGCCAAGGCGGAAGTTTTCGAGCTTTTTTCTCCGCCTCAATGTCAGGCAAAATTAATTCGACGCCGCTATCGAAAATGTAAACGTCGATGTATTTTCTGTTTGCGTTGATAAGTCTTTCAACGTAAGAACACGAACCTAGCTGTTCATAAGCAATATTATCGAACATATCGCCGGATTTCGTAACATAAGTTTTAGACATAAGAAACGCGCCTCCTATTGCTAAAGTATTCTTCGGCTAAATCGCTAAAGACGTCGCGAACTTCATCAATCCACGAATTATTTTCGGGACGTTCGCCGTTGAAATTCATCGTCACGTTGATATTAATTGGCGCGGAAACTTCATTGCCGCCGCCGAGAAGTCCAAGCCTGTCTCCAGTCTCCAACCACAAATTTTTTGCCCGCGCAGATGAATCAATCGGAATGACTGATTCTGGACTTTTCTCGGCTAATGTTGAAAGAAAAGTTCCTTGATTGTATATGCCACCGGCGGCATTTGAGGCGACTGGCGCAGGAGTGCCAACTGACATTGGGAAGAACGAAATTTGAGGTACGGAAATGTGAATGCTAGAGATTTGAGCGGCGACAGATTGCAGAGCACTGGCAACCGCCGATGCCGCGCCCGATAAAGCCGCGATATTAACACACGCACCGATTGCTAAATTTCCGAGTGCTTGGACATTACCGCCCGCGCCTTGCGACGAAGTACCGAGCATGTCAACTTGCGGCGTTGTGCTTTGTGAGGACGAGCCGAGTGCGTCAACTTGTGGCGTTGCAGTTTGTGTTGAGGTTGCTAAGTTTTGCATTTCGGGCGGCAACGTGGGCATTGCGCTTGCCAACTCTTGAGCCGGATACGATAAGCCTTGCAGAGCCGCCCCTGATTCTTGAACAGGCGCGGACATTTCGGTTAGTGCAGAGCCGGTTTGATTGGCGGCATCAGCTACGGGTTGAGCAATCTGCGCGGCGTCAACAGTTTGCTGTGGCGGCTGATATTCCAGCGTGGCTTGCGGCGGAGTATATTGCCCCATGCGCATTTCGTGAAAGTCAAAAGCCTGGTAAGTCGGCATGGAAGGTTCCGGCGCAAAACTGCCGCCGCTGTGTCTTGGCTCACTAGTTGGAATCATGTGCATAAATTTGACACGTTCAGCGCCGTTAACGACATTGCCGCCGACAACCGAGCCAGTCTTAGCAAAATTGAGCGCCGCTTCGATTGGATTTTCAAGCGCAGATTTTAAAGTTAGCCATTGGCTAAGGGCAAAATCGACGGCGGAAGAAATTGCCGATTTAACGAGTTCACAAAAACCGATAACTGCGCCGCGCGGATGATTCCAAGCGTCGGAGAGTGCTTGCTTAATTCTGTCAGCATTATTGATTAGCACAGCGACGACCGCGATAAATGCGACGACTGCCGCGACGGCTAAAAATATTGGCGAAGTTAAAAAAGCAAATGCGGCACCGACGGCAGTAACTACAGGAGCCAAAAGCGCAAGTCCGCTAGAGATAAAACCGATTGCAGCTGAAACCGCCGCCAGTCCTGCACCGACGACTACGACAGTTGCCAGAGCCGCCGCCAAAAGTCCGGCATATTGCACCGCAGTTTGGTTTTCTTTGACGAACTCATTGAGCTTGCCGATTAAATCTGTTAAACCCTGCGCAACTCCAGTCGTGCCGCCCAAAAATGCGTCGCCTATAGATTTCTGTAGAGCGTCCCACGCCGACTTTAGATATTCGATTTGGGTTGCGGTGTTGTCGCGAGTAATTGCCGCCGCGTCAGACGCCCAACCATCGACGAAGCCCGAATTAATTTCTTCGGCGATTTGCTTCATTTGGTCGAGATTACCACTTCGCAAAACTTCAGCCCACGCTTGGAAGGCATTTTTGCCGAAGATGTCGTTAATCAGCTGGGCTTGCGCGTCTGAATTGCCAGTCTTGCCCAGCTCGTCGTAGCGTTGTTTAATGGCGACGATTTTATCCATAACCGAGCCGCCTTCAATTCCCAGCGCGTGCATAGCTTCGCCAGCCGCCGCCATTTGCTTTTGAGCTTCAGAGGCATTGAAACCCATTTCCTCGAGAGCTTTTGCACCGGCTTTGGGCGGAGCTTGCAGACGAATCATACCGCTCCTAAATGCCGTGCCCGCCATAGAGCCCTTTAGCCCGGCATTGGCCACGAGCATATTAGCGGCAAAAATATCGCCCTGCGTCAAGCCCGCCAGTTTCATCGCGCCGGCATTGTATTTTAGGGCGGTAAATAAATCTTCGTCGTTAAGGTTAGCGGTCGTGGTTGCATAAGCCCAACTGTCAGCATAATGCGCGAAGGCGTCGACGATTTTGCCATTGCCGAGCTTGATTGTATCGCCGGCTTTAATGCCCATTGCCGTCGCCGTGTCAGAAAGAATATCCGCCATGCGTTCGACGTTGTGCGCGGGCGAAATACTTGCCAAGTCGATTATCTGTGGCATTGCCGCCCTAATCTGTTCGTCAGTCCAACCCGCGTAACCTAATTTCTCTTGACCTTGCGCAACTTGTATCTGCGTGAATTCTGTCGTCGCGCCCAAATGTTCAGCTTGCTCCGTTAATGCCGCCATACTTTTTTCTACGGCGTCCAAATTCCCCGCGCGAATGTTGCGCATTTGTGTCACGGATTTGACGCGGTCCATTTGCTTTTCAAACGTCATAGCGACTTTCGTAGCGTCCACGAACGGATTCATTATCGTCTGCGCGGTGTCTAACGAGTTTTGGAAATTTTGATAAGCATTAGCCATATTCTGCTGAGCGTTGGAAAAATTCTGCGCGGCGGCGTTGCGACGATTAAAAGCCTCCGTCTCTCGATTTATGGCGTTAATCGTCTGTTGGATTTCGGCACGTAATCGCATTTCATGCCCAGCAAGTACACCGCCGCCTAAGCCCTGCGCGGACATTGAGTTTCTTAAGCTTGCTAATTGAGCTTGCTGACTTGCTAACGTCGCTCGCAAGCGTTGAGCCTTAGCATTGGCGGAATCAAAACTTGCGCCGAAATTTTTAATGGCGGCCTCTTGCGCCCGTAAATCGACTTTCGCGCCGCTCATAATTTGGTTGAGAGATTTTTCGCGGGATTTAATTTCGCGTTCAGCCGCTTGAATTTGTTGACGCATAATTTTCGCGGCGTCTGCGTTCATCGACGAGCCGAATTGCTGTAACGTAGATTTTAAGCGTGCAACGGAGGCTTTGTCCGTGTCGAGTTTTAATTTTTCTCCGCGCTGATATTTCTGCAGAGCTTTATACGAATCTTTCATTTTCTCAAGTTGCTTTGTAGCTTGCGCTTGCGCCGATAAATTTCTTGACGCCTTCAAAAGTTCTTGCGCTCTAGCAGATTGCGACGCTTGAATTGCCCGTTGAAGTCCGCGATAATCATTAATCATCTTTTGTAAATCTTGCGCACGAGCTAACGAACGTTGTAAAGCATTTATTTTTGTCGGAACCCCGCGCAGGCTGTTAAGTGCGCTCTTCGCTGAATTTATTGCTGCTGATAAATTTTCCTTACCTTCTATCAAAAAAGTTATCGTTCTGGTTGCCATGTTAATCACCTCGAAAAAATTTTTTTCGCTGGTAGGATTATAGCATTTCAGCGCGAAATTTTCGATAGAGGTGAGAGCGATGACCGACAAAGAACGGGCGCGGCTGAAAGAACGTTACGAGGAAGAGTGGAAACCTGCCTACGATATGTTAATGAAACTTTATCCGCTTACAACGGGAAGTTTGCCAAGCGAGATTTGGAAAGTCATTCCCGACTTTGAGGATTATCACGCTTCAAATAAAAGGTGAATATCGCAAAATTTCCGACGACATACGCGCTAAAATTATCGCTGATTACCAAAAGGGAGTTCCGGGTCATGGCGCACGGGCTGTCGGCAAAAGATTCGGTGTCGACGGAAGAAGTGTTTTACGAATTGTCAAAGAGGCGGCGGCAAATGCCACTCAATAAAATATTTTGAACTCATAAGGAAATTATCATGCTTAAAAATTTACCAAAAATAAATTTCGTCGAAGCTGACCCGACCACTTTGGATTCAGAAATCGTTTCGACTGTTGAAAATTATCTCGGACGGAAATTAGCCTCCGCCGACCCTTTGCGGCTTTTTTTGAAGGCATTGGAAGCAATTATTATACACCAGCGTCTTCTCATAGATTGGACAGCAAAACAAAATCTGTTAGCTTTTAGCGAAGACGAATATCTTGAGCACTTAGGCGCGCTCGTCGGTGTTGAAAGATTGCCAGCGTCGAAGGCGATTACGACAGTTCAAGTCGAACTTTCTGCTGTTCGTCAGCAAACGACCGTCATTCGCGCCGGAACTCGTGTCACAGCCGACAGTAAAATTTTCTTCGCGCTAGATTCGGACGTTGTATTCTTAGCTGGCGAAACAAAGAAAACCTGCGCGGCAACCTGTACAGTCGAGGGCGAAGCCGGAAATAATTATGCAATCGGCGAGCTAAATAAAATCGTTGACAATCAGCCTTGGCTTAAGTCAATCGTCAATATTACGAAATCAGAGGGCGGAGCAAACACGGAATCGGATGACGCGCTCCGTGAACGGATACATTCCGCGCCGGAAAGTTTTTCATGTGCCGGCAGTATTGGAGCTTACCGATTTCACGCGCTATCCGCCAGTTCGTTAATTAGCGATGTTTTCGTGACTTCGCCAAGTCCAGGCGTGGTAGCAGTATATCCTTTGTTGCAGAACGGCGAGTTGCCTTCAACCGAAATTCTCAACTTAGTTAAAAATAAACTCAATAGTAACAAAGTTCGTCCTCTAACTGATACTGTAAACGTCCTTGCGCCGACGAAATTAAATTACTCAATCGACGCGACATATTACATCAGCCAAGAAGACAGCTCGCAAGCCGCGCAGATTATCGCCGCCGTCGAGACCGCTAAGCAAGATTACATTGATTGGCAGCGGGCTAAGTTAAGCCGAGATTTGAACCCAACCGAATTGATTTTTAGATTAAAGCAAGCTGGCGCACACCGTGTCGAGGTGCGTTCCCCCGTCTATACAATCGTTTCTGACGCAACTGTCGCCGTGCCGTCGTCTGTCAACGTCGTGTTCGGCGGTTTAGAAAATGATTAATCAAGCTCGTGAATGATTTTCCAAACGGTTTTGAGACTAAAGCCGAATTGTTTTGCTAGTTCACGCATAGTGATACCGCCGGCTTTATATCGGGCGACAATTTGGGCGCGCATTTCGTCGGTTACGTGCGGTTCAATTTTTCCGCGAATAGTGCCGCCAGCTTGTTTCCAAGTTTTGCCAAGCTGAATCAAACTGATTGCCGTTTGGTCAACGCCAAATTTTTCAGCGAGCTGTTTAAGATTAAGCCCGTCGGGATTTTCGCGAATGTAGAGAATTTGCTCGTTGGTAAGTTTAGCTTCGGGGCTGTCTTCGCCAGATTTATGCAAACCAGTTTCGACCGCGTGTTTTTGATTCTCTGAACTGGTTGCCCATTCCAAGCAATCGACATGATTTGAAAATCTCGAATAAATGTGATTAACTTCGGGTTTATCAGGAGTTCAAGCATTTTACAAGGAAAATTTTCAAATGAAATCAATCTACGAACCGAATTTAATCTTGCCGGAATCAATCACCGGCGACGAAAAAATTTTAGCACTAGCCGCCGCCATCGACGAGCAATTAAAACTTTTGTCCGGCTCCGCCAAGCAAACTTTATTTATTCCGCGCCTTGACGAGCTTTCTGGCGAAGTGCTCAACATTTTGGCAGACCAAATGCACATTGATTTTTTCGACGCGGTTAACTTGTCCGAAAAAAAGAAGCGCAATCTAATCCGCCAATCTATTGCTCAACACAGACGTTTAGGCACGCGCTGGGCAGTTTTACAAGTTTTGAAGGAGTTTTTTGAAGAGCCAACTTTGCAGGAAATCGGCAATTTTTATTTTCGGATTAGCAGTCGCGGATATACTGGAACGCCTGAAGAGGAAAAAATGTTTTGGGCTATGCTCAACCACTCCAAGAACGTCAGAAGTTGGCTTGCAGGTTTAGATTTCGATTTCTCGCCAGAGGAGCCGACAAAAATTTATGCAGGCGTTGCAATGGCAATCAGCGGCTTTCAAGAGATTCAGCCCGAACGCATTTCTAACCAAACTACTACTCTGTACGCTGGCACTGCATTACATATCGACGGCGACATTGGAATTGAGCCATACTCTCCGCCGCAAACTCACAAAGTTTTAGTTCACGCCGGGCACGCAATGTTAATCGTCGGCAACATCACGATAGCTAATTACGATTCTCCGACATTACATCAAAATATAGAAAATCCAAATGCCGACCTCTTAATTGCGGGGCTCGGCATTCCTCGTTAAAGGAGGTTTTTTTTTATGGCTACAGATTTACAAACTCTAATCGACGGCTTAAATTTGAACCAATCACAAATTAATCAACTGCAGACGAACCTAAACACGTTGCAGAGCTCGAAATTATTAGAACTCGACGAGGACGTCGCCAAAGCCAAAGAAGGACTTAGAACAACTGCCAACGGATTTAATTTGCTAGCCAAAGCCGTCGCGGGCAAGCAGTTAACGTACACAAAAGTAGTTCTCGGTGATTCAATTCGTAATGGCAATATCGTTCAGCCGACTGACGAAGAAATTTACAACATGACTGCGCTAATCCACGCAAGTTCTTTAGTGGTGCCGATTGCTGACGTTAGCTTTAACGGAAACGGAACGGCTACGGTTAAATGCGTGGTTCAGAATCAAAATTTATCTCAAGGTTTTTGGTGTAGAGAGCTGGGCTTATTTGCTAAAACGTCTGATTCAAGTACGGAATACCTCGTTTCGTATAAAAACTTTGGACCTTTAGCGAAATATATCATTGCTGGCAACGGCGCAATTAGTGAAACGTATACCGTCAATTTAATTACGGTTGTGGATGCCGCCACAAATGTTACCGCTGTCGTCGACGCGAGCCTTGTGGCAGTCAATCAATCCGAGTTCTCGGCTCATATCAATTCGACGAACCCGCACCCGAATATCCCGCATAAATCGACGGAGGTAACTTCCAGCAGCCAACTTTGGGCGACGGGCGCGGATAATCAACTGCACACCATCAGCGCAACTAATCTCGGTAAACAAATTCTCGGCGACGATTTAACGACGCTTCCACATTTAAGCGCGCGTGTCACTCAAAACGAACTCAACATTGCCAACTTATTTTCGCAAGCCGGAGCTAAGGACGGCGGGAATTTGGACGCTAACCTTTTGCTGGCTGAAGATTTTACCGACTGCCGTTTCTGCGATTTATTTTCCGTCAAAGTCGATGATGAAGTCGCCGGGATTTCAAACGTTCGTGTTGCCGACGCGAAGGGAATTTTGGAAGGGCATTACTACACAATTTCCGATGGCGTGCGCAGTCAATATGTTCAAGTTCAATCCGTCGCCAAAAGCGAGCAAAGTTACACGATTGTTTTCACGGCGAATTTGCGCTACAGCTTCAATCTGCGAAAAACCTATTTATATCGTTCGACGGGCTTGATTATGGACAGCAAATTGGGCGGTTCCGGCGACGTTAGAAGTTCCACGTTCCAATTTACTGACGTGTGGAAGGGCGAAAGTTCCTCCGCTGAACAGACGCTGACTTTCGACACCACGATTAAAAACAAAACTAAGTTCGACCTTAGCGGCGATTTCGGCTTCACGCCCGACGGCGAATTTACTATTGCATAAAAAATTTTTTCATGCTACAATACCTCTGGTTCTAAATTCTTGCGCCGCAAAAGGGCGGCTTATTTTTTGCCTAAAATATTTTTTCGCCGAGCAAAAGGTTTGCAGTCTCTTTAGCTAATTGTTCTTTGAACGGCGAATCAATCGGCGCGTGCAACATTTCCACTAAAAGTTTTGCGCGGTCCAATTCGTTTGCTACGATTTCGGGTTCTGTCACCACGTCAACAATTTCTTCTTCGAGCAGAAACGCTACTTTGTCGAGTTCGGTTTTTGCCTCGTTGTAATCAATATCGAAGAATTCACCTTCGACGCACTGCGCCGCAAATTTTCTGTGCAGGGAACGTTCGATTCGCATTGCCGTTGGGCGTTTTAATTGTGGCGTGTGGTGCTCGTCCACTACTCTAAGATTATTTTCGGTCTCCACTCTTTTTATCCGCGTCTTTATATCTCCGCTGTGTCCGATTTTCACCCAATTATTTTCCATAAGAAAGGCGTAAGTAAATGCCAGCTCCGAACGCGGGCGCGGTTTTGCTTTCGGCACGGGCGGCAACGGGTTTTCGTTCATTGAATAGTAACCTTTCTTGCGCAAGGCAGGCAGAATATCATAGGCGATTCTCTTCTGGAAATTTTTCGCCGCCTCGTTGCTTGCCTTCATTGCCAAAAGATAAAACCAATATTCGGGAATGTAATCGCCTGCTTTTATATCGGCGTCTTCTTCTTTCAGGCAATCCGTTTCGCGCAGATAACGATTAACACGATTCCAAATAACAAAAGTAAAGTTGTCGACACTTCTGTCGACAGTGGCGGTGGCAGTGTCAAGGAGGGGGAGTGATTTTTCGCCACAAGTGGTTACAGTGGCGGTGGCAGTGTCGAGGAGGGGGAGTGATTTTTCGCAAGAAGTTGCGACACGGGCGGTTTTAATTTCGACGAAACCTAAGCCGCGAGCAACGTCTTCGGCATTGAGCCAGGCGACTTGTTTGGCGTCAATATAACCTCTAACGCCCTCAATCGTCACGATTTGCGGCTTATCCGCACCGATTGTTACGACCGCTCCGGTGGCGGGGGCGTCGGTAAAATATTCGCGCTCCAATTCGGCGTACAGTGCCCGCGATTTGACCGTGTTAAACAACTGCAAAAAAAGTGCGACACCTTCTTTAGTCCAAAGCTGGAGCAAAGAAGCATAGCGACCGATTGCCAGCCGATTATTGCCGATTTTTTTATATTGGCTAACTTCCGCGCCGTTCAATTCAAAATAGTGCACACCTTTGACGAACTGCACGCGGTGATTCCGAATGACGTTGCGGACTTGGTCGTTACTGCATTCGAGCAAGATTTCCAGCTGACTTCTGGTCATCACTTTTTGCCCGGCGTACTCCAACGGGATTATGTCTTTCATTACGATTACCTCCTCAAAATATTTGACAGATTCGGCTCGGCTGATTATAATGACAACACGGAACCGAGCGTTCTGTAACGCAAATTTGAAAATTATATTGGCAACAATTTAACATAGATTTATTAAAAAAGCAAGCCGCCACGTGCGGTTTTTTTAATGCAAGGAGATGATTTCATGGCATTTGATATTACTGATAAAGCGCTCGGTTATGGCGACGGCTCTAAAGGCGATTGGACACCGACTGCCGGCGATTACGTCATTAACGCCTATGCTAGAGTGACTGCGTTGACGAAAACCACGCTAACCATTGCCGACGCCACGACGTCCTCTTACAGCGGCTTTACCGTTGGCACCGAAGTGCTATTCCATATCGTCAACGTCGCCACAACTAATTTGCGTCATAAAATCGGACTGTGGAGAGTTTGCAAAATTACCGCCGTTAACGGAAATGTTTTGACTGTCACCAACACGCCGACCACGATTATCAAGGACGCATTCGCAAATTGTACCGCGCAGGTTGTCACAGTTCCGAATTATAAAAATGTCACGTTAAACGAAGGCGTGAACTTGAAACCGACGCCTTACACCGGCGGCAAGGGCGGTATCGTCGCGCTGAAATGTTCGGGCACGCTGACATTGAACGGCGGCCATATCGACCTTAGAAATGCCGGCTTGACTGCCGCTAGAATTCTTTTGCAACAAGAGCTTGAGGAGCAATCCCATTACGGTAGAGATTCGCTAAATAAACATTCGTGCTGGGAAAATTATTGTGCCGAAAAACATTTCACGCTGAATTATGGCGACGGCGCAACTTGGATTGTCTGCAAAAATATTAACGCAATCGCCGCGTCTCGTATTGGAAATCCCTCAACTCAAGGCGTTCGCTATCAGCGCGGAGAATCTCGCGACAACGTTTGGGCTAAATCGCCCGTCGGTGTTCTTAGTGGTTTAACTAAAGATGGCGGCTCCACGATTTTAATTTGCGCCAAAACTATTAAGTCCTTGCCGATTCAAACGCTGGCTAAATATCGCACCGGTTCCGAAGACCAAACGCGCGGCTTTGCACGTTGCTATATTGCCTCTGATACGCCGCGCAGGGCTGATGAGGCTTTAAGTGCTTATGACGTAATTTCCACGCCGAGCCGATTGCAGGACACTTTTAACATTAAAGATTTCGGCGACGGCACCGAGGGCGTCGGAACTAATGTGACTGTCGCGCTGAATAATTTCGCCCGAATCACCGCCATTAGCAACGACCGCTCAATTCTAACTATTGCCGCCAAAACTACTAATGGCGTTGCTCGCTGGAAAGTCGGTGCGCTCGTCATGGTGCACCCAATCCATAAAGGCTCCAACGTCAAATATTCCGGCAGATTTCATATCGCCAAAATCGTTGGCATTAACGGCACCAAAATTACAATCGATACGCCAATTCCAGATTTAAGCGGCTACAGTTTGGCTAATTATAATTTCCAGCTCGTGACGATTCCGCAATATACCAGCTTTACTCTATCCGGCGAAAATAAAGCCACGACTGCTTACGATAATACTAAACTGCGCGGCGGGATTTTGGCTATTGCCTGCTCTGGAACGTGTGACATTCGCGGCGCGAAATTGAATGTCGAGAATAAGGGCGGCGGCTCGGCTTATGGTTCAGCGGGGCTTGCCTATATCAGTAACGGCGGCATGGCAACTAGACTTCCGCTCGGTCAAGGGCACGGCTCCGTTTTTATTTTGGCTAAAGCTCTGATTATGGACGAAAACACTCGCATCGGCGCGACTTATGCCGGCAATGCTTATGGCGGTTCCACGCCCGCAAAATTGCCCGCCTCTGATTACGGCTATATCGGCGCGCATTACACCGGAGCTTATCAAGAATACGGTTCAACTGATATTTGGGCTGACACTGCCACCGAAAAATCTTCCGTTGATGTAGATTTATGCGGCACTCAAGGTTGGGGCGGCGGAGCGGGAACGTCGGCGAATAAGCACGGCGGAGGTTACGGCTCCAATGCTGAAGACGGCACGCCGCAAGGAGCGCACGTCATGATTGTCGCTGATAAAATTACCGGCTTTAACATTACCGCAATTTCGACCGGCGGGCAGACTGCCACAACTCGTAAAGGCAAAAATCACGGCACGGCAACTCCTTTACATAAACACGGGGGAGCCGGATATGGCGGCGGGGGCGTTTACTCTGTCGTCTCTAAAAATACCAAAAATGGAGCTGTTTACTCAACTTTGGCTTACGGCGGAACGGGCGGATTTATTGGCGGCGGTTCGGGAAGCGGTGATGAAACGAATTTTGGTCACGGCGGCTCGTCAAGCGGATTTTGTTTCGTCTACTGCAACGAAGTCGAAAATCAAAACACTAAGGACACTTCCATAAACTAAAAAAGTTTTTTGCCATTAATGAGATTGGCCGCTTGAATGAGCAATTTCTGTTTTTCGGGCGAAGATTCCATGAGTTTTGCCACTTCCAATAATTTCTCGGCGCGTTCCACTTTAGACATTTGCTCTTTAAGGGCTTTGGTATTATTTTCAAACATCTCTAAGACGGCTTGGAGTGCCACGCGCAAACCGTCAATCTGATTTTGCAAATCCACTAAATCCACAGCCGCGATAACTGGCGCAGGCGTTACAGGTGCAGGCGCACTTTCAGGGAAAAGCGATTGTTCGACAGGCTCGTCTTGTGCGCGAAATAAAATTTTTCGAGCTTGTCAAATTGCGCCCAAGCTTCAGGCGTGTTAATGGATTTACAATGGCGCATGACGCCCTGTTGCGTCCACAGGTACAAGGTGCGCGTCATAGGCGAAATTGGCAGGGAAAAATTTTTTACCCGCAAATTTTCCAGCGCGGCACCTTCCACTTTGAAGTAGTGCATGCCTTCAAGATAATATTCCTTGTTGTTTTGGAAATTCATCTTAATACGGTCTTCAGAGCAGTTGTAAGCTTGTGCGACTTGAAAAGTGAGCATGACGCGCTGATTAGAGCGTGTTGGTAAAGTCGAAAAATAAAACATAAGCAAAATCTTTGGTAAAATGAATTTGAAAAATCAGCCAAAGGAAAGTGCTTATGTCAAATTCATTTTATCACGAACGCTACTGCCTTACAAAAGCGCAACGA
>JAFRRH010000063.1 GCA_017428215.1 Selenomonadaceae bacterium
CGTCGATAAAAGCTGTGCACAGTAAAATGCGCCACTGACAGCCTGTCTTTACCAGGTACAGTACTGCATTGACAAGTTCTCTTTTTTCCCACTTGCGTTTCCTCATATTGACGAACAAGGGAGCAATAACTTTCCATTGCTCGTACGTTATATCTGTTTCGTATTTTTTTCTATGAACACACGTTCTTAAAAATTTATCGTCTATTGAAAATATACAGTTACTAAAAAAGGAGAGATACTCTTTGAAAACAATTTCTAATTCCCAAAATTTTGTTGAGGGTATGGAAAGCATTATTCCGACCGTAAATAATTCTTCCGCCGACCGCGTGATTGCCATAGGTGACATTCACGGCTGTTTTGATAAATTGATTTCGCTGTGGAAAAAGCTCGAAGTGACGGACAATGACTTAGTGATATTTTTAGGCGACTATATCGACCGCGGGGCGCAAGTAGCCGAAACTCTCAAATGGATTCTTGAACAAAGTAAAAAAGAAAATTTCATCTTCCTTCGTGGAAACCATGAGCAAATGATGTTAGACACCTTTCAAGGACGTATGGATAAGCTGACGTGGCTTTTTAACGGCGGGCAGGCAACCATTCGCGGTTTGAGCAAATTGAAATCAGAAGATGCAACATACATTGATAAAGTATTAAACTTCGTAGAGAATTTGCCGCTCAGCTATTCGATTGAGATTGGAGAACGGACGTTATTTTTCTGTCATGCAGGTGTTAATTCAAGGAAACCGCTTGACGAACAATCAGAAGATTTTTTGTTGTGGGCTCGCGAGAAATTTTTCGATACCTACAACGGCGAGGCTGTGATAATTAGCGGTCATTCACCTGTTCAAGCTTTTGAGAAATTTGGTGTTGTGGACAATCCGCGTCCTGTAAAATTGCCTGGTAGAAATATCTTGCTTATGGATACAGGTTCTTTCATGCGTAGCGGAAAAATTTCGGCTGTAGACATTTTGACTGGAGAGTATTGGCAGAGTGATGTGAGTTAATATGCAATATTACCACCCCCAAAAAATTTTAACGGTTATTCAAGAAAGGAGAACTATATCATGAGAAATACTAGAAGATAAACTTTTTTGTGCATGAAAATAGAGATTAAGGGCGGGAGGCGGGGATAATTTGGAGGTCGATAACATGAAAGAACGATTAATTAAATGGGCGCAAGCCGGTGATGGCGATTGCGCCTACAAACTCGCGAGGATCTATCGAGCCGAAGGCGACTTACAAAAATACGCCAAATGGCTCGAAAAATCTGCCGAGTCAAAAACTTTCGACGCGCAGAAAGAGTACGCCGAACTTCTTGTTGAAAAGGGCAAATATAGAGAAGCCCTCGCGATTTACAAGGACTTGGCGCAGACTTTCAACGACGAGGAATCAATGGAACGTGTTGTAGACTTGTACGAGCAGGGACAATGCGACAAATACACACTCAACTTTATTCTGGAGCTTATCAACAAAAACTTTAACGATATTTACCTTATGAAAAATTTTGGTCGTGTATTTGCCTTTCAGACGCTTCGCCATAATGAATTGACTTGGGAAACTTTGCAGGCGATTGAACGTCGCAGAATTGCCGCCCGTATTCGTAAACTTTTAGCCGATTAAGAGGAGTTACAATCATGAATGAGCAAAAATTAATTCAAGACGCCCAATCGGGAAATGTGTCCGCTATGTTGGAACTTGCCGAGTATTACGCGGAGAAATCTAAAGGCGGTGGCATTGACGACAAAGTCGGCGACGTAATTTCTATGGAAGACTTCAATAAAATGCTTCAAGCTCAAGATGAGGATAATGACCAAGACGAATTTAAATCCCTCGCCTATAAATATTACCGCATGGCAGCAGAGGCGGGCAATGCGCAAGCTATGACAGAGGTAGCAAGGCGGCTTTACGACGGAATAGGCGTAGAGAAAAACGAATCCGAATCGGATGAGTGGTATAAACGCGGAGCCGAAGCAGGGGAGCCGTCAGCAATGCGCGTTGTGGCTTTTCGTTCAAATGATGAAGTCGAAAAATTTAAATGGTTCAAATGTTCCGCAGAACTACTTGAGCCTGGTTTAAACAAACAGGACTCAATCAAACAGACAGCAATAAATTATGCTTGTGGACGCGGAACGGAAAAGGACATTGCCAAAGCTGAAGAGTGGCTAGCTAAACTCGACGAGCAGACCGCTAACTCGGCAAGAATGGAAATAAGTAAAATTACCGGTGAAAGCTCTTGGCTGAAACAAGCGGCTGAAACTTCACCTCAAGCAATGATTGAAATGGCGGAAAATTTTGTTCAAGAAAATGATTTCGTCAACGCGCTGAAGTGGTATAAAAAGGCGGCTCAAAAAGGCTCGCCCGATGCAATGTCGCTTGTCGGTGATATTTATTACGTAGGCGAAGACGGCATTGAGCAGAATTACGCGGAGGCTTTTTATTGGTACTCAAGGGCGGCTAGACGAGATTACAATATGGCAAGGATAAAATGCGCCCTCATGTTTTATCGTGGTCGTGGCGTCGACAAGAATTTGGAGCTTGCCTTCAAAGAGTTTGATAAAATCTCATGGACGCAGGAAAAATTCTTCGGACCGTTCCGCTTTAACAGCGTCGCCAGATATTATGCGGCAAAAATGTCAGAAAATGGCGAAGGTTGCGCTGAAGATCCTGCCGAAACTTTGGAGCGATATAAAATAGCCGGCGGGCTTGAAAGAATTCAACCTTATGAGTCACCGCGCAGAATTCCAAAGGCTATCTACAAAGTTGCAGACGCTTACTTTCTTGGGGAGGGTGCACGGCAAAATTTTGCCAAAGCTCGCCATTTTTACGAAAAGACTTTTAGCAAAGGTGACGGCAAAACGCCCTATCATCGCGAGGCAGTCAAGAAGCTCATGTGGATGTACGAGCTTGGCGAAGGCATTCCGCAAAACAGGGAAAAGGCAGCCGAATGGCGCGATAAATTGAGCACTGAGGATTGATTAAACGTTGAAAAATTTGTTGGGCGTGTCAAAAAAGTTTAGGCACGCTCAACGTTTTTTTTGAAAGGAGTAAATTAAAATGATTACCTATAGCGACGGAAAAGCAACTTACAGCGACGGCGATTCCCTTTCGAGCGATTTGGGCAAAAAAGTACGCGACGGCGACAAAGAAGCTTTGCAAAAGTTAGAAGAGTTCGCGGCAAATAAAGACCCTGAACAGCCATATTCGCAAGCGCGAGCCTTGTACGAGTTGGGAGAGGTTTACTTAAACGGATTTTGCGAAGTTAAACGTTCAACAGAAAAAGCATTGGAATATTTTACCAAAGCCGCACAGTTAAACGACGCACTCGCGCTGATTCGTCTTGGAGAGTATTATCGCGACGGCAAGCAAGGTTTTAAACAAGACGGGCAAAAAGCTTTAGAATATTTCCTTAAAGCAACCGAATTTGATAAGCCAAAAGGCTATGAACTTGCCGCCGAAATGTATCGCGAAAATAAAGGCGTCAAAGCTGACGGCTACAAAGCGATTGAGTTCTATGAAAAGCTTGATGCAATCGACTATAAGCGCGCCGCTTTTAATATCGCTCAAATTTACGAGGACGGTTGCGGCAGACTTAAAGCTAATGGCTATAAAGCTCTTGAAATTTATGATGATATAATTCGTCAAGGAAAATACTGGTTTAAGATTCACCGTGACTTTGGTATAAAAAGTTCCAAGCTCGAAAATTATAAAGAAGCTCTGAACAATGCGGCTCGAATATATTTGGAAGGGAAAGCAGGAATTACCCCTGACGGACACAAAGCTATAGAATATTTTTCCGAACTTGCTGAAAACGATGATACTGACGCAATTAGGGAAATTGCAGAAATTTATCTTGAGGCTAAAGCAGGCGTCGCCCCTGATGGCTATAAAGCGATTGAATATTTTGCCAAGCTTGCTGAAAATGATGATATGGAAGCGGTCAAAGAAATCGCAGAAATTTATCTTGAAGGTAAAGCAGGCGTCACTCCTGATGGCTACAAATCTATCGAATATTTCAATGAGATAATTCTATGTGGAGACACTCATGAGCCTTTTGCTAATCCGTCTAATGCCTTGCAAGCCATTGCGGAAATTTATCGCTACGGTAAAGGCGGCGTCTTGCAAGACGGTAATAAAGCCGTTGAGTGCTACAATAAGCTTGCCGAAAATAAAGATTCGTCCGATTTTAGTTTCTGCGCACCCGACAACGCTTTTTATGAACTTGGAACTATCTATGAGGAAGGTTGCGGCTCTCTTGAACCGAATACACAAAAGGCTCTGGAATTTTACAGAAAAGCCGCCGCTCTCGGAAATAAATCAGCTAAAGAGGAACTTGCCATACGACATCTATCGTAAGATATACACTCCCGAACAAACACTTAAAAATTTTGGAGGTAGAACATCGTGACGGAATCTAAAACCAACTTAACAATCACCCAAGAAGACGACGGCAGTATCAGCATTCAAGGCGATGATGAGGCCGTTAAAAAAGCTTCTATGGCTATCGCTAGACTCATTTTGTCAGAAGACGAACTCACTGAGCCGCAACTTGAAACGATTGTAAGAATTGCAGAAAACTTTTATAACTGCGAAAAAGGTTCGCCTGAGGATAAGGCGGCTAAGGAATTTCTCGAAGCGATTGAAAAATATAAAGATAAAACGAGAGAAGGATATACGTATCCATATCAATATGCAATGTATGAATTAGCTTTGCGAGAAGAAAATCCGCTTATAGCTGAAGCAAAGATGTTACGAGCGGCGACGGCAGTCGAGGCTGGACCTGCTATTGCTATTTTAATAGATGAATACGAGGCGCAAGCTGCTTATTGGCGGAAAAGAAACGCAGAGGTAAAAGGAAAAACTTTCGACAGCGAGGCTCCGACCACCGAAGAAATTTTGGACTCTGACCGGTTGAGATTTTTCAACATTTATAAACGAGCCTTTAATGGTGACCCTAAAGCTATTGAAATTTGCCTTGAGTTTTGCGAGGAAGAAGAGAAGTACTGGAAAAACCATTAAGTAAGAAATGTCCCTTAGAGCCTCTAGAATCGCCTACAACGCGTTTTTAGAGGCTCTTTGGTACTTTTAATACCAAGCTAATTTGAACGCTTTAAAAGTGATAAGAGGTGCATTGACTTGAAAAACAGAAAATCTTTCATCAACAACGCGGAAGAAATTATTCCGCCTGTAAACGATTTACCTTACAAGAGAATTCTAGCTATAGGTGACGTTCATGCCTCTTTCGATAAACTGATTTCGCTATGGAAAAAACTTTCCGTTACGGAAGAAGACTTGGTTATTTTCTTAGGTGATTATCTATATGGTTTGGGCGACAAGAATATCGAAACGCTACAATGGCTCATTGAACATAAGAAACAGAAAAATATCATCTTTTTGCGCGGCAACGTCGACGAAACTTATCTTCACCATCTATTCGACTTGAACGGGAATTTCTTTACCAGACTTAATAGCAGAGTTGTTTCGGGAATAAAAAATACCGCTGTAAAGAAACCTAGTTTCCCGAACAAAATTTTCGACTTTCTGAACAATCTTCCGCTATATCACCGCATGACCATAGGCGGAAAGGAATATTATTTTTGCCACGCTGGCATAAATGTTGGCGTACCGCTCGAAGAGCAGAAAAAAACTTATCTAATCGACCATCCTAAGCTCAAAGATTTTTACCAAAATTATTCAGGCGACGCCGTTATAGTCGTCGGGCACAAGAGTCCGAAAAAGATTTATAAAAAGCTCCCGCAGTTATTCACGAACTATACAGAAAAACTCGACCTCACTAAGCCGCTAAAAGTCCCTAATAGAAATATTTTGATGTTAGATACGCACGCTAAGGCGGAGGGCGGTCCGCTTTCTTGCGTTGACCTCTTGAGCGGGGAAATATGGCAAAATGACGACGACCTCGACAGCATTATTTTTGTTTGTTCGGGAAATTCTTGCCGCTCGCCTATGGCTAAATATATCATGCGCTATTTGCTTGCCGAAAAAGGTTTATCCGATAAAGTAGTCGTTGATTCTGCCGGTTGCAATACTCATGGTGGCGGGCGGTTAAGCAGTGGCGCAGACGAAATGTTGAGAAAATATCACATTCCTTTTAGTACTCATATCTCTAAGCCCTTCGACGAGCAGGAGTATCGAAAATTTAAATGCGTCATTGC
The DNA here is from genome assembly GCA_017428215.1 of Selenomonadaceae bacterium. Classification (GTDB taxonomy): domain Bacteria; phylum Bacillota; class Negativicutes; order Selenomonadales; family Selenomonadaceae; genus Quinella. The sequence continues at coordinate 6,171 of JAFRRH010000063.1, forward strand.
TCTCGATGAAGGCATGTTGCAATTAGCTAAGAAAATATCCAATGGCGACCCCGATAATAAAATTCGTCTTTTTACGGGCTTAGACGAACACGAATTAAAAGTTGAAGACCCTTTCCATACAGGCGACTATGAAAAAGCTTATGCCGAAATCAAACTCGGGTGCTCAGCTCTTCTGAAGGAACTTTTAAATAAATAATTCAATCGATTGACAAACGAAAATTTCTTTGATAAATTTATTATAGTTCAGAAACTTAAAACCCCAGTTGAACAAGTGCAAAGGAGAATGGCTATTTGATACTTAAAAAACTTGGATTAAAGGTTGAACGGGTGCAAGGGACGATGAATTACCCGTTCGCGGTAGTTCGAATATTATCCCATCTTGATCAATGAGTTAAGAGAGACAAAATTAATTCTTGTCCATCCGCGAGGCCAAATAAGCGAATGAACAAAATTTGAAGAGCCAACGGTTAGATGCCGTTGGCTCTTGCCCTCTCTAGAGCTGGCGACTTTCTTTTAAAGGTTCGCTTGACCCGTTGTCACTAAAAAAAATTCGCCCCTGTTTTTCGTCACCGTCTTCAATTAAACGGAAATGCTTTGCCCATTCGGAATGAAGCTTTACTTTTGTTACATTTATCCCTTCGATTTTGATAATCTCAAAAAGTTTTTCATTAGTCTCAGCGAACGCATAACTTTCGCGTTTAGAGTAATCGGGTTTCTCGCCTGTAAGCCAGTTCATCATATTAGCGTTATTGGTCACAATGAATTCTTGATTGCTGTCCCTACGTTGCAGGAGATATTCGGCAGTCATCTTCAAAATTATATCTTTATCTTTTTTCAGCGATAATTTTTTGCCGTCTTTTAGGATTATGTTCGTTTGGAAAAGTTCTTCGTCACAGGCAAGGCAGTAGCAACGAAGTCCACCTGCCAAGAGCGCATTGGCAATTATTCTATCGTAAGTTATAGCTCGAAAGGGTGTGTCACCTTCAGCATTTAAAACGCCGAATAAGTTCTTGGAAAAATTTTTTCCTTTGTTGGGAAAATCATCAAGGGCTTTCAACAAATTTTTAAGTTTCCCAGTGTTTTCTTTGAGTCTTTTCGGAACGTCATCATTAGTAAACTTAAAATTTTCCAATATCGCTAAGGGTTCTTTAATATCAAAATCGCGATCATTGAGAAGTTTTTCGATTACAGGTTTTAAATCGCCCAGAAGGCTTTCGTATTGGAAACACTCACAAGCAGTCTCAAATGCAAGAACACGCTTTATATAATTGTTCAGCCACCCGTTAAAGTGTTCTGGCAAAATTGTTTTAGCTTTGTGATTGAAACCGCACCAAGCTTTTAAAATCTCTCGCAATTCGTCTTCGTCAGAGCCAACCGGCGTATGGAAAATAAAATGTCGCGTTATTATAGTCATGAGTCGTTCAAGCCCGCTGAAGCTGTTTTTAACGTTATAGTACTTCAACCGACGATTTTTGCAGTTACGCAATTTTTCCGAAGAAAGAGTATATTGTTCATACTCACCAAATTCATTAAGCAAAGTAAAAGAACCTCCCTAAAAAATGATTACTCATCTTGATTTTTCGGAATAAAAATTTGAGATAAAATTTCTTCCTCATTAAAAACATCCCAAAGGAAATTTCGACTGGGATCTTTACTTTTCTGTGACCAATAATATTTCAAGGCTTCGGACATATCGCCGCCGAAAATTTCTTTTAAGTGTCGACGGCAAATTTCTATAAGTTGAGCGTTCCAAATTCCCTTGCTTTTTTTCTCGGCAATAGAATTCAAGTAAATATTATACAGCTCATCATAATAACGATTCTGCTTGAATTTAAAATATTTATCACTCAAATTGGTATCTGAAATATAATCAGCCTTATCAAAGAGAAGGCGTTCCAAATCCTTTAATACGAAGTAAAACAGCATGTAACCATTACAACGGAAATTATATAGTAACTCGAAAAAAGGCGGCAACTTTTCATCATCAGACGGATTGAGACCGAGAATTTTGGCGGCGACACGCGGACGGTTTTCTTCGCAAGTCAAATGCCATTTTTCATTTTCGAGACCGACAATCGCCTCTTGTACTCTGACAACTTTCTTTAGGAGGTAAGAGAGTTCAGCATAAAGTTGTTGCAAAGCCGTTTCAATTTCAATGCCGCATGGTAATTTTTGATAGCAGTAGTTATCATATTGAAGTCTGAGGATATTAAGGACATGTCCGGTGAAATTTTTTTCGCGCATGGAGCTTTCGATTTTTTGAACCTTACTATTCTGACTCAAAACGCCGCAATAAGCTTCAATCAAAGTTACAAGTTCGGCACTCAAATCTTTATCGAGAGTTTTATCCCAACCAGAAATTTCAAAATCAAAGTACCGAGAATTTATTTTCGGATCAGGCGATTTTTTAGAGGGCGACTGGAGATAATTAAGATAACATGCGGGCAAACGTTCAAGGACGGATTTGTCTTCTTCAATCGGCACTTTTAATTTTGGCGTATTATCTTTTTTGGAGAAGTACAAAATGAGAATATTTTTTTGCTTTCAACACGTGGCGAGTAGTGACCTTTACGAATATCTTCAATAACTTTTTTCGAGTCGAGGAAAATACTTTTGCCGCAGGATTTGGCGAGTTCTTTGATTTCCTTGATATTTTCTTCAGGGTGACTGCCGGTCTTGGCTGCGTCTATTTCCAAACCGACGACTATGGTGCATTTTGCGCAAGCGTCTTTATATTTTTCCTCGACAATCTCGGAGGAATATTCTTTTTTTGCCAACTCGACAGCCCAATTTGAAACCAGTCCAACTTTATTTGCGAAAGTGTCGACAATAACTCGAAGAGGAATTTTCTCACTTAGTAAATCAGGCTCGGAACCTGTGGAAGGAATTTCAATCGGCGGCAGATTTTTATCAACCTTGCCTTTTTTCACAGCCTGAACAATGCGCTTGTCCGGAATTACTTTCACGAGGTCGCCGTCAAAATCTGCACCGCCCAAAGCTCTTGCGTCAGTTGAATTAGCCGACAGCATGACGACGCCCTTAAGATGAAAAAAATATTTTTCGTGCAAGGATTTACGCTTAACGAAGGCACGCAAAAGCACCTGCTCATTTCTGGAAAGATGCGGATTACGCAAGAAGACATATTTTTTATCGGGTTTGATTGAAAGTTTACCGTCGGGCATAAAAAATTTGTCTTGGTAAAGGCACTCTTTATACAAAGCTTTTTTCTTAGCGTCGTCAAGCTTAATATTCTCCACACTTTCAAGAATTTTAATTAACAAAAACAGCAAATCGCAAGATAAAAATCGTTGTTCGCCTTCGACTTCCAAACGCCCTAATCCCAAATTGCATTCATAACTTTTTTTTATGTCATCACGAATACTCTTGACTTTATGGTCTTTAATGAAGTTAGGATTTTTCGCTAAGGCTTTCAAACAAGTCGTTCGAGCCATAGAGGAACGAAGAATAATCTCATCGGACTCAACGTCGTCGTATGTTTCATCGGCGGAAAATAAAGAAGAATTTGCAACAAATTTTTCAGGTAAAGAATCAATTAGTTTAAGGTGGTCGGCAACTAGCGAATTGAAATCTTCGTTGGACAAATCAAGCGTGCTTAAGAATTGGTAATTAAATCTGACACGTCCCGGATTGAAAAGACGCGCTTCGGTATTGGTAACGTAAAGAGCATGATCATATTCGGCAAATTTCTCGAAGAAATATTTCATCGGGTCGGGTAAGTCGGGCAAATACTTTTTTATCCAACCTGCAAATTTGAACATACTTTGAGTAAGAATAATTTTCGCTTTTCGCAGGTCGCGAGTTATGCCGAAAAAATCTTTGATAAGCCATTGGCTATTTTCAACAGGAATATATTCCGCGAAAAATTTATTAAAGTCTACATCATGCAGGACACCTTTTGTAAACGGCATGCGGATTTGGAAAGAGTGAGACGGACTCGGATAATTATAGTTGCGCTGAAGAAAATTACTGATATACTCGGCAAAATCAGGAGAAATTAAGCCTTCGCCGTCAAAAAGATTGAGTTTTAATTTTTTTTCTTTGGTCTCATATATCCAAAGCTTATCCGATTTGGAAGCACCGAAGACGGATTTAGACAATGTTTTTTCACAATCTTTTAAAACTATGACAGTTTCCTCATTGAGAGGAAATTTTGAATCAATCTCAATGCGAGAAGCTGAACTTATATAAAGACCACGATAAGCATAAAATTTACTAAGTACAAGCTTTTTGCCAATAAAATCCATATCCAACATAAGCCGCCTATCAAGGATTTCTTTAACTTGCGAATCGATAAATGTTATTTGACAACTCCGAGCCATAGAACTGCTCTTGTCAAAGGGAACAAAGTTTTTAAAATTTTCGCCGTCGAAGCTTAGAAACAAACCGTCTTTAAAAAGGAGTTGCATACGATAAGGCAATGCCTCTTCTTTAAGAAGGTTATTCTTAGCGGGAGTGTTTAAAGGCCATTGAACAGACGACCAAATTTTCCCATAGTCATTAGAAAAAACTTCTTTGAAATCAATAAAAATGAGCGTTGAACGCATTAAACTTTGGTCAACTTCGGGCTTTGAATTTGCTTTCAAAATTTTACGGAGCTGGAAAAAAAGCGCGTTGTCGGCAAATGTATCCTCCGATGAAATTATATCGCGCCCCATAGGATTTTTATTGGAAAGGTCGTATTTGAACTCAACTTTATAGTTTCCATATTTATCTTGTTTAACATCTCGTCCAGTCAGATTACAGAGAATTTTTTTTGCGTCAAGTTTAATCAAGTTCCAAGCAATATCAGACATTTGAAAGTTTCCTCCTGTGTTAAATAATATTAACTAAAATTTTATTAAAATTATATCATAGAATGTTGAATAAATCATGTAGTATTAAATTTCTTTTGTTCCTTCGTTTTTTCCATGTCGTCAAAAATTCGTTCGGAAAACATAATATGAACGTGCGGATGGTGCTGTCCGTCTGAGGTTCCATTGTCTTTAATTCATTGGGCAAAGTAACTTCTATTTCCATGTTTTATGCACAGCTTTTATCGTCGGACTCACAGGCTTGTGAAACAAAAGATGTTTTAATTTGATTTTCAAGTGCGCCTAGAAATGGTATCATTAAAAGTAAAATAAGGAATTACCATCTAAAACCACAGATGAGCTAATCTGCTTAACCGAAAGGTGAAAACTGATACGGGAACATAGCACGGCAGAAAAGCGATAAGTTGCTTAAAGATTATAAGGTACGACTGAATCGCAATAGCAATCGGATATGAGGTTTAACTTGGCTTTAGTAAACGCAAGACTTGAGTGTCCATTCCAAAGGGATATAGGAAAATAATCTGATACTTATACCGAATTTATTCAACGTTACATTGCAGAGACGTTGAAGTGGCTAGAAAAAAATTCGGCACAAGCGAGAGAACTCGTATTAAAGGGTCGAAAGCGAAATCGACAATCCGAACATAAGCAGTAATGATACTAACTGGAGATTACCTAAGTGAAAGGTGCGACTTGTTCAGTAGTGAAAAGCTACTGCGCTTAAATATAGCGAACTGGTTATCCGAAGGGTGGAATGAAGGAGTAACGCCCTGAAACGCCCTCCTTAATACTCCGACTGGTGGAAACGTCAGAAGTTCGGTGAAGTCGGCACAGAGACATCGTAACAGTAAGATGACGAAAGCAGTTCAGAGGTGGGCTGTGTGTCCTATATGTCGGGGGGCTACAAAATAGCTAAGGTTAGAATGTCCCGAAAAGGGACTGACGAAATTGCGAATGTACGGTTCTAAAGTAGGAAACGTAGTGCTCGAACCTAAGAAGGCTCTGTAATGGAGCTGGAGCAATGGGCACAAGTCTTTGACAATTTCATATCGATTACTCAATCGAAATAAGGATTCGAGCAAGACCAAAAGGGCCGCTGAGGTTATGCCTTATGCCAAAGGAAAATATCTACAACGACCTGTACGAGCGGGCAAAAAACGGCGAGTATTTTACGAACTTAACGCCGCTTGTCCTAAGCAAAGAAAACATCTTGCTGGCGCACAGAAATCTAATACGGCAAATGTGGACGTTGGGAATAAGGGATAAGCACCTGCTCGGAAAAATTTTGCGCGTACTCAAAACTTCAATAGAAATGCCAGACGGTAAATTGATATATCCGACAAAAGGAAAGCCACAAAGCGGAATTATCTCGCCACTCTTAGCAAATATTGTACTAAACGAGCTAGACCACTGGGAAGAAAACCCAGTCACATACAAATACTCCATTCTTAAAAACGGCACCAAAAATGGTTATATGGCAATGAGCAAAACAAAACTCAAAGAAATGTATATAGTGCGCTACGCTGACGACTTCAGAATATTTTGCAGAACGAAAACGACGGCTGAAATAAGAATTTTCGCAAGATAAGACAAGAGTAGTCAACATCAAACGCAGATATTCCGAATTTTTAAGTTTTAAAATGAAAGTTCATTCTAAAGGCGGTAAACAGGTAGTCAAATCTCACATCAGCGATAAGCAACTAAAAACCAAAAAGAAAGCCCTACTGACACAAGTAAAACGAATAGCAAGTCCAAAAACAGAGAAAGAACAGCTTGGATAAATTTGGCAGTATAATAAAATGGTCATGGGAATGCAAAATTATTACCGAATTGCGACCAACACGCTGGCAAACTCAGCGGGGCAGTTTATGACGGTCATCACAAACAGGCTTAAGGGAATTTGTAAGAAAGGAAGGAAACTTACCCCAACCGAAAAAGGCACGATATGGCAAATCGGCGATGATTAGATATTTAGCTGGCAAACCAATTTACCCAATCGGCTATGTTCAGCATAAACATTGAATACGCCGATAATCGCATTTCATTGTACTTGGCTCAAAAAGGACGTTGCGCAGTTACAGGGGAGAAGATTGACTAGATTGAAAGAGATTGTCAAAGATAGAACGCCGTGTGCGGTGAAAGACGCACGCACGGTGTGGAGTGGGGGAAAA
>JAFRRH010000064.1 GCA_017428215.1 Selenomonadaceae bacterium
ACGCGGCTTACAAATATTTCGACTTGCGAGTGGAAATATTCACGCCGACTAAGCAAGGATTACGAGTTGACCGTTAATTCTGCTCAAACCTTGATTAAGATTTCCCATATTCACACCTTACTTAAGCGGTTATGAACACCGGTTTTAAGATATATAACCAAAAAGCCACAAGGTACTTGCCAATTTGCGAGTGTCGGCGCGTTTATTTGCCAAACGAAAATTTTTAACGGCTTCCACGCGCTGATAAACAAGCGGCATTTTACGAATTTCATTGGGCAGACAATCTTTAAGCCAAAGACAATATCGCGGCAAGTTATGAATAAATTCTTTGGAGCCGATTAGCCGCTTGATATATTTTTTAGCGTTCGGTTCGCGGGTGATGAAATCTTCATAATCTGCCGCCTCGATAATTAAATGTCCGCCGTCTGCAGGACGATTGCACGTTATCATTTCAGGCACGTTATAAATCGGCTCGTACAGCCAGCGGACATAAGAATTTTTGTCAATGCGTACGAAAAAATGCGGGAAATCGTTGCAATAAAAATCCTCAACCTCAGCCTCAATGTAGCCCGTCAACTCTTCGTCGTAAAGCTTAATCATAATTTTCCTCCGTCACCAATTTTCAAAGCGGCGATTTTTATTCAAGCCGCGAATCAAATTCATTTCGTCGGCAGTCAAGCGAAAATCGAACACGTTAAAATTCTCCGCAATGTGATTCTTATTCGACGAGCCAGGAATTGCGACGTAGCCAGCTTGAATTTGCCAACGCAAAATAATCTGCGCGGGCGACTTGGAATATTTTTTAGCGAGGCTTTGAATAATTTCGTTGGAGAAAATTTTTTTCGTATTGCCGCGCCCGCCAAAGGGATACCAACTCTCGATGACCGTGCCGAATTTTTTTACGTAAGCTTGAAGCTCGTTATTCTGGTAGTAAATGTGATTTTCGTTTTGAACGACAGCGGGGACAATCGTCGCGATATTTTTAATCCTGTCGAAATCTCGCGGCGTGTAGTAATTGGAAATGCCGATTGAACGAATTTTGCCCGCCTTAACTCCGCGCTCCAAAGCCCGATAAACTTCCTCGTCGTTGTAGCCAGGCTGATGAATCAACATCAAGTCGATATAATCCAAGTTCAAACTTTTTAGCGAGTTGTCAATGGTGGCGTCTGGAGAATTATAATTGCCGGGCATAATCTTTGACGTGATAAAAATTTCCTCGCGCTTGGCAATGCCGTCGTCAATCGCCCGCCGAATTCCTCTGCCGACGCCGACTTCATTGCCGTAATATCTCGCCGTGTCAATCAATCGATAGCCGACCTTAAGTGCAAAGTAAACGCAATCTTCCGCCGTGTCGTCGTCAAGCGTCCACGTTCCGAAGCCTAAGCGCGGCATATTAAATCCGCTGTTCAAAGTTACAAAGTCGTTAATCATTTCTTGAGGAACCTCCTTTTGTGCACCGCACGCGCCGAATATATTTACGAACGCCGCGCAGATTATCAGCATAAAAAATTTTTTCATAACGCACCCTCCCGCGCCAGAATAAACCATAAACCTTTCTTTAAGTCAAACAAAAATTTTTTGCAAAAGTCTTTGTCAAACATGAAAGAAACATGATATAATCTGCGGCAAAAAGGAGGCGAAAAATTTTGTTGGAACTTTTGAAAAAAGCATTTGACAAATTCGACGGATTGATTATATTGGCGGCGATATTCCTGTTTATTCATTTCGATTACGATAACTTATCCTTGCTCGACAAAATCTATATGGCTTCGTTCGCATTTTGGACGGTGACGAAATTCATTAGGCTATACATCATCTACAAAAACGATAAGAAAGGATGATTCAATGAAAAAAATTTTTATGGCGACGCTTTTGCTTATGGCGTTTATCTTTGGCGGTTGCGGCGGACAAGCTAAGGAAGAGCCTAAGCAAGAAACTCAAGCTGAAGTAAAAGACGACACTCAAGCCGCGCCCGCGCAGGACGTTAAAGGCAACTTGAAAATCTCTATGCTGAACGTCGGGCAGGGCGACGCGATTTTAATTCAAACTGGCAAGCAAACTGTTCTAATCGACACGAGCGACACCGACGAACGCGATTTGCTTGTTAAAGAGTTGGAAAAATTATCCGTCACGAAGATTGATAAATTAATTTTGACGCACCCACACGCCGACCACATCGGAAGCGCAAAGGCTTTAATCAATCCGAGCAAAAAGGAACTCAACGCGAATCCTTACTTAGAAAAAATTTCCGTCTCTGAAGTTTACGACAACGGAATTGCCTCGACTTCGCCGCTGTACAAAAGTTACATTAAGGCTATCGACGCGAAGGGCATTACTCACAACGCGCTAAAAGTTGGCGACACTCTCGACTTTGGAAACTCTGTTAAGTTTAACGTTCTCTATCCGACGGCTGAACTTGTCGCGGCAGTTAACGGCGGGCAGAAATCTGACCCGAATAATGAATCTGTCGTTGGCAAGCTCACTTACAAAAAATTTTCTATGATGTTCACTGGCGACGCCGAAAAGGAAGTTGAAGCCGCGCTCTTAGCAAACAATAAGACTAAGGCTTTAAAATGCGACGTACTTAAGGCGGGACATCACGGCAGTTATACCGCGTCTACGAAAGATTTTGTCGCGGCAGTCAATCCTAGTTACGTTTTAATTTCGTGCGGACCAGATGAGGAACGCCGCAATACTTATGGGCACCCGCACCTTGAGCCGCTTGAAAATTATTTGGCGCAGGGCATTAACAAGAAAAATATTCTTTGCACGCGCTGGAACGGCACAATCACAGTTACAAGCGACGGTAAAAATTTTTCCGTTCAATCCGAAGATAACGAAGATTGGGTTGATAAGTGGATAACTAAAAAGCAAAAGGATAAACGCAAATGATGAAAAAAATTTTTTTAGCTATATTATTGCTGGCGACGTTTATTTTTAGCGGTTGCGATACTCAAGCCGCTGTTAAGGACGATTCAGCAAAATCCTTGCATAACGTTAAAGGCAATTTACAAATCTCTATGCTAAACGTCGGACACGGCGACGCGATTTTAATTCGGACAAGTAAACAGACGATTTTAATCGATACGGGGCATGACAAGGAACGCTCGCGCTTTGTTAGCGAACTCGAAAAATTATCCGTCACGAGAATTGACAAGCTGATTTTAACTCACCCGCACGGCGACCATATCGGCAACGTGAAAGTTTTAATCAATCCGAGTAATGAAGAACTTGCCGAATATCCTTACCTTGAAAAAATTTCCGTCGGTACGGTTTACGATAACGGAGTAGTGCGGAGTTCTCCTTATTACTTAAGTTACATGCGGGCAATCGCGGCTAAAGATGGTATAACTCGTCAAAGTTTAAAAGCCGGCGACGTTTTGGATTTCGGCGACAATGTTAAATTTAATGTCCTCTTTCCAACGCCCGAATTTGTCTCGACGGTTAACAGCAAGAAAATTGATAAAAAAGATAAAGAGTTCAACATAAACAACGGCAGTATCGTCGGCAGGCTCACTTACGGAAAATTTTCTATGATGTTTACTGGCGACTGCGAAAAAAAATCCGAAGCGAAAATTTTAGCAAATAATGCCGCTGATGATTTAAAATGCAACGTGCTCAAATCAGGACATCATGGCATTGCCTCTTCGTCAAGCAAAGAATTTATCGCGGCAGTAGATCCTAGTTATGTTTTAATCAGTGCGGGCAATAAAGAAAAAGATAATCTTGCTTATGGGCAACCGAATCGTCCGCCGCTCGAAAAATATTTGGCGCATGGCATTGCCGCTAAAAATATTCTCTGCACACGTTGGAACGGCACAATCACTATAACTAGCGACGGCAAAAATTTTTCCGTCAAGCCTGAAAATAATGAGGATTGGGTTGATACGTGGCTCGCTAGAAAAAAAGAATTGCAAGCTAAATTGGACGCGGAGAAAAATAAAAAGGAGTGATTACTCATGAACGACGCAAAGGAAATCAGCGCGTACCTCGACCGAATCGAAGAGCTTGAGGACGGTTCAGCGACGGCAGTTTTCTTGCTTGAAGAGGACGAGGACGAGTTCCGCGAATTCGTGTTGCCTGCAGATTTTTTGCCTGAAGGCGCGGGCGAGGGCGAATACCTCACGATAAAAATTTCTCGCGACGAGGACAAAACAGCTGAGGCACTCGACGAGGCACGCGAACTTTTGAAAAACACTTAAGGATTAGCTACTAGCTAGTAGCTAACAGCTATTAGCTAAACAGGAATGAGGAGTTAATTTGCTGAAAAAATTTCTAACGTGTTTCAGTCTGCTGATTGTCCTAATTTTATCGGCGACGGCTTATGCTAAACCCGCCGAACTCACAGGGATAAATGCCTATGAACTGGACAAAGAAACCGTGCGGATTGAAATTTCTTATCGCGGCGGACGGCTCGACGACAGCGATATTTCTTCCGAACTTTCGTTAGATGATTTGCGAATTGAAATTAATAACGCTTTACCGGGTAGAGTTAGCCGCGTTTCGGGCATGCAAATTCAGCCCGCCGCAAAAAATTTTATCGATAAAATTCTCGTCAACGAAACTAAAAAGGAATTCACGAGTATTCAAATCCAATTCAATCCGATAATGGAAAGCGGCGGCTCGACGATTAATCTTGAACCCGCTAATCGCGCTGAAAAAAAAGACGCTCAAATTATTATCGACGTGAAAAAAAATGCCGCGCAGGATAATTGGAATCAATATAACGGTGACGAAAAAATTATCGTGCTGGATCCCGGTCACGGCGGCTCCGACGCGGGCGCAATCGGTCCAACGGGCGTTACGGAAAAATCTGTTTCGTTGGCAGTCTCTCTTAAGACGCAGAAACTTTTAGCGGATTCGGGTTATCAAGTTGTTATGACGCGCACGACTGATGTTGACGTTGCCGCGCCGGGCGTTTCCGACGCTACCGAACTTCAAGCGCGTGTCAATAAGGCTCCGCCCAATGCCGCACTTTTTATCAGCGTCCACTGCAATGCCTTTTCAAACGGTAAAGCTAACGGAATGGAAACTTATCACGCGCCGACCGCCGTCAAAGGTGCTCGCCTTGCCCGACTTTTAAACGAGGAACTTGAACGGCTCGGCGGCTTGAACAATCGCGGCGTCAAGGCGGCAAGATTTTACGTCATGACCCATTCGCAATGCCCCGCGTCATTAATTGAACTGGGCTTTATCACCAATCCACGCGAAGAAAAATTATTGGCAAGCGACGAATATCAACAGAAGCTTGCGCAGGCAATTACAAATGCCGTCAATCGCTATTTCAATCAAGGAGGATTTGATTAATCGTGAAGAAAATTTTAGTGCCGGCAATGCTCGCGCTCCTTCTGTTTACGGCAGGTTGCGATAAACCTCCGGCTGAAGAGCCGCCCCCTAAACCGCCCGAAACACCCGCGCAGACAAAACCCGACGTTAAGCCCGAAACTAAACCGGAACAAAAACCTGCACCTGACACGCCGACTAAAAAGCCGGAAAATCAGCCCGTTAAAAATGAGAAAACGGAGCAGTCAATGAACGTAAAAGTTTATTATCCCGACGATTCGGGCATGAAACTCGTTGAAGTCGAACGCGAGATAATTGTTGATGATTCGGTTGATAAATACACTGCCGCCGTTGAAACTTTAATGGAGGAACCCACCGAAGAAAACTTGACGCGAATTTTCCCGAAGAATGCGGCGATTAGAAGTGTCACAGTTAGAGACGGACTGGCAACGGTTGACTTTGACGGAAGTATTTTAAAGGGCTTTGTTGGCGGCTCGACGGGCGAAGAATTTTTAATCGGCTCGATTGTTGACACGCTGACTAATTTTCCTGAAGTTAAGCGCGTGAAATTTTTAGTCGACGGCAACGAAATTGAAACTCTCTCTGGGCATATGGATTTAAGCACGCCGCTCGAACGCATGAATACTTTAACTCAATGAAATTTTTAAAAAGGCTCGTCCAACGGGTCTTTTTTTATTTGTCGGACGTTGCATGAATCGCCGTAAAGTTGTACAATTCAGCTATAAAAGTTTTAATAGTGGAGGATTTATAGATGCAAAGCTTTGAGTATTTTTGTCCGACGGAAATAATTTTTGGAGTCGGAGCGGAAAATCACGTCGCAGAAAAAATTCGTAAATACGGCGGCTCTAAAGTTATGATTCTTTACGGCGGCGGCAGTGCTGTTAAAAGCGGGCTTATTGATAAAGTTAAAAATTTGCTTATTGATTTTGAGTTAAAAATTTTGGGCGGCGTAAAATCGAATCCGCGCTTGAGTTTTGCTCGGCAAGCTGTTCAAGAGGCGATTGACGCCAAAATAAATTTCGTGCTGGCGGTCGGTGGCGGCAGTGTTATCGACACGGCTAAAGCGGTTGCGCTCGGCGCGGCTAATCCCGACGTTGACATTTGGGAGTATTGGACTAAGAAAGTTAATCTCGAAAAATCTTTACCAGTCGGAGCAATTTTGACGATAGCGGCGGCAGGCTCTGAAACTTCGGACTCGTCTGTTTTAACGAATGAAGATACCGGCAAGAAAATGGGAGCGACTGTTCCGCGTCCGGTGTTTGCGATTATGAATCCCGAATTCGCGTTGACGGTTCCGCATTATCCGATGATTTGTGGTATTGCCGATATTATTATGCACACGCTCGAAAGATATTTCAGCAAGATTGAGGGCAATGAATTTACAGATATGGTTGCCGAGTCGCTGATTAAAAATGTTATGGCGCAATCGAAAATTCTTTTGAAAAATCCGCAAGACTTGCACGCCATGAGCGAAATAATGTGGTGCGGTTCGGTGTCGCATACGGGTTTCACGGGGCTTGGACGCGAGAAAGATTTTGCCGCACACAAATTAGGGCACGAGCTTAGCGGGCGTTATGATGTAATTCACGGCGCGAGCTTAACTGCAGTTTGGGCGTCGTGGGCTAGGATGGTTTACACTGTTAAGCCTGAACGTTTTGCAAACTTCGCGGAGAAAATTTTTGGCATAACAGACGGCACGATTGACGAACGCGCCCGCGCAGGTATCGACGCTATGGAAAATTATTTCCGTGAATTGGGCACGCCAACGAATTTTTCCGAACTTGGCATTGGTATTCAAAGCGACGACGAATTAAAATTTTTAGCTGATATGGTGACTTCAAACGGCACGCAAAAAGTTGCGACATTCCAGCCGCTCGACCGCGATTTAGTTTTGAAAATTTATCACAAGGCGAATCATTGACAGCTATAAAAAATTTTTAAAAAACCTTGCGCAAAAAACTAAATTTTATGCTATAATCCCTTGCATATGTGCGAAAGGGGGGAAGAATTTTAAATGAAACTGACCTCAATGCTTGTTAAGTGGAATCCGCTAAAGTATTTGGGAATTATGGTAGGTTGCTTTATTGCCGCCTCGTCAATTAATACGTTCGTAGTGCCGAGTAGCCTGTTAACGGGCGGTGTAACGGGCATTGCGATTATTTTTTATTTTTTGGCGGGATTGCCAATCGGCGCACAGACTTTAGCTTACAATGTGCCGCTGTTAATCGCGTCGTATAAATTGCTCGGTAAAAAATATACGCTTGACGTGGTTATTGGAACGATAATGTTTTCGTTCGCGCTGGACGCCACAAAATTTTTAGCGGCGTATACTCCGACTGATGATTTAATGCTTGCCTCAATTTACGGCGGAATTTTTAACGGCATAGGTTACGGGATTGTTTTCCGCATGAACGGCTCGACGGGCGGTTTCGATATACTCGGTGCGATTTTTAAAAAATATTATTCAATGGATATTGGCTCGGTTATCTTCGGCTTTAACTGCTTGATTGTCGTCGTGGCTGGCGGGCTGTTCAATGTAAGTTCCGCGATGTTTACGCTGATTTGTATGTATGTTACTTCGCAGATGACGAATAAAGTTATCGACGGCATAAATCAGCGCAAGGCGATTCTAATTATTTCTGATTATGCAAAGGACATTGCCGACGGAATTATTGCCGACATTGGGCGCGGCGTAACTTTTCTCAACGGCGAGGGCGCATATACCGGAGCACCGAAAAAACTTGTTATGGTCGTCGTTAGTATGACGCAAATCGCTAAGATAAAAATTATCGTCAATACTGTTGACAAAAATGCATTTATGTTAATATTATCAGCAAGCGAGGTTATGGGGCGCGGCTTTACTCGTCCAAATCGCCAAAACGTGAAGTTCCGCACTGACCAAAAAATTAATCCAGAAGTTGAGCAAAAAATCCAAGATGCTCTAGCTAATCGCGGCGATGATTGAATTAAGGTCGTCAACATTGACGAAAAAATAAAAGCTCACGGCACAGGAGGCGATAAAAAAAATCTTTCAATACAATTCAAAGATTAGGGGCGACCGGCTTACAAAAAAAATCTACTGTCGGTCGAGGGAGGAAAAATAGTTATATGAATATTAATTACTTGTTGAACAGCGGCTTCATGATTCGCGACGAAAACACTTTGCTGGTATTTGACGATTACGAGGATCCCGAAGGAATCGTTGACGCCGCCTATGATAAAGGGGACTTTGAAAGGCTTTATATTTTCGTCACCCACGCGCACTTTGACCACTTCAGCACGCACATTCGGGCTTATGCGCAGAATACCACGCGCTACATTTTCGGCAATGACATAAAGCACACCAAGCGCGTTAAAATCTTCCCGAAAGAAAAACTTGTTTACATGAAACGCTACACGGAATGGACGGACGGCGCGATTAAAGTTCGTGCGTATGATTCTACTGATGTCGGAATTTCTTACTGGGTCGAAACGCCTTCCGGCAAGAAAATTTTTCATGCGGGCGATTTTAACTGGTGGCATTGGGAAGACGATACGCCAGAGGATATAGAATTGGCGGAGAAAGTTTTTAAGCGGCAAATGAAACGGCTTGACGGCATGGAGGCGGACATTGCGTTTTTCCCCATTGACGGTCGTTTAGGTGCTTCGCAGGAAATGGGCGCGATTGAATTCGCCTTGCGGACTAAGTTAAAAAGTTTCGTGGCAATGCACCGCGTTGATTATCCGCGCTGGGAACCGTCGCAAAAATTCTTGTTGGCGGCGAGAACACCTTCGATTTGGTCGCCGATAAAGCCGGGCGAACACCGCGTCTTTGACGGAAAAGAATTCCGGGAGGACTAATTAAATTATGACTGATAAAAAAATCATGCTGACTCAAGACGGCTATAACAAGCTGGTTGAGAAGCTGGACTATTTAAAGAGTGTGGGACGCATTGAAGTTTCCGAGCGTCTCAAGGCGGCAATAGCTTTGGGTGACCTTAGCGAAAACTCCGAATACGACGACGCCAAAAACGAGCAAGGACGCCTTGAAAGCGAAATCAGCGAACTGGAAGCTAAACTCCGCAATAGCGAAATTATTCATTCAGCGGCTCCTACAGGCAAAGTCGCGATTGGCAGTACTGTAACTGTGCGCGACGTGGAACTTGACGCAGTTGATACTTATATGATAGTCGGCTCAACGGAGGCTGACCCCGATAATAATAAAATTTCGGACGAATCGCCGCTTGGAGCCGCTCTTCTTGAAAAAACAGCGGGTACAACTGTTCAAGTTCATGCGCCGGCGGGCGTCATTGAGTTTGAAATTTTGGACGTTAAGTGAGGTTTTCTCATGAATGTTTTATTAATCGGCGGCGGCGGTCGCGAACACGCGCTTGCTTGGAAAATTTCGCAAAGTCCGTTGCTCGGAAAATTTTTCGCTATACCCGGCAGTCCTGGCATTGCCAACTTTGCCGAATGCGTAGAAAATATTTCAATCAACGACAATGCCGCGCTCGTAAATTTTGCAAAAGCCAATGCGATTAATTTAGTCGTTATCGGTCCCGAAGATCCGTTGGTCAATGGTTTAGCCGACGAACTCGACGCGGCGGGCATTAAAGCGTTCGGACCGAAAAAAGTTGCCGCGCAGATTGAAGGCTCGAAAATTTTTGCCAAGCGGCTCATGAAGAAATACAACATACCGACTGCTGACTTTGAAGTTTTCGACAATCCCGATGACGCGAAGATTTTTATTCAAGAGAAAAATATTTTCCCAATAGTTATCAAAGCTGACGGATTGGCGGCGGGCAAGGGCGTTATCGTTGCGCAGAATTTGGACGAGGCGTTGAATGCAGTTGACGAAATGAAAACTTTTGGCTCGGCTGGCAATAAAATTGTCGTGGAAGAATTTATGGACGGCGAGGAAGCCTCTGTTCTTGCGTTGACGGACGGAGAAAAAATTTTGCCGTTTATTGCCGCGCAGGATCACAAAAGAGTTTTTGACGGCGACAAAGGTTTAAATACCGGCGGCATGGGAGCCTATGCGCCCGCACCTGTCGTTGACGAAAATATTGCCGCGCAGGTTGAAGAAAAAATTCTAAAGCCGACAATAGCCGCACTCAAGGCGGAAGGAATTATTTATCGCGGTTGCCTGTACGCGGGCTTGATGATTGTCAACGGCGAGCCCAAAGTTGTCGAATTTAATTGTCGATTCGGCGACCCTGAAACCCAAGTTGTTTTGCCGCTCATGGAAAGCGATTTGTTGGAGCTTATGGACGCCTGCGCGGCTGGCAATTTAGCTGATAAAAAAATTTCGTGGAGCAATCAAAGTGCCGTCTGCGTAATTATGGCGAGCGGCGGTTATCCAAAAGCTTACAAAAAAAATTTGCCGATTGACGGCATTGCAAAGGCTAAAACTTTGGGCGCGACGATTTTCCACGCGGGAACAAAGCTTTTAAACGGCGAACTTGTTACGAGTGGCGGGCGCGTGTTAGGCGTCACAATTACCGCTCCAACCTTGCGCGAAGCTGTCGACAAAGTTTATCGTTGCGTTGAAGTTATTCACTTCGACGACGTTCACTATCGCAGAGACATTGCGGCGCGAGCTTTGTGATAAAAATTTATAAATAAAAAATCCCCTTCCGTTTTGGAGGGGGAAATTTTTTTTAGGTAAGCAAGTGCATATCTCTAGCCTGTTCGCGCAAATGAGCAATTCTGTCGTCGGTGTCAGGGTGCGTCGAAAATAAATTCTTCAATGCTTTTTTGGAATTCTCCAGCGGATTGATTATGAACATATGAGCAGTTGCCGTTCCCGCTTGAGGCATAGGTGCGGAGTGTTGCGCGTAGTATTCGATTTTCTCTAAAGCGTTGGCAAGATACATTGGATTGCCGCAAATTTCTCCGCCAGTTTTATCAGCGTCATACTCTCGCGAACGTGACACGGCAAGTTGAATCAGCGTGGCGGCAATCGGTGCAACAATAACCGTCACGAGGAAACCAATTATTCCGCCGTTATCGTCGTCGTCAGAGCGCGTACCGAAAATCGCGCCCCATTGCACGATATTTGCAACCATAGAAATGACGCCCGCCATTGCCGCTGCGATTGTCCCGATTAAAATATCTCTGTGCTTAACGTGCGCCAATTCATGACCGAGCACGCCGGAAATTTCGTTGTAGTCAAGAACTTTCATTAAACCCGTTGTGACTGCAACCGCCGCATGATCTGGATTTCTGCCCGTCGCAAAGGCGTTCGGAACTTCCGTATCAATTATGTAGACGAGAGGCATTGGCAACTTTGCATTCTGCGCAAGCTTCTCGACAATACCATAGAGTTGCGGCGCGTCTTTACCGGAAACTTCGCGGGCGTCGTAACTTTTTAAAACAATCGAATCGCTGAACCAATAGCTAAAAAAATTCATGCCGATTGCTATCACCAACATAATCATCGCGCCCATCGAATCACCGACTGCGCCGCCTATAGCAACCATTAAGCCAGTTAGCAAAGCCATTAACACAAACGTTTTGAAAATATTCAAGCTAAAACCTCCTTTTGGGCAGATTATAAAGGCGTTCGCGCTTTTCGGCAAGGCTTTTTACTTAATTATTAGACCTTGAAACAAAACGGGACGGTCGTTGCCTTTACGGCACCTGCTAGAGATGAGGATTTAGACGACCCGAAAAATTTCCCTGGATTGAGCGTTTACCGTTCACTATTCGGAATTCCAAGAACTCAAACATCGAATGGATAACTGCGCTTTTACGTCGCCCCAGAAAGTTGCGTTTATGTCGTGCAAGTTATTAACGAGGGCGTCCCGCAACTGTCCGGCATGGTTCTGCTTATGACAATGGAAGCTCTTGAACTTAACGATCAAGAGGCGGCACCGCTTTTTCAGACGCAGGGATCCGCCGCCGAAACTTATTGCGCCAATGCAGGCAGAAAAATTATACGGCTTGTCACGTGCGACTTGTTGAGATTGAAAAGATACTCCGCCTAATAGGCGAACTGATAAATAGAAAGGTAAAATGAAGGATTAACGCCCTGAAACGCTCTTCCTGATACTCCGACTGGTGGATAGCCGTCAAAAGCTCGATGAAGTCGGCTTTCAGTAGTCCTAACAAGTAAAGTTGAGGAAAGCTAACTGGAGGCAGTTGGTGTTACCTATATGCCGGGGGCTCTATAAAATAGCTAAGAACCGGTGTTCATAACAGCTTAAGTAAGGTGTGAATATGGGAAATATTAATGAAGGTCTCAGCAGAAGCAACAGTCAGTTCGTAACTTTAGAAAGTCGGCGAGAGAGATTAAGACAAGAAAAAGTTCTCTCTACCCTTCACCTTTTTGGTAAGACTGACCAACCGTGCGGCTTTGGTTTCTTCAATATTTCTACTCTCAAGCCAGAGTACTTGTACGCTTCGTAAACAAAGGAGCCGCGATAATCACGCGCATATTTTCTTCAAAGTCGAATAGGCAAAAGTGGCTAAACCTGCTACCCAATAACCCATCGTGCACTGTAAATTTCGCTTTTCCCATTTTTACTTTCTTATATTGACGAACAAAGGCTCTATAACTTCCCATTGCTCTTCCGTTATATCTGTTTCGTATTTTTTTCTCATAGTAAGCTCATTATACTACTTTTTTCTATGAACACACGTTCTAAGCCGAAGACAGATTATCTTCTCGTTCCGCAAGTCAGCAGTGAACGCCGCGAATATATTCCGATTGGTTACATGCACGCTGACACAATCCCGACAAATTCTCTGCACATTATGCCGGACGCAATGTATTGGTATTTCGGAATTTTGAATTCTTCAGTTCATATGACTTGGATGCGAATGATCGCGGGCAGATTGCACAATGATTATCGCTATTCGATTGATGTGGTATATAATAATTTTCCGTTCCCGCCGTTTTGGAGGAAAGTTGAGCGAACGACTTCGGATATTTTAATGGCGCGTAGTAAATATCCAGAGGCGAGCTTTGCAGATTTGTACGACCCGTTGCTTATGCCAAAAGAATTGCGCCAGGCTCATGAAGCTAACGACCGCGCAGTCATGGAAGCCTATGACTTCCCTAAAAATATGTCGGAACTGCAAATGCAACGGCAGCTGTTAAAAATTTACGAGCGTCTGAAAAATTTCCGTGAGTTTTATGATTCAATCGGCACTTGAAATATTGCGCGGCGTGTGTTAGCTTAAGGGGCGTAAAGGAGGCTAACTAATGGAACAAAAAATAAAGGACTTGCGCTTTCGGGCGGACGCCGAGATTAAAGGAGCGTCTACACTAAAAGAACTTGACGAAGTGCGCGTAAAGTTTTTGGGCAAGAAAGGCGAGCTTACAAGTTTACTGCGTGGCATGAGTCAACTTTCTGCTGAGGAACGTCCGATTATCGGTCAGCTGGTCAACAATGCGCGACGGGAAATTGAAGACCTTATCGCGGGAAAAAATTCCGAGCTTAAGGCGGCAGAACTTCAAAGTAAATTGGCGTCGGAGAAAATCGACGTGACGTTACCAGGTCGCCGCGTCCACGAAGGACATTTGCACCCGTTGACATTGACGCTTAACCGAGTGAAAGAAATTTTCGTGAGCATGGGCTACAGCGTCGAGGAAGGTCCCGAAGTGGAGACGGATTATTACAATTTCGAGGCATTGAACTTGCCTAAAGATCACCCCGCTCGCGATATGCAGGATTCTTTTTACATTACCGAAGATATTTTGCTTAGGACGCAGACTTCGCCGGTGCAAGCGCGGACAATGGAACGTCATAAAAACAACGAGCCGATAAGAATGATTGCGCCTGGTAGAGTTTATCGCCGCGATGATTATGATGCGTCGCATTCGCCGATGTTCACGCAGGTTGAAGGACTTGTTATCGACAAGGGAATTTCTTTTGCGGACTTGAAAGGCACGCTTGAGGATTTCAGCAAGAAAATTTTCGGCGAGAAAACTAAAATTAGATTGCGTCCGAGTTTCTTCCCGTTCACGGAGCCGAGCGCGGAAGTCGATGTTTCGTGCGTCATGTGTCACGGCGACGGTTGCAAAGTTTGTCAAGGAACGGGTTGGCTTGAAATTTTGGGCGCGGGCATGGTTCACCCCGACGTTTTGAAGATGAGCGGCTACGACCCCGACGAAGTTAGCGGCTTTGCGTTCGGCATGGGCATTGAGCGCATTGCAATGTTGACTTACGGGCTGGACGATATGCGCTTGCTCTACGATAACGACGTAAGATTTCTTAAGCAATTTTAGTGGTTAGTGGCTGGTGGTTAGTGATTAGGGATTTTCCCTAGCCACTAAATACTAATCACTAATCACTAAAAATTGACCGAAGGGAGATTTTTTAATGCAGGTTTCTACCAAATGGCTGAAAGATTATATTGACATAGACTTGACGGCGGACGAGCTGGCAGAAAAATTTACGTTGGCGGGCATTCCCGTCGAAAACGTGATTCACGCGGGCGAAGGCTTGGAAAAAGTAATTACGGGCAAGATTGAGGAGCTTAAAGCGCACCCCGATAGCGACCACTTGTTAATTTGCCAAATGAATATCGGCGAGGAAAATCTTTTGCAAATTGTCACGGGTGCGCCCAATGTCAAGGAAGGGCAAATTGTTCCCGTTGCATTAGTCGGAGCGAATTTACCTTGCGGCAAAAAAATTTCCAAAGGGAAAATGCGCGGCGTCGCGTCAAATGGCATGCTTTGTTCTGCTGACGAATTAAACATTGAGGGCGATTCAAGCGGCATTTATATTTTGCCGGAAGATACGCCCATTGGATTGCCCGCCGCTGAAGTTTTGGGGCTTGACGACGACATTTTGGAATTTGAGTTGACGGCTAATCGCGGCGATTGTTTCAGCGTGATTGGTTTAGTTCGCGAGTTGGCTGTCTTAACTAAAAAAACTCCGCACTTCCCCGAAATTAAAGTTGACGAGGACGACGAACGCAACGCAGAGGATTTAGTTAAAATTGGGATTGACGCGCCCGATTTGTGCAGTAGATTTTCTTCGCGGGTGCTGACTAATATAAAGCTTGCGCCGTCGCCGGATTGGATGGTTAAACGTCTGGAAGGCGCGGGTATGCGAGCGATTAACAATGTCGTTGACGTAACTAATTTTGTTATGTTGGAAATGGGGCAACCGCTTCACGCTTACGACTACGATAAAGTTACGTGGCACCAACTGACTGCGCGGCGTGCTAAGGAAGGCGAACCACTTCACACGCTTGACGATACTAACAGGCTTGCTAAGGGCGGCGAACTCGTCATTGCTGACGCTGAAAAGGCGGCAGGTTTAGCAGGCATTATGGGCGGCTTTGAAAGCGAGATAACTGAGGCAACTTCAACCGTTATTCTTGAGGCGGCTAGTTTTAATTCGGCGTCGATTCGTCGGACTTCGCGGGCAGTAGGAATTCACTCTGAGGCGAGCGGCAGATTTGAACGCGGCACCAACGAGAAAGGCACCGTTGCCGCTCTGGATAGAGTTGCGCAACTTTTACAGGAAATGAGCGCGTGCAACGTTTGCAAAGGCGTCGTTGACGTTTACCCGAATCCTAAGCCTGAAGTTAAAATCAAATTCACGTCCGCGCAGATTAATCGTCGGCTCGGCACCGATTACAGCGACGCGGAAATTGTCGAAGTGCTGGAGGCTCTCGGCTTTAAAATTGACCCTACAAACAAAGTCGAGGAGCTGACGGATGAGGTTGTCGATAAATTTGCCGCCGCGACGAAAAATATTAGCAAGGCGGCTCGTGAGATTGGAAAGAAATCAACCGCCGAAGGCTTTATGAAAAATTTTGGCGCGAGTATTGGCGAGTTGTTTAAAAATGCCGAAGCCAAAGCTAAAGATGACGTGCTCAAAAATTCGGGCGTCGAAAGCTTCATGAAAAATATCAGCGAAACTTTCGGCGGCATTGCCAAAAGCGTTGACATGAAAATTGCTTCGGCTTACGAGGCGACAGTTCCCGATTGGCGCAATGATGTTCGCTTGCCTGAAGATTTATCGGAGGAAGTCGCGAGGATTTTTGGCTTTGATGAAATTCCGTCAACACTTCCAAAAGGCAATCAGCAGGGGCGGCAATCAGCGACGCAAAATTTCATTGACAAGATTAAAAATATTTTGTCGAGCTTGGGAATGTGCGAGGAACTTTCCTTTGCATTTACTAGCGAGCAAATGTTTGACAAAATGCGCGTTCCTGCTGATAGCGAGTTACGTAAAGCGATACCGATAATGAATCCGTTAACAGACGAGGCACCGCTTTTAAGGACAACGTTATTGGCGTCGATATTTGAGAACGCCGCGAGAAATTTCAGCCGCAAAAATGAAGACGTTCGCTTATTTGAAGTCGCGCCGGTTTTCTTACCTAAAGCATTGCCCGTAACGGAATTGCCGCTTGAAAAACAAAAATTGGCGGGATTGTTAATGGGACGCCGCGAGCCTAAAGGTTGGTCGCAAAATGCCGCGCAGATTGATTTTTACGACGCAAAGGGAATTGTCGAGGAACTTTTAGCGGGCTTGTCGATTAATAATTATTTCGTCGAGGCTGGCGAGCATTACGCCCTGCACCCCGGCAAGACGGCTGTTTTCAAAAAGGGACGCGACGTTTTAGTTACAGTCGGCGAAGTGCACCCTGCAGTTGGCGAGGCATTGGGCATTAAGAAAAAAATTTACGTGTTCGAGGCTGACGTTGAGACTTTGCAGAAATTTGCCGCAAAAAAATTCAGCTTGGAGAGTTTACCTAAATATCCGTCAATCAGCCGCGACTTGGCAATTTTGGTTGAACACGACACGGCGGCGGGCGATGTTGAAAAAGTTATCGTCAAGAGCGGCGGAAAATTTTTCAAGGGCGTGACTTTGTTTGACGTGTACACGGGCGAGCGAATTCCTGCCGATAAAAAATCTTTGGCGTTCGCGCTTGAGTTCCGCTCCAATGAACGTACGCTTAAAGACGAGGAGGCGGACGAGGCGTTCAAAAATATTTTGGCGGCGGTTGAAAAGGACTTCGGCGCAACGTTAAGGAGCTGATACTATGGCGTTGAAGGACGATAAACCTGCAGGCGAAATGCGGCGTGTCGAAGTTGAAATTTTTGGCGAAGTTTACAGATTGCGCACCGAAGACCCCGACGGCTTGGCAAAACTCGTGCGCATGGTAGATTCAACTATGAAATCAATTTCGCAGAGCACCAGAACTTTTGCTGGCAGTCGTATTGCAGTTTTGGCGGCACTTAAAATCGCTGAGGACTATGTTCAACTCAAAAAGGATTACGACGAACTTTTACAACTCCTCGACGAAAATAAATAAACACTTTACTAAAAAATTATCTGCTCTTCGGAAAAAAGAGCTGATTTTTTTATTTCCAATTTTGCACTTCAAATCGTATATACATAAAATTTAATATTAAGGAATTTTCAATTTGCTGTTTTAAATTAATAAAAAATTTTTCAGTCGTAAAATTAATTTCAAAGCTTCGAAAATTACTTTCGTGCTTCTTAAACTCGTTTCAAAGTAAAAAAATACTTCTCAAAGCATTTCAGAAAAATTTTTCATTTACATTATAACAAATCTATGCTAAAATTTATTCAAATTTAGTTTTTACACATTCAGAGAATTTTTCAACGGTTTTTTAGTTGAGGAGGCGGTTTCTATGGCTGAAACTATCATGGGCACGACAGGCAACGATTACATTACTAATGACGACAAATATGTTTTAATAAATGGTAGTGCGGGAAATGATACTTTGATAAATAATCGTTCAGAGCAATATGATCGCTCTATCGGCAAATCTGTAAAAAAAATTCCATACAACGTTACAATAAACGGAGGCACTGGTAACGACTCCATTTATAATTATGGCGACAGCGTAAAAATAGATTGTGGAGACGGAAATGACTCTATCGAAATCTATGACAGCTCCCACATTTCAATCAACGGCGGCAAAGGTAAAGATTACATAAATGCAAATCACAGTAACATCATATACCAATACGCGCTCGGTGACGGCAACGATACTATAATTGGATACAACGGTTCGTCTTCTAAAATCAAAATAATTTCTGGTAAGTACTATGTACTAAAGGGAATAGACCATAGAGGTGACGGTTTCACATCTTTAAATCATGATATTATCATTAAAGTTGGCGACAATTCTATCTTATTGAAAGATGCTGACGGACAATACCTAAAAATTGAAGGTACACAAGAAACTCTTGTAAACGGCACTAACGGCAATGACAGTTTAAGGAACATCACCAGTAATTTGATAATAAACGCTTTAGGTGGCAATGATTATATTCAAAATGATAGAGGAACTGATATTTCAATAAATGGCGGTTCTGGTAAAGATTCTATTTATAATTCCGGCGATAAGGTTTTCATTGAAAGCGGCGATAATAACGACGATATAATGAATGGCCAAAACAACGTTACTATAATGAGCGGCAAGGGTAATGACATTATTTCCAATGCCGGTTCCAATGTTTCAATTAACGGTGGTAACGGCAACGATCACATTCATAATAGTCCGAATTCTTTTGCCTCTTTGCAAGCTTCTAATGTAACCATAACAACAGGTGAAGGCAATGATTCTATTTTTAATTTCGGTGAAAACGTAATGATTGATGTAGGAGTAGGCAAGGATATTATTTACAATCACGGTTCAAATGTTAATATCAGAGGTAATGAGGGCAATAAAATTATTTATACCTTTGATGATGCTTCTAAAGTTTTAATAAACGCAGGAGAAGGAAAGGACTCTATTTATAATGGCTATGACAATGGAAGAGTAGGAGGTCTTAGTGATTTTGATATTGGCTCAGAAGATTCTACCATTAATTCAGGTGACGGGGACGATTACATATACAATGGTGGAGCTCACAAAGCATTAATAGATGGCGAAAAAGGAAACGACAAGATAATTATCATTGGTAAGTCTGTGCGCAGGAATGATGAAATAGAAATGGCTTTTTCGAATTATTCTACAGTTTTGGGCGGTGCAGGTGATGACTATATAGAAAATCACGGCGCAAACTTAACAATCAGTAGCGGAACTGGCGACGATTCCATTTATAATTCCGGCTCGGATGTTCTTTTCAAATATGCAGATGGCGACGGCAACGACGTTATAACCGGCTTTAATGAAAGTTCGATCTTGGAAATCGCTGGTGGCTCGTATTCTACGACTGAAATCGACAAAAATATAATTGTCACGGTCGGTAAAGGCAAAATAACTTTAGTCGGCGCGGCAAGTTTGTCAGCCGTCAATATTACAACAACGCTTTTGACCGTGATGAATTCGACTAAATCACCCATTACTGTAGGCTCCGAAATTAAAACAATAGACGCCTTCACTCGTACAACGGCGGTAAAAATTACGGGCAATGCGCTCAACAATTCAATTAAGGGCGGATCAAACAACGATACTATTAACGGTGGCGCGGGTGATGATAAAATTTACGGCAATGCCGGCAAAGATTCACTAGTTGGCGGCGACGGAGCGGATACTTTATCGGGCGGCAAAGGCAATGATAAACTTTATGGACAAAACGGAAATGATTCGCTAGTCGGTGGCGACGGAGCGGATACTTTATCGGGCGGCAAAGGCAATGATAAACTTTATGGACAAAACGGAAATGATTCGCTAGTCGGTGGCGCGGGCAACGATACTATCAGTGGAGGAAAAGGCAACGACAGCTTGTGGGGCAATGCAGGAGCCGACACATTTATTTACGCAAAAGGAGACGGCAAGGATATTATTTACGGCTTCGACAATGACGACACCCTCACGCTTGACAATATCGAATTTACTTCCGCCTCCTACAACAAGAAAAATAGAGTCATTACACTCAAGCTCAATGACGGCTCAATAACGCTTAAAGACTTCACGGCGACAACTTTCCATGTCAACGACGACACTTATAAAATTAGCGGCTCCAAGTTCGTTAAGAAAAAATAATTTACACGTACAAAAATTTAATCCCGTCAATGTGGCGGGAAATTTTTTTATCCTAAATTCCGCTACGCCGTTTTATATTGCAAAAGCCTAATTGCTGTGCTATCATTAAAAAAATTTTTGAAAGGAGCGGTTGATATGCCGTCAATCAAGAAAGAAGGTTCCATTTGGACATTGCGCAACACCAAAGGCAACGAGCTTAAAGTTACGGACGTGGGAGCGCGTATTGTGTCCTTGCGTTTTCGCGATAAAGATTTTACAAATCAGTTCGTGCTCAAGGAAGATGGCGGCGTTGTTTATGTCGACGGCGGCGCGGACTTTTCTAACATCACTTGGCAGAGTGAACAGCTTATCGAAGGCGTGAAGTTTACGGCGGAAGTCGACGGCAAGTCGGCGAGCGTTCTTTACAGTATTTCCAACGACAACGAGATTAGCATTAAATACGAGGCGTCGGGCATTGAGGATATTTCTACGGAAATGGATTTTACGTTGGCTGATGTTGACATTCGTGCTTGCCAAAAGGGCGCGGCTTGGGAAAAACTCGACGCTAAGAAAAATTATCCCGTTACTGAACCCGCCGAAGTCGAAATGGAATTGGGCATGTTCGGTTACGACCCTGGTTGCCCGATTGACTATTTGGACGCGGGCTTGAAAAATGCGGCGAATATTTTCGCAACTGCGGCAAGCATTGATATTATCGTTTACGCAACGCAAAATGAAATTCACGCTGAACCGATTGACGGCGGCTTTGCAATCAAAACTAGCGGCTCCAATGCGGCTGACGGCAAGATTAAAGCCCAAACCGTTTACAGGCTCAAGAACAGGAAGTGATAATTTGAATATCCACGAATACCAAAGTAAGGCAATTCTGCGCGGCTACGGTGTGAATGTTCCCGATGGCGGTGCGGCGTTCACTGTTGAAGAGGCAGTTAAACAAGCGCAAACTCTCGGCGCGGACGTGACTGTTGTTAAGGCGCAAATTCACGCGGGCGGACGCGGCAAAGCGGACGGCGTCAAACTCGCTCACAACCTCGATGAAGTCCGTCAATATGCGGAAGAACTTTTAGGCAAAACTCTCGTAACTCACCAGACGGGTCCCGAAGGCAAAGTTGTTAAGCGTCTGCTGATTGAGGCTGGCTCGAATATTAAAAAAGAATATTATCTTAGCTTTGTCGGCGACAGGGCAACGGCTCGCGTCGTGATGATGGGTTCGGAGGAAGGCGGCGTTGAGATTGAGAAAGTTGCCGCTGAATCGCCCGAAAAAATTTTTAAAGAGTACATTGACCCCGCGATAGGTCTTGCGCCCTTCCAAGCGACGCGCATGGCTTATAAAATGAATTTTCCTAAAGAAGTTATTCGCAAAGTTACAAAGCTCATGATTAATTTGCACACGGCATTTGTAAGGAAAGATTGCTCGCTTGCCGAAATTAATCCGCTCGTTGTCACAGAGGAAAATGACGTTATCGCGCTCGACGCCAAATTAAATTTTGATGACAGTGCGCTTTATCGTCACCCCGATATTGAATCCATGCGCGACGAGACAGAGGAAGATCCTAAAGAATTGCACGCCGCTAAACTCGGCTTGAATTACGTCAATTTGGGCGGCGACGTGGCTTGCATGGTAAACGGCGCGGGTTTGGCAATGGCAACGGTCGATATTCTTAAACATTTCGGCGGCTCTCCTGCAAACTTCCTCGACGTTGGCGGAGATTCCACGCCTGAAAAAATTGCTGAAGCTTTTAAGATTATGTTGGAGGGCGGGCAGTCCAAAGGAATTTTCGTGAACATTTTCGGCGGAATTAATAAATGTGACCTCGTGGCGCAGGGAATTGTTGACGCGGCAAAAATTATTTCTGATGACGGCAAATCAATTCCCGTGCCCGTCGTCGTCCGCTTGGAAGGTACAAACGTTGAACGCGGTCGCCAAATCCTTAAAGAATCGCCGATTGCTAATGTAATTATGGCGGAAACTATGGAAGGCGGCGCAGAGGAAATCGTCCGTCTCGTCAAATCCGCTTAAAGTAAAGAAAATACTTGACTTGTTAAAGGTTAGCGTTTATAATGCGCGTGTTGACGTTCAAAACGTTGACGCGGCGACATAGCCAAGTGGTAAGGCCGAGGTCTGCAAAACCTCTATCCCCGGTCCGATTCCGGGTGTCGCCTCCAACTTAGTAAATTCCGGCACTGCCGCAATGTGGTGGTGCCTATAATTTTGACGGGGGAAATAAAATGTTTGAAGACCTCTCCCAAAACATTCAAGAGGCTTTCCGAAAACTGCGCGGGCACGGTAAATTAACCGATGACGACATTAACAAAGCGTTAAAAGATGTGCGAATGGCATTGCTCGCGGCGGACGTGAATTATAAAATCGTTCGTGATTTCGAGAAAGCTGTTAAGGCTCGCGCCATTGGTACGGAAGTTTTAAGCAACTTAACGCCCGCGCAGTCGGTTATCAAAATTGTCAACGAGGAACTTGCTAATCTTATGGGCGGCAAGGCGGCTAAGTTAAATATTTCCTCGCGCCCGCCAACAATTATTTTAATGGTCGGGCTTCAAGGTTCGGGCAAAACGACTTCAGCGGCAAAATTAGCTTTGCAAATGAAACGTCAGGGCAAACGTCCCGCACTCGTCGCCGCAGATATTTATCGTCCCGCCGCAATTAAACAGCTCCAAGTTGTCGGCGAACAGGCTGATGTTCCCGTTTTCACAGAGGACATTAAAGACGCCGTTCAAATCGCTAAGGATTCGATAAAATTTGCGGATAAGCACGCCCGCGACGTTTTGATTATCGACACGGCAGGACGCTTGCAAATCGACGAACGCCTAATGCAAGAGCTTAAGGACATTAAAGAAACCGTCAAACCGCACGAAATTTTATTAGTCGTCGACTCGATGATTGGTCAAGAGGCGGTTAATGTCGCTGAAACTTTCCACAATGCGCTGGGCGTCAACGGAATTGTTTTAACTAAGCTTGACGGCGATGCTAGAGGCGGCGCGGCACTGTCAATTAAGGCGGCGACGGGTTGTCCAATAAAATTCGTCGGCATGGGCGAAAAACTTGAGGCGTTGGAAATTTTCCACCCCGACCGTATGGCGTCAAGAATTTTAGGTATGGGCGATGTGCTTAGCCTAATTGAAAAGGCGCAATCGACAATCGACGCCAAGACCGCCGAAAAAATGGTTAAGAAAATTAAAGCCGACGAATTTACGTTGCAAGATTTTCTGGAGCAACTTCAGCAGGTTAAAAAGCTCGGATCTCTTAACGATTTACTCGGTATGGTGCCAGGACTTGGCGGGCTTAAGAAAAAATTAACCGGCGTCGATTTAGATCTTGACGGAAAAGAAGTTAAGCACATGGAAGCAATTATTCTTTCTATGACGCCTAAAGAACGCGCCGACACCAGCATTATCGACGCTAAACGCCGCAAGCGAATTGCTATGGGTTCCGGCACTCAAGTTGCCGACGTTAATAAGCTTCTTAAACAGTTCGACGAAATGCGTAAAATGATGCGCAAGTTCAAGACAAGCCAAATGCAACAGCAATCTTCAAAAAAAGTTAAGGGCAAAAAAGGAAAAATTAAAAAGGGGAAGAATACTAAGCCTAAGATGCCGACGCTCCCGAATCTCAGCGGACTTTTGGGACAACTCGGCGGAAAGTTTCCTTTCAAAAAATAAATACAGAACATTGGAAAGGTGGTGAGAGTGTGGTAAAAATTAGGCTCAATCGTATGGGCGCAAAGAGGCAACCTTTTTATCGTATAGTCGTGGCGGATAGCCGTTCGCCGCGTGATGGTCGCTTTATCGAAATCGTCGGCAATTACGACCCGACTAAAAATCCCGCCATTGTCAATGTCGACGAAGAAAAAGTTATCGGCTGGATTAAAAATGGCGCACAGCCGACCGATACAGTTCGCTCGCTCCTTAGCAAAAAGGGTATCATGAAAAAACTCCACGAAGAGCGCAAGGCGGCTAAGTAATAATCGAACAAATTAATTGAGGTAGAGGACAATGCAAGAACTTGTAACGGTGCTAGCAAAGGCACTTGTCGAAAAACCCGAAGATGTGCAAGTCGAGACGGTCGAAGAAGAAGACCGCACAATTTTAAAACTGCACGTCGCACAGGAAGATATGGGCAGGGTTATTGGCAAAAAGGGCAGAATTGCAAAGGCGATTCGTACCATAGTCAAATCCGCCGCAACACGTGAAAAGAAAAAAATTTCAGTTGACATTGAATGAAACAATCGGCGCGGTGAGCATATGGCTTGCCGCTTTTTTGTTTCTTCATGATTGACATTGCGCGAAGTTTTTGTTATTATCGCGGCGATTGGAGAGGTGTCCGAGCGGTTTAAGGAGCCGGTCTTGAAAACCGGTGATGCTGAAAGGCACCGTGGGTTCGAATCCCACCCTCTCCGCCATAAGTGACAATTAATTTTCGGAATATAGATTTAAAATTTCGCCTTCGGGCGATTATTTTTAGGGGAGGCGGCGATTTTTATGGACGAGCAAGAAAAGTTGCGCATATTGATAACTGACGATTCGCGGCTCCTGCGTAAGAAATTGCGCGAGGAACTTGAACGGCTGAATTGTGAAGTAATCGAGGCGGTTAACGGCAAAGAGGCGATAACGTTCATTTTGGAGCAGGAACCCGACGGCGTCATTTTGGATATAGTTATGCCGGTTGTCGGCGGAATTGAGGCATTGGAATTTATCCGCGAAGTTGCGCCCGATGTCCCCGTCGTCATGCTTAGTTCAATGGGCACGCCGCAAAAATTAATGCAGTGTCTGAAAATGGGCGCGATAGATTTTATCCATAAACCGTACACCAAAGACCAAATCGCCCATACAGTCGAGAGAATAAAAAAACTTAAAGATAAACGTCTGGAAAAGGCACATGCGGAGGAGTACAACGATTTTTAATTATTAGGAGGGTTTATAACATGCCGATTATTGAGCAAAGTACGGTAGCAGTTGAAAAGGGCAAGGGGCAAATGTTTATTACGCACCTGTTGACGCCTAAAGAAATGGTTGGCAAATGTGAAATGTTCGCAAGCGTCAGAATTCCCGTTGGCGCGGCTCTTGGCGTTCATCAACACGTAGGCAACAACGAAACTTATCATATTATTCAAGGTAAAGGGCTTTACACCGACAACGGCAAAACTTACGAGGTTAAGGCGGGAGATACAACCTTCTGCGCGGACGGCGACACTCACGGCATTGAAACTATTGGCGACGAAGACTTAATTTTTATCGCGTTGATTATCAATACGAAATAATGTTGCAACGGCGGGCAGTCTGTGCTAAGATACCGTCAAATCACGGAAGGAGTTGACAGCAATGGATATGGCAATCGCGGCTTTGTCAGTCGATATGAGCATGGCAAGAACTCAGCAGGATTTAGGAATCTCGGTTTTGAAAATGGCAATGGAGAACGAAACCGCTACTGTTGAAGAAACTTTGCAGGCGATTGAAAGCCTTGACCCTGCACTCGGAAACAATCTTGACATAACGGCGTAAAAAGTACTTGATTTTTTTTTAACATTCTGCTAAATTCTGCAGGTAATTTTTTAAAGGAGGAATTTTCTTCATGACTAGAGCTGAATTGATAGTAAGCGTTGCCGATAGGACTAAACTTGACCGCAAGAGCGCGGAAAAGGCAGTCGCGGCAACTTTTGAGGTAATTAAAGAGGCACTTGTTAACGGCGATAAAGTTCAAGTTTTGGGCTTTGGCACTTTTGAAAATCGCACCCGTGCGCCTCGCAAAGGTCGCAATCCTCGTACCGGCGAAGAAATCGAAATTAAATCGTCGAATCTGCCGTCTTTCAAGGCGGGCAAAAGTCTCAAAGAGGCTTGCAATCCCTAAGGAAATTTTCAGCAGAGTCGGGTATTTGCTCGGCTCTGTTTTTGTTTACGGGGTAGATTATGAAGACGGCAATTATAACAGGCGGCACGTCGGGTATCGGGCTTGCAACGGCGAAAATTTTTCTGTCGAATGATTTTAATTGCATGCTCGTCGGCAGGAACGTTGATAAGTTCAATAAAATTAAATCGGAACTGGTTGGGAACTTTGAATTTATTTCGGTGGACGTGCGCAAAGTTGAGGATTGCGATAAAATTATTTTGCGGACGCTTGAGCTTTTCGGCGGCGTCGACGTGTTGATAAACAACGCGGGCATTTATCACGAAGGTGCAATAACTTCTGTTGACGAGAAAACTTTTGACGATATTTTTTCCACGAATGTTAAAGGAACTTTTTTTACGACGCGGGCGGCAGTTGACGAGCTGATTAAAAGTCGTGGCGCGATTGTCAATGTGGCGAGCGACGCCGGCATTAAAGGAAATTATTTCTGCGCGGCATATGCGGCGAGTAAAGGGGCAATCGTGGCGTTCACAAAGTCCCTTGCGCTTGAATTAGCAAGTTTTCCCGTGCGTGTGAATTGCGTTGCACCAGGCGATATTTTGACGCCGCTGACATTAAATCAGTTGAAAATTTCTGGCGGTACTGTTGAGGAGCTTGCGAAATTTTATCCGCTTGGCAGAATCGGTACGCCCGCTGAAGTCGCAGAGGCAATTTACTTTTTATCAACGGCAAGCTTTATAACGGGTGCAATCTTGAGCGTCGACGGAGGTTTGACTTGCTAAAAATTTTAATCTTATCGGCGTCAATCGGTTCAGGACATACGAAAGCGGCAGAATCTCTGCAAAAAATCTTTGGAGAGTCCGCGCAAGTTGTAGACTTCATGGCAAAAGAAATTTCCACGCTGAATTGGCTGACGAAAAAATTTTATCTAGCCGCATTGAAATTTATTCCAGACCTCTACGACAGAATTTATAAATTTGCAGACGGCAGGAAAGTTGGAGTTTCTGCAAGATTTTTAAGTTCCGCGCTGATGTATTTGCCCTTCGCCCGCTTGATGAAAAAATTTCGCCCAGACGTTGTGATTTGCACGCACCCTTTCCCAGAAGCCGCCGCCTCACTTTGGAAATTTTTACATGCAAAGTTCTCAAAAAATTTTTTACTGGCGACGGTGTTAACGGATTATTCATTGCACGAAATTTGGATTTATGGCGAAGTCGATGTTTATTTTGTCGCGACGCCCGAAATGAAACAGGAACTTTCCACACATTGCCGCGCAGGACAAAAAATTTTCGCAACAGGTATACCGATTGACGAAAAATTTTCCAGCGTAGAAAAAATTTTTGATTCGCAACCAACAATTTTAATTATGGGCGGCGGTTTAGGGCTTGGCTCGATTGAGGAGACTTTATCGGAGCTGAATAAAATTTCTACGCCGATTAAAATCGTAGTCGTCGCCGGGCAAAACGAGAATTTATTGGCGCGGCTAAGACGGGAAAAATTTTTACACCCAACAGAAATTTTCGGCTATGTCAAAGACGTTCATAAACTCATGGCGCAAGCAGATTTATTAATTACAAAACCCGGCGCGTTGACGATGACGGAGGCATTTGCGGCTGGCTTGCCTTTAATCCTTCACGCGCCGATACCCGGTCCCGAAGCTCTCAACGCGGCTTATGCAACAACTCACGGCGCGGCGATTGAAGTCTGCGACAAAAAAATTTCAGCGGTCATTGAGGAACTTTTAACAGAACCTGCGCGGCTCGACGAAATGAAACGTTGTGCGAAAAAAATTTCCCGTCCATTTGCCGCAAAGGACATTGTTAATCACATAAAAAAAATCGGCTCCGACATTTAACGAAGCCGTTATTTTTTTATTCTGCAAGCTTAATAAAAGGTGCAGTGTAATTAAAATCGACATATTCGACGGGGTGAGGATTCGTCGCCAAATCGCGCAGAAAATCTTCAGTAAGACGTGCCTTTTCGTCGAGACGTTCCAACTTGCCGATGCGAATTTGCACGGGACGTTCAGTCGCGCTGTACATGACAATATAATCCGCATCGACAATCGCAATTTCCGACAAAAGATTTAACGTGTCCTCATTGAGCCGTTGCAGGAAGTCGAGAATTTTTTTAATAAGTTCGTCGTCAACCTCGTCGCCAATATATAAATCGCGAACGGATGCGCCAGTTATCATCGGGATTTGCATAGTTTTAATCGTCTTGTAGCTGTCGATAATCGTGCCGTTGTGGTCGAGGTCGAGATAGCCATAATCGCAAATAACCGTTGCAAGCGGTCGCCGCTCCTTAATTTTTATCTCCAATGTGTGAGGTAATTTTCGACGAACGCTAACTTCCTCAATCCGCAAATCTTTTGACAGGCGGCTTTGCACAACGTTTGTCTCCAATTTAAAGAGCGGCTCGCCTATGTAAATATTTCCGACGCGCAGAATATCTTCTTCCGTCAAATATTTTGCGCCCTCAAGTTTTATTTCCTTGAGCGTAAAAAACGGCACGTAGACGAAGAAACCTAATACCGCCACGCTAACGACAAGAAAAATTATTCCCTTGAAGAGCCGCCCGAAATTTCGCCGTCGTCTTATCTTTGCCATAAGAGAATTTTCCTCCTAAATCATTATTATGATTGGAGCCAGAGGATTTGATAGCGTTCCATTTGCTTCAGCGCGTAATTCATAAGTGTCAGTGCAATTTCCGAGTTATCGCGGCTTGCCTCAATCAATACATCGCGTGGAATCGTTAAGAGTTCCACTTGTTCCGTTAAGACTTCAGCAGAGAGTATTAGCCGTTGCTTATCCAAAAGGTTCGTGGGATTGACAAAAGAATTTTTTCCGATAACGTCAAGCGGATTATACCAACCGTCGCCGGTGTCTACATTGCGCACGAGTTTTCCGCTGACGACAAAAATGAATTTTTCCTTGAGCAATTCGCCTGAAATCCTGTCGCCTTCGTAGCGCGTGATAATTTCCGATTGTCTCTCGAATATCCCGATTGTACCCTCGAAACGCCCTTGCAAAATTGGCAGTTGCGAGAGGAAGTCGCGAATTTTTTTTCGGTCGCCGGTGGTTGATGTCTGAACGTCTAATTGCAGATTGATTCGGGCGGCGAGCCGTTCCATAAACGTAGAAAATTTTGCATTCCAATCTGTGAGCATTTGCTGAAGTATGGATTCATAGAGCACGCAAAGCCGCTCCATTCCAAAGTTCAGAAATTGTTTTTGGTTGTAGAGGAAAGTTATCGACAAATTTTTTTCGGCGTAGCGGAAGTAAACGCCAAGTTTCATGCCTTGCGCTTCCCACGAGTTACGAGAAACAATTTTTCCGTGCGGTTCGGCGGTTGCGGCAACGTAATTCAGTTCGCCGGATTGAAATTCTTTAAAGCTAAGGAAATGGTCGAATAATTTTTTCCTGCGTCCCGTCAAGTTCTCCAACGTCGTCCAATCAACGCAACTATAAGGTTGAGAGATGACGAGTTGACGGAATTGCCCGCGAACGATTTGTTCAACAGTTAAATTGTTTTCGCTTGTCAAGCGGACGGGAATCATATTTAACGATGAATCACCTGCCGACAAAATTTGGCAGAAGAGACAATCGCGGCGTTTATTGGTGAGTTGCAACATAAAACCCCACGCGCTTTGCAAAATTGCCGTTAGCATCATGCGGTTAGATTGAGCACGCCCGCGCAGGTCTGAAAGAATATCGGCGGGAATTTTCGTGCGAAAAGCTTTTTGGTGATACGTACCTAAGCCTTCCCGTTCGTAGGGGAGAGATTCAAACGGCGGGGCATTATCGATAACTTTTGCCCAATAGTCGCGAATTGCGTCTTGATTTTTCGGGGGCAAGTCGTCATCAATTTTTTGTGGTTTAGATTCTGCGGGAATATCCAAGACGTTGCAGAAAAATTTTTCGGCGTCGAAACTTTCAGCGACAACTTGAGCGAGTGTCACGAGCACGGCAAATTCTCCATCACTTGTCTTGTAAACCGCAAATCGAATCAACGGATCGTGGCGCAAGTCGCAATCGCGGCGCATATCCGCTTCCAAAATTTTCCCGAACTCTTCGTTAAGTTCGTCCGTATCCGTAGTCGTTAAATTGCGGAAAATAATTTCGGGCTTAACGATTGTTGAAGGATAAACAACTTTAACCGTGCGCGTGCCGACGTTGCAAAAATTAGCGCGGAGGTTTTCGTTCTCGTTTAACATGCGATTGACGGCAAGATTAAATTTAATCGGTCTGACGGTGCCGCGAACTTTGTAAAGCGTTTGAACGAAGAAATGCGGCGACACGAAATTTTTTTCCTCGAAGAATTTTTTCTCCTGCGCGGTCAAATCTTTAATCGCCTCAAGATTGCGGGGGTTGTAGCCGCCCTGCCTGCCGTAAACGCTTTCCAAAACATTTTGTTCATCGAGTGTGAGTTCTAAAGTTTCCATTTAATTTCTCCTGTACAAATAAAAATTAACGTTCTTATGATAACACACATGCAAATTATTTTCACTATTCATTTTAGGTTGATTTTCAAAAAATTTTTTGTTATCTTATCAAAAAAACATGCGGAGGCGTCTATCATGATGAGAATTTTTTTAATCAGGCACGGCGAGACCGAATGGAATAAACAAAATCGACTGCAAGGGCATTCTGACACGCACCTTTCGCCGGAAGGCTTTCATCAAGCGATAACTTTGGCGGATAACGCTCCTTTTCAAACTGCCGACGCGATTTATTCTAGCGATTTGGCGCGGGCAATGTCTACAGCTGGCATTTTGGCAGAAAGATTTAATCTGACCGTTAAGCAAATGCCCGAATTGCGCGAGATGAATTACGGCGATTGGGAAGGACGTTTCATCAGCGATTTAATAGAGGAATCGCCCAAAGCTTTTGGAAAATTCTTCACTGCTCCGGAAAGATGTCACCCGCCGCGCGGAGAAACTTTTTTGGAGTGTCAAGCCCGCGTTATGATTGGGATTCGAGAAATTATAGCGAATCACGAAAATCAAAATGTTATCGTCGTTTCACACGGCGCGGCAATTCGTCTGATACTCGGCGCGGCTTTGGATATGCCTCTTCACAAGATGTGGGCGATAAGTCAATTCAACATGGCTGTAAATATTTTGCGCGTGGACGACGGAGAATTTACTGTCGAATTAGTCAACAGCACTGAACACCTCCACCGCATTTAAAGGGGAAAATCTTCATGAAAAATTTTATTGTGCTTGTCGTCGTACTCTGCGCCATGATGATTTCGTCGACGGCTTGGGCGGCTCGCGGTACTGTTTTTTGTTATGATGATTGGTCGAGGAAAATTGTTATCGAACTTTGGAATGGCTTTACTTGCGCCGAAGTTAACGGATTTCCGCGCAAATTAGAGGTAGATGATATTATTGTCGGCGACTTGGAAGGTTACGGTACGCATGAACTTTACAACCTTACCAAAGACGAAAGTTTTTCCGTGTGGATTGATAATTATTGGTTGAGCAAAGAAAAGGCTTTAGAATGGTTTGTACGCAAATATTGAGGAGGAGATAACATGCCGCAAAGTCAAGCGATTAATTTTGAAGAATTTTTAGCAACCGAAGCCGACGACAAAGAACAGATAACTTTCACCGGCTTGGAATTGAAATTTTTTGTCGCGGAACTTAAAGACATGATTGCCGCCGGCGAATTCGACATTGCAAAGGCAATTCACAGCGCACGCTTTTACGCGGAAATGGCGCGGAGAAAAGAACAAATCCAAGCCGGACATTGGGTTGAACATGATTTAATTGAGGTCGACGATGATGAATAAGCGTTGGAAAGATGAGGCTTGGGAAGATTACGTTGCTTGGCAGACGGAGGATAAGAAAACTCTTAAACGGATAAACGCGCTTATCAAGGATATTGAACGCAACGGCGCAATGAACGGTATCGGCAAGCCTGAGCGTTTAAAATACGGAGTGGGTTACAGTCGCCGCATTGACGATGCGAACAGATTAGTTTATGACATCGACACGCAAGGTTATTTGTACATTATGTCTTGCAAAGGTCATTATTGATTCACGAGGAGGCAAAAATATTTTGGTAAAAGTAAGCGTAATAGGCGCGACGGGTTATGCGGGGGCGGAATTGCTTTCGATTTTGATTCGACACCCGCAAGCACAAATCGCGCATATAACTTCGGAAAGTCACACGGGCAAAAAAATTTCCGAACTGTATCCGCACCTGCGCGGCATTTGCGATTTAACGCTGGAAAGTTTAGCGGACATAGAAAATATCGGCGCAGATAGCGAATTTATTTTTATCGCCTTGCCGCACGGTCACGCTATGGACGTCGGAATTAAGCTAGAGAAATTGCCCGTCCGAATCATCGATTTAGGCGCGGATTATCGTTTCAGTGATACTTCTATTTACGAGGCGTGGTACAACGTGCCGCACAAGCATAAAAACGCCCACAGAGTTTACGGACTGGCAGAAATTTATCGTAATCAGATTCGCGATGCAAAAATTATCGGCAACGCGGGTTGCTTCACGACGGCTTCAATCCTTGCGTTGGCTCCGCTCATTAAACATCACCTTATCGAAAGCAATTCAATTATCGTTGACGCGGCAAGCGGTGTATCTGGTGCGGGCAGAGGTTTAAAACTCGGCAATCACTTCCCCGAACTTTACGACAACTTCAAAGCTTACAATGTAGCTCATCACCGTCACACGCCCGAAATTGAACAGGCTTTAAAAGATTTGGGCGGCGAAGAGACGATTATAAATT
The DNA here is from genome assembly GCA_017428215.1 of Selenomonadaceae bacterium. Taxonomy (GTDB): domain Bacteria; phylum Bacillota; class Negativicutes; order Selenomonadales; family Selenomonadaceae; genus Quinella. The sequence continues at coordinate 32,823 of JAFRRH010000064.1, forward strand.
TCACGCCGCATTTAGTTCCGATGTCGCGAGGAATTTTGGCGACGTGTTACGCGACGATTAAAGAAAAAATTTCTGACGATATGATTGACGCGGCTTTTCAGAAAATGTACGGCGCGGAAAAATTTATTCGTCTGCTCGGTAGAAATTCTTATCCGGAAACTAAATTTGTGCGTGGCTCCAATTACTGTGATATTGGCTGGCACATTGACGAACGCACGCGACGTGTTATAATCCTTTCCGCGATTGACAACTTAGTTAAGGGCGCGGCGGGGCAAGCCGTTCAAAATTTCAACATTGCGGCGGGCTTTTATGAAGGCGTTGCGCTCGATGTCATTCCGATTTATCCGTAAGGAGGCTTTTAAATGTTTAGCGAAAATCATAAAAAGGCGGGCGTTTGTTATCCGCAAGGTTTTACGGCGGCAGGCGTCCGCGCAGGCGTCAAGAAAAATGGCAATCTCGACGTTGCAGTTATTTACACGGAAAAGGAAGCGGCGGTTGCTGGCGTCTTCACGAAAAATTTAGTTGCGGCGGCTCCCGTCCATTTGAGTAAAATTGTAGTCGGCACGGGAACGGCTCATGCTATCGTTGCCAATGCTGGTTGTGCTAATGCTTGCACGGGCGAGCAGGGAGTTAAGGACGCCGAGAAAATGGCTACTGTAACCGCTAAGGAATTGAATTGCCGCGCAGATGATGTTATCGTCGCGTCAACGGGACTTATCGGCTCCAATTTGCCAATGGATAAGGTAGAGGCGGGCATTAAAGACGCCGTTAAAAATCTTTCCCGCGAAGGCTCCGTTAATGCCGGCAACGCGATTATCACGACGGACACTTATTCCAAAGCTTGCGCGACCGAAGTTGAGATTGGCGGCGTTGAAGTTCGTTTTGGCGCGATTGCTAAAGGCTCCGGCATGATTCGCCCCGATATGGCTACGATGTTTTGTTTTATCACCACCGACGCCGATATTGATCAAAAACTTTTGCAGGAAGCTTTGCGCGACTCTGTTGAAGTTTCTTTTAATTGTTTATCAGTTGATGGCGACATGAGTACAAATGATTCTGTAGTTGTTTTGGCGAACGGCGCGGCGGGCAATAAAAAAATCGTCGATAAAGGTGACGACTATCAAAAATTTTACGAGACGCTTAAAAACGTTTGCATTGAGATGACAAAGAAAATTGCCGCTGACGGCGAAGGAGCAAGTAAATTTATAACAATCAACGTAACTGGCGCGGAAAGTTTTGCAGACGCTAAAAAAGTCGGCATGGCTGTTGCCAATTCTCCGTTGGTTAAGACGGCATTTTTCGGACAAGACGCTAATCCTGGTAGAACAATCTGCGCGGTAGGTTATTCGGGCGTTCATATTGTCCCAGAAAAAATTTCTATCAAATTCGGCGGACTTACCGTTTACGATAAAGGACTCGTCACGAAATTTGACGCCGACGCCATGAAAAAAGTTTTGGCGGAACATGATATTGTTGTCGATATTAATTTGGGAATCGGCGATACGGCGGCTACTGTTTACACTTGCGATTTAAGTTTCCAATATATCAAAATCAATGCAGACTATACGACCTAACTTCTATGAGGAATCAAAATGCAATTCATAGACAGAAGTAAAATTAGCGTACAAGCTGGCAACGGCGGAAATGGGAAATCCTCTTTTCGGCGTGAAAAATTTGTGCCTAAAGGCGGTCCAGACGGTGGAGACGGCGGCAAGGGCGGAGACATTGTGCTTGAGGTCGATGAGAATGTTAACACGCTGTTAAAATTCAGATTCAATCGCAGATTCACGGCGGAAAATGGCGGAGCTGGCGACGTTAAAAAACAATTCGGACGCGGCGCGGAAGATTGCGTTATAAAAGTTCCACAGGGCACGCTTGTTAAGGACGCGACAACCGGCGAAATTTTAGCGGACTTGACGGAGCTTAGACAGCGTGCGATTGTTGCTAAGGGTGGTAGAGGCGGTCGAGGCAACGCCAAATTTAAATCGGCGTCGAGACGTGCTCCAACTTTTGCGGAATTCGGCGAGCCTGGCGAGAGTCGTGAACTTCTGCTTGAGTTGAAACTTTTAGCTGACGTTGGACTTGTCGGTTATCCCAGCGTTGGCAAATCGAGTTTGATAGCCGCTGTGAGTTCTGCACGCCCTGAAATCGCCGATTATCATTTCACGACGCTTGTACCGGTTTTGGGCGTTGTAAATCTTGGCTATGAAAAATCTTTCGTAATGGCTGATATTCCCGGACTTATCGAGGGCGCGGCTGACGGTGTCGGCTTAGGGCACGACTTTTTACGGCACATTGAGCGCACAAAATTAATTTTGCACATCGTTGACGCGGCGGCTGTAGACGGCAGAAATCCCGTTGACGACTTCAAAAAAATTAATGTCGAACTTAAACGCTACAGCGAAAAACTTTCAAAGCGTCCGCAAATTCTCGTTGCCAACAAAATTGATTTGCCGCAAGCCGCAGAAAATCTTCCTGCTCTTGAAAAACTTGCCGCGCAGGAAGGCATAAAATTTTTTGCAATATCTGCCGCCGCTCATAAAAATCTTGACGAGCTGATAAATTTTGTCGGCAATAAATTAGAGGAAATCGGCAAGGAAGTTGAACCCGTCGTTGACACTGTTAAAATTTTCAACGTGGACAAAGAGGACGATCCCGTTATAATCGAACGCAACGACGCGGCGGAATTCATTGTTCGTAATAAAAATCTGGAAAAAATCGTAGCCATGACTAACTTTGACAACGCAGAAGGCTTGCGCCGTTTTCAATTTATTTGGCGCATGAAAAACCTTGACGCACTGTTAAAAGCTCGTGGCATAAAGGAAGGCACGACTGTTCATATTGGCGGGCTTGCGTTCGAGTGGCAAGAATAAAAAATTTTTTGACAGCTAATAAAATCCCCTCTTGTATGCTATAATCTGCGCGAGAGGGGATTTTGTTATGCAAGACAATGACTTTAAAACATATTACGAGGAGCAACGAGAACTTCTGCGCGAGGCGTTTGCGGAAATCGGACAGAAAGCCGAACTCCTTTTGACGGTCGGACAACTGCTAATGGAAAACGGAGCTGATACCGCGCAGATTGTCCGCGACATGAAACGAGTTGCCGCTTATATGGGCATTCCCGCCGAAAAGTTTCATCTGCACATCATGTATACGACGCTTATGCTAAATATCAGTGACGAACACCATTCGCACACGTCGTTTAGAAAATGTATTAAGCACGCCGTTAACATGAAAATTATTTCTGCAGTGAGCCGCTTGACGTGGCGAGCTTTGCGCGACCATTATACGCTTGACGAATTCAAAGGCGAACTTGAAGCCGTCGCCAATCGTCCACGTTATCCTCATTGGGTTTCAATCTGCGCGGCGGGCACGGGTTGTGGAGCTTTTTGCACGTTATTTGGTTGTGACATCAACGCGGCGATTTACACGGCGTGCGCGGCAATTATCGGCAAAATCGTCCAAATGCAATGCGCTGAACGTTTTGGAATTAATCCCTACGTGTCGATGACTTTTGCGGCGTTTTCGGCGACGATTGTCGCTTATCTTACACACCTTTTACCGACGACTACTCCTTGGCACCCGCTGATAGCCGCCGCATTATTTTTAGTGCCTGGCGTCCCGATGATTAATGCACTAAGCGACATATTGAATACTTATCTGATAAGCGGCGCGGCGCGAATTATGCACACAATGGTTATCGTAGGCGCAATGACTTTTGGATTAGTCTTTGCAATCGGCATGGCGGACTTTGATTCGTTTACTAATTTGCACATGCTCCCCGACAGCAATTACGGAATATTCATGGTAGCGGCGGCAATCGGTGCTACGAGTTTTGCGATATTCTTTAACCTGCCTCCGAGATTATTATTTGCGGCGGCTTGCGGCGGAGCGATTTGCGTTTGCACGAGAAATTTTTTCATCTTTGAATTGGGAATGAGTTCAGCAGTCGGAACATTAGCGGGCGCAACTTTGGTCAGCGTCATAGCAATGAAGGCAGTTCATTGGCTTCACACGCCGTCATTAGTTTTAGTCGTGCCGGCAGTTATCCCGTTGGTGCCAGGCGTTTTAATCTACAGATTTTTATTCGCGGTTATAAATATCCGCCGAATCACACTTGACGAATTATTATCGGCAATTCAATCGGGCGTCGATGCACTGTTGATAATTTTAGCAATCGCAATTGGCGCGGCGGCTCCAAACATTTTTGCGAATCGTTCATTGGCGCAGATGAGCAAGGAGAAGCAGGAAAAACTTCTCAACGAAATTTACGAAACGAGGGATTAACGTATGAAAAATTTGCCGAACAAAGAATACAATCCTTGCGGCGATTTGACGGGCAGGGAACGCGAACTTTGCGACGAGGCGACTCAAAATTATTTTAACCTGCCGTTCGTGGAAGTTATGCGAGCGGTCTCTGTCAAAGCTGTTGCCGAGCTTGAACACGAGGAAAATTTTCGCAACGTTGACGCGCTGAAAAATTGGGCGGATTATAATCTTAATGTGGTTGAGTGGCGAGCAAATTTGAATTTTGACACGTTTACGCCGTTGCAAGCGGGCATTTGTAAATATTTGGTTCATCTTCTTTACGAAAATCGCTACAACATTCATTACAACGCGCTTGCTAATTATTGCCGCACGCTTGACGACAAAGTTTTTCCCGCCTCTTTGACTGATGAGAAACTTGAGCAAAAAATAAATTCGATTGCGCAAGGGGCGCATTATTCTTCGCGAGTCAACGATTTAATCGAAAGCCTTTTCCAATTTCTCAAGACCTCCAAAGGTTTCAAAGTTTCCAACGCCGCTTTGGCTGTCGATGTTTTAGATGATGTTACTGATGTGTTCGATTGGTAAATTTATTTTAGCGCGGGCTTGCAATTTGAAAATTCGTCTGTTATAATCGCAAATGCTTTACGGGTTGTGGCTCAGTTTGGTAGAGCACCGTGTTCGGGACGCGGGGGTCGCAGGTTCAAATCCTGTCAACCCGACCAATACAGAAATTCCAAGGCGGGAGTTCACAGCTTCCGCCTTTAACGTTTAAGGAGTTTATCATGAAAAAAATTCTTGTGATAATATTTTGGCTGTGCTGTGTTGCCTACGCCGTCGGTGATTATTTTGTAACTTTTGCTCTGGAGCGCGGAGAAGATTTATCGCCGCCGAAGGCTTGCGCAAATATCGCTGACCCAAATTTGAAAGCTCCGCCCATTCCTAACTTTCCTGCAGAAGATTGGACGATGGAAAGCTTTGACGGGCTGAAACTTCACGCAAAAAAATTTTCTCCCGCTGAAAGTTCCAATAATTGGGCAATTCTCATTCACGGCTACGGACGCGACGGAACTTATGCTTATGATTACGCAGAGGAATATTTGAAGCGCGGCTGGAATGTTTTAGTTCCGGATTTGCGCGCCTCCGGCGAAAGTGAGGGCAAATTCATCACTATGGGCGCGTTGGAAAGTCGTGACGTTTTCGATTGGGCGGCGAAAATTTCTGCTGACAATCCCGACACGAAAATTATTTTGCACGGCGTTTCTATGGGCGCAGCAACGGCTTTGATGACTGCCGCCCTTGAGCCAAAAAATTTATGCGCCGTCGTAGAGGATTGCGGCTATACTTCTGCTTATGAAATGTTTACCGCGCAACTTAATAAAATTTTCGGACTTCCGGAGTATCCCGTTATGCCCTGCGCGAATACCGTTTGCAAAATAAAAACCAGCGTAAAAATTTCTGACGCCGCGCCGATTGACAGCGTTGATAAAATTAAAGTGCCGATACTTTTTATACACGGCGACGCGGACGGATTAGTTCCCTTTGAAATGATGACCGAACTTTTCGATAAAGCCACCGCGCCTAAAGAAAAATTTATAGTGGAGGGCGCAGGTCATGCCGACGCCAAAAGAAAAAATCCTGCTGTGTACTTTGATAAAGTTTTTACGTTCTTGGAGGCAAATCTATGAAAATCTTTGTCGGACTTGGTAATCCTACGCCCGAATATGCCAAAACTAAACACAACGTCGGCTTTATGTTGGCTGACAGATTAGCTAAAGAAATTTCCGCCGAAAATTGGCACGAAAAATTTAATGCACTCGTCGCTGAAAGTTTTTTTGACGGCGAAAAAATTTTAATCGTTAAGCCACAAACTTTTATGAACTTGAGCGGCGAGGCGGTCGCGCCTATCGTAAATTTTTATAAACTTGGCGTTCAAAATCTCGTCGTTGCGCATGATGATATGGATTTGCCGCTCGGAATGATTCGTTTGCGTCCAAAAGGTTCGGGCGGCGGTCATCACGGCATTGAATCAATTATTCAACATCTCGGCGGCGTACAAAATTTTCCTCGCGTGCGAATTGGTGTTGGGCGTCCGCCACAAAATTGGACAGTCAATCATCACGTCTTAAGCCCGTTTACTCAAGAAGACGCCGAAAAAATTTCTGAAACGCTTGATGAACTCGTGCCCGCTGTTCTGTGCATTTTTAAAGAGGGAATCAATAACGCCATGAATAAATTTAATCCAAAGAGGCAAAAAGCTAATGAGCAATCGGATAACAGCGTTGATAGCCAATGACGCGGGCGAAATTTTCGACGTACCGGAGGCGGAAGGCGTTGGGCGCGTTGGCGAAAAATTTTTCAAGCTCCAGCCCAAAGATTTAATCAAACTGCCTGATTCCGCCGATTTAATGTTCTTGCCACAACGTCAAGCAATCGGGTTTCGGCGCGGTGAATTTTTTTCGTTAGAAGGGCAAGCCGTTTCAGCCATTTTGCCGCAAGGTTACACACGGACGCACCTCCCAGCTTTTAAAAAAATTCCCAATGCTCAAATTTTGCCGCTGTACGGTTATACTGCTGTCGTCTTGTACAAAGATGAATTGCATGCCGCCGCTCTTTACACCGACGAAAATCATAAATGGAATCCTGAACACTACAACACGCCAAAACTTAAAAATTTTATTCGGCGCGTCAAAAAAGATTTGCCTAACAATCGAATCGTTGCGCAGGTTGCTAATTGTTCGTTGAAATGGCATTGCTTAACCGCGCAGAATTTATTTTATCGGCGTTGGGAATGTGGAGTGCCGACTTCGCCAACTTGCAATGCAAATTGTTTAGGTTGTATTTCCTTGCAAGCCGCCGAATGTTGTCCGAGTCCGCAAAGCCGTATAACTTTTAATCCGACTGTTGAGGAAATTGCTGACGTTGGGATTTACCATTTGAATCACTCGGCGGAGGGAATTATTAGTTTCGGGCAAGGTTGCGAGGGCGAACCGTCGCTTATGGCGGAAAATATCTGCGCGGCGATAAAAAAAATTCGTGCGACAACTTCAAAAGGGCAAATTAACATTAACACCAACGCGGGCTTCACGGCGGGCATAAAAAAAATCGTCGACGCGGGTTTAAATTCTATGCGCGTCTCGATTATCAGCGCGAATGCCGATAATTATCAAAAATATTACCGCGCAGGTTACAAACTCGACGCCGTGAAAAATTCTATTCGCTACGCCTTAGATAAAAATGTTCACGTTTCGTTGAATATGCTTTATATGCCGGGCTTTAACGACCGTGAATCGGAATTTGCCGCGTGGAAAAATTTTTTAGAAGAATTGCCCGTGCAAATGATTCAGATTAGAAATTTGAACTATGACCCCGACGAATTTTTTACCGTCATGCCGCCCGATAAAAATTTTCTCGGCACCAAAAAATTTCTCCACGAACTTCAAAAGATTTTTCCTGCTTTGATGATTGGAAATTTCAGCCACTACTTACCCAATCAATAAATATTTGGAGGAAATGAATGATAATCTCTGATATTTGCGTAAATGTCACGGCGAACAGCGTACAACAAAATTTTATATATCTGGTGCCTGAACGCCTAAAATTTTTATCGGCGGGCTGGCGAGTATTCGTCCCATTCGGAGCGCAAAAATTGGACGGATTTATAATAAATATTCGTGATGTCGACGACGGAACAAAATTTCCATTTGAGCTTAAAGAAATAATCGACGCAATCGACGATGAGGCGTGGTTTACGCAAGAAATGATGAACGCGGCGCATTGGCTATCAGAATTTTATTTATGCCCGCTGTCAATGGCAATGGGATTATTTATGCCAGGTCGTCGCGGCAAAAAAATATCTGTGCGCCTTGAAAAAATTTATAAACTCGCGCAAGCTTTCGACGCGGTGGAATTCAAGGGTACGCCTGCGCGGCTCAAATTTCTAAAATTATTATCGGAGCGTGGCGAAGTTAGAAGAACGGAATTTGCCGAACAAAAAATATCGTTGGACACGTTAAAAAAATTAATCGACGCGGGCTATGTCGAAGTTGAAGAACGCAGAATATTACGCGATAGCTATTCGCTGATAAAATCAGTTCCGCGCAAATTTGAATTAACCGACGAGCAAACGACGGCAATAAAATCTGTGGAAGAATTTATCTTGACGCGGCAATTTCAAGGATTTTTACTTTACGGGGTGACAGGTTCGGGTAAAACGCAAGTTTATATCGAGCTTGCGAAAACCACACGGCAATTTGGTCGGCGCGTAATAATTTTAGTACCGGAAATCGCGTTGACTGGACAAATCGTCATGAACTTTAGAGCGTATTTTAATGACGTGGCAGTAATTCACAGTCGGTTAAGTGTCGAGGAGCGCAGTGACACTTTCCACAAGATACGCAATGGCGAAGTCGGAATAGTAATCGGGGCACGTTCGGCACTTTTTACGCCGATTGATAATGTTGGCTTAATCGTAATGGACGAGGAGCAAGATAATTCGTATAAGCAAGAAATGGCGCCGCGTTATCATGCACGAATTGTGGCAGAGAAATTTGCAAAATTTCATGACGCGGCGATAGTCTTCGGTTCAGCGACGCCGAGTTTAGAAAGTTTTTATCGGGCGCAACATGGCGAATTAATTTTATTAAAAATGCCGCGCAGAGTTTTAAATAATCCATTGCCGGAAGTGGAACGTGTAGACATGCGCGGCGAACTTAGAGCGGGTAATCGTTCCGTATTAAGTCGAAAATTGATTGAACTGCTGAAAAAAACTTTAGCAGACAGGCAACAGGCGATAATACTTTTAAATCGGCGCGGTTGGTCAACGGTGGTAATGTGCAGGTCTTGCGGCGAGGTTGCCAAATGTCCCGATTGTGGCTTGCCAATGACTTATCACGCTGACGGAAAATTACTTTGTCATCGTTGCGAGGTAGAATCCGCGCCGCCTGAAATTTGCCCTAAGTGCGGAAGTAAGCACATAAAATTTTTGGGCACGGGTACGGAAAAGTTAGAAAAGGCATTGGAAAATTCTTTACCGGACGCGAGAATTTTACGAATGGATAGAGATTCGACGGGCGGCAAGTTCGGACATAAAAAAATTTTGGATTCATTCGCGGCGCACGAGTTTGATATTTTATTTGGGACGCAAATGGTTGCAAAGGGGCACGACATCAGCGGCGTAACGGCGGTTGGGATTTTGAGTGCAGACGCGGCGTTGAGCTTTTCAAACTTTCGAGCGGCGGAAAATGGTTTCACTCTGATAACGCAGGCGGCAGGTCGAGCAGGTCGTGCGGATTTACCTGGAAAAGTTATCGTTCAAGCTTACGACATAAACGCGGCGGCAATTCGATTCGGTTGCGAGCAAAGTTACGAAAAATTTTATGCAAACGAGTTGCCACAACGCAAAGAAGTATTTTTCCCGCCGTTCTGCAGATTAGTTAAGTTGATTTTCATGCACAAAGACGAAACTAAAGCTAAAACTTTTGCAAAAAATGTTCGGGCAGAATTTCGAGCGGAGGTTACTAAAAAGTCTTCGACACGGCAAGAAATTTTCGGACCAATACCCGCCGCAATCGCCAAATTAAAAGATATTTATCGATTCGTGCTTTTAATTAAGTCGGAGGATTTATTGGAGGTTAGGAAATTTTTGCGAGAACACAACTTGCACAAGCGCGAAGACGTTTATATTGACATAGACCCGTTGACGACGGATTAAATTTCGTCGGGGATTTTGCCCAAAAAATAATCTTCCAATAAATTCCAAATCGCCGCGTTGTCAAAATTATTTTCGTAAATGTAAGTGAGCATAGCAACCGAAATTTCGTGACGTTTTTTCACCAATTCAAGAATTTTGTTTTGGTATCTGCCGCGAGCGTCGATTATTTTTTTCAAGTTCTTAATCTGATTTATATGAATATAAATTTGACTGTTCGAGCCGCCCGTCATCTTGAAATTCAAAACGCCCAACGCCTCCAAAATTCCAAGCACCGTATTAATTTCTTTGGCACGTTTTGTCGTCGCGTCGGATATGTAAAGTTTACCCTCTTTAGTATCGTTGAAAATTTCTTTGAAAAATTTTTCGACCCATGCAAAATAATATTTCATCGCCTCATTGAAACGATAATAAACTTGACCGCTCAAAGAAGTGTCTTGCGCAAAGAGTGGATGTCCCTTCGGATAAAAATTTTTTCTGTAGGAAATCATTGACGCAATTAAAACTTCGCAAATATTACGAGCCTTAAATTCGGAAATTTTCATTGCACCAACCAAGTCTTCAACGGAAAGATATTTCATTTCGTCGCTTGATTTATTCACTACCGCTTTGAATTGCCCGAACAAATTTTTAAAGATTGCGCGGAAGTCCTCTTCAAAAGTTATCTCGACGTACAGCGCGGGTTGAAGAGGATATTTTTTGTTGAAAGGAAAATCGTCTTTCTTGGAGTAAATCAAATACTTGAACTGCGGAAAAGATTTATCGCGAAAATCTTTCTCCCAAATCATTTGGAGATTCACGCGGCAAATATGCAGACTCGGTTCAATCTCCTTTAAACACTCTCCATAGTCTTGCAGAAGATATTTTTGCATGTAAGGATTTATCACAAAGAATCCGACAGCGAAAAGCGGTATCGGGCGAACCGTCAGCGGCGAAAATCCCAGTCGTGCCTCAAAATCTTTCTGGATAATCAAAAGCGCGGTCTTGACTTTGTTAATGCTATTCGCCTCGTCGTTATATCGATCGAAAATGTAAGTAAAATTCTCCGCGTCAAGCAGAAGATTATTTTTTCGTTTGAAACTCCAAAGCTCATAAATTTTTTTGACGACGGCTATTAACTGATATTTTTTTATCGCCGAAAGTCCGTGCAGACGCTTGATATATTTAAAATCTTTTTTGTCGTAATGATAAAGAGCCTCACCGCGCAGATCATTTCTACGAGCCGCACGCCCAATTTCTTGAACGTAATCGCAGACGTTGCCGGTCGGTGCATAGTGCATAACAATTTCAATGTCGTTTATGTCAATGCCCATACCGAACGCCTTCGTCGCCAACATAACCAACTTGTCGCCTCTGAAAAATTTTTCGTAGTTCTCGCGCTTATCGTCTCTGTTTAACTTCCCATGATAAATCGCTACAGTGTCAGAATTATTTCTGTTCTGCAGAATATATTTCGCTGTCTCGATAAGTTGAACTTCGGGAAAATAAATCAGCGTCTTCCTTTTAAAAATTTTCGCCCGAATGACGGCGTTTTCAAGGTCGGAGAATTTTTCTAGCTCAAATTCGGCGCGTTCACCTGTATTAACTGGAGTTTTGTCGATTTTAATTTCAATGTCACCGCGTTTGACGTAGCCCAGATAAGTTATCGGCTCGCGCATGTGCAAAGCGGTTATCGTCTCGTCGTACATATCTTCGACGCCGCCATAAATTGCCGTCGCCGTGAACGTCGCGATTATAAATGAATGTCCCTTACGATTGCTCTGAACTTTGCGCAACTTCCTGATATGATCTCCCAAATACCAATAATCAGCACGAAACTGCTTGCCCCATGTCGTGACGATATGCGCCTCGTCAATGACAACCAATCCAATCGTTCTGTCGCCGATAAGCTGTTCAACGTCACTGCGACTCAAAAGAGTTTCGGGCGAAATGTAAAGAATATTACAATCGCCCGCCGCTACCTTTTCCACAATTTGATCCTTGAGAATCGGAGAGATGTCGGAATTAATCGTTGCGGCTTGCCGATAATTTTTCAGTTCAAGATTTTTAACTTGGTCGTTCATTAGTCCGATAAGCGGCGAAATTACGATTGTCATCAGATTATATTTTTCGGCGAGATAAATCGCGGGGATTTGGAATATAACGGATTTGCCCGCGCCCGTCGGTGCCGTAACAAAAATATCTTGAATGTCGTTGCCGTTCATGCAATTTTCTACTTGCTTAACGATGTCGGAGATAATTTGTTCCTGTGAAACGTCAAGGATAATTTTTTTGCCCACATTGAGTTTTTGCAAGTCATAGACTTTGAAATTTCTGAAGGAATCGTGATTCCAATAACGCGCCAAAATTTCGGTAAACTCATTTCTGTGTTCAAAACCCCGTTTAAATTCTTCGGGAAGAACGCGAATAATTTCAATCTGCGCGGCGAGCATTTTCAAGCGTTCGTTGAGTTTTTCCTTATCACCAGCGTAATAATGAGTCCGCACAAAAATTTTTTCGGGCGTTGCGAAAATAATTTCCCGCAAAAAATTTATGAAGTCTGCCTCCTCCTGCAAGTCAATGAAATTCGGCACGTTGTCAAAATTAATTTCGTCAAGCTCTTTTGTCGAATCAAACAGATTTAAAGTTTTAACCTTCGGCTCGTTTAAAATTTGCTCGTCGTTATAAGCACCGATTAAAAAATTTCCACAACCTTTGAGCCAGTTAAAAATATCGATAAGTTTTGAAGCGGTGCCGAGATTTTTTTCTTCAGGCTCTTCGATTATATTTTCAAGCTCGGTAAAATAATCGAGCAGAACTTTTTTAGTAGCGTCGCTGAATTTACTTTCAATCGGGAATTGCTCCATGAACAAATTATTTTTCAGAACGTAAACCAAATCATATTGCGCTAAGATGAACGGATTAAGCAAGAGGAATTCTTCGTAAGTCAAAAATTTCCGTTTGCCGTTTGTAAGTTTGATAAAATAATTCAACGGGTCATTTGTTGCCGCCTCTAAATCTTCTGAAAAATTTTCGTCGCCAACAAAACTCAGAGGTACTCCCTTCAACACGAAAACATTTTTGCCGCTCGGAATTTTTTCAATCTGTCCGCGCAGGGTTCTCAAAATTATTTCCTTCAAAAAAATCTCTCCTCATTCTAAAAAATCTTTTAGCTTTTTTGAGCGCGTAGGGTGTCGAAGTTTCCTTAATGCCTGCGCCTCAATCTGCCGAATTCTTTCGCGGGTGACACCAAAAATTTTTCCGACTTCCTCAAGCGTACTCTCGCGTCCGTCGTCAAGCCCATATCTTAATTTCAAAACATCACGTTCGCGCTCCGTTAAAGTGTTCAAGACTTGATCAAGCTGGTCTTTTAAAATCGTTAACGACGCAATTTCAGCAGGGTCGGGCGTATTTTTATCTTCGATAAAATCGCGCAGAAAAGAATCATTTTCTTCATCAATGGGTTTATCCAAAGAAGTAATGTTAAGGTAAATCGCTCGCAACGAAAAAAGGCGGCTGATTTCTTCGGGCGTCGTTGCCATTTCTCTTGCAACAAGTTCAATGCGCCTTCTCAAATCGAATCCTTCAATTAAAAAGTTTCTTTCAAGCCTGCTCGCTTTAAGAATTTTTTCCACAACATGAACCGGTAAACGAATTATCTGCCCCGTGTCTACAATCGCCCGCGTTATCGATTGAACAATCCATTGCGTGGCATAAGTCGAAAATTCATATCCCTTGAGGCAGTCAAATTTTTCCGCCGCCTTCAACATGCCGATATTGCCCTCTTGAACCAAATCTTCAAGCTCCAAACTGCACGGAAATTTTTTAAAATAGTAATCGGCAAATTTATCGACGAGTCCGCGATTTTTAACGCAAAGATCTTGGCGCGCCTGTTCGTCACCGCTCTGAATCAACTTTATTAAAATTTTATTCGAGGCTCTAATTTCATTTGCCGCTCTGTGAATGAGCGGCGATATTTCTGCAGAATTTATTTCATCGACGATTGAAATTTTCAAATTGAGTTCGATAACGTCGGCAATAACGTACTGTTCCCGCAAAGGCAAGGCACCGAAAATTTTATCGAAGTTATCCCACGTAAGGCTTTCACGAAATACATAAGGGCTGACAGCTTTTGAAATTTCCTCTACGTCCAAAGTTTCTTCGACGAGAGAAATTTTTAATTCGTCTTGAATGGCATCGCAGATGAGATATTGTTCCTTCTTTGGCAGGAAGCCGAAAATTTTATCGAAATTATCCCACGTCATCTCGCTGTTGACGACGTAAGGGCTAATCGTCTTGTGAAGCTCTTCAACGTTCATAAAAATCCTCCTCAAAAAATTTTTTCTATTAATTAAGCAAAAATCCTGCGCGGCGCAGTTGACCGAATCAAGACAATACATTAAAATAAGCTGAAAAAATTTTGGGGAGTGAAATTATTTTGGCTAGGAAAATTTTAATCGGCGTGCTGATTTTATTTTTAAGCGCGTCGATTTTTTCTGTGGCGAGTGCGAAAAAAATTCCCGACACGTGGCGACTTGACGGCAACGCTTCTGCTGAACTTAGAAATTTTCGATTGATGAAGGACGATTGGCAAAATACACTTCGCGGTAAAGAACCAACGCGACAAGGTTTAGAAGAACTTCACGCTTCGGCGGGTGCTCAACCGTCTTTAGCGGCATTGGCGACGCTTTACGATAAAATTCACACGCTTGAACCCGATGCAAAAATTTTTATGGTTGATTTGCGTCAAGAAAGTCACGGCTTCGCGAATTCTTTACCCGTTAGTTGGTATTCTAATCACAATGCCGCTAATGCGGGAAAAACTACTGCTGAAGTCGAGAAAATTGAACGCGAACAAATTAAAAATCTGCGCGGCGTCGAGACAACTTTTAAACCATTGGGCAAATCTGATACTAAAATGTTCAAGCCGATAACGATAATTCCCCGCGTGGTTCAAACCGAAGACGACGCCTCCGAGCAAGTCGGATTTACTTACGTAAGATTTGCGGCGGCTGATATGCAATTCCCTGCGCCTGAAATCGTTGACGACTTTATAATTTTTGTCGCCAATCTTCCGGAAAATTCCTGGTTACATTTCCATTGCCACGCGGGGCACGGACGCACTACAACTTTCCTCGTCATGTACGACATTATGAAAAATCCCGACTTATCGCTTGAGGAAATTTGCAAACGTCAATATCTTTTAGGCGGCACGAATCTTTTGCTTGAGCCGGAGGGCGACGATTGGGGCGCAATTAAAGCTCGTGACCGCGCAAAAAAAATTCGTCTGTTCTATGACTTCGTTCAAGGCACGCGGGCTGAACAAATCGGCTTGCAATGGTCGGAATGGCTTAAGGAAAATAAACTATGAAAAAATTTTTATTAACCTGCGCGGCGATTTTTATTTTGATGACGAGTTCGGTTGAGGCAACGGACGCGGAATATCTTTTAAACAACGCGGAACTTTATCCAACTTCGACGGGCGCGGACTATTGCGACGAAATTGTTTGGCAGACGCTCAACCAAATTACAACTGACGAAATGTCAACTTATGAAAAAGTTTTGGCGTGCTATAATTATCTCGTTGATACCTGCAGTTACGGCGATAATGTTTTGCGCTTGGATTTTCCGGAGGATAACGGCACTGCCCGCGCTTATGGAATGTTGGTTGGGCACGTCGGAGCTTGCGACGATTATTCTTGTGCATTAGCCGCGCTGACGAGGGCTATTGGTTTGAATTGCTACACGGTTTACGGACAAACGGCTCGCGCTGACGGCGGTTATACGGGGCATATTTGGTGCGTTATCGCGGTTGACGGCGTGGAATATGTTTTCGACCCGCAAATTGATGACAATATCGGCGGTAGCAGTTATTATCGCTTTTGTGTGACTTACGACGAAACTCCTGGTTCTTATTATGATTCTGAAGTGCGTTGGGGCTACTTCGAGCCGTTCTATTGATTGGAGACGATTAAAATTAACACTGACGAACTTGCAAAAAATATTTTAAATACGGTCGGCGGTAGCGGCAATGTCCTTTACTCAAATGTAATTCAAGCTACAAACTGCATGACGCGCTTGCGCCTCCAGCTGATTGAAAAAAACGAGTACATGATTGAGGCGTTAAAAAAAATCGACGGCGTGTTAGGCGTTAACGAGGACGGCGACGAAGTTCAAGTAATTTTAGGCGTGGGCAGAGCGACGACTGTCACGAGCGCGGTTAATAAAATTTTAGAGGCTACAAACACTATCAAAGTCGGAGAAATTAAAGTTGGCGACGCTAAGGCACTGCATGAAAAAATTCGTAAACAAAACGCCACGCCGATAAAATTATTTTTCAAAAAAATCTCAAGCATATTTACGCCGCTGATACCAGGATTTATCGCTTGTGGTTTGATAACAGGACTTGTAAGCTGTGCAATAAAAATTTCTCCAGAGCTTGCCAACTCACAAATGATTAAACTTTTAATGGTGGCGGGCAACGCAGTTTTCTGGGGCATGAACTTATTTATCGGAATAAATGCGTCAAAAGTTTTCGGCGGCACTCCAATTATCGGCGGCGTTTTGGCGGCACTGATGACGCACCCCGCGCTTGCTGATATAAATATTTTTGGCTCGGCATTTGTTCCCGGTCGCGGTGGAGTTATTTCAGTAATAATCGTTGCGGCGTTCGCCTCGTGGCTCGAAGGCAATTTGCATAAACTTATCCCCGAAATGTTCGATTTATTTTTAACGCCGCTTGCAACGGTTTTACTTGCGGGCACGGTAGCAATTTTTATTCTGCAACCAATCGGCGGCGCATTATCAGACGCAATCGGCGCGGCGGCAACGACGGCAATTCAATCGGGCGGCGCGTTCGTCGGATTCATTCTGGCGGGCGTATGGTTGCCATTGGTAATGTTGGGTATTCATCAGGCAATGACGCCAATTCACGTGGATTTAATTGCGCAGTTTGGAGTAACTATTTTGTTGCCGATTTTGGCAATGGCGGGCGCAGGACAAGTTGGAGCGTCAATCGCGGTTTACTTTAAAACTAAAAATAAATTTCTCAAGAAGACAATCGCCTCCGCGTTGCCAGTCGGTATGATGGGAGTCGGCGAGCCTCTGATTTACGGCGTGACGTTCCCGCTGTTCAAACCGTTTATCGGCGCGTGTATAGGCGGGGCGTTCGGCGGCGCGGTGATAGCGTCATTTACAGTTGGTGCGGCGACGCTCGGAATTTCGGGACTTCCATTAGCCGCAACCACAAATAATATTCCCGTCTACTTAATAGGACTTGTTACGGCTTATATCGTCGGATTTATCGCAACGTGGATTATCGGTTTTGATGATCCTGCTGAACTATAAAAAAATCCCCGCGCAGATTCTGTACGGGGAAATTTTTTTGTCGTCAAGCGGAATTTACATAACGATTTCTTCTTTGATGAAAAGTTTTTTGAACATGTCGATAAAGTTTTTGCATGCCGTCGAAAGCGTCTGATTCTTGCGCCAGGCAACAACCGTGTGCGTCGTCATTTCGGGTTCGACAATTCTCTTATAGACTAAATCGCCGTCGGTGAGGAGCCGCTTACTTGAAACCGGAATCATCGCTGCGCCGAGATTCATCTTGACCATTAACAAATCTTGAACGATACTATCAGAGACGCAAATAATATTCGGCTCAAAATCAAGCTTTTTACAGGCGGCAATGAAATTCGACTTCCAACGGAGCGGGATAATCAGCGGCTGGTCTTGGAGTTCTTCAAGCTTAATCGTCGAGTCGTCCTCGCCACAAACATTTTTTGAGTTCATAACCATAACGAGCGGTTCATTGGGCAGAACGAGCAATTCATAGGCAAGATTATCGACTTTCGTGCGCGTGATTGCTACTTCGATTATGCGGCTGTCGAGGAGTTCGATAATTCTCGCGCCTTCCGCCTCCCAAATTTCAAAAGTGACTTCGGGATAAATTTTGCGGAACTCGGCGATTAAATCGGGCAGAATCATCGCGCCAGACGTCGTGATCGTCCCAATACGAATTGTGCCCTTTGTGCCGCTACCGATTTCCTTAATCTCGCGAACTGTGCCGTCAACCATGCCCAAAATATTTTCGACACGATTGTAGAGGACTTGCCCAGCCTCCGTAAGGCGAATTCGACGCGAGCCGCGCTCAAAAAGTTTCACGTGCAAATTTTCTTCGAGGTGTTTCATTTGGCGGCTAAGGGCGGGTTGAGCTATGCCCAAACGTTGTGCCGCGTGACTTATGTTACCCTCTTCGACAATAGCGAAAAACGCCCGCATGTCTTTGATACCGATACCTTTTGTCATTTCGTTAACTCATCTCCACTAAATTTTTTCATGCCGATACTTCAAAATCTACAATTATTATAGCACAGTTCAACGCCATGTGATATAATTCTGCCAAAAAATTTATATAACAAAATTTGGAGGAGATAACTTGAAAAAAGTTCGTACACGTTTTGCGCCTAGTCCGACGGGTTATATGCACATTGGCAACTTGAGAACCGCGCTTTATGCTTATTTGTTTGCGAAATCTCAAGGCGGCGATTTTATTTTGCGAATCGAGGACACCGACCGCGCCCGCTACGTTGCCGACGCTGTGGAATTTATCGAACGCACGCTTGCCGCCGCTAAAATTATTCCCGACGAAGGACCACATCACGGCGGAGCCTTTGCACCCTACGTTCAAAGCGAGCGCATGGACATTTATAAAAAATACGCCGAACAACTCGTTGAGGACGGGCACGCTTACTACGAGGAGACTGAAAACGGCGTGGCGATTCGTCAAAAAATGCCGCGTGCAGGTGAAACTACTTTCTTTGACGTTTTGCACGGCAACATTACAATCGCCAATTCCGAGCTTGAAGACCAAGTTTTACTCAAAAGCGACGGAATGCCCACTTACAATTTTGCTAACGTCATCGACGATCATTTAATGGAAGTTTCGCATATCATACGCGGCACGGAATTTATAACTTCGACGCCTAAACATGTTTTGCTTTACGAATATTTCGGCTGGGAGTTGCCGACGTTTATACATTTGGCACCAGTTATGGGCAAGGCGGAGGACGGTACAGTTTCCAAACTTAGCAAACGTCACGGCGCAACCAGTTTTAACGATTTGATTGAGGCGGGTTATCTGCCCGAAGCGATTACGAATTATGTTGCGCTTTTGGGCTGGAGTCCGAAGAATTCTTGCCAAGAAATTTTTTCTATGGACGAGCTGATTAAGAATTTCAGCCTTGACGGATTGAGCAAGTCGCCCGCCGTGTTCGATTATGCTAAACTTGACTGGATGAGCGGCGAATATTTTAAAGCAATGAGCGATGAAAATTTCGCTAAAGTTGCTGATAAATATTTTGCCGACTTTGACGAGCCACGAAAAATTTTCCTGTCAAGCCTGCTGAAAACTCGCGTCGCTAAACTTTCCGATATTCCCGATATGATTGACTTCCTTAAAAATCTGCCGCCGTTTGACGTTGAACTTTTCACCAACAAGCGCAACAAAATCACTCCGCAAAAATCTGTAGAAATTCTCGCGCCCGCAATAAAAATTTTAGAAAATGTCGACGATTGGACACTCGACGCACTTAACGAAAAAATTTCCGCGTTTGTAGCGGATTCAGGTTTAAAAGTCGGCGCGGTAATGTGGCCGCTAAGAATTTCTTTATCAATGCAAAAGGTCACACCAGGCGGCGTCACAGAAATTTTATATCTGCTAGGCAAAGAAATTTCGCTTAAACGTTTAAACGACGCTTTACAAAACTTAAAAGCCGACCAATAAGACAGCCGGCTTTAAATGAAAGTTCTATTCAACGTCTCCAATCATTTGAACAGGTTGGAGAATTTTTTTACTATCTCGTCTTTGTTTGCTAACACTTCCGAATAATTTATCTTGATACCATTGTTAAGTGCGTCTTCAGGAGCGGGCAAATTATAGCGTTCGGGCGTTTTTACATCGCGGCGGACAGGAACCGTGCCCGCTTCCGCAACTTTTTGTTGAGCTTCCTGCGTCATCATGTAATCGACAAATTTTTTCGCGTTATCTTTGTGGTCAGCGTCCTTAAAAATCGCGACGGGGCTTGGAACCATCAAAAGTTCTTTGGGATAAACCATTTTGAGCGGTGCGCCTTTATCGATTTTACCGGCTGTAATATAGTCAACGCCTAAGCAAGCATTCAATGCGCCGTCAGCCGTGTCGTCGATAACTCTGCCAGAACCTTTGCTCTTAGTCGCGCCGTTGTCGTGCAACTTAACGATATAATCCCAACCAAATTGCTTTTCCAGTAGCGCAATACTCATAAACGCCGTTCCACTAAGCGCGGGGTCGGCAATACCAAACGAATCTTTATAAAGCGGGTCGGTTGTTATCGTTTCCCAACTTTTGGGCGGCGTCGTAACCTTATCTGTGTTGATTACAATACCTAACGTTCCAAGTCTAGCGGCAGTAAATGAGCCGTCGTAGTCATCAAAAGGATTTAATAACTCGTCGAAACCAGCGGGCTGATACTTTTCGAGTAATCCTTCGTCTTTCATTTGGTAGAAGTCGGGCACTTCACTTGTCCAGATAATATCCGCCATGATGTGACCGCTTTGGCGTTCAGCTTCCAACTTAGCCATAATCTTGCCCGCGCCCGCCGATTGCCAATCAACTTCAATGCCAGGATTTTGAGCTTTAAAGCCCTCGACAATGCCGCCGATAAGTGATTCCTTCATCGACGTGTAAATCACGAGCTTGTTGGCGGAATTTTTATTATCCGCACTCTTGTCGGCAGGATTATCACCACCGCCGCCGCAACCCGTAATTAGTAAAGCCAAGCACATTACCATAAAAATTTTCTTAAACATAACCTCAACCCTCCGTTAAAGCATTTTTTATTTCGCGAACGTACTCGCCAACGAATTTAGGAGCCGACTCGCCGTATTTAGCCAAAAGTTTTATAATCGCCGAACCGATAATCGCGCCGTCGGAAATTGACGCCATTTTTTTAGCCTGCGCGGGCGTCGAAATACCAAAACCAATCGCGCATGGAATTTTTGTATTGGCTCTGACCGCCGCGACGATTGAAGTTAAATCTGTTTTAATCTCACTGCGGACGCCTGTAACTCCCAAGCTTGACACGATATAAACAAAACCTTCCGCCTCACGAGCAATAGCCGCAATTCTATCTTCGGAAGTCGGTGCAATCATTGAAATTAAATCGACGCCATACTTTTTGCACGTAGATAAAAATTCTTCCTTTTCCTCAAACGGCACATCAGGCAGAATCAAACCGTCAACGCCAATTTCTGCGCAGGTTGAGATAAATTTTTCCGCGCCGTAGCTAAAAACGACGTTGGCATAAGTCATAAACACGAACGGAACTTTTACATCGCCGCGCAGATTTTTAACCATGTCAAAAATTTTATCTGTCGTGACGCCTGCCTTGAGTGCGCGAATATTTGCCTCTTGAATGACGACACCTTCAGCCGTCGGGTCGGAAAATGGAATGCCCAACTCGACTAAATCGGCACCATTCGCGACGGCGGCACGAACAACGGCGGCGGTTGTCTCCAAATTCGGGTCGCCACAAGTTATAAAAGGAATAAACGCCTTTCCGTGATTGAACGCCTCTTGAATCTTGCTCATAAAATTTTCTCCTCTATTATTTTGGAATATTTTACCTTGAAAAATTTTCTGCGTCAATTCTGCCTGCTTGCTCAAAATAAAAATCTCCTGTAAAATTACTTAAATAAGGAGGTTTTATCAATGGCTACTTATAACAGCTGTCCGAAATGTGGACGCAAGGATTTTGGCGAAATTTTGGAATGCAAGCGTTGCAGTCTTATTTTCTGCCAGAAATGCAAAGGTAAGCGTTCTTTGCCCGACGGAACGCAATATTACTGTTGCCCCCGTTGCGGCGCGGAGATTGACGAGGACGAAGATACCGTTCACGTTATCGCTAAGGAAAAACGTTAAGGAGGTATTTACATGGCGAATAAAATTTATGCGTTTCTTGGTCCGCACATGTCCGGCAAATCCACTATGGTTTCTCAGCTGATGTCTATGGGCATTCACTATATCCCGACCATTACGACCCGCGTCTTCGACGACCGCTACGCTTATAAGCGCAAAATTTATCAAACCGTCAAAAGCGACCGGTACAACCAGGAAAAATTTATTGTAGACAACAGCTATCAGGCGCACTCTTACGGCTTGCGCAAATCTGAAGTGCTTGACTCCTATAAAAATCACAAAGTCAGTATCACGCTTATGCACGACGTTGCGGGGATTAAGCAGTTGCAGAAATTTATCAATCAAGACCTCGTAACTATTTTTTTAATGATTGACGACGAAGTTTTTGTTGATAGAATGCTCCGCGCAGGTTGCTCGAACGACGAGATTAGATATTACGTGGAGACTGCCGACGAGACTGGCGAATTTGAACATTGGCGCGACGTGGATTTTGTCGTTAAAAATACCGCAACGGCTCGCATTGCGCTTGAACAAATTTTGGCGATAATGGGACTGGTTACACTCGTTCCGCAAGTCGATTTTGATAATCTTGTTAAATGAATTTGTTATCTTTGAAGGATAAAATTTTTTCGCGGCGAAATTTTATTTGATTAATAAGGCTCAATTAAATGGAGGCAGATTTAATGGCTAAAGATAAAGTACGCAAGGGAGCAGAAACTCTGGGCGATAAGAAAGGGATTCTGCTTGAGACCGGCACAAACGAATTTGAGATAGTGGAATTCAGTATAGGCGGCGTGAATTACGGGATAAATGTCGCCAAAGTTCGCGAAGTCATTCAGCGCACGCCCGTTACTGAAATGCCGCAAGCTCACCCCTACATTGACGGCTTGTTCACTCTGCGCGGCAAGGCAATTCCGCTGGTAAATCTTCCGCGCTGTTTGAATGTCACCAACGGCGACGAGGCGAAAAATATTATCGTCACGGAAATTAACAACTACGACATAGGCTTTTTGGTGGAAAATGTTTCGCGCATACACCGCATTTCGTGGAAAGATATGGAGCCTTCGCCGGAAGTTGGCGACCAAAGCCGCGTTGTCGGTATCGTCAAAATGCCCAATCGAATTGTTTTGCTCCTTGACTTTGAAACGATTATCGCGGAAATTAATCCCGAAATTAACGCCAAACTCACCACAGTTGCTGACGCCGACTCTGATGTTCGCTCCATGCGTGCAGAGGTTCATGTTGTCGTTGCAGAAGATTCGCCGATGTTGCGTGATTTGCTCGTCTCAACTTTGCATGATTCAGGCTATCGTTTTGTTCGCGATTTCGGCAATGGACAAGACGCTTGGGAATATCTGCAGGGGCTTGCAAATAAAGATGGTTCAATTTCCGAACACGTCGGGATTATCGTCTCTGATGTTGAAATGCCCAAAATGGACGGTCACAGATTGTTAAAACTCGTGCGCCACAATGATAGGCTCCGTAACGTGCCGTTTGTGCTGTTCTCGTCTTTAATCAATGAGGAAATGCGCTTGAAGGGCGAAGAGCTCGGCGCGAGTGCTCAAATTTCCAAGCCGGAAATAGGACAACTAATCGACTTGCTCGACAAATTTATTTTCGGCGATAATCAAGCTAGAGTATGAAAAAATTTAGCCCGTGCAATTCGGCGGGCTTTTTTATTGCTTAAGGAGGATTTTTTATGGCAAGTATTCACATTGCGGCGGAAGTCGGCGAAGTTGCCGAGCGCGTTTTATTGCCAGGCGACCCCGTTCGCGCCAAAATTATTGCGGAAAATTTTTTGGACGACGTTCATCAATACACGGCGATTAGAAATATTTTCGGCTTCACGGGCAAATATAAGGGCGTTCCAGTTTCTGTTCAGGCGACGGGCATGGGCATTCCGTCAATCTCGATTTATCTGCACGAGTTGATTGAAGTTTATGGCGCAAAAAAATTGATTCGTGTTGGCACTTGCGGCGGCATGAACGAGGATATTCACTTGCGCGACGTTCTGATTGCTCAAGGCTCCTCTACAGACTCTTCAATCGTCAATCAAGTTTTCGGCGGCGCGGTTAATTTTTCTCTGCTTGCTGATTTTGATTTACTTAGCAAAGCTGTTAACGCCGCGCAGAATTTGCATTTGCCCGTTAAAGTCGGCAATGTCATTTGCACTGATTTATTTTATAACGACTACGACGACCCGCACGGGACTTTTGGCGACGGCAAAAATACTTTTAATGATAAGCTTCGCAAGTATGGAATTTTGGCTGTGGAAATGGAAAGTGCCGCGCTTTATCTGCATGCCGCCGCCGCTAAAGTTCAAGCGTTGGCGATTTTTACAGTCAGCGATGATTTATGGCGGAAAGAATTTTGTACGCCCGAAGAGCGACAATCTTCCTTCAACGACATGATTAAAATCGCGCTCGAAACTATTATACAGGAGTAATTATGCAAATTATCGGAATCAGAATGAGGAAGGCAGGCAGAATTTTTTTCTTTGAGCCGAATGAAGAGGAACTTGCAAAAGGCGATTGGGTACTCGTCGACACTTCGCGGGGACTGGAGTGCGGTAAAATCGTCGTTGGTCCGCGTGAACTGCTCGTTGATGAAAAAGTCGAAACGGAACCTGGACTGCCGCTTAAAAGAATGTACAGGAAAGCATTTGAAGACGATTTAAAGCAACTCGCAAGAAATCAGGCGGAAGAAAAATACGCCTTTGAAATTTGCCAGAATAAAATAAAAGAACGCGAACTGCCAATGAAATTAATCAACGTCGAATCAACTTTTGACTTTAATAAATTAATATTTTTCTTTACGTCGGACGGGCGCGTTGATTTTCGGGATTTAGTCCGCGATTTGGCGTCGATATTTAGAACGCGCATTGAGTTGCGACAAGTTGGCGTTCGTGACCAGGCAAAATGTTTGGGCGGCATGGGCGGTTGTGGACGACCGCTATGTTGTGCGTCATTTTTGGGCGATTTTATTCAAGTGTCAATTCGCATGGCTAAAGACCAAAATTTATCGCTCAACCCGACAAAAATTAGCGGCGTGTGTGGGCGGCTTATGTGCTGTCTTAAATACGAAAACGATTTGTATTGCGAGAATCGCCCGCGCACTAATATCATATTTAGACCGCGTCCAGGTATTCGCGTAGTTGTAGCTGACGGCGAGGGCAAAGTTGTTGCAGTGAGTTTTTCGCGCAGAAATGCAACTATTCTCCTCGATACAAATAAAACGGTCGTCGCGGGCTGGGAAGATATTTTACCCGTCAATGCAGAGGACTTTGAAGCTGCCGAAGAGCCTATGCAAATTGAAACGCCTAAGCCTGTCGAAAAGCCGCCACGTAAACTAGAACGTCCACCTCGTCGCGAACGTCCGCGCAGAATGGAGGCTTATAGTCGTCGATATAATCGCTCGGATAAAATTGAGCGCAATACTCGCCCTGAACGCCCGCCGAAATCACGCGGTGACAGAACACGGCGCAATTCAAAACGCAATTACAAAAAATGAATATTACTTTAAGCGAAGGCGAACGCCTTGATGATTTGATGAGGTCGGGGCGCGTCATTATCCAAAATCAAAACGAATTCTGCTTTTCAATGGACGCGGTGTTGATTGCGCATTTCCCACAGTTCAAAAAAAATGCCCGCATCATAGATTTAGGCACGGGCACGGGAGTAATTCCGCTGTTAATTGTCGACAACGTTAAGGAAATCTGCGCGGTCGAATTAAATTCGCGTATGGCGGATTTGGCGCGGCGCAATGTTGAGTTAAATGGCTTATCAGAAAAAATTTCCGTCGTGGAGGGCGATTTTCGCAAGCACCGAGAACTTTTCAAGGCGGAGAGTTTCGACGCGGCAATAGCCAATCCGCCCTACACGCCGCTAAAAAATGGCGAAGCGAATAAACTTTCTGGAATAGCACAGGCGCGGCACGAATTCACGGCAACGCTTGAAGACGTGGTAACAGCGGCACGATATGTTTTAAAATTTCACGGCGCGTTTTATATGATTCATTTGGCGTCGAGACTTTGCGAGATAGTTGACAGCTTGCACCGTCATCAAATGGAAATGAAACGTTTGCGCATGATTCAACCTAAGGCAGGGCGCGACGCGAACTTGATAATGTTAGAGGCGGTAGTCGGTGCGAATGTCGGCAACTTAAAAATTTTGCCGCCGCTAATCGTCCACAATGACGACGGCTCTTATACCGACGAAATTTATAAAATCTACAACACAACATGAGCGCGGATTATTTTAAGCCTATTTTATCCTCGTGAAAAATTCGCGGGGATTTTTTGTGTCCTTTTAAATCGCTGAAAAAAATCTGTAAAAAATATTGGCAAGCGGCGGCAGATTATGTATAATGCACGAGGAATCATTTTTAATTCATAGGCGGTGATAAACATGAGTGATATAGTTACGATTAAGGGGCTTAAATACGGTTTGCAGCTGACGTTCGCAAAGGGCGCGAGTTTCGACGACGTGCAAGCGAATCTTTTGGACAAGCTCCAATCGGGTAATGGTTTTTTTATTCGCGGGACAACGGTTTTCGTTCCTAAAGGTTACTTTGCTGAGGAACAAAACGAGGCTTTGCGCCGCATGTTTCACCGGCACGGAATGCTTTTCAGTACCGAGTTGAAACGTCCAAATCTTGCGCCGCCCTCCCGCGATAATTCTTCCAAAGCTCCCGCGCAGAAATTTAAAGAGAGCGTCGAGGAAGCGCAAAAGATGATGGTGATAAATCATACCGTTCGCGGCGGGCAGGAAGTCAAAGCTAACTGTTCCGTGCTAATTTGCGGCAACGTCAATCCCGGCGCACAAGTCATAGCGGGCGGTTCGATTGATATTCGCGGGACGTGCAGAGGCTTTGTTCATGCGGGGGCTTTTGGCGATAAAACGGCGTGTGTTGTGGCAGATAGGCTTATGCCCGCGCAGATTCGCATTGCCGATCTTGTTGCTCGCGCTCCCGATGAGGACATTAAAGCCAGTCAAGCTGAACGCGCCATGATTAAGGACAACATGATTATCTTTGAGCCGGTTGCGCGCTAAAATTTTTTCTATGGAAGTGAATGTTATATGAGTCAAATTTTGGTAATCACGTCGGGTAAAGGCGGCGTTGGCAAAACGACTACTACGGCGAATATCGGCGTGGGGCTTGCCATGCGCGGCAATAAAGTCGCCTTGATTGACACGGACACTGGACTCCGCAATCTCGACCTTTTGCTCGGCTTGGAAAATCGTATTTTGTATGACCTTGTTGACGTGACGAGCGGGCGCGTCGCCTATAAAAAAGCTCTCGTCCGTCATAAAAAATACGAAAATCTCTATCTCCTGCCTACGTCGCAAGTTAAGGATAAATCTGCTGTTAATCCCGAACAGCTCGTTACTCTCTGCGACGAAATGAAAAAGGAATTCGATTTTATAATAATCGACTGCCCCGCTGGTATTGAGCAGGGCTTTAAAACCGCGATAGCCGCCGCCGATACTGCGATTGTCGTAACTATGCCGGAAATTTCTGCCGTTCGTGACGCGGATAAAATTATCGGTGAACTCGGTCGCGCTGATAAAGAAAATGTCAAGCTGATTGTCAACAGAATTCGTCCGCAAATGGTCGAAAAAGGCGATATGCTTGACATGGGCGACATTGACGAAATTTTATCTGTCGCGTGCATTGGACAAGTTCCCGACGACGAAAACGTTGTAGTCGCGACGAACAGGGGCGAGCCGGTTATAACAATGAGCAACTCGACAGCGGGGCAGGCGTATAAAAATATCGTCGCTCGACTGTGCGGGGAAAATGTCCCGTTCCTCAAGCCGCAGAAGGAAGGCTTCTTTGCTCGGCTGAAAAAACTTTTCGGCTTGCTGTAAGGAGGGCTGTCTATGCTTGACGTTTTAAAGAGGGTTTTTGGCATGTCCGAAAAAAAATCGGGAGCGGTCGCTAAAGAACGTTTGCAAGTTGTGCTGATTCACGACCGCGCTAGCATTTCGCCGGAGATTATGGAAAAAATTAAGGAAGAAATTATCAGCGTCCTGTCAAAATACATGAACATAAACCGCACCGAAATGGAAATTGCGCTTGAAAATGATTCCGATTCGGTTGCACTCGTCGCCAATATTCCGGTAAATTCTATGCGGCACGCGAGATAAAAATTTTTGGGCGGTCACGACGACCGCTCTTTTTTATGCTAGTAATCTTTCATGGATTAGGAAAGAAGAATTAGGAATGATTTTGCAGGAAAATTTCTGCGCGGCGAAGAATTTATTAAAAAAATTTTTGGAGAGCAATAAAATGATTCAAGCGATTTTCTTCGACAGAGACGGTGTTTTAAATGAAGAGGTCGGCTATCTTTGGGAAGTCGATAAATTCAAGTGGATTGACGGCGCACGCGACGCCATTAAATTTTGCAATGAACGCGGCATTTTAACAATCGTCGTCACTAATCAAGGCGGCATTGCTAAAGGTTTGTACACGGCGCGAGAAGTCGACGCCCTTCATAATTTCATGCAAAAAAGTTTGTCCGAAATTGGCGCACATATCGACGCCTTTTATTATTGTCCACACCACTTGAAAGGTTGTGTAAAAGAATTCAGTATCGAATGTAACTGCCGCAAGCCCAAGCCAGGTTTGATTCTGCAAGCGTGCAAAGATTTTAATATCAAGCCCGCGCAGGCAATTTTATTTGGTGATAGCGAACGTGACATTTTGGCGGCTAAGGCGGCGGAGCTTATGTCTGGAATTTTTTTTACGAGCGGAAATCTTTTCGAGGAAGTTTATAAACACGTGGAGGGAGCGTCATGAAAAAATTTTTTCTAATCTGCGCGACGATTTTTGTTTTGTTGGGAATGAATAATGCTTATGCCGCAGAAAATTTTACTGTCGAAGTTTTAAATTTGGTAAACGCGGAACGAGCAAAAGTCGGAGCCGCGCCATTGAGATTGGCTGACGATTTACAAGCGGCGGCAAATATTAGAGCACGCGAAATTGTTCAAAGTTTTTCGCACACGCGCCCCGACGGCTCGGATTGTTTTACGGTCATGCAATATCGCGGCAGAACTTGTGGAGAAAATATCGCGGCAGGACATGCTTCGGCTTATGAAACTGTTGAGCAGTGGATGAATTCCGACGGGCACCGCGAAAATATCTTAAATCCTGCGTTCACGGAACTTGGCGTCGGTTATGCTTACGAAGACTATTCAACTTATCATCATTATTGGATTCAGCTTTTTAGAGGATAAAATTTAGGAGGGATTAACTATGGCTGCACACGTTATCGAAGAGGCTCGGCGATGTCTGCAATGCAAAAAACCACTCTGCAGAATCAAAGGTTGCCCGATTGAAACAAATATTCCCGAAATGATTCGCCTATTCCTTGCCGGTCAAACGGTGGAGGCGGGGCGCATGCTCTTTGAAAATAATCCGCTTAGCGTCGTCTGTTCACTCGTCTGCGACCACGAAAACCAATGCGAGGGCAACTGTATTCAAGGTAAACGCAAAGACGGTTCGGCAGTTCAAATTCCTAGCATTGAAAATTACATTTCCGATTTTTATTTCGATAAGATAAGTCTCGATCGCTTGCCTGATAATGGTCAACGTGTCGCGATTATCGGCTCTGGTCCCGCTGGCATAACTATTGCCATTAAACTTGCCGCGCTCGGTTATCGTATCACTATTTTTGAACGCATGGATAAAGTCGGCGGCATGATGCGCTATGGAATTCCCGCTTTCCGTCTGCCAAAAAATATTCTCGACCGCTATCAAACTAAGTTACGCCAAATGGGAATTCATTTCCGCCCAAATACCGCGATTGGCGGCGCACTTCATCTCGACGATTTATTTAACGACGGCTACGAAGCAATTTTTATCGGCACCGGCGTTTGGCGTCCGCGCAGACCGCACGTTAAAGGCGAATCTCTCGGCAATGTTCACTACGCGATTGATTACTTGCAAAATCCCGACGCTTACCAGTTGGGCGATAATGTCGCGATTATCGGCGCGGGCAATTCCGCTATCGATGTGGCGCGTACCGTCGTCCGTCAAGGCTCTCGTCATGTAACGCTTTATGCTCGTCGTCAAAGAATCGCCGCCAGCCAACGTGAACTAGATTATGCTGCTGTCGACGGAATTGAACTTCAACAAGGCATGGCGATTAAAGAATTCACGGAGGAAGGTCCTATTTTCACGCCGAGAATTTACGACGAACAGGGCAATTTAATTCGTGAGGAAGAACCTGTACTTATGCCTGCTGACAGTACGATTATCGCCATTAGTCAAGGTCCCAAAGATAAAATTGTAAACACGACGCACGATTTAACAGTTGATAAGAACGGCTTGATTGTCGTTGACGAGGAAGGACGCACCACTCGCGAAGGTGTCTTTTCTAGCGGCGACGTTGTAATTGGCGCAAAAAATGTCGTGCTTGCCGTCAAATATTCTAAAATCGTCGCTAAAGCTATGGACGAATATTTATCCGCTAAACGTGCCGACAAATAAATTTTTAACTACAAAAAAATTATCCCGTCAAGCGGCGGGATTTTTTTATTCGTCAAAGCAGAAATAAATTGCTAATGTGCCACGCTCTAAGCACAAAAAAATTTTATTGTCGTCAGCGCGGTTACTCGTGGCGTTCGGAAAATTTTGCATCAAAGTTGCGCAGTTAAGTTCCCAATGCAAATTTTTAGTCGTTACACCCGTACAAGTTGAAGTCATCGGCAACAAAGACACGGCAAGCGGTTTTTTAAAAAACTTTACGTCAACTGATTCATCGCCGCGCAGATAAAAAATAATTTCGCGGTCATCGGCGAGGAAAATTTTTCTGTTTAAAGCCGCGCAGGAAAAAATCGTGCTATAAAGGTGGTCGAAGCGTCCGCCAAAACAACCCGTCAAAATTGCGACGTGCTCTCCGAAAATTTCTGTGGCTCGGCTCAAGGCAAGTTGCGTGTCAGTAAAATCTTTATCGGCGGGATATTTTTCAACGGGAATATTTTTTGCCCGCGCCCAATCAACAGCAGATTGATTCGCGCTGTCAAAGTCGCCGATTAAAATATCCGGAATCACTTTACACGCCTTGCAAAGTTCAATACCTTTATCGATACAAAAAATTTTTCGTCCGCTTGCAACTTCCAAGAAAAATTCGCGGCTCGGAACTCGTCCGCCACTTATGAATAAAATTTCCTGCGTACTCGTCGGATAAAAAATTTCACACTGTGGAAGTCTCATATCAATTACCTGCCTGCGCGGGCGGAGCCATTTCTCCGCGCTGAACCATAAGATTGAAAGCTGCCTCCATAATCTGCCGCCCAATCGGAACTGCAGAACTCGCGCCAAAGCCGCCTTGCTCAACAATAACCGCAACGCTGATTGTCGGATTGTTAAATGGACCGTAGCCGACAAACCAACCGTGATCCGTTCCCTGCGAATTTTCAGCTGTGCCTGTTTTGCCCGCTATATCGTATGGAAAGCCGATAAAATTTCTCGCCGCCGTGCCGTTAACTGTAACGTCGTGCAAGCCCGATTGAACTAACTCGATAACCCAAGGCTCAACTTCCAACTCGCCGACAAGTTCCGGTTGAAAATCCTTAATAACTTCCTTGTCCTGTGTAACGATTTGTCTGACAAGATGAGGCTTAAATCTCTTGCCGTTCGCCGCAATCTCGCCCATAACCATTGCCGCTTGCAAGGGCGTAACCAAGTTGAAACCTTGACCAATCGCCGCGTCCATTATCTCCGATAAATAAAACTCGTCGTGATAAACTTCCCACTTATATTCCTTCCAATCGGCAAGTCCCGGAGATTCGTAAGGCAAATCAATTCCCGTAACCTTTCCTAAGCCGAACATCATTGCGTATTTTTCTAAGAGGTCGGCTCCAAGACGATTGCCCATTTCGTAAAAGTAAACGTTATCGGAATGACTTAACGCGGTGTGAAAATCTAACCAACCGAGAGCCTCGCCGCCGGCATTGCCTTTAGGAACTAACCAATGTTGTCCGCCGTCAAAAATTAATTCGTCGGGAGCAACGCGCCCTGTAGCAAGTGCCGCCGTGCCCGTTACAATTTTAAACGTCGAACCTGGAGGATATTCACCGGTTATAGCTTTGTTGTCCATCGGGTGGTAGGGATTTTCGTTGATTGCGTTCCAATCTTTGGTTGAAATGCCGTGCGCAAATAAATTCGGGTCAAAGGCGGGACGACTTACCAAAGCCAAAACTTCGCCCGTCTGAGGATTTAAAACAACAGCTGCCGCCGCGTGACAACTCAACTGCGCCAACATATCATCAACGGCTTTTTCTGCGGCAACTTGTAAATCGCGGTCAATCGTCAAAATCAAATCGTAGCCGGGCTTAGGTTCCTTCCTGCCCAAAATTTGTACAGGCTTGCCCGCAACGTCAACTTCAACTTGCTCGCCGCCATTTTCGCCGCGAATTTCTTTATCGTAAACGCGCTCCAAACCAAACTTGCCGATAATGTCGCCCGATTTGTAGCCCTCGTCTTTTTTAGTCTCAAGTTCGGCGTCGGAAATTTCGCTGACGTAGCCAAAAGTATGTGCGCCCTCTTGCTTTAGTGCGTAATTTCTAAGCGGCTGAACTTCAATAACGACGCCAGGATATAAATCTTTTTGCTCCTCGATAATCGTAACAATATCGGGCGTCACGTCGGGGCGAATTCTAATTGGGTCAAAGCCGGAGTGCACAGAAATTTTTTGCTCAATCTCTTCTTTGGGGACGTTCAAAAGTTTAGCAACGCGGTCGACGACTTCGGGCGAAATGGGCGCAGTCAACGGCAAAAGTGACACGCTGAAACCCGGACGATTACTAACGAGCAGTTGCCCGTTTCTATCGTAAAAAGTTCCACGCGGAGCCATTGACGGGATAATTCGGATTCGATTGCCGTCGGCGAGATGTGCATAATATTCACCGTCATAAATTTGTAGATAGCCGACACGCGCAATCAAAATCGCAATGATAAGCGTCGCCATAATCGCAAGCGGTTTAAGTCGTCCGATATATTCCTCTCCATTGTTCGAGTTGTCAATCACGTTGCAAATCCTCCCAAAACTTTTATAATCGACGAAATTATATCATGCAAAGGAGAAATTTAAAGTGGCAAAAAATTTTTATGCACCAATCGCGGCGGCAATGCAAAAATATTCAACGGATAAAGTTTTACCGTTCCACACGCCAGGACATAAGCAAGGACGCGGCGCACATGAATTTTTACGAGGACTTTTAACGGCGGAGGGTTTTCGGCAAGAAGTTTCGCTTATGGAAGAATTGGACGACTTACACGCGCCGCAAACTTGCATAAAAGCCGCGCAGATTTTAGCGGCAAAACTTTGGCACGCGGACGAGACAATTTTTTTCGTAAACGGAACGACGTCAGCAGTGCAAGCAATGATTTTCGGAACGCTCAAGGCGGGCGATTTGATTATGATTCCACGCAATGCTCATCGGTCGGTTATCGCGGGATTAATTTTGTCGGGAGCAATGCCAATTTTTCTACCGGTGGAATTCGACGCGGAATTTAATTTGCCACTAAATGTAAGTGTCGAGACGATTGAACGAGCGATTAAAAAATTCCCACAAGCCAAAGCGATTTTATTAGTATCGCCGAATTATTATGGCGTGGCGGCAGATTTAGAAAAAATTTCTAAGTTGGTACACGCGGCGGGAATGCTTTTATTAATCGACGAGGCTCACGGAGCACATTTGACATTTTGCGACGAGTTGCCAATTTCGGCAATGGAAGCGGGCGCAGATTTAGCCGCGCAGTCGACGCATAAAATTTTAGGTTCGTTAACACAAACTTCCATGCTAATGATAAAAAAATCCGTTGACGTGGAGCGCGTTAAAATAGCGGCAAGCCTTTTGCAGACGACCAGCCCGAATCAGTTATTGTTGGCGTCGTTAGACATAGCTCGCTTGCAAATGGAGCTTGACGGACGGGAAAAAATCTGCGCGGCAGTTGAGTTATCTAAAAAATTGCGTGGCGAGATAAAAAAAATTCACGGACTGAAAACTTTCGACTCCGTGAAAAATTTTTCGTTAGACTTAACAAAAGTAACTGTGAACGTTCAAGATTTAGGCTTAACGGGGCAAAAGGCAGAAAAAATTTTGCGCCGCGATTTGAAAGTTCAATGCGAGCTATCAGACGCGGCGAATCTTTTATTTTTGATAACGTATGCTGACGACGCGGAGACAATTTCCAAATTGATTGAGGCGTTAAAACTTTTGCCGCGCAGGTCATCTAAAAAATTTTTGTCGTCGTCATTATCGGCAGAAATTTCATTGGCGGCAATGTCGCCGCGAGAAACTTTTTATTCATCAATAGAAAAAATAAAATTAGAAGAATCGGTCGGGAGAATCTGCGCGGAGGAAATAACTTTTTATCCGCCTGGAGTGCCGCTCATTATGCCTGGTGAAAAAATATCTGAACAGGCAATCGAAATAATTCAGCAATCGACAGGGCGAGCAATCGGCGCGAGTGATAAAACTTTGGCTACGATAAAAGTTGTCAAAGGTCGCTGATTGAAAATTTTTTCTGCGGAGTGTCGCGAACGGGCGTTTCCAAATCGTCAAGCGGTTTGAATTCCATACCGTCGGGCGTCTTTAAAATAATTTCGAGTTGGTCGCCGCTCTTAACTGGGTCGGCAAATTCGACGGGCTTGCCGTTGACTTTAATTACAAAACTCATACGACTTTTGGCGGGCGGCGGTTTGAAGTTCACGGCAAGGAGCGCGTCGCTTACCATGACAAAATTTTTCTCTTCGCGCTCGTAAACAATCTGTGCGCCGTCCTCAATAATCGTGTTCTCGTTGGAAACTCTACCGTTGACGCTCAATAAAATCGTTGTCGTCGTCGGAACAGAATATTCCTTACTGTTATAAAAAATTTTAACGGCGGCGGCGCGGCTTTCGTCCTTGATAATCTCGCCAACTTTAATCGTGTCGTTGGCAACGTAT
Source organism: Selenomonadaceae bacterium (assembly GCA_017428215.1). Classification (GTDB taxonomy): domain Bacteria; phylum Bacillota; class Negativicutes; order Selenomonadales; family Selenomonadaceae; genus Quinella. The sequence continues at coordinate 67,695 of JAFRRH010000064.1, forward strand.
TCAATGGCGTCGCCGGCTTTAGGAATGTCTGAAACATCTGCGCGGTCGCCGTTTAGGAAAATATCGGGCGTGCAAGTGTAGTGCGCCTTACTGCCGTTTAGCGTGTAATAAATTTTTTTACCGGCGGGCGGATAATTCGCCAATCTCAACATTTCGCCGATTGTGCGCTTAACTTTTGTATTTAAAATGTCGCCGTCTTTAAGAATTCGGCTAGGCAAGCTAACTTCGTCGTTAACTAAAAGTTTCGGCGCGACAGAAAAATCTTTACCGTTAACGCTGACTGTAAAAGTTGGCTCGATTGCAACAATGTCATCAATTTTTACCTGCGCGGAAATGCCGTCTTCGCCAGGCTCAATTTTTATTCGGCAATTATTTTCAATCGGCGTTTCCAAAGTGGCGGGTTCGTCGTTGACAAAAACTTTCGCGAAAGTCCCAAGCGTGCCGGGAAAAGATTTTTTTTCGCCGTCAACGGTAATCATCAGACCGAATCCGGGCTTGCCGTTAAATTTTTTATAATCAATGCCCGCGCTCAAAATCGCGTCGCTAACCGTCAAGTCACGGAAGTGGAAGAGATTTACTTCTTGCTCGTTAATCATGACGTTAAAGAAATGGAAAGTATCAGTCGAGGCAACTTTTAAAATTCCAAGCGGAGTTGCGGCGTCAGGCGATTGCAACGCGGCGGGAATATTTTTAATGCCTTCGACATTATCGGGCTTGCGAACGGCTACGCGGTCAAGTGGCATGTTCAAAGCTTCAGCGACGAGTTTATTTAAATTGGGCGACAATGCTCCGCCACCGACTAACAACAGAGCTTGAGGCGGTTCATTGCCGTTGAGTTCCAAAATCGTCTTAGCAATAGCGTTTGCAATCATTCCGACGTTTTCATTAATCGGCATGAGAATTTCTTCCGCCGTCAAGTCGTAGGGACGTCCGAGAATATCATTAAAAACTGCACCCTTGCCATTAGTTGCCTTGCGTTTAATCTCTTCGGCAACGTTGAAGTCCAATAAAAATCTTTGCGAAATCGCCTCTGTAACTTCGTCGCCAGCGAGCGGCACCATACCATAAGCAATAACTGAACCGTTTTTAGTTATGGCAACGTCGGAAGTGCCCGCGCCAATGTCAACGAGGACAATATTTAAATGGCGCATAGATGGCGGAACCAAAACATTAATCGCGGCAATAGGCTCCAAAGTTAATGCGCGAACTTCAAGTCCGGCATAAGCCAGCGCAGTTTGCATAGAATCGACAACTTGACGCGGAAGAAATGTTGCGATGACTTTTGTCTTAGCAATCTTGCCGCGTTGTCCAATTAAACTTTTTAACCGAATGCCGTCGAGTTCATAGTTAATAATGCTAAAGCCGACGCAGTAATAAATTTTAGTATCAATTTTTTTCTCGATAGTTAGTTGCGATTGAGCGGCTTGAACAGCGGCAAAATTTAAACTGCTCTGAATTTCGTCGGTAATAACGCCGTTGACTTCGACAGTTGCCTCTCCGTTCATGGTGTAGAGGGCACGACCAGCCGCCGCGATTGCCGCGCTCTTAAGTTCGCCGACTTGTTCCGCCAAAAAATTTTTCACGCGGATAATAACTTCTGCGACTTGAGGCACGTCGTGAATTTGACCGTCGAGCATTGCGCGGCTTGTATGTTCCAATCTGTACGTCGCAATGATTTTCATTTTGCCATCGTCGTCTTGTTCTGCTACAATTCCGATAACCGAGCGCGTCCCAATATCGAGAGCAAAAACTTTTTCTCGTCCGTCGGTTTTGTAGTCAACTTTTTTCCGTTCACGTTTAGGTTTTAGTTCTATTTTTTTTGCTCGTCCGCGCTTTGGCTTATCGTCTTTTTTAGCTCGTAAGCGTCGCGGTTTTTCTTCAACGGTTTGAGATTCGTCGATAATTTTATCTGTCATAGAATTTTCTCCTTGCCAATTAAAGGTTATTGCGTTTATTTCGCGAATTAACATGATTATCCTTTCAACCGAGTAAAAACTTGCAAAGGCGGTGCGGACATGACGGGGAGCAGAGAAGTCATAACGGGCGGCGACTTTAAGCGCATGGTTGCCGGCGCGTACAGTGAATTTCTTTTAGAATATGAGACGATAAACGGACTTAGCGGCGCGGGGACTTTGGCGGGCACGCACATTTTGCGGACAATGGGCGCGGCGGTTATGCCTCTTGCCGACGCTAAAGATGATTCGATTGGCGGCTTATCTCGCAGAGTTTCAACGGCGGCGGTTTTCGGTGCGCGTGGAAATGCGGGTGTCGTCTTGGCTCAAATGTTTCGCGGGATAAGTGCGGGGCTTGTCGGCAAATATGAGGCGACTGGCTCGGAATTCGGCAAGGCTTTTCAATACGGAATTTTATATGCGCAACGAGTTGTCCCCGACGAACCGGAAATTCCGTTTATCACAGTTGCAAAGGCGGTGGCAAAGGGAGCCTATCACGCAGTACGCGACGGCATGCCGATTGTAGAAATTTTATACAAGGCGATTCAATCGGGCGAAACGGCGATTAAAGAATTAGAACTTGGCGACGCGGGCGCAAATATCATGTTAAGCTTTTTGAAGGGTTGCTTAAAAGGGCTTGACGGAAATTTTGTTTCGCCGGCAGTAAGTTTGTCGTTAGGCTTAGGAACGCATAAAAATATGCCAGATCCGCGCAACGATTTAGTGCGTCCGTATTGCATAAGATTGCGCGTTAAAAATTCCAAAGCTAGCTTACCCGAACTTGAACGGCAAATGCGCGACTTTAGCAGTTTTTCAATCGTGGAGCGTGCACGCGGCGGCTTAGATGTTCACGTTCACACAGATCACGTTGGAAAAACTTTGGAGCAAGCAATCGGTTGGGGACCGCTCTCGGAAGTCAAGATAACCAACATGAGCGAGGCGCACGCATTACCATTCCACGAAGCGTTAATGAAAGTTGCCGCGCTTGCCGTCGCCAAAGATTCTGAAGAGGCGCAAAAACTTCAAGACGCGGGCGCATCAATTTTAGTTTCGGGGAGCGCGGAGTCGTCGCCGTCTTTAGCGGAAATAATCGGCGCGGCACATTCGGATTTGGCGTCTAGTTATGTTTTAGTCGCGTCAAGCCCCGATTATCATTTGGTTTTCAAGCAGGCTAAAAGACTTTTGGACGGGCGTGTCGAATTAGTTTTAGCTAATACGTTTGAAGAAACTTTAACCGCCCTGAAAAAATTTTCAACGGGTTTATCCGCGTTGGAGAACGCAAAACTTATGTCGCAATTTTAAGAAGGAGGTTTTACTTTTGACAAATATCGACTATCTCTATAATCCGGACGTAGCCAAAGCTCAATTTAAAAGAAACTACTTTTTAGACAAGAAATTAGGATTCCAAGTTATAGAACACGGCACAATTCTTCCATATAAAGACGTTGCGAAAAACGGGAAGTCTCATTGGAATAAAGGAGGAATTGTCGACAGCAAAGGCGGGTTTATCGCGGGTAGTGGTGCACGTACCCGTGTAACAAACGTAGATTATACCCCCCCCATGAATCAATCCAACACAGTTCCGAAACCGCTATTTATATAGGGTTCTTTTATATTGCTTGGGGACATTTCATAACCGATAGTATTCGTCATTTGTGGTTTTTGAAAAGCGAGTTTATGAATGAATTTAAAAATTGCCCGCTTGTGTACATTACATGGCTTGGCGGAAACTTTAATTCGTTCTCTCCAAATTTTCGTCGCTTGTTGGAAATTTTAGAAGTTGATATTGATAAATGTCGAAAGATTGACCAGCCGACGCAATTTGATAAAATCATACTACCAGATTCCTCTTTTGGGGCAATAGCTACCAATGAATGTCGAGAAACAATTGACCGTGTAAGAAATTTTGCGTTAAAGAATAGAATGCCTACCTCTAACAAAAAAGTTTATTACTTCCACGGACGCATTCAAGTTGGCGAAGAACGGCTAGCAGAATATTTTAAGTCTAAAGGATATGAGATTATAAGCCCGCAAAAGTTGACATTAGACGAACAATTGAATTGGTTGATAAACTGCGAAAGCTTCGCCTCGACTCTGGGTTCCTGTTCTCATAATTCCGTTTTTCTGCGTGACAGAACGGAGACCATCATCATTCCGCGTGAAGGGATTTTTGGTAGAGATTATCAGTTGCCATTGGATCAAATCAATTTGGTTAATGCAACTTATATCGATTCTACAATGTCTATCTTTGACAAAGGCAATAGATACCACTGCTATATAATCAGCGAACAGTTAAAAAAATTCTTTGGCGATAAGTGGAACGGATATGAAGAAGAGGATTTTAAAATCTTTCTACAATACGTGAAAACCTCCTTAACTAAAGGTTTTGATGTAGATTCAGGAGAAAAAAATTACTATGATTTTTCGCCTATTCAAGAGTTTCTGGCTCAACTCCGTAAGTACGAGGATTTAATGGTAGCTTATGGTATGCCACATAGATGGGAATACTTTCGCTCGCTTGTGAGTTATCAAACACATGTAGACACAAAAGCTTGGAGTTCATGGAACAGCGAAGAGCAAATTAGTAACCCTCTCAATCAAAAGTTTGATATTCAAGCCGTTAAGATAAATTTTCCCGGTCACAAAGTATATTATTCCGTTTATTACAACGACAAAGAGGGCTGGTCGGCGGAAGTCCTCTCGCCTGAAATGGCGGGCACTACCGGAAAAGCTAAATCCATTTACGGCATCAGAATTCGACTTGACGAGATGGGCGCAAAAGAATTTGATATTCTCTACCGCGTGCACAAGTTCGACGGTACCTGGACGGATTGGGCTAAAAATGACGAGGCGATTTACTCGCATGGCGTTAAGTTAAACGCGATTCAGATAAAATTGGAAGCTAAAACTTAATTTTAGCTGAAACGTTCGAGGAAACTTTAACCGCGCTGAAAAAATTCTCAACTGGTTTATCCACGTTGGAAAATGCAAAACTCATGTAACAATTTTAAAGAGGAGGTTTTATTTTTGGTCAATATTAACTATCTTTACAAACCGGACGCCGCAAAAGCTCATTTTACTAGTAATTATTTCGTTGACAAGAAATTAGGATTTCAAGTTATCGAAAATGGCATGATCCTCCCACATCGCGAAAAGAACGACGAAGGTAAAACTAAATTTTTGGGATTCGGTGGCATTGTAAACATCAACGGTGAATTCATAAGAGGAAGTTTCACTTATGCTAATCATGGTGGAAAATATACCCCCCCCCCGCGAATCAATTCAACACAGCTCGGAAACTGTCATTTATCTCGGAGTTTCTTTTTACAATTGGGGACATTGCATAACGGATAATATTCGCCGTGTGTGGTTCTTCAATAGCGACATCTTCAAACAAGAGTTTAAAAATTGTCCGATTGTATATATTTCACATGGAGGGAAGGCTATAGATAATCTGCCAAATTTTAGGCGTCTGTTGGAGATTTTAAATGTTGACGTCGACAAACTTCACCTGATATCTCAGCCTACTCGCTTTGAGAAAATAATTCTTCCGGACGAATCATTTTTCTTGGACGAAATTATAAAATTTACCAATGAATACCGCGAAGCGATTGAACGAATAAGATATTTTTCGCTTAAGAATCGCACGTCTACTTCAAGTGAAAGAATATACTACTTTCACGGAAGGCGGCAAATTGGTGAAGAACGGCTCGCAGAATATTTTAAGTCTAAAGGATACTCTATTGTTCGTCCCGAAAAACTTCCGCTCGATGAACAGCTCAACCTTTTGATAAATTGTAAAAGTTTTGCCTCAACGTTAGGCTCTACTTCCCATAATTCTATTTTCCTTAGTGATGATACAGAATCTATTTTTATTCCACGTGGATTTAATATTCTTAACCCTTATCAGAGTTCACTCAATCAAGTTCATCCTGTTAATGCTAATTACATAGATTCGACGCTGTCTATATTTTATGATAATAAACACTTCATGTATATATTAAGTCCACAATTAAAACGATTCTTTGGCGACAAGTGGAATGGCTATGAAGACGACGACTTTTTAAATTTTTTGCAATACGTCAAGGATTCAATTGTAGCGGCATTACCTCCAAAGCAATTAAATGCGTATAGCGAGATTTTACAAAATTTTATGGATCAACTTCTTAAACGTGAAGATTTGATAGCGGCTTACAATATGCCGACGTATTGGGATACATTTCAACCGTCATCAGGCTATCAGACGCATGTTCATAAAAAAGGCTGGGGTGTATGGCAGAAAAAAAATTCAACCAGCGGTTCCACGAAGGATAAATTGGATATTCAAGCCGTTAAGATAAATTTTCCCGGTCATAAAGTGTATTACTCCGTTTATTACAACGACAAAGAGGGCTGGTCGGAGGAAGTCCTCTCGCCTGAAATGGTGGGCACTACCGGAAAAGCTAAATCCATTTACGGCATCAGAATTCGACTTGACGAGATAGGCGCAAAGGGGTTTGATATTCTCTACCGCGTGCACACATTTGACGATACGTGGACACCTTGGGCTAAAAATGGCGAGGCAATTTATTCGTTTGGAGTTAAGTTAAATGCGCTTCAGATAAAACTGGAACCTAAAACTTAATTTTAGTTAACACGTTCGAGGAAACTTTAGCCGCACTGAAAAAATTTTCAACGGGTTTATCTGCGTTGGAAAATGCAAAACTCATGTAACAATTTTAAAGAGGAGGTTTTATTTTTGGTCAATATTGACTATCTTTACAAACCGGACGCCGCAAAAGCTCATTTTACTGATAATTATTTCGTTGACAAGGAATTGGGCTTTAGTGTTGTCGAAAATGGCACGATTCTCCCTAGAAAATACATTTCACCTGGCAAAAATATCGGTGGTATAATCAACAACGCGGGAAAAAGTATTCAAGGCTCTTTTGTACACAGAGGAGTAACGATTGATTATACACCCCCCTCTGCACTTGTTAAATATCGCCCCGAAACTGTCGTTTATTTGGGTGCAGTTCATGACGTTTGGGGACATCAAATTTCTGATAGCGTGAAGTATCTTTATTTCTTAAAAAGTTTAGTCTTCGAGCGCGAATTCAAAAAGTGTCCACTGGTTTATGTTTCCGTGGTAAATATAGAGAATGTTTTATTGGACAGTAGTTACCAAAATTTTAGGCGATTATTGGAAATTTTAGAGATTGATCCCGATAGATTGCAACAAATTAATCAGCCTACAAAGTTCGATAAAATTATTCTGCCAGACGAATCTTTTTATTACGACACAGAAAAAAATGTCAGACAATTTACTAAAGAATACCGCGAAACTATTGACAGTCTGAAAAACTTTGCAATAAAAAATTGGATGCCGACTTCAAGCAAGAAGATTTATTATTTTTACGGGCGTAGAGAGCAAATCGGTGAAGAACGTCTGGCAGAATATTTTAAATCTAAGGGTTACGAGATAGTTTCGCCCGAAAAATTTACGCTTGATGAGCAACTTAATCTTCTAATAAACTGTGAAAATTTTGCGTCAACAATAGGTTCCACTTCTCACAATTCTATTTTTCTTCGTGATGGTGTACAAACTATATTTATTCCGCGCATTGCAAAACAATTTAATTCCTACCAATCGGCACTTAATTGCGTTAATTCAATTAACGCAATTTACGTGGATTCTACTTTGTCGTTATTTGGTTCTGCTTATGCCGGATATTGTTTCATAGTTAGTAAACAGTTGAAGAAGTTCTTTGGCGACAAATTCAATGGCTATGAAGAAAGAGATTTCGAGACTTTTTTGCGATATATTAGCTACTCTAGCGGCAAAGGGTTTACTTGTAGCCAAGTAGCAAAAGAGTATTACAATGAAGTTTTTGAAGATTTTTTAGAGCAATTAAAATGCAAAAGAAACATGACGGCAAAATACTATATGCCAGCCAATTTGGCTGATTGGCGTCCGTTGCTTACCTATCAGACACACGTTTCAAGTAAAGGATGGGGCTCGTGGAATAATGAGGATCAAATAAGTAACCCCCTCGAACAAAAGCTACAAATTGAAGCCGTTAAAATAAATTTTCTAATTTACAAATTATATTATTCGGTTTACTACAACGACAACGAAGGCTGGTCAGAGGAAGTTACCTCGCCTGAAATGGCAGGTACGACTGGAAAAGTTAAAGCTATCTATGGAATCAGAATTCGCCTTGACGAGGCGGGAGCAAAGAAATTTGATATTCTCTACCGCGTGCACAAGTTTGACGACACGTGGACAGCTTGGGCTAAAAATGGTGAGGTGATTTACTCGCATGGCGTTAAATTAAATGCAATTCAAATAAAATTGGAACCTAAAACTTAAAGGAGATGATTCAATGCTGGAAGACAGAAAAGTAGAGCTAACTGCTCTGCGCGACAAGCTGAACGAAATGGGGAATTCACTTTGACATTGCTCGCAAAGAGGAAAAAATTGCCGAGCTGGAATATAAAATGGGTGAACCAACTTTTTGGGACAATCCCGACGCCGCGCAGAAAATTACGCAGGAATTAAACGACGTTAAATCTGGTATCGAGACCTATAAAAACCTCGTGGCTAAATTTGACGACGCGCAGATTTTATTGGAGCTTGCGTTGGAAGAACAAGACGATTCACAGGAAACAGACATTGCGGCAGAAATTTCAGCTATTGAAAAAGGCTTGGAAAATTTGCGGCTTGAAATAATGTTGAGTGAACCTTACGACGCCAACAACGCGATTTTAACATTACACGCGGGCGCAGGCGGCACAGAGGCGCAAGATTGGACGCAAATGCTTTTAAGAATGTATGTTCGTTGGGCGGAACGTCACGGCTTTGAAGTCGAGACGGTTGACTTGTTACCAGGCGACGAGGCGGGCGTTAAATCGGCTACGGTTTTCGTTAAAGGTCACAACGCTTACGGCTATCTTAAGTCTGAAAAGGGCATTCATAGATTGGTTAGGATTTCGCCGTTCGATTCAAATGCGCGGCGTCATACGTCGTTCAGTGCGTGCGACATTATGCCTGAAATTGATGACGCGGTTGAAGTCGATATAAATATGGCGGACGTTCGAGTTGATACTTACAGGGCGAGCGGCGCAGGCGGTCAGCATATTAACAAAACTTCCTCTGCCGTTCGCATGACGCATTTACCAACGGGAATTGTAGTTCAATGTCAAAATGAGCGTTCGCAAATTCAAAATCGCGAGCGTTGCTTAAAAATGCTCCGCGCTAAACTTTTCGAGCTGGAACTTGAAAAAAAAGAGCAAGAAATTGCCGGGCTTGAAGGTGACTTAAAGAAAATCGAGTGGGGCAGTCAAATTCGCTCCTACGTCTTTCAACCTTACAAATTAGTTAAAGATTTGCGCACGGGCGAGGAAACCGGCAATGTTCAAGCTGTCATGGACGGCGAAATTGATTCGTTTATCCGCGCCTTTCTTGCCGCTAAAGCCAATGTCAAAATTTAATGGAGTGCTTAACTTATGAAAAAATTTTTAGCTTTGATAGTTGTCCTGCTGATTGCCGCCGTTGCGTTTATTCAATTCGCGGTGCCGCGTGCCTTGACGAATTATATTAAAGACAAAGTCATTACGGCTACTAAAGCGCAGGACGTTACCTTATCGCTTGACGCCTTGCCCAGTGCAAAACTCGCGTTAGGTTATGTCGATAAAGTTTATTGCAAAGCCGCCGACGCGACGATTGGCGACCTCAACCTTAAACAGGCGGAACTCAACGGCACGTCAATTCACATTAATATTAAAGAATTGCTCATGCCGACAGACGGAATTAGCCGCGAAGAGCATACTAATCGTTGCTTGCAATCGGCAACCAGTCTTGAGCTTAGCGGAATAATTACAGAGAACAGCTTGAGAGATTTTCTTGCTAACAGGATTGACCAGTTGAAGGATTTGCAAGTAACGATGAATGCCGAAGGAATTACGGCGGCGGCTAGAGTTAAAATTCTCGGACGTGAAGCCGACGTTCAAATTGGCGGGCAGATTATCGCTCGTGAAGGCGACCTTTACTTCCAAATGAATCACATCAACGTTGAGAATGCAATTTTGCGCCGCGTCAATCTGGATAAATTTTTGGGCGATTTCAACTTAACTGAGCGCGTTAAAATGCCGTTTGGTCTGCAGTTTAAAGAAGTCGAGATGCGCAACGGCGAGGCGTTCGTTAAGGCGACAAGGAATTAAACTGTGAAAAAATTTGCTTACAACAGGACGCTATTAATAATTATCGGCGTCGGATTGTTCGCCGCGCTGATTATTGCCGGTCAACGTTTTTTCGTCGAGTCGGAGAATATGCAAGTTGACATGGCGGTTGATTATCAAAATATCGTTGACCTTGCCGAACGCGAGGGCTTGGAGCTTGACGACGTTTTAAAGCTGACTAAAGAAGCGGGCATAACTTCCCTTGCCATTTACGATTCGACGCTGGAAAAACTTAATCGTGCTGGAAAAGTTTTTGCGTTGGCGGGCAGTGAAATTTTAGCCAACTATCAAACTGGCACGCTTAACAACGAACTTTGGCGGCAGACGATTGAATTTGATTTAATCGCGCCAAATAGAGTTTACGTTATTGGCGGCAACCTCGACAGTTATTACGATACCAAAGAGGCACTTTATCAACGGCTGGGGGAAGAGCGCGTTAAAATTTTTGCTGTCGGCGGCATTGAAGTTATTGAAGTCAAAGCGCAGTTTGGCGACTTAATGAAAATGCCGCTCGGTTTGCCGCATGACGAGATGAATAAAGCTCGCGTCGCCGGTTTTAATATCCTCGCCCGCCCGATGAATTTTAGGAAGTGCACGGCGCAAAATGTTCAATTTTTCTTTGACAGGATTGAACACTATCCGATTTCCGAAATTGTCTTCGACGGTCCTGAAGTTTTAGGCGCGTCTAATTTTCTTGACTTGACGGCGAATAACTTCACGCAACGCAAGCTGACTTTTGGCGTGATTGAGCACTTTACCCAGTTGAAATTTTATCCGCAGTTGGGAATGGAATATTTAGCTAACAAAATCGGTAAAGACCACGTCGCCCGCCTCTACGCAATTCCAAAGGACGAACAACCTAAGCTTGAGATGAGCACGGCGGTTAATCGCTGGTCGACGACTGACAGAGAGCGCAATATCCGAATCAATCTTTTGCGTATTTACGAAAAGCCCGAACCCGAAATGACTTTGCTCGAAACTAATATGAAATATTTCAGCGAAGTCCGCGCAGTCCTCGAACGCGACGGCTTTACTTTCGGCAAGGCTGGAACTTTCGACAATTATTATCCTAACGTTATCTTGCGCGCTCTCGTAATTGTCGGAGTTGTGGCGGCGGGCGTTTTATATTTGTCGTTAATTTCGCGTCGTTTCAATCGCAATAGAAAATTTCAGTTGCAATTATTTGCGGTCTTAGCAATAATAGCGGCGATTCCAATTATTATGGGAGCCGGCGGCAAAGTTAGAATTTTGGCGGCATTCATGAGCGCGAACTTATTCCCCGCCTTAGCGATAATTTGGCAACTTGATTTATTACGTGTGATTCAATATAAAATTCGCGTACAGAATCGGGCAATGCGACTTAAAAATAATTTGTCGACGTTGCAACTGGTTTGGACTTCGGCATTTGCGCTTTTAATTACGGGCGTAATGTCAATGACGGGCGCGGCTTATTTATCGGGTGCATTGTCGGACGTGTCGTATTTTTTGGAGTTTGAAATTTTTCGCGGCATAAAGTTAACGTTTATCCTGCCGTTAATCTTAGTCGCTGTAGCATTTTTGCAACGGTTTAATGTCGTCGATGAAGTCAGACACAACGTCCCGGCAACTCAACAAATAAAAGAACTCCTCGACAAATCAGTTAGCGTCAAAGCATTGCTCGCACTCCTAATTATTTTGGGAGCGTTTGTAGTTTTAATAGCAAGGAGCGGACATACGTCGGGCATGCCGGTTTCGGGCTTGGAAATAAAAATTCGCGCCTTGCTTGAGCAAATTTTCTACGCTCGCCCGCGCTCGAAAGAAATTTTCTTTGGACACCCCGCATTTATGTTGGCGTTCGCCGCCTTCCTAAAAAAATTCCCGAAAATGATTTGTTTCGCGCTGGTTATGGCGGCGACAATCGGTCAAGGCTCTATGGTTGAAACTTTTGCTCATATGCGCACGCCAATTTTTATGTCATTCATGCGCGGCATTGACGGCTTAATTCCAGGCGCGATTATCGGCGCGGTGTTGATAATTTTCCTGCAGATCTTTTCTAAACAACTAAAAAAGGAGTGAGCTTATGATTCATGTTTGTTTTTGTTTTCATGACAGAACAGGCAATTACGCGAAATTCGCGGGCACGGCAATGCTCTCAATCTTTGAAAACACCAAATCTTCGGTTACAGTCCATATTCTCCACGACGACACTTTAACTGCCGACAATCTGGATAAATTCTCTTACATTGCCGGTCGCTACGGTCAAACTGTGAGATTTCATAACGTCGAAAAACTCTGTCCAGATAAAATAAAAGAATATATAAGCTACGTTCCGTCTATCAAAAACTCAAGGGTCAGCGTGGGGGCGTTTTATCGTCTCATGCTTTCTAAAGTTCTGCCGTCGAATATTAATAAAATTATTTACTTCGACGCAGATGTTATCGTCAATCTTGATATAAAAGAACTTTGGCAGATTGAATTAGGCGACAAACCATTGGGAGCCGTTCCTGAAAGCGTTGCCTCTTCCGAAATGTTTAAATCTTCCAGAGGCTACGCCATAGAAAAATATCTGATTAAATCTGGCTTAGTTAAATTTGAGGATTATTTTAATTCGGGCGTCATGGCATTGAATTTGGATTACCTGCGACAAAACGACGAACTTTTAACGAGCGGCGTGAAGTTCAGAGGGGAAAATAAACAGTGCAGTGCTTTCGACCAAGACATTTTGAATTATCTTTTTGCCAACGATTATCTTAAGTTGCCTGGACAGTTTGACCAGTTTATAAGAAGTGAACGGCGCAAAGAGGATATGAAGTCCAAAATTCGTCAGGTGATTTATCATTACACTAAAAATACTCTTCAACTGAATTCCGATGATATTTTTAATCAGTTGTGGCTTAGTTATTTTATGCTCACACCGTGGTTTAATACGGACGCAATCGGGAAACTTTATGCAAGCTTTCAACAAGCTCGTAACAATTTTAAAAGTTACATATCTAACGCCTCTGCTTTTATGTCGAATAGAGCGCGGGTGTTTTTTGTTGAGCCGCAAAAACTAAGTGCCGTAAAGGAAGCTTTTTCTATACGCGACGACGAGGAAGTTATTATCGCCGAAAACCAAGAATCTCTTAAAAATTTAGCTAAGTCAATGTTAGAATCTCGCGGCAAAAAAATTTTCTATATCATGACGGAAAAAGTTTTGGGTAAAAAATTTCCGTTTAAACAGCTGGCTAGGATTAATTTTGTTGAGGGCAGAGATTTCATAAAAGGCTGGGAGATTTTATCCGACGCTAAGGGCACGCCGTTTGATTCTTTCCCATTTATTCAAGCGATGTAAAGGGGTGAGTTTATGATTCATGTTTGTTTTTGCTTTCACGATAAGACGGGCAGTTACGCAAAATTCGCGGGCACGGCTATGCTTTCGCTCTTTGAAAATACCAATTCGGAAGTCACGGTTCATATCATCCACGACAACACTTTGACGCCTGCTAATCGAGAAAAGTTTTCTTACATTTCCAATCACTATAAACAGTCTATAGTATTTTATAATCTCGACGAACTTTGTCCGGATAAAATTGCTATGATTATAAAGTTGGTTCCGGAAGTGGAAACTGCAAAAGTTACTGTGGGTGCGTTTTATAAATTATTAATTCCGCAAGTCCTTCCTAACGAAATTAGCAAAGCTATCTTTATCGACCCTGACACCATAATTAATTTGGATATAAACGAACTTTGGAAAATAGACCTTGCCGATAAAGTTCTTGCCGTCGTTCCCGGTACAGAAAACGGAACTGATTGCAGAAAATCTTTCCGCTTGTGCAGAGAGGGCATTGTTAGTAGTTTTGATTATTTTAATACCGGCGTCATGCTGATGAACTTAGATATTTTGCGTGGCGAGGAACAAACTATAATGCAGGGGATCAAGTTTAGAGGTGAAAATCCCGCGCACACATTTTTGGAGCAAACCGTTTTGAACTATTGCTTTTCTAAACGAACTATAAAGCTGAGGGTGCGATTTAACTTGTTCGTTAAGAATGCGCGTAAATATAAGAACTTAGACTTCAGCGGAAAAATTCTTCATTATGTAGACGGTTCGTCGCGAATGGGGCTTGATATGAACGACTTCTCCAATCGTTTATGGATGAAGTATTTTATTAAGACTCCTTGGTTTAACGTGGAAACATTCGGGCGGCTTTATACTAGCTTAAAAGAAATCCGCAATGATTTAAAAGATTCCGCCTTAAATCTCTCTACGATTGTGTTAGGTAAAGCTCGCGTCTTTTTTATTGCCCCTGAAAAATTAGAGAACATGAAGCAAATTTTTTCCATAGGCGACGACGAAAAAATTATTATCGCCGAAGATAAAAAGTCTCTACATCAATTAATCTCCACGATGAAAACTTCTAAAGATACAAGCGTAGTTTTTGTCACGACGGAGAAACTTCTGAAGAGAGATTTCCCCTTCGACCGACTTAATAAAGAAGGCTTTACGGAGGGCAAAGATTTTATCAAAGCTTTTGAGTTCTTACCTAATGCTGAAAACGTCCCGTCCGCGTCGTATGCTCTTATCGAGGCATTGTAAAAAATTTTTCCGCTAAATTAAAGGAGTGATTTTAATGATCCATGTCTGCTTTGCGCTCAGGGACGAGACGGGCTATTCTGCAAAATTCGTTGGTACGGCAATGCTTTCTATGTTTGAAAATATCTTTAAGCCGCTCCCGTCGATAACAGTGCATATTCTGCACGACAATACCTTAACAGCAGACAATCGCAGTAAATTTTCTTATCTGGCTGGTCGTTACGGGCAACAAGTCAAGTTCTATAACGTCGTGGAATTGTGCGCAGATAAAATCGAGGAAATTAATACAATCTTTCCTAGTGCCGACGATATACCTTCACAAGGGGCGGCGTTTTACAAATTTTTAATTATGCAAGTTCTTCCGCCTGACATTGAACGGGCAATTTACATTGAATCCAATACTATCGTCAATACGGATATAAGCGAACTTTGGCGTATTAAACTCGGAGGCAATGCGCTCGGTGTAGTTCCCGCGCTTGATATTGGTTATGACCTTCATACGCAAGATAAAATCGTCGCTGACGGCTTTGTTCAACAGGAAGATTATTTTAATTCGGGCGTTTTGCTGATGAATTTGCGTTTTCTGCGCTTCAAAGAAACGGCTATACCAGAGGGCATGAAGTTTGCGCTCAAGCATAGATATTTTAACCTTTTGGATCAAACCATATTGAATTATTGTTTCTCGCTTCAAACTGTCAAATTGCCGGCGAAGTTTAATCAGTTCGTTAGTTGGGCTAGACGTAGAAACGAGACCGTAGGGAGGAAAATTTATCAGTACACGGACTACGCCCTCCGTCTGGAAACGAGTGAGCCGTTTAATTCACTTTGGCTGGAATATTTTTCAAAGACGCCTTGGTTTGACATCTCTACAATCGGCAAGCTTTACGAAGACTTACAGCAAATTCATATCGCCTTAAAAAAATCAATGGCAAATATTTCGCTGGTAACTAATAATAAAATTCGCGCCTTTTGCGTGATGCCTAATTACGTTGACGAACTTAAAAAGATTTTTAATGTTCGCAACGACGAAGAAATTATTCTGCTTGAAAATCGCAAATCTCTACAAAAATTAGCTGACACCATGAAAGAATCTCAAGGCAAAAAAATTTTCTTCATAATGGCGCAAAATTTCCCGTTCCGCACTTTAACCAAAGCCGGATTTGTTTTCGGCAGAGATTTTCTTAACGCTATGGAATTTTTATCTGAAGAGCAAGGCGTTTCTTTAAATTCATATAAACTTATTCAAAGTATCTGAAAGGATGGATTCTATGATTCACGTTTGTTTTTGTTTTAATGATAAAACGGGACGATTTTCAAAATTTGCGGGCACGGCTATGCTTTCTGTTCTTGAAAACGTAAATACCCCCACTATTACCGTTGATTACCGTTCATATCCTGCACGACAACACCTTGACGACCGATAACCGCGAAAAATTTATGTACTTAGCGGGACGTTACGGTCAGCTCGTGAAATTTTATAACGTTGAGGAACTTTGTGCGGACAGAATTGCAGAAATACGCAAATATTTTCCAAATTCTGATAAAACGCATTTTACTATCGGTACGTTCTATCGAGTTTTTATCCCCTTTGTCCTTCCTGCGACTATAGAAAAAGCAATTTACCTCGATTGCGATATTATCGCTACACTGGATATAAACGAGTTTTGGCAAATAGATCTCGCCGACAAGCCGCTCGGCGTTATGTCTAGTGCCCCTATTAGCTTAAAAGGTATTGTAAAAGAAGAAGATTATTTTAATGCCGGTGTCTTGCTGATGAATTTAAATATCTTGCGTAAAGAAGAAGAAACTGTAAAAACCGGAATGAAATTTTTTTCGGAAAATCCCCAACATCTAAGATGGGGAGATCAGTGTCTTCTGAATTACTGTTTTGCAACACGTACTATGAAATTACCCCAAAAATTCAACTCTTATATACATTATGAACGAAATCAAAAAGCATCTCCTGGAAGAAAAATTTATCATTATATAGGCGATACATTATTTAATGGTATGGATACATCTGACGCTTTTAATCGGCTGTGGATGAGCTATTTTATTCGTACGCCGTTTTTCGATGAGGATTCAATGGGCAGATTGTATAATGCTTTTTTGCAAGTCCATAGCGATTTGAAGAATTCTGCATTAAAGCTTTCCGCGATTATGTCGGGCAAAACTCGTGCGTTTTTCGTGGAACCCGCAAAAGTTGATTTCATGAAGAAAATTTTTTCGATATGCGACGACGAAATAATTATCCCTGCCGAAAACGAACAGTCCATTCAAAAGCTAACCGAAGCTATGAAACTCCACAAGGGCAAATGTGTCTTCTTTGTCATGACGGAAAAATTATCTAATAAAAACTTTCCATTCGATTTATTGACTAAAGAGGGGTTCATCGAAGCTAAAGATTTTGTAAAAGGCTGGCAATATTTAGATTCGCCGTTAAATTCTTATTCTCTCATTCAAGCAATGTGAAAAAATTTTTCCTCCCCGCGTAATCTTGCGCAGGGGAATTTTTTTGTCCGTGAAAAATTTTTCTGAAATTTTGTGCAGGAAAAACCTAAAGCGCGTAGAAATGCCTAATTAATGAAGCGTTGCTTCGGAAGTATTGGAGGCATTGTATTTCGTTCAGGGGGGATTATTCTATGAGAAAGACAGAGTGCTTGGCAATGATATTGGCCGGCGGGCAGGGTAGCCGCCTCAAGGCCTTAACGAAAACCGTTGCGAAGCCGGCAGTACCGTTCGGCGGAAAGTATCGCATTATCGACTTCCCGCTTTCTAACTGTGCAAATTCGGGCATTGAAAAAGTTGGCGTGCTTACCCAATATAAGCCGCTCGAACTTCATAACTATCTCGGTAGCGGTAGCTCGTGGGATCTTGACCGCACGGGCGGCGGCGTATTTATTCTTCCTCCTTATGCTCGCGAAAAGGGCGCGGATTGGTATCGCGGCACGGCAGATGCGATTTATCAGAACCTTAACTTTATCGACCTCGCCGACCCCGATTACGTCCTGATTCTCTCCGGAGACCATATTTACACAATGGATTATTCGTGGATGCTCAAAGCTCACAAGATGAATAATGCTGACGTTACAATCGGCGTATTTGAAGTTTCTTGGGAAGAAGCTCCGCGCTTTGGTATTATGGTTACCGATAAAGAGACCGGACGTATTACCGAATTCCAGGAAAAACCAAAAGAACCCAAATCCAACCTCGCCTCGATGGGCATTTACATTTTCTCGAAACCCTTCCTTAAAAAGTACCTCGAAGAAGACGGCGTTAAAGAAGATTCTACGCATGACTTCGGCAACGACTTGATTCCGAAAATGTTGGCGGATAATGCCCGCATGTTCTCCTATGCATTTGACGGATATTGGAAAGATGTCGGAACGATTGAAAGCCTCTGGCAGGCAAATATGGATCTTCTGCAGGATCAGCCGCCCTTCGACCTCAAAGGCGACCAAAAAGTTTATTCGTCCAATCCGTCGCTCCCGCCGCATTTCGTAGGACCTTATGCTTCTGTTAAGCAGTCTATGATTAACGAGGGCGCGAAGATTGAGGGCGACGTTGACAAGTCCGTTATCTTCCAAGGCGTGCGCGTCGGTAAAGGCGCAACCGTTAGCAGTTCGGTTGTTCTCCCGTCGGCTATTATCGAAGAAGGCGCAGTCGTTAAATATGCGATTATCGCTCAAGACGCCGTTATCAGAGCGGGCGCAAGAGTCGAAGGCAAAGAGGGCGAAATTTTCGTCGTTCCCGAAGGTGCCGTCGTCAACGCCGGATAAGTGATTAGTGGTTAGTGCTTAGAAAAATGCTAACAGCTACCATCGGAGGTGCTTTGAATTGAAACAAGTAGTGGGGATTATAAATCTTCAGGAAGGCAACAGTTTAATAAGAGAATTGGCTGCAACTCGTGCAGTTGAGGCTCTGCCGTTCGCGGGGCGTTATCGTCTCGTTGACTTCGCTATTTCCAACATGGTTAATTCCGGCATGAGCATCGTCGGACTTCTTTTGCCCGATTTTTCCCGCGCAGTACTCGACCATATCCGCTCCGGTAAGGATTGGGATTTGGCTCGTCGTCGTGACGGCTTAACCTATTTGCCCGCCGCGCTCCCCGACAATGATTCGCGCAAGGGCGACCTTAAAGATATTTATGCCAACCTCGACTTCGCTGAACTCAGCGGCAGACAATATGTCCTTCTCATCAACGCAAGCTACATTTACAACATTGACTTTGAAAAAGTTCTCCAGTTCCATAAAGACAGCGGCGCGGATATTACAATGGTTTACTCCAAAGCGCAAGTTGACCGCGCAGGTAAGAGCGTCGTTATCGAAACCAGCACCAATGGCATTGTCACCGACCTCGCCGAAGTTCCTGCGATTAAAGCCGGACAAAAAGACGTTATGGGCGCGTATCTCATGCCCGTCCCGACGTTCGCTTATATCGTTAAATCTTCTTACGAACGCGGCGGGCAAGACTTCCTGCTTGATGCGTTGATTCGTCATGCAAATGAATTCAAAATCAGCGCGTACAAACATGACGGCTATGTTGCGCATATCAATTCTACTATGGAATATTATGCGGCAAATCGTGACTGCCTCAAGCCTGAAGTTTGGGAAGAACTCTTTATGAACAGCGAACGCCCGATCTTTACAAAAGTTAAAGACGAAGTTCCCGTTCAGTATAAAGAAACTGCCAACGTTAAAAATTCGCTTATCGCTAATGGTTGCGAAATTCGCGGCACAGTTGAAAACAGCATAATCTTCCGCGGCGTTATCGTCGGCAATGGCGCAGTCGTTAAAGATTCTATCCTTATGCAACGTTGCGACGTACAGGAAGGTGCTCGCGTCGAAAATGTTATCTGCGACAAAGAAGTTATCATCACCAAAAATCGCTGGCTCAAAGGCGCGGAAAATTATCCTTACATTGTTACGAAAAAAGCAAGGATCTAAGTCATTAAATTTTAATCGATGAGAAATCGGCGGCGGATTTTTACCTGAGGGACTTGCCTTAGCGTAAAAATTCGCCGTTTCTGT
This sequence comes from Selenomonadaceae bacterium, assembly GCA_017428215.1. GTDB lineage: Bacteria > Bacillota > Negativicutes > Selenomonadales > Selenomonadaceae > Quinella. The sequence continues at coordinate 87,453 of JAFRRH010000064.1, forward strand.
GGTTTATGATTCGATAAATATTGCCAAGTTTTTCGCTGTTTGATAAAATGGCACTTAGAAATATAAACAATCTCGCATTAAAAGGAGGAGTACACTTGGCAAAGGATGCAAATAGAACCGCACACAGTAAGGAGTACGAAAGACTCAAGGACGCCCTCAAAATGCGCTTTATAAGTTCAGCGCATATCATGTTCGGGCGCGACATCAAAGAACTGCCCATGAACGAGATTTATAAGACTGTCGCGGCAGTCGCTAAACAGTTCGTTTCCGAAAACTGGATTAAGACGAACAAAGCTTACATGGACAGGCAAGAAAAGCAAGTTTATTATTTCTCGATTGAGTTCTTAATGGGGCGTCTCCTTAAAGCAAATCTTATCAATCTCGGCATTGATGAGGCGTTCCGCGAAGTGCTTGAAGACCTCGACTTGAACCTCGATGAAATTTACGAGGAAGAACCCGACGCAGGACTTGGTAACGGCGGCTTAGGTCGTTTGGCGGCGTGCTTTATCGATTCGCTCGCGGCTCACCGTCTGCCTGGTCACGGTTGCAGTATTCGCTATCAGTACGGACTTTTTGAGCAGAAAATTATTCAAGGTCAACAAGTCGAAATTCCCGATAACTGGCTCCGCGACGGCTTTGCTTGGGAATATCGCAAACCCGATAAGTCAATCAACGTCAAATTCAACGGCAACGCTTACATGAAGGAACAACCCGACGGCTCGTTAAAGCTCGTCCACGATAACGCAATGACTGTTATGGCTGTTCCCTACGACGTGCCGATTGTCGGCTATCACAACAAGACAGTTAACACGCTCCGCCTTTGGAACGCCGAAGTTAACCGCGACTTCTCTGATTACGGCATGTTGACGCATGAACAAATGCGCGCTAAAAATGAATACCGCCAATTCGTCGAAAGCATTACCGAATACCTCTACCCCGACGACAGCTCCAGCGAAGGCAAGCGCATGCGCCTGATTCAAGAATACTTCCTCGTTTCGGCGGGCACGCAAAGTATTATTCGCCATTACATTCGCTCCGGCGGAAATATTCGCGCACTCGACAAGAAAATTGCAATTCACATTAACGACACGCACCCCGCGCTTTGCGTCGCTGAACTCATGCGCATTTTGGTTGACGAACACGAACTGGAATGGAACGAGGCATGGACGATTACTCGCAACGTCGTCGCTTATACGAACCATACGATTATGCCGGAAGCTCTCGAAAAATGGCCCGTCGGTATGTTTAAAGAACTCTTGCCGCGCATTTATATGGTTATCGACGAAGTTAACCGCCGTCATCTCGAATACGTCAAGGCGCGTTATCCGAACAATGTCGAAAAACTTCGTGCAATGTCGATTATCGAAGGCGGCGAAGTCCATATGGCTCGCCTCGCGATTGTCGGTTCGCACTCCGTCAACGGCGTCGCAAGAATTCACAGCGACATTCTTAAATCAACAACGCTCCATGACTTCTACGAATATTGGCCGCGCATGTTCAATAACAAAACTAACGGCATAACTCATCGTCGTTGGCTCATGGGCAACAATCCTGAACTCGCCGACCTTATCGACAGAACAATTCGCAGCCGCGTGTGGCACCGTCACCCCGAACAGTTGGATTTGTTCAATGAATCCGTTGACGACAGAAAAGTTTTAAAGGAACTCGACGAGATTAAATTGATTCGTAAGACTGCGCTCGCTAACTTTATCAAGAAACATCAAGGCGTTGAACTCGACCCGAATACAATTTTCGACATTCAAGTTAAGCGCATTCACTCCTACAAACGCCAACTTATGAACGCGCTCCATATAATTTGGCAATACGAAAAACTTAAAAACGACCCAAGTTATAAACCGCTCCCGACGACGTATCTTTTCGGCGGCAAGGCGGCGGCAGGTTACTACATTGCTAAGGAAACTATTCGCCTTATCAACGCTATTGCCGACAAGATTAACAACGATAAATCCATTGACAACCGCTTAAAAGTCGTCTTTATCGAAAACTTCGGCGTGTCTATTGGCGAAATCGTTTATCCTGCGGCGGACGTTAGCGAACAAATTTCTACGGCGTCTAAGGAAGCGTCCGGTACTGGCAATATGAAATTCATGATGAACGGCGCGATAACTCTTGGCACACTCGACGGCGCAAACGTCGAAATCCGCGAAGCTGTTGGCGACGAAAATATTGTTATCTTCGGACTTAAGGCGGGCGAAGTGCTTGCTTATTACGAAAACGGCACCTACTCCGCGTGGAACGAATACACCGGCAATCCTAATGCACGCCTCGTTGTCGATAAACTCACCGACGGCACCTACGGCAACTTCCATTCGATTCGCGACTATCTGATTCAGGGCAACGACGAATTCTTTATCCTTAAAGACTTCAACGCTTATATCGACGCGCATAACGAAATCTATGCACGCTATGCAGATCGTATGGGTTGGCTCCGTTCGGCGGCTATGAATATTGCTAACTCCGGCAGATTTTCTTCCGACAGAACCATTGACGAATACGCCGCTGAAATTTGGAATATCAAACCTTGTAAGATTCAATAATTAGTGATTAGCGGGAAGGGAGGCTGATTCATGAAAATTGCCAACCTCAGCGAATACGGTCTTTATCTGTTCCATCAAGGCACGAATTATCGCGCTTATGAAATGCTCGGTGCACACTTTATCGAACGCGACGGCAAAAAGGGCGTGCGCTTTGCAGTTTGGGCACCTCATGCCAAATCAGTCAGCGTCGTTGGCGACTTCAACAACTGGGATAATCGCGTTAATCGTATGATTCAGCTTGAAGACGGCGAAACGTGGGAAACTTTTATCGAAGGGCTAAAGCAAGGTGACCTCTACAAATATGCAATCCTTCCGCCTAATGGACCGCACATTTTAAAAGATGACCCATATGGCTTTTGGGCGGAGAAACGTCCTAATACCGCGTCGAAAATCTACAACCTCGAAGATTACGACTGGCAAGACGACGATTGGCAGGAACTTAAAAAGCGTCAATCTTCCTATTCGCACCCAATGCTGATTTATGAAGTGCATGCAGGCTCTTGGCAGCGCAACGGCAGGGATTATCTAACTTATCGCGAGCTTGCCGACAAGTTGATTAAATACGTCAAGGAAATGCACTATACGCATATTGAGTTCATGCCGCTGACTGAACACCCGCTTGATAATTCTTGGGGCTATCAGACGACAGGTTATTTTGCTGTGACAAGTCGTTATGGTGAGCCAAATGATTTCCGCTACTTAGTTGAGACGGCGCACAAAAATAATATCGGCGTGATAATGGACTGGGTGCCAGGGCATTTCTGCAAAGATACTCAAGGCTTGCGCGAATTCGACGGCGTTAACCTCTACGAATCTGACAACACGCAACGTTCCGAGAATCGCGGCTGGGGCACGATTAATTTCGACTACGGACGCACGGAAGTTCAAAGCTTTTTAATATCAAACGCGCTGTTTTGGTTCGATGAATTTCATATTGACGGCTTAAGGATTGACGGCGTGGCAAATATGTTGTATCTTAACTTCGGGCGCGAGGAGGGGGAGTGGACTCCAAATCGCTACGGCGACACCGGCAATCTTGAGGCAGTCGAATTCCTTAAAAAACTTAATGAAACTGTTTTCAAGTATAATCCCCAAGCGTTGATGATGGCGGAAGAATCTACTTCGTGGCCGCTTATCTCCAAACCAGTTTATATGGGCGGCATGGGCTTCAACTACAAGTGGAACATGGGCTGGATGAATGACATGTTGTTTTATGTCAGCCTCGACCCGATTTATCGCAAATGGAATCACGACAAAGTTACTTTCTCGTTTATGTATGCGTTCGCGGAAAATTTTATCCTGCCGCTTTCGCACGACGAAGTTGTTCACGGTAAGCGATCTTTGATTGAAAAAATGCCTGGCGAATATGAGCAGAAATTTGCGGGCTTGAGATGTTTCTTCGGCTACTGGATGGCGCACCCCGGCAAAAAGCTTTTGTTTATGGGCGGCGAGTTCGGGCAGTTTATCGAATGGAACGAAAACGACAGCTTAGATTGGCACCTCGTCGAGCAATACGAAAAACATAAGCAGTTGCAGGAATATTCGCGGGCATTGAACAAATTTTATATTGATAACAAATCGCTCTGGCAAGTGGATTTTGATTGGAACGGCTTCCAGTGGATTGACTGCAACGACAACGATAACAGCATAGTTTCCTTTATTCGCAAGGCGGAAAATAGCGACGATTACTTGATTGCAATTTCCAACTTTACGCCAAATGCGCACGAGGGCTATCGAATTGGCGTCCCCGACAAAGGCAGTTATGTCGAAGTGTTTAACTCGGACGCGGAAGAATTCGGCGGCAGTGGAATAAAAAATTCCGGTGCTCTGTTAACTGAAGATATTCCGTATCACAATCGCAGTCACTCAATAACCTTGACAATTCCGCCGCTCGCAACAATTTATCTCAAACACGACGTGATTGTTTAGATGTATAAGCAAAATATTTTTCCCAACAACAAGATAAACAGGAGGGAGTTTATATTATGAAAGTTCTTTATGTGGCGTCTGAAGCTGTACCGTTTGTTAAGACCGGCGGTTTGGCTGATGTAGCAGGTTCACTCCCTAAAGCTCTCAAGGAGCAGGGCGTTGATGTTCGCGTTATTCTTCCGAAGTTCAGCAAAATCGGCGAGAAATATCGCGAAGGTATGGAGCACGTTTACGACGGGACAATCCCCGTTTCTTGGCGTACGAAATACGTTGGCATTGATAAATACGAGCTTGACGGCGTGACTTATTATTTCGTCGACAATGAAGAATATTTTGCTCGCGAAGGGCTTTACGGCTACGACGACGACGCTGAGCGTTATTCGTTCTTCTGCCGCGCAATTCTGAATTGCTTGCCTGCGCTTGATTTCTTCCCTGACGTTATTAACGCTAACGATTGGCACGCTGGTTTGGTTCCCGTTCTGCTGAAACTCGAACATCAGGGCGACGAACGCTACGAAAATATCAAAACGCTGTACACGATTCACAACCTCAAATATCAGGGCGTCTTCACCAAAGATATTATGGGCGACGTTCTCGGACTCGACTGGAAATATTTCAACAACGGCGACCTCGAATTCTATGATGCGGTCAACTTCATGAAGGGCGGCATTATCTACGCCGATTACGTCTCGACTGTTAGCAAAACTTATGCGCAGGAAATTCAATACGAATATTTCGGCGAACACCTCGACGGACTTCTCCGTAGCCGCAAAGATGATTTGTACGGCATTGTCAACGGCATTGACTACACCGTATTTAATCCCGCGACCGATAAGCACTTGTTTGTAAACTATGATAATTCCGACGCTTATGCCGCGTTCGATAAGAAGTGCGAAAACAAAATTAAGCTCCAAGAGTTGCTCGGACTTCCGCAAGGCAGAAAAATTCCGATTGTGTCAATGGTTACTCGTCTTGTTGCGGCTAAAGGTCTTGACCTCGTTGTCCGCATGATGGACGAACTTTTACAGCACGAGGATTTCCAATTCGTTCTGCTCGGCACCGGCGATAAAGTTTATGAGGATTGGTTCAAAGGCTTGGCGTGGAGATATCCGCAAAAAGTTTCGGCGAATATTTATTTCTCGAATGAACTTGCGCAGAGGATTTACGCCTCGTCCGATATTTTCCTTATGCCGTCCAATTACGAGCCTTGCGGCATTGGTCAGCTTATCGCTATGCGCTATGGTGCGGCTCCCGTCGTGCGTGAAACTGGCGGCTTGAAAGACACCGTTCAGCAATACGACAAGTACACCAAACAAGGCAATGGCTTCGTCTTCTCGAATTACAACGCGCACGAAATGATGTATGCTCTCAAGCGTGCACTGTCGACTTATGCGCAGTTTGAAGTTTGGCTCCAAATTTCTTCCAACGCCATGAACAGCGACTATAGCTGGAAGAATTCGGCGCACGAGTACATTGAACTTTACAAAAAACTTATGAACAGCTAATATAAAAATTTTAATCACAATCCGGCGGGTAAATTGCTCGTCGGATTTTTTATATGTATATTAAACTTTACAGGAAAATCATTTACAACTATAATCAATAAATATCTAATAGAAAAGAAGGTATAAAATTGTTAGTAAACACTGTCATTAAAGATCGCATTTGTTATGTAGAAATGCAAAACTCGGCTCATTTTAACTGCCTTAGTGAACAGATGTGCACTGAACTTGTCGACGCACTGGATTACGGTTACTCCAATGAATGCGTCGGCATCGTAATTAAAGCCCAAACAAGGCGCGGAGTATGGAGCGCAGGACATGATATTCACGAATTGCCGCAAGATGGTACAGACCCGTTGTCATTTTACGTTCCTATGGAAGCTTTATTGCGTAAAGTTCAGGATACACCCATTCCCGTTATCGCCTGCGTAAGCGGAACCGTATGGGGCGGCGCGTGCGACCTTTGCCTGTCGTGCGATATGATTGTAAGTTCTAAGAATGCTACTTTTGCCATAACCCCTGCGAAAATTGGCATACCTTACAATGCGTCGGGTATTCTGCACTTTATCAATCAACTTGGCATGAATAAAGCGCGTGAAATGTTCTTTCTAGGAACGCCGATTACCGCCGATGACGCTCTCAACGTCGGACTTATCAACCGCGTCGCCGAACTTGAGGATTTGGATAAAGTTCTTGAAGAACACTTTTTAAATCCCTTGCGTCACAATAGCGTTTTGTCGATAAGTGCTATCAAACGGCAATTCCGTATTTTGAGTCGTGCTTCAACCGTCATAAGCGCGGAGAATTTTGAGCGGATTAACGCCTACCGTACCCGCGTGTTCAAGGGCGAAGATTACAAAGAAGGTATCAACTCCTTTTTAGAAAAACGTACACCGCAATATAAAGGCAAGGCAACAGATTTGGACTGAACTGAATGAACTTAGATATTTTCGACGACTGAAATTAATAGTGCTAAAAGAATCTGGCGCAAGTAACCTCGTCGGATTTTTTTATTGACATATCGGCGAATTTTAGTAAACTAGAAAAAATAATCTTGATGTTTTTCGAGGAGGAGGTAGAAGGGACTGCAATGGTACGAAGAGATAGCAGAGCCCGATTGAGCGGCGGCGGTCGACAATGCGTCGGTTGCGGGCGAATTATAAAAGGCGGACTTTATTGCGAGTCGTGTCTTGAAAAATTTAGGGAACGGGCAAAAGTTCAGGGTGAACGCATGGAAACTTTAAAAACCAATGCCCTAAAAAAAGTCGCTGAAGACAGAGTTGAAACTATAATTATGATTGTCAACAGCGACGAACGCAACTTGAGTATAACCAAAATCGTTTTGGAGCGCGGCTTGCCCGAATACAAAATTCTTGCAGTAAATAATCCTTTGACTGCGATTAATACGCTTGTTAGCCGCGAAATAAATCTTGTCGTCTTAGACGCAGATTATAACGGGCTGGATATGTTGCGCCGTATTCGCGAAGACGACCGTTTTAAAACTGTGCCCGTGATGATGATGTCCGGCTCAACGCGGCGGGAAATTGTCGCCGATGTCTTTTCACTCGGCGTGCAGGATTATGTTTCAAAACCTTGCGCCCCAAAAGATTTAGTCGGGCGTGTCAATAAAGTTATAACGGGCAAAGACTTTAAAGGCGAAATTTTACCCGTCGTTGAAACGCCGCAGAGAGGTTCTTTCCGTGTCCTGCTCATTGATGACGATATTTTCGACTTGCGGCAGGAGAGAGAGACGCTCAAAAATCGTCTGCCTTGCGATATAACTACAGCTCAAAGCGCGGCGGAAGGCATGAGACTTTTGGAGAGCAACGGCGCAGATTTAGTTCTCGTAAATTTGGATATGCCCTTCGTCAACGGCTTGAAATTTTTATCGCTCGTCGACAGCAATCCAAAGCTTAAAAATATCCCCGTAATAATCATGACGGAAACGAGAGACTTTGCGATAATCAGCGAAATAAATAAATCGTCTGCGGCTGGGCACGTCAAAAAACCGAATTTCACAGAAGACGCTTTGGCTTTAATCGAATCTAAACTTCGCAAGCGCAGATAAATTGAGGTGAGAAATTTTTGAGTGTCAATAAGGATTTGTTTCTCTACGACTTGGCAGTCGGGGCAATTCTGAAAAATGAAGGACGTTACCTTAAAGAATGGCTTGATTATCATTTGCTTGCCGGAGTTGAGCATTTTTATCTTTATAACAACGACAGCACAGATAACTACAATGAAATTATCGCGCCCTATGTGGAAGCTGGCTTGGTTACTAGTAAATATTTTCCTGGCAATGTAATGCAATTCGCGGCTTATCTTGAGGCTGTTCAAGATTATCGATTCCATTGTCGGTACATAGCCTTCATTGATTTGGACGAATTTATTTTTCCTAAAAATACCACCGGTACGATAATAGAAACTGCCGATAAAATTTTATCTAGTGATCCGGAAGCTTCCGGTTTAGGTATTCATTGGCAATGCTTTGGTTCAAACGGACAAGAAAAGGCAGATTATTCTAGCGGTGTGTTAGAACGCTTTACTAGGCGTGCAAAGAAGGATTTCAATGATAAAGTTAAAAAAGAGGAAAACGTAGATTACAAAATTGGTAACGTTTTTTTAAAATCTATTTTAAATCCTCGACGCATTAAAGGTGTCAATATTCATTATCCGTATTACTTCAATGAAAATTACACCATAAACGAGAATGGTAGCAAACTCCCAACTGCATTTGGTGTTTATCCCGTCGCTACGGAAAAAATTGTAGTCAACCATTATATAGTAAAATCCCGTGAAGAATTCAACTTAAAACATAAACGCGGTAGAGCAGATATTAATGATAAATGGCCTGTAGAATTTTTTTATGATTATGATCGTAATGATGAATTCGATGACGGCATTTTGAAATACCGCGCAGCACGTGAAAAAATTTTTTCTCTCAAAAGTGATACCCAGCGGATTAGCCGTGTGATAGAAACTTTGATAAAAACTTTATCCCAATACGCCGCTGAGGAAATTTCTGATTTAGAGACGGCGTTGACTTGTTGGGCATTAAGTGCTTATCTGTTGAAAAAATTTCCGAATGAGGAACGCTTTAAAGTTTTTGAAGAGGCATCGCTTGCCGCAATTTTAAAATCTCTTGACGGACTTAAACTTTCTGAAGTTCAGCTTCTGATGGACGAGTTGCCTAATCTTTTAATTTTGCCTTATCCTATTGTCGAGGAGCTTCGTGACGTTTCAATTCAAATTACGTCGCAGATGATGAATTTAACGCGAGAAAAAACTCTTTGGAAAGATTTTCTTGAATGGAATTACCTGCATCGCCTTCTGAAAAGTTTGTAATAAAAATTTTTAGGGAGTGGATTAATTGCTTCTTGTGATTGACATTGGCAATAGCAATATTGTTATGGGCACGTACAGCGGAAAAATTTTGCGTAAACACTGGCGCATTTCGACGGACAGGCAGAAAACCGGCGACGAATACGGCATGTTGATTAATGACCTTTTCCGCTATCAGGGTGTAAAAATTTCTGACGTTAAAGACATAATTATTTCGTCGGTGGTGCCGCCGCTGGTCGTGCCGATTGTTAAGATGTGCGAACGTTATTTTAAAATTCGTCCGCTAGTCGTCGGTCCTGGAATTAAAACTGGTATCAAACTCAACTACGAAAACCCGCGAGCTATCGGCGCAGACAGGATTGTAAATGTCGTTGGAGCTTTCGAGCAATACGGCGGTCCGTTGATTGTGATTGACATTGGTACGGCTACGACTTTTGACGTTGTGTCAGAGGCGGGCGACTTTTTGGGTGGAGTGATTGCGCCGGGCATTGTGGCTAGTGCGGAATCTCTTTTCAGTTCGACGGCTAAACTTCCGCGCATTGAACTTGTCCCGCCGAAAAATATTATCGGGCACAACACGATAACTTGTATGCAAGCGGGAATTATTTATGGCTACGTCGGGCAGATTGATACTATTGTCGAAAAAATTCGTGCGGAAATGGGCGCGGATTGGCACGCAAAAGTTGTAGCGACGGGCGGGCTTGCGACGATGATTCAGCGCGAATCAAAGACGATTGATAGAATTGACCACTTCTTGACGCTGACAGGCTTGCGCGTCCTGCACGAGAGAAATTCTCAATGACGGTAGCGGAAATTTTCAAGACGCCAATTTTCCTTGCGCCAATGGCGGGAGTTACGGATACTGCATTTAGAATTTTAGTGCGCGAGTTGATTGACGACGACTTTGCTAAAAAAAATTTACTGATGTTTTCGGAAATGGTTAGCGCGGCGGGTGTCCACTATCGCAACGAAAAAACACTGGCAATGCTTGAAACGGTTACAGAGGAGCGACCAACGGCAATTCAAATTTTCGGCTCTGACCCGATAATCTGCGCGGAGGCGGCGGCTTACGTCGAACAACTCGGCTCGGCTGCCGTCATTGATTTTAATTGCGGTTGTCCTGCGCCTAAAATTGTCAAGAACGGTGAAGGCTCTGCTCTTATGAAAAATCCCGTGCTCGTGGAAAAAATTTTGTCAGCCGTAAAAAAATCTGTTAAACTTCCTGTCAGCGTCAAAATTCGTCTAGGCTGTGATAGTATTAACGCCGTTGAAGTCGCTAAGCGTGCGGAAAATGCAGGCGTCGATTTTATTGCAGTTCACGGACGAACGCGAGAACAATTTTATTCGGGCGCGGCGAATTGGGAAGAAATTGCCAAAGTCAAAGCCGCCGTTAAAATTCCCGTCATTGCAAACGGCGATGTTCGTGATTTTGATTCGCTGGATAAAATTCTTTCCATAACTAAAGCCAATGGCGTGATGATTGGACGCGCCGCGCAGGGCAATCCGTTTATTATCAATCGTCTGCTGAAATATTTTTTAACGGGCGAAAAAATTCCTCCGCCGAATACTCACGAACGCGCAGAAATTATGCGTCGTCACTTAGATAAAATTATTTTTTATAAGGGCGAATATGTCGGCGTCCGTGAAATGCGTGCTCATGCGGCGTGGTATACCAAAGGTTTAACGGGCGGCGCGGAGCTTAGAAATTTATTCAACCGTGCAAATTCTGCTCAAGATTTTTTAGAGGTGATTAAGTTTTGTGATGGACGATAAAATACTTACGACGCAAGTCTCTGAACTTAGAGAGAAATTGCGCAAATGGAAACAAATTCAAACCGAAAAGGACGAACAACAAATGGAAGAAAAATTGGAGGAAAAAGAAATGGCGAAAAAATTTTCCGCGTGGAATGAATACACCGACGAAGACAAGGCGGCTTTGGAGAATTTAGCGACGGGTTATATCGACTTCATAAGCCGTTGCAAAACCGAACGCGAAAGCGTCGTTGAGATTGTTAAGCAAGCAAAAGCGGCTGGTTACAAAAATCTCGACGACGTGATTAAAAATAATATTCAACTCAATCCTGGCGATAAAGTTTATGCCATATGCATGAAAAAAACCGTCGCGCTCTTCCAAATCGGGACTGAACCGCTGGAAAATGGCTTGAAAATTCTCGGCGCACATATTGATACTTGCCGCCTCGACCTTAAACAAAATCCGCTTTACGAAGACGGCGGATTGGCTTATATGGACACGCACTACTACGGCGGAATAAAAAAATATCAGTGGGTAACGATACCGCTTGCTATGCACGGCGTTGTTGTCAAGCGAAATGGGCGCGTTATCAACGTTGTTATCGGCGAAAACGAAAGCGACCCTGTTTTTTGTGTAACGGATTTGCTGATTCATCTGTCGAAGGAGCAACTTAAAAAGACCGCTGATAAAGTTATTGAGGGCGAAGCGTTGGATATTCTCGTCGGCAATTATCCGCTCAAGGAAAATGAAAAAGAGTCCGTCAAAAAAGGCGTGCTTAAAATCCTCAAGGATACCTACAACATTACGGAAAAAGATTTTTTATCGGCGGAAATCGCGTTGGTTCCGGCTGGCAAGGCTCGCGAACTCGGTTTTGATAGAAGTATGGTTCTCGGTTACGGGCAAGATGATCGCGTTTGCTCCTATACGTCGCTCGTGGCAATGTTGGAAATGGCGGAGCAAACTTTAGGTAAAACGGCTTGTTGTTTACTCGTCGACAAAGAAGAAATCGGCAGCTATGGCGCAACCGGCATGAAGTCTAGATTTTTTGAAAATACACTTGCTGAACTTATGAACGCCTGCGGGCAATACAACGAACTTGCTTTGCGTCGCGCTTTGAAAAATTCGTTTATGCTTAGCTCTGATGTGTCCAGTGCTTACGACGCGCTTTATGCTAACGCTTACGAAAAAAAGAACGTCGCCTATCTTGGTAAAGGCATGGTTTTTAATAAATTTACTGGCTCGCGTGGCAAAAGCGGTTCAAGCGACGCCAATGCCGAATACGTCGCTAAGCTCCGCGCCATTTTAAATAAGCACAACGTCCGCTTTCAATTTTCCGAACTCGGTAAAGTTGACTTGGGCGGCGGCGGCACGATTGCTTACATGATGGCGGAATATGGCATGGAAGTTATCGACAGCGGCGTTGGAGTTTTGAGTATGCACGCCCCTTGGGAGGCGACTTCCAAAGTTGACATTTACGAAACTAAAAAAGGTTATGCGGCGTTCTTGGCGGAGATTTAAATTGTCAAAAAATTTTTGATTGCTTGTTGCAACTTTGCCCGTGAATATGTTAAAATGCACTTGTTTTTTAGGAGGGGTTAAAATCCCGCGAATCTGTGTAATAATTTTTTGGGAGGTATGCTAAATGCCGTTAATCACAACTAAAGCTATGTTCAAGAAGGCTTATGAAGGCGGTTTCGCTATCGGCGCGTTCAACGTCAACAACATGGAAATCGTCCAGGGCATCACCGGTGCCGCTGCCGAACTTCAATCCCCTGTTATTCTCCAGTGCTCCGCTGGCGCAAGAAAGTATGCTAATCATCAATATCTTGTCCACCTCGTCCGCGCAGCTCTCGAAGTCAGCGACATTCCGATTGCTCTGCACCTCGATCACGGTCCGGATTTCGCAACCTGCAAATCCTGCATCGACGGCGGATTTACCTCCGTTATGTTCGACGGCTCGCACTATTCCTTTGCAGAAAACATTGAGAAGACTAAAGAAGTCGTCGAATATGCTCATGCACACGGCGTAGTTGTCGAGGCTGAACTTGGTCAGCTCGCAGGTGTTGAAGATGATGTTTCTGTTGACGCCGACAAAGCTCACTACACCAAACCCGAAGAAGTTTTCGAGTTCGTTGAGAAAACCGGCTGCGACTCCTTGGCAATAGCTATCGGCACCAGTCACGGCGCATTCAAATTCACCCCTGAACAGTGCACCCGCAATCCCGAAACCGGCGTACTTGAGCCGCCTGAACTGCGTTTCGACATTCTTGCCGAAATCGAAAAGAAAATCCCCGGCTTCCCGATTGTTCTTCACGGCGCATCTTCCGTTATTCCGAAGTATGTCAAAATCATCAACGACAACGGCGGCAACCTTAAAGACGCTGTCGGCATTCCTGAAGCACAACTCCGTAAAGCGGCAAAATCGGCTGTCTGCAAAATCAACATTGACTCCGACCTCCGCCTTGCATTGACTGCAGGTATCCGCGAACACTTCGTGCAACACCCCGAACACTTTGACCCGCGTCAATATCTCGCTCCTGGTCGCGCTTATATCAAAGAACTCGTTGAGCACAAGATTAAAGAAGTTCTCGGCTCTGACGGCTCTGCACCCGCTATCATGGAACTTGCTAAAGAACTTAAGTAATTTTTTATCCAACTTGCAACAAATAAACCGCTCTCAAAATTTGGGGGCGGTTTTGCTTTGCACAGGAAAAAACTTTTTTGTGTCGAAAATTTAGCGCGTAAAATTTTTAAGGGGAGATTTTCAATGGTTAAAATAATTTTCTGCGACATGGACGGCACACTCCTGACGAGTGAAAATAAATTGCCCGAAGGCTTCGACGAAATGATTGCCGAACTCAAACGACGTAATGTAATTTTTGCACCGGCAAGCGGACGGCAATTTTTTTCGCTGATTCGTTCGTTTGAAAAGTATAGCGACGAATTTTTATTTTTAGCCGAAAATGGGACGCTCGTTATGTATAAGGGCGAAGAAATTTTTAGCTGTCCTTTGGGCGTCGAGGCGGCAAGAAAAGTTTTGGCGGCAAGTGATAATTTTGGAAAAAATATTTTGCGTGTCTACTGCGGCAAGAAGGACGCTTACATTTTGCGCGAGCAAGACACGCCTGAATTTCGCGCCGAGTTGGAAAAATATTACACGCATAACGGTATTATCGACAGCTTTAACGAAGTTGACGACGAAGTTTTGAAAATCGCGCTCTTCGACCCAACTGCCAACGCTAAGAAAAATATTTATGATAAACTTGCGCAGTTTTATGATTCGTTGCAAGTTGTCTTGAGTTCGGATTATTGGGTTGATGTCATGTCGCCTAGCATTAGCAAGGGCGAGGCTGTCAAAAATATTCAGCGCGTTATGAACTTCAAGCCCGAAGAATGCGCGGCTTTTGGAGATTATCTCAACGATTACGAAATGCTCCAAGCAGTCGGCTATAATTTTGCAATGGCGAACGCTCATCCCGATTTGAAAAAAATTTCCAAATTCGAGACGACAAGCAATGATCAAGCGGGCGTCTTAGTCGGAATTCGCCGGCTCATTGCTTATGGGTTGATATAATGGTTACAGCAATTTTCCCTGCTGCCGGTTCAAGCACTCGCATGGGCGGCGGCGTAAATAAAAATCTATTAAAGCTTGCTGGCGAGCCAATTTTGATTCGGACGCTGAAAACTTTTTCGCAGGTCGAGCGCGTAAATCTCTTAATCGTTGCAGTCGCTGAACACGAAGTTGAGACGGTTGAAAAACTTTTAAGCGCGACGGAAAATCTCAAACCGTATTGTGTAACAGTCGGCGGGAGCGAACGCCAATATTCTATCGCGAATTGCTTAAAACTTTTGCCTGACGACGCGGAAATAATTTTGGTGCATGACGCGGCACGCCCATTAATTTCACTGCAAACTATTAATGACGTAATCGACGCGGCAGAGGAATTCGGCGGAGCAATAGCGGCAGTTCCGGCTAAGGACACGATAAAAATTGTCGACGCGGAAGGATTCGTAAAATATACGCCGCCGCGCAGAGAATTGGCAGTAGTTCAGACGCCACAAGGATTTAAGCGAGAAATTTTATTGCGGGCTTATGATAAAGCGGCAAAAGAAAAATTTTTGGGCACGGACGACGCAAGCTTAGTCGAGCGGCTTGGCATTAAGATAAAAGTTGTAACGAGCAGTTATGAAAATATAAAAATCACGACGCCTGAAGATATTCACGTCGCGGAAACTTTCTTGCAAAGGAACGATAAAAAATGATTCGTTTTGGAATTGGCTATGACGTTCATAAACTTGCGCCGAATCGTAAATTAATTTTGGGCGGTGTAGAAATTGAACACACGCTGGGACTTGAGGCGCATTCGGACGGCGACGTTTTGATTCACGCGATAATTGACGCATTATTGGGCGCGGCGACGCTCGGAGATATTGGACAACATTTCCCGATGACGCCGGAGTTTAAAAATATTTCAAGCGTCGAATTACTTAAGAGAACTTGCGAACTCGTTAAAGCTAAGGGTTACTCAATCGGCAATGTTGATTCAATAATCGTTGCACAAAAACCAAAACTCGCGCCGCATATTTTAGAAATGCGTAAACGGCTTGCAGAAGTTTTGCAAATAGAACTTGACGCGGTGAGCGTTAAAGCAAAAACTGAGGAAGGGCTAGGCTTCACGGGCACGGAGCAAGGCATAGCGGCTTATTCAGTAGCAAGTTTAGAAAAATAATCGTCGGTTGAGGTGTCGTCCATGAAATTTTTTTCGCGGCCGCTTTAAAAGCGGCGGAACAGCGGTCGCGCCAAACATTACAAAAATTTTAAATTAATCGCCGCGTTTGAATGTAATCTAATCGTTGGGGGATTGTCCATGAAATTTTTTTCGCGCATTAAGAAAGATATTCGCGTCATCTTTGAGCGCGATCCTGCAGCAAAAAGCGTATTGGAGGTTGTCCTGTGTTATTCGGGACTTCACGCTATTTGGTTGCATAGAATTTCGCACGCCCTCTTCAAACGCGGCTGGATAGTATCTGCGCGGCTCGTGTCAAATTTTTGCAGATTTTTAACGGGCATTGAAATTCACCCTGGCGCGACGATTGGCGACGGACTTTTTATAGATCACGGCACGGGAATTGTTATCGGCGAAACGGCGGAGCTTGGCAAGAACGTGACACTTTATCAAGGCGTGACTTTGGGCGGCACAGGTAAAGAAAAGGGTAAACGTCACCCGACAATCGGCAATAATGTCGTCGTGGCGACGGGCGCAAAAGTTTTAGGCTCGTTTAAAGTTGGCGACCAT
The DNA here is from genome assembly GCA_017428215.1 of Selenomonadaceae bacterium. Lineage (GTDB taxonomy): Bacteria > Bacillota > Negativicutes > Selenomonadales > Selenomonadaceae > Quinella. The sequence continues at coordinate 103,834 of JAFRRH010000064.1, forward strand.
GCTAAAATCGGCGCGGGTTCTGTCGTATTAAAAGAAGTTCCGCCTCATGCGACTGTTGTCGGCATTCCAGGCAGAGTTGTAGTTTTGCACGGCAAGCGCGTTCACAACGAGGAAGAATATCGCGAGGCTGTTGCAGAATTATGCAAGGCTCGCGGCTACGATTTAAACAATCCGAACGTTTACGCTGAACTTATGGAGGAAATCGACGTTGATTTGAATCATGACATTTTGCCCGACCCTGAACGCGAAATGATTGAGGTTGCACTTAGACAAATTCAGCGGCTTGAAAATCGCGTTGAGGAATTAGAAAGGGAACTTGCCGCCGCCCGCGCAGAAATTTCCGCCGAAGCAATGCGCACCTCGTCCATTGAAGTTTCTTTAAATTATAAAGTTGACTTGACTAAAAGGAGTGTTGAACATGGAACTGAAAACCATTCGTAAGGAAATGACGGCAGGCGACTTGAAAGGGATAATTGAACTGCCCAACTACGCTGACAACCAGCGAGTGAAAATTACCGTCGCGCCCGCCGAACCCGTCGAGGTTCGCAAAAAAATGAGTCCCGAAGAAATCGACGAGATTATGGGCAGACTTATCGGTTGCTTGGAAGGTTTGGATCCGACGAAAACTATGGCAGATTGGCGCGAAGAAAGGTTGGCGGAAAAATATGGAATTAAATTTGCTGATTGATTCAAATGTTGTCTTGGATATATTTTTGAAACGCGAGCCTTTCTTTTCTATGAGTGTGCGAGCAGTTTCTCTTTCGAGAAGCCACGATGTAAATAACTTTATCTCGGCGGCGTCCATCACGGATATTTATTACTTGGCTTACAAGAAATTGAAGGATCATCAAGCTTTGCGTAAAATGTTCAAAGATATTTTCGAGTTTGTGGGAGTCGTCAACGTTACCGATAAAGACATTCATGCCGCCTTCGCTCTGAATTGGAAAGACTTTGAAGACTCCGTTCAATACGCCGTTGCCAAGTCGAATAATTTTGACGGAATAGTTACGCGCAACATGCAGGGCTTTGAGGGCGACGAAGTTAAAATTTTTACGCCCGAAGATATTTGCAAATATGTCGAGGAAAATTTAAAGGAGTGATTTCTTATGATTAAAGTTTATAACACGATGAGCGGGTCGAAGGAAATTTTTAAGCCGCTCAAAAAAGGCGAGGTCAGTATTTATTGCTGCGGAGTTACACCTTACAACGCGCCACATATCGGCAACGCCCGCCCGTTCGTTACTTGGGACGTTATTCGTCGATTTTTTATAAAGAGCGGCTACAAAGTTCGCTACATTCAAAATTTCACCGACGTTGACGACAAGATTATTAAAGCGGCAAATGAACAGGGCGTAACGTGGAGTGATATTGCCGAAAAAAATATCGCCGCTTATTTCAAGAGTATGGATGCGCTTAACGTCCGCCGCGCAGATTTTTATCCCAAAGTTTCAGAGACAATGGACGATATTATCAATATGATTCAAACGCTCGTTGACAAGGGCTTTGCTTATGTGCTGGGCAATGGCGATGTTTTCTACAGCGTCGAACAGGATAAAAATTACGGCAAATTGAGCGGACGAAAACTTACCGACATGATGGCAGGTGCTCGCGTCGAAGTTGACGAACGTAAACATCACCCAATGGATTTTGCGCTGTGGAAAGCGGCTAAGCCTGGCGAGCCGTATTGGGAAAGTCCGTGGGGGCAAGGGCGTCCTGGTTGGCATATCGAGTGCTCGGCAATGTCGCTGAAATTTTTGGGCGAAAAATTTGACTTTCACGGCGGCGGCTCCGATTTAATCTTCCCGCACCACGAAAACGAAATCGCACAAAGTCAAGCGGCTCTCGGCGATGAAAATTCTTTTGCGCAGTATTGGTTGCATAACGGCTTTATAACCAACGGCAACGAGAAACTTAGCAAGTCGAATAAGGAAATGGTTAAGCGCAATAAAGGTTTCTTCACAGTCGAAGAAGTTTTAGCGAAATATCCTGGCGAAGTGATTCGTTTGCTGTTGTTGCAGACGCATTATCGCAATCCGCTTGAGTTCAACGAAACTAGAGTAATTGAGGCGCAAGAATTTTTCGGCAAATTGGCTAAAGCTTATTGGCAACTGGACGACTTAGCGCGGCGGATTCATGCGGGCGAATTTATTAAAGACACGGGCGAGAAAAATTTTGCAATAACAGTAAGTCCTGCAGGCGGGCTTGTCGAAGAGGGCGAGCGGCTTTTGTCGAATTTCTACGCGGCAATGGACGACGACTTTAACACCGCGCTGGCTATAACTTATATGTTCGAGTTGGCTAAAGAAATCGGCGAATACTACGGCGAATTTATTAACGGAGAAATTTTGCCCGTGACGATTGACGGCGATATAATTCTGCGTGTTCGGGATATTTATATGGAAATGGCGGAAATTATCGGGATATTTGAACAGCCCGTGCCCGTCGAAAAGACAGAAGAAAAAACTGCCGAGCCGGAACTTGTCAACGCGCTCATGAAAATTATCCTTGCACTTCGACAGGACGCACGCGCCGCAAAAAATTGGGCAGTTGCCGATAAAATTCGCGACGAACTCAAAGTGGCAGGAATTGTCGTTGAGGATACGCCGCAAGGAGCAACATGGAAGAAAGCTTAATTAAAACTTTGTCGCCATTGGTTTTAGCGCACAGCGGCGACGGCAACGTGACGTTGCATCCAGATAGCGCGATTGATTCTTCAACAACCGAAGTTGCTCGCCGCGCTTTGGGTTTTCCTGCTGACGAAATTAAAACTTTATCACCTCTTGTTTTAGCGCATATCGGCGACGCTTATTTTCATCTTTACGTTCGCACGCGCCTCTTGCAAGTTACACACAACATAACCCGCTTGCACGAGCTTAGCGCGGAAATTGTTTCAGCGACCGCGCAGGCAAAAACTTACCACGCGATAGAAAATTTTTTAACGGACGATGAACGCGACATTTTCCGACGCGGCAGAAATGCCAAAAGTCATGCGCCGAGAAAAGCTACCGTTGCCGAATATCACGCGAGTACAGGTTTTGAAGCATTATTGGGCGAACTTTATCTAAAGAAAAATTTTACACGGCTTGACGAAATTTGCGAGCTGGCGTTTAAGGAGGCGTCCCTATGAAAAAATTTTTTGCCATTACATTTTTGTTAACGGCAATTTTTATCGGCACTGCTTGCGCGGAAGAGGAATCGTCCAGCCCTGCCGCCGCGCCCAAAGAAATTAATCACCCTCATTCGATTTATTACAAGCACCCCGATTTTTACAATATGACTTCTACAGACAGCAGAATTATTTTGACGCACTATCCGACTTATCAGCAAACGACCGAATTCAGTTGCGGACCTGCCGCCGCGTTAACCGTGCTGAATTATTACGGCAACCGCGACTTCGACGAGGCGACGTTGATTAAACGCATGGACAGCAAGCCCGAAATCGGCACGAGTCTCGCCAACATGGTAAAATTTTTCAAGGAGCTTGATTGGGACGTTCAAAGCAACCTCGATACGCCGCCTATGGATGAGTTTGAATTTCAAAAATTTGTAATGAAAAATCTTTCCGAAGGTAAGCCGATTATCGTTGAGAACGTCGAATGGGGCGGACATTGGCGCGTGATTATCGGTTACGATGCACTGAGCACGCCAGCTGATCTTTATGACGACGTTTTGATTTTCGCAGATTCTTACGATACGAGCGACCACGATCAAGACGGCTACACAATCGGGAGTTTCGACAGATTTTTTTGGATGTGGTTTGACAAGCACGAACGCCCTCAAGCTTGGCTCATCGTTGCGCCAAGGAGGCTTTAATGGACAATTTAATTTTCGGGCGCAACGCCGTAATGGAGCTGTTAAAGTCGGGGCGAAGCGTCAATAAACTTTTTATATCGGAGGGCAGTCGCGACGGTTCGATACAAAAAATTTTTTCACTTGCCAAAACAGCGGGCGTTGTTGTAGAATTTGTAAAGCGTGACAAACTCGATAAGCTGTGCGACGGTCGTCATCAAGGCGTAGCGGCATTGGCGGCGGCGATTAATTATTCTACGCTGGAAGAAATTTTAGAGCTTAACGAATCACCATTTATAATTTTGCTAGACGAATTGGAAGATCCGCAAAATTTCGGCGCAATACTTCGGACGGCGGAGGCAGTCGGCGTGCACGGCGTGATAATTCCAAAACGTCGAAGTGTTCAGCTCAATTCAACGGTTTTTAAAACGTCGGCGGGCGCGGCAGAATACGTCAAAGTTGCGCAAGTTACAAACGTCGCTCAAACTTTAAAAAATCTGCGCGGGCGTGGATTAAAAATCGTTGGCGCAGACATGAGCGCGAAAATTGATTTTAGGCAAGCAGATTTAACGGGCGGAATTGTTTTGATAATCGGTAGCGAAGGTAAAGGTATGAGACGCTTGACGCGGGAGAATTGCGACATGCTAATAAAAATTCCGATGGTCGGCAAAATTAATTCGCTAAATGCCTCGGCGGCGGGCGCAGTGCTCATGTACGAAATTTTTTCCCAGCGGAGCCTAGCAAAATGACTAAAAAGCGACCGCATTATCTCGTTGACGGCTACAATCTGATTCACGTTTGGCAGGAGATTAATACCGATGATTTGGCGACGGCGCGGGATTTTTTGATTCGCAGTCTAAACGAATACGGCGCGTATGAAAAATTTGAGATTACACTCGTCTTTGATGCCGCACGCAGCGAGGACGAGGAGCGCGTTGAAGCCTACGACGATTTTTTTTCGCGTAGTGTACAGCGGCTTTAATGAGACGGCGGACAGCGTTATTGAGCGGCTTTCCTACGAAGAAGTTCGCAAGCGGCGCGAGGTGCACGTTGTCAGTTCGGACGCGACGATTGAGACCGTCATCTTAGGTGCAGGAGCTTATCGGCATCCTTCGCGGGAATTTTATCGGGCGGTTAAACGTGCTAAACAACATTTGCGCAAAGAATATCTCGGCAATGTAACTTTGCCCGTCAAGCGCAATGAAATTGGCGACCGAATTGGCGCAGATGTTTTCGCTAAGCTTGAAAAACTTCGGCGAGCAAAATAATAATTTTTTTATTAGGAGTGTGATTATCTGTGGCAGTAACCAAAAGAATTTTCCAACTGTCTAAAGAATTTGAACGCGACGAAAAGGAAATTATCGCGTTCTTAGCCACGCAAGGAATTAAAGTTTCAAACCGGCTCAGCGCAGTCAGCGAAGAAGCTTATAACATGTTGAAGGCGAAATTTGCGGCACCGCCCGAACCTGAACCCGCGCCCGAACCCGCTCCCCAACCTGCACAGGAAGTTAAAGAAACCGCGCCTGCCGAATCAACCGAAGCTCCGACGCAACCTAATCAGCCTGAACAGCAGAATCAACCCGCGCAGGGCAACAAAAAAAAGAAGAAAAAAAATAAACCTGCTCAACCCGCCGCCGAGACAACGGAGCAACCTCAACAGCCGGGACAAGAGCAAACGGAAGAACCAACCTTTAAAGTAATTTCTGATGAAAAAGTCGCGAATATGGCAAAACGCACGCAAACTATCCTCTGCGAGGGAATTAAGGCGGGCAACGAGTTTATCAACCACTACACCCCAAACGCGGGCAGTACCACTTTACTCAACAATAAGAACAAGCCGATACTTACGGCAAATATGGATATTTGGGGCGTTCTTTACAATCACAAATTTGAATATCCCGATTCCTCGCCCGCACGCTATTGGCAATCCGTCGCCAAATTGATGACTAGAGCTTTTAAAGTCATGAACGGTTTCGGCTTGGCTAACAAAGAGGCTTTAGCGGAAATGCGTAATGCTATGATGCCACTCGGAACAAAATATCAGCCGCGCGAAATTTTCACGGACGAAGAGAATCAAAAATTCGAGGCGCAACAAAAGCTGTTATTTGTATCGTTTGGACACGGCATGGGGCTTGTTAATGATAATCTCTACGATTTGAAGTTGAAAGCCGAACGCATGAAAGTTAAGTACGAACGCATGAGTTTTCTTGAGTACGTCACCAATCCCCAAGACGAACTTAGAAGTAATGATCGCGTGCCCTTTAATGAACTCGTCGAAGCTGTCGTTTACAGTATACGCGGTGTTGCTCGCCGATTCGAGTTTTATCAACAAAATAAGGAACGTATAAATAAAATTATTACGCGATTTTTCGAGTGGCTTGACGGCTATGCCAAACTCAAGGAGCAGGGCGCAGACGCCGCTAAGTTAGAAAAATATTTGGAGCTTGAGGAAAAATTCATTTCGATTGCCGAGTACATGTCGTTTGATAATTTGATTTATAATCCTGCAAGCAAGCAAGGCAAGAAAAATAAGCCTGCGCCTTTTGATTTGATAACTGACCTGTTGCTAAATTATCGCGACAACTTGGACGACCCCGACGCCGAGCGCGATTTCAAATACAAAGTTCGCGGCGTCACCAACATCATTTACAAGCCGAAAGAATATGTATTTATATATCGATTCGCGGGTTTGGAGCCTAATAAAGATTATCGTCCGCCTGAAGTAATTGCCGCCGCTGAAGCCGCTAAAAAAGCCGCCGAAGCTGAAGCTGCTAAAAAAGCTGCCGAAGCTGAAGCTGCCAAAGCCGCCGCTGAAACTACCGAACAAGAAGAAAACCCCGCCGATAACGACGAGGCTTAAGGCTCAACCCCAGAACATGTGTTTTTTCCAGAAAATTATTGCCGCGACGATTGACGCAAGCAACGCTATCGCAATTACGATTATAAATCCCAAATTATTCTCGGCAAGCGGAACGGGCACATTCATTCCAAAAAAGCTGGCGATAACTGTTGGCACCGCGATTATAATCGTCATCGCCGCAAGGAATTTCATAACCATATTTTGATTATTAGAGATTATTGACGAGAAAATATCTGCCATTTGCGAAAGGATTTGGCTGTACATTTCAACCATCTCACGCGCCTGTTTATTCTCAATGATGACGTCTTCGAGTAAGTCCTCGTCCTCCTCGTAAATTTCCAAAATCCCTTCGACGGTGCGACTGTTCCGCAAGCGCAGAAGTTTTTCAAAGACCGCATCATTGGAACGGAGCGAGGCATTAAAGTAAGTCAAACCCTTTTGCAATTCCATTAGCCGCAAAATGTCCGCATTACGCATTGAGCGGCGCAGTTGCTCTTCGATTTCGTCGGAGAGCTTATTTATTTGCCGCAAGTACCGCAGATAAAATGTCGCCGAACGATACAGTATCTCGAATAAAAATTGTGTGCGCTTGTAAGTGTGGAAAAGCCGCGCCGTTCGCTGATTGAAACTCGCCATGACAGGCGTTTCCTCCAAACAAACCGTGATTATATATTGCTTTGTTAAAATGATTGATAGCGGCAACGTGTCGTAACTTTCTTCCTCATAGACGATTGGCACGTTCGTTAAAATCATGACGGATTCGTCTTCAACGTCTAAATGCGAGCGTTCTTCCTCGTCGAGTGCGGCGCGTAAAAAATCTGGCTCCACATGCGTTAACGAGCTGACTTCGCGCAGTTCATATGGCGTCGGGTCAACTATGTTTATCCACGCGCCCTTCTGCAACGTTCGGAGCGTCAACTTCTCCAAATGCCCCGACTCCTGCGATTTGTAAATTTCAACCAACGGTATCGCCCCCCTTCCGTGATTATTTTACTACATTTGAACTGCACTTTGAAGGAAATTTTTTCACGACGCATAATTTATCGTTTGCAAAGTTTGATGAGGATTCTTTCTAAAATTTCAATATCTGCGCGACCTGTCTTTAATTTAAAATCTGCCTCTGCCAATTCGATAAAAGTTTCCTCTAAAAGTTTTTCCGAATAAGTTTTGGCAACCTCTGAAAATTTTTGTGCAATGTAAGGATTCATTTCAAGCGGCTCGCCCAATCGTCGTCCTGTGATTCCCTGCGCCATGAAAAATTTTGCTCTTATAAGGCGGCGCACGTGATTAACCAACAGTGTCATCACTAGCGGAATTTTTGCGGGGATTCGTGCCTGCTGTTTTAAAAGGTAGAACGCTTTTTTAACCTTGCGTTCGTCAACGGCGTCCGTTAATGCAAAGTTCGATACTTCCGGCGGCGCAAGCATATTTTTCCGTAAATCTGCCGCTGTTATCTCGTTGCCTGTCACGTTAAGCGCAACTTTGTTTAATTCATTTTCCAAATACCACAGCGAAATTTCCGGCAAAATTCCAAGCCGTTCGTTAAAATGCCGACGTGCCTCGCCGCGCATGATTTTTCCCAGCGATGAAAGTTTTTCGTTAAGCCACTCATCAACTTCCCACGAGCGCAGAGGATTTGCCTCTAATATCGCGCCGACTTGCGAAATTATTTTGTAAAGCTTGCGCCGCTTATCTGCCGTCTTCGCCGTGAAGATTACGTAATTTGTCGGTTGCATATCTTGCAAAATATTTTCGAGTCGCTCAATTTTTTTATCCGCGCTGAAAAACGTAGCGTTCTTAACGAGCACAACATTTTTCGGACTAAAGAAAGGCGAACTGTCAATCGCGCTGATAATTTCGCCGAGTGCAGGTTTAGTGTCACAGTCGAAGGTTATCAGCTCCGTTTGTTTATCAACGCCGAGCCGCGCCAAAATTTTTTCCCGCGCCTTATCGATAAAAAAAGTTTCCTCGCCGCTAAGCAGATAGACATTTTTAATATCGCCGTCGAGCGCGTCCATAAATTCTTTGAACTTCAAATTATCACCCCTATTGATTGGAGATGTTTTAAAATGATTCTTCGTGATGTTTATGCCGAAATTGATTTGAACGCCATACGCCATAACCTTACTGAAATTCGCCGCCACATTAACCCCGCGTCCAAACTCTGCGCGGTCGTCAAAGCCAATGCTTATGGGCACGGCGCGATTGAAGTTTCTAAAGTCGCCGTTGAATGCGGAGCCGATTTTTTAGCCGTCGCTACCGTCGATGAAGGTTTGGAACTTCGCCGCGCAGATTTTAGCTTGCCAATTTTGATTCTTGGTTTGATTCCTAAAGCCGCCGTTGATGTCGTCGTAGCAAACGATTTAACGCAAGCCGTTGTTGACTTTGAACTTGCCGAAAAAATTTCTGACGCCGCGCAACGTCTTAACAAAGTCGCCAAAGTTCACTTGAAGATTGAAACGGGCATGGGCAGAATTGGCGTTGCGCCCGATAAAGCCGTTGAGCTTGCCGAAAAAATTTCTCGCTTGCCGAACGTCGAATTGGAAGGCGTCTTTTCGCATTTCGCCGACGCCGATAATCTCGATAGAACTTTTACGAATCATCAAATAGAAATTTTCAAAGAGACGGCTAATAAGATTCGGGCGGCAGGTGTTGATATAAAAATTTTCCACATAGCAGAATCCGCCGCAATTCTCGACATTCCCGAAGCGCATTTTGATATGGTTCGTTCAGGAATTATAACTTATGGCTTGTATCCTTCCGCTGACGTTCGCCGCACGATTGAACTCAAGCCCGCTATGAAACTCGTCGCGCGTATTGCTTATCTTAAAAAAATTTCTGCGGGAGTGTCGATAGGTTATGGGCGCGAATTTGTCGCCAAACGTGATTCGCTGATTGCGACGTTGCCGCTGGGTTATGCTGACGGTTATATCCGTGCCTACAAAAATTTTCATGTGGAGATTCGCGGACAACTTGCGCCGATTGCGGGGCGAATTTGTATGGATCAAACTATGGTTGATGTGACAGATATTGACGGCGTTAAAATTGGCGATGAAGTAATTTTATTCGGCTCCGATTTGATTTCGATTGACGACGCCGCACGCCATTTGAACACGATTAATTACGAGATAACCTGCCTTATATCTGCGCGGGTGCCAAGAGTTTTCAAAAGGCTCTAAGTTTGGCGAAAAATTTTGCCTTCCACAATCTAAATTTAAATTCCGTTAATCCGAAACGCGGGTCGCTTTAAAAGCGACGGAACAGTTAGCGCGATTTGACGATAAAAAATTTTCAGATGGTCGCCGCGATTTAACGTTTTAAAAGATATTTCTGACTTTGGCAAAGAATTTTGCTTTCCACAATCTAAATTTAAATTCCGTCAATCCAAAGCGCGGCTTGCGAATGTGGACGCGATAAAGTTCATAAGGATTCGTCGCCAAAGTATTCAAGCCCGCCTCGCCAGTTACCGCCGTCAAATAATTTTCCTCGCGCAAAATTTTTTCTATATCGGTATTAAACGCGCCGTTCGGATAAGACAAGCTGTAAATCGTCTGCAAGCCGCTCCACTCCAGAAAAATTTTCGAGTCGCGAATTTGTTTAAGGCGGGTTGTCGCGTCCAATGAAGTCAGCGGTAAATGGTCGGCAGTATGTGAGCCGATTTCAATTCCGCGTCTTTGCATGTCCTTAAGCTCGTCAAGCTTGAGGTAATTTTTTTTGCCCAGCTCGTTGGTTATGACGTAAACAACCGCCGTCATGCCGTGCGCCTCTAAAATCGGCAACATCGTCGTATAATTATCTTCGTAGCCGTCATCGAAGGTTAGCACAATCGGCTTGTCGGGTAAAGTGCCCTTGCCGTGAACGACGCGCATAAAATCTTGCAGTGTTATCGTCGTGTAGCCTTCCGCCTGCAAATAATCCAACTGCGCGGCGAATTCGGCGGGCGGCACGTTATAAACTTCAAAGTCGGGATCAAGCTGTTCATCTGTCACTTGATGATATTCTAAAATCGGGAAACCTTCAGGCTCCGGCAACATAAAAATTATTAAACTCAAAATAAAAACTGCTCCGCAGATGATTCGCAATTCAATCACCTCCGCGAGCATTTTATCATGTTGAAAAATTTTTTTGCAAGGAGTTATTTAAATTGATAGCATTGTTTAATCGTAGCTTAGCCATGTAAAGATAAAAATCGCGATTGAAACTATTCCGTTGCGCATGAAGTAAGCTTGAGTGACTTCGCGATAATCATTAGGGCGAACAATCGCATGCTGATAAATTAAAGCCAACGCCGCAATCGCCACGCCAACGAAATAAAATTTGCCTAAACCGAGCATAAACCCGACGATTATAAAGCAGACGATTGACACGACGTGAAGACCTTTTGCGATATTCAAGGCACCCGCCGCGCCATATTTTGTCGCTAAGGAGTGGAGCCGTTGAGATTTGTCAAATCGCTCATCTTGTGCGCCATAAACCGCGTCGAAAGCTCCAATCCACAGCGCGACCGCCACGCATAAAATTATCATCGGCAGAGAAATTTTTTCGGTAATGGCGACCCACGCTCCCGCCGGAGCCATTGCGATTGCCACGCCTAAACATAAATGACACCATGCGGTAAATCTTTTCGTGAACGGATAAATTATAAATGGAATTGCGGCGACGGGCAAAAGTTTTAAGCAAATCGGCGGCAACTGCGCGACCGTAACGACGAGGACAATCATACACAGCAGGATAAAAATTAATGCCTCGCCTTTGGAAATTTCGCCGCGCACCATTGCCCGATAAGATAATCGCGGCTGAAGTTTATCGTATTTTAAATCGGCGATATTGTCGATTGCGATTGCCGCCCACCGCGCAGAAGTTATCGCCAGCAAAATTAAAATGACTGTCCAAAAGTCGGGGTGCCCGTCCGCCGCCATAAATGCACTTGCCAACGCGAACGGTAAACTAAAAATTGTGTGTGGCAGTGCTACGTTGTTTGCATGTGATTTAAATTTATTCATTGCTTTTCAAAGTCGCCGTCGGGTAAAAGTTTCCAAGTCTCATCCGCCCGCGCAGAATTTTTTAAGACGCGCTCAATATTTTTGCCGTCGCTGAAGTCGAAAAATTTTTCAGCTTCCTCACGAGACTTGCCGCCCGCAATTTTCCGATTAATCAGCCGTTCGCGCAAAAAGTGCGGTTCAGCGTCAATGAACACAGAATAATCAGCCAGCACGCGGACATTTGTCCAGCCCGCCTCTTTGAGCAAAAGATAATTGCCTTCAATCAAAATTATATCATCCTCGACGCTCCAATAATCTGGCAATACGTCATGAATTTTTCTGTCGTAAATATTCCAGTTGGTACCTTCAGAGCGGACTTCGCGAATTTTTTCAACGAGTAAATCCACATCAAAAGTTTCGGGCGCACCTTTAATATCGCGCATTAAAATTTGCTCGCCGTCGCGTTCAACCGTCGTGACGTTCATATAAGCCGCCGTGTAGTGATAGCCGTCCATTGGCAAGGCGCGAATAACTTCAACTTCTCTGGAACGTTCGTGGCTAAGTTGCTCCAAAAATTTTGCCAGCGTCGATTTTCCGGCTCCAGGCGGCGCGACAAGATACGCGATAACTTTTCTGTCCATTGTCATTTTTAAATCGGTCAACTCGTGCAGAAACGGCATAAAAATTTCTTCGACGGTTGACTCGCTGAATTTAACTTCCTGCCACAGCCCGTTGACTTCCATATTGTACGTTAAAAAGTTTTTCTCCATAATTCCTCCCCTTTAGCTTTTAGCTAATAGCTACAAGCTAACAGCTAATCTTCCGACGCGATAACGCCAATGACCCTCCCAACCGCCTTGCAATGCTTTACCAATTCTGCGCGGATTTTCGCAACCCACCAAGTTTTTATCAATCCACTTTATGATTCGATTACGAACGGGCGCATCAAGTTTGTTAAGTTTTTTTATTACATGCGGATCGTAATCTATGCTGTATTTTTTCATAACAATCCAAGCTCCCGTTTTAATTGTTCGTGCGAAATCGTCACGGGATTTTTCAGATATTCAGCGTAAGCCGCGTCTGCGTCGCGAATGTCTTCGTCGTCTTCGAGGTGGTCGAGCGCGGCTTGCTTAACATATTCCGAAAGGCTGATACCTTTTTTAGCCGCAAAACCTTTCATCAATTCGACAGCTCCTTCAGTGAAAGTTGCAGTCACTTCAACCATTTTCATTTTAATCACGCTCCTTTCAAGAAAAATCTCCGCGCTTGACGAGTTCACGAGCCGCCTTGCCCGTTAAATGTTCAATCGTCATAACGGGTACAACCAACGCGCTCAATCTGCCGAGTTCCTTAGCACGACGCTCCGCGCTTGCCGCCGAAGAATATTTATCTGCTAAAAGTTCAAGCCCGCGCAGTTTATCGGGGTCGTCGTTATCCTCGACAATCCTTATCCGCCCAAAGGCAATTACGCTGCTGAAATATGTCGTGAACTCTTCGGAAATAACTTCGTGGCGGTCGACGACGCAAAACGAAACTTTATCGTTATTCTTAATCGCGTCAAGTTTGTGTCCGGTCTTCGCGCTGTGGAAATAAATTTTGTTGCCCTCGACGGCGTAATTAATCGGTACAGCGTAACTATAACCGTCATCGCCTGAAAGTGCCAATACTCCAAAGTCACCTTCGCGCAAAATTTTTTCCGCCGCCTCTTGCGACAAAATCTGTTTACTGCGCCTCATTTCCCTAAACAAATTTACTCAACTCCCTGCAGAAACTCCGTCTTTGATGAGCTTGGCAAGTTTATCGCTTTCCTTAGCCGCGCTGTCAATCTTCATAATTTCGCGGCGGCAATCTTTAAGCGTTTTAATTGCGTCATCAATTTTTTTGAGCGTGAGGGTATTCTCGTCGGCGGCGAGCTTTTTTATTGCCTGCCTACAACTTTTGAAGAGTTCGTCTTTCAAACTAGCGCGGGAACGTTTGCGATTTTCAATCTCCCGTGCGAGTTTATCGAGTTGCTCCATAGTGTGAATCGCCGCGAGGTAATCGTACTTCATCTGCGCGGAAAGCGGAACTTCCAAGTCATTCGCGTCGGTGACTGTGCCCATTTCTACTGCGTCTTTGAATCTGTCAAGCGTTGCCATAAAAAATCCCCCTTTATCTATCTCGTCTGCGACGTCCGTCACGAGAATTTTTCAAGTCTTTAAAATCTTTAATCGTCCGTGATTCACTGCGTCTCGGCGGGCGGTCGTTACTTCTTTGTTGCCTATCATTACTTCTTGGCGAGCGGTCATCATTGCGCGGCGGGCGATCATTGCTTCGCGGTCTATCAAAAGTTCTTTGCGAACTATCACTACTGCGCGGACGGTCAAAAGTTTTCGGCTTAGGCGAATCGCCCTCAAGTAAGGCGCGGTGGCTAGCATTAATTCTGCCTTTCTCGTCAATCTCGGTAATTTTAACTTTGAGCATGTCGCCAACTTTAACGGCGTCCTCAACAGTCGGAATTCGTTTATCGGAAAGTTGCGAAATGTGACACATAGCCTCTTTACCAAAAGCAATTTCAACAAATGCGCCCGTCGGAATAATTCGCGTAACAGGTCCCTCGTAAACTTGCCCAATCGTCACATCTCGAACAATCTGTTCAATAATCTCAACTGCGCGGTCAATGCCCTCGACGTTGCGGCTCGTAACGAAAACTTGTCCGTCGTCGTTAATATCAATGTCAACGCCCGTTTCTTCGATAATTCTGTTGATAATCTTGCCGCCCGTGCCGATAACCTCGCGAATCTTATCAACGGGAATTTTAAGTGTACGAACTCGCGGAGCATACGGCGACAAATCGGGCGCAGGTTCGCTGATAACTTCAAGCATTTTGCCCAAAATAAAACTTCTGCCGCGCTTAGCTTGCGCCAATGCGTCGCTCAAAATTTCTCGTGAAATGCCCGCAACTTTAATATCCATTTGAATCGCCGTGACGCCTTCGGTTGTGCCCGCAACTTTGAAGTCCATATCGCCAAGCGCGTCTTCCATGCCTTGAATATCCGTTAAAATCGTGTGCGCGTCGCCGTCTTTAACCAAACCCATTGCCACGCCGCTGACGGGACGTTTAATCGGAACGCCAGCTTGCATTAAACTTAACGTACTGCCGCAAACACTGCCCATTGAACTTGAGCCGTTGCTCTCCAAAACCTCTGAAACTAAACGAATCGTATAGGGAAAATCTTCAGTCGACGGAATGACGGGAACTAAAGCCCGCTCCGCTAATGCTCCGTGACCAATTTCGCGACGACCGGGACTCCGCGCAGGACGTGCCTCGCCGACGCTGTAACCTGGAAAATTGTAATGGTGTATGTAATGTTTGGTATATTCCGGCTCAAGCCCGTCAATAATCTGTTCGTCGCCAATCGCGCCCAAAGTTGTAATCGTTAAAACTTGCGTCTGTCCACGTGTGAAAAGTCCAGAGCCGTGCGTCCTTGCGAAAAGTCCAACCTCGCAAGTAATTGGGCGAACTTCCTCAAGCTCGCGACCGTCGGGACGAATTTTTTCATGCGTTATCATTTTACGCACGACTTCTTTTTCCACTTTATAAAAAACCGCGCCGATGTCTTTCTCAACGTTCGGATAATCTTCGACGGGAAATTTTTCTAAAAGAGTTTCGACGACTTGAGTTTTAACCTCGTCAAGTGCCGCCTCGCGTGCCAATTTGTCGGGGTTGCGAACGACGGTATCAATTTTTTCCGTTGCAAGCTCCCGAACTGCCGCGTCAATTTCCTCGTCTGGTTGGAAAAGTGTAACTTCTTTTTTCTCTTTACCGACGGCGGCTGTTATTTCTTCTTGGAACGCGACAATCTTTTTAATTTCCTCGTGCCCAAATAAAATCGCTTCCAAAACAATTTCTTCCGGCAACTCTTTAACGCCCGCCTCAACCATCATTACGGCATCTTTGGAGCCAGCAACGATTAAATCCATTTCCGAAATATCAAGCTGTTCTTTAGTCGGATTGATAATAAACTCGCCGTCAATGCGTCCGACGTGAACACCCGCAATCGGTCCGGCAAAGGGAATATCACTTACACAAAGTGCACAGCTCGCGCCAATCATGCCGGCAATTTCGGGCGCGTTATCCTCGTCAAAGCAAATCACCGTTGCGATAATCTGTACGTCGTTTCTAAAGCCGTCGGGGAAAAGCGGTCTAATCGGTCTGTCAATCAGTCGGCTCTTGAGGATTGCGCTAGTTTGCGGACGACCTTCGCGCTTAATGAATCCGCCAGGAATTTTGCCTGCCGAATACATTTTTTCCTCGTAATCGACAGTCAGCGGGAAGAAATCGACGCCTTCGCGAGGTTCAGCAGACATTGTAGCCGCAACTAAAACCGCCGTGTCGCCGTAGCGTACGAGAACTGCGCCGTTAGCCTGTTTAGCCATTTTGCCATGCTCGACGATTAATTTTCTGCCGCCAAGTTCCATTTCAAAAGTTTCCAAATTTTTTTCCTCCTCATTATTTATCACGCCGCTAACCTTCGACACAAAAACATTTTTTCCTGTACAAATTGGCTTGCTTTTAATCGCTGGCAGTGTGATAATTATTTTAAAAACGGAGGCTAGACGATTGAAAAATCTATTCGGGTTGACTTTAGCAGAATTGGAAACAGAACTTGCGCCGTTGCCAAAATTCAGAGCAAAACAAATCGCCGCTCACATTTATAAACACAGCATGAAAAATTTCGACGAAATGAACGACTTACCTAAAAATCTGCGCGGGGAATTGGCTACACGTTATGAAATAAAAATCGCTGAACTTTTAAAGCGCGTGGATTCTAAAGACGGCTTGACGACGAAATTTTTATTGGGCTTAGTTGACGGCGCGGCGATTGAAGTTGTCTTAATGCGTCATGACTATGGTAACAGCGTTTGCATTTCAAGCCAAGTCGGCTGTCAAATGGGTTGCAAGTTTTGCGCGTCAACGCTTAAAGGTTTGGAGAGAAATTTGACGGCGGCGGAAATGTTAGGCGAAATTTTTTTTGCCAATGAAATTCTCGGCAAAGTTGTTGATTCGATTGTTATAATGGGAACGGGCGAACCGCTTATGAATTATGACGAGCTGATTAAAATGTTGCGTCTTTTGCACGAAGATTATTGCTTAGGCATGAGCTATCGTAAAATTACAATCTCGACGTGCGGCATTGTTCCCGCGATAAAAAAATTACGCGACGAAAAAATTCCCGTCACGCTGTCAATTTCGTTGCACGCGCCCGACGATAAATTACGTTCCGCACTCATGCCGATTAACTCCGCGTTTGATTTGAAAAGTTTGCTCGCGGCTGGCAATGATTATGCTCAATCGACGGGGCGGCGTGTCACCTACGAATATATTTTGATTGGCGGCGTAAACGACACGGAAGAACAAGCCCGACGCCTCGCCAAAATTTTAAGTGGGCAACTTGCCAACGTGAATTTGATTCCGTTTAATCCCGTCAACGAACGAAGTTTTAGCCCGCCGACAAATCACGCCATTAAAAAATTTTTCCATTTTCTAAACACGCACGGTATAGGCGCGACAATTCGCAAGGAAATGGGCGCAGATGTCAACGCCGCCTGTGGTCAACTTAGAGCAAAAATTACGCGATAAAAAAATCCCCCGCAACATTCGCAGGGGAAATTTTTTATTAAAATTGTTTACAACATTGATTGCCCGAAATAAATCATAACACCGATAATCAAGATAAACGGTAAGTAAACTTTAACGGCGAACTTCATAATTTGAGACTCGACGCCAAAGGCACCAACTGCCGCCGCACCGATTGCGATTGATTGCGGAGAAATAATTTTGCCGACGCAAGAACCCGCCGCATTTGCCGCCGCTATCCAAGATTGAGCAGTTTCACTAAGACCGATTGCGACAGCCGAGTCAACTTGCAATTTGCTGAGCAGAACACAGCTTGAAGTTGCCGAGCCAGTTATAAATGCACCGATTGAGCCGATAAGCGGCGAAATAAACGGATAAAAAGTACCCGTCGCCGCAACCGTCGTAGTCGCAATCGCCATAGTCATTCCGCTGTAGCCCATGATACGCGCAGTTGCTATGATTGTGATGATTGTTATAAATGTCGGGATCAAAGTTTTCACCGTGCGCGACAGGACGTTAATCATGTCGCCAACAGTGGCGTTGTTGACCAAGCCGGCGATTATTGCAGATACAAAAAGGATTGTCGGAGTTGTTATCCATTGGAAAGAGGTTGGCGCGGCGTCCGGTCCAGTATAAATCATAACTTTAGTAACTACGGTTTTCAGTACGTCGGCAATGGCAGGTATGGAGCATATAATCAAGAAAACAAAAATAAGCAAGAAGACCAGCCAAGCGCGTACTGCCTCGCCGAACGTGATAGAAAAGTTTTCGTTGTAGTCGTCAATTTCGTATTCGGGATCTTTTATCGGGAATTTTTTGGCATAAATAACCATAGAACCCATAGCACCAACGGCACCGGCTATACCCGCCAAAGAGGCTCCCAATATCGAGGCGGCTATAAAAGACGGAATAAAGAAACCAAAGCCGCCGATAATGCAAGCGGGAATCATAGCTTTAAGAGCTTTAAATCCTCCGAAAGCCAACATCATAATAAACGGCATGAGTATTATCATTGGACCAAGCTGAATCGTGGTATATAAAGCGATTTGCAATGGATCAAAATTGGTGAGCTTGGCGAGTGTGGTTAACGGCAGACCAACAGAGCCGTATGAACTCATTGCGGCATTGGACAGCAAACAGACGATAACGGCGGATACAGGATTGACGCCAACAGTAACCAACATGCTTGCGCCGATAGCAACCGCCGTGCCGAATCCCGACATACATTCGAGGAAGCTACCAAATCCCCATGCGATAATTAATATGAGCATTCGCTTATCT
Source organism: Selenomonadaceae bacterium (assembly GCA_017428215.1). GTDB lineage: Bacteria > Bacillota > Negativicutes > Selenomonadales > Selenomonadaceae > Quinella. The sequence continues at coordinate 122,366 of JAFRRH010000064.1, forward strand.
GTTGACACGGAGGACAGCATATCTTTAATTTTTTCCATGCCGCCAGTATGCACAGTTAAGTTATATGCAAATATCGCCGACACAATAACGCCGAGAATTGGCCATATCGCCATAAGTGCGCCTTCCAATGTGCCAGTCATTACGTCCGTAAGCGGCATATCAAAAAATTGCCACGCCACGAAAAACGAAATAACCAACGCTATGGGACACGCCTTCCACGCCGGCAATTTCAGAACGCTAAGCGCGACAATGAGCCACAGGATTGGTGATAAACCTTGAATAAACAATCTCCTCAACCCTTTCCAAACTTTTTAACCACTAACTTATTTTTTGAATGACAATTTCTATTTGATATTCGCCGTCACTATGAACAAGTGGGTCGATTATTGTGTGCCCTTCGTCGCAAGTCTTAATATATTTGATGTCGTAACCTTCAAGGGCATTTTTTATTTCTTCAACAATATCAAGAGTATCGGGCGGTTCAGAGCGTCCGATTAAAAACATGTGCTTATGGTCGTTATTCCAGCGCGAGGGCAGTTGTTTTCTTTTTTCGTAAAGGTCGCGGTGCGGAATGGCAAGCAAAAGATAACCGCCCTTTTTGACGACACGGAACCAATTTTTCAACGCAGTTTGCACGTCGTACATATGCTCCAGACAATGCGACGAATAAACAAAGTCAAAGCTCTCGTCATCTATTCCTGCAAGATATTGCGCGTCACCATTCCGAAAATCCCAACCTGAACAGTCTGGAACAATTATATCGCCGCCATAGCCAACGTCTAGCCCCTCACCTTTGCAGTACTTGTCGAAAAAACCTTCGCGGACTCGTCTGTCGTGAGCTTTTGCAGTTTCACCGGCATATTCTCTATAAATTTCGGCAGGTGCTTTTTGGAAGGGAACTTCCGGTGGAAGCTTTGGTAGAATAAAAATTTCGTCAAGCGGACAGTGACATTTAAAGATTGGATCGGCAGTCACGGAAAAGTAGCTGTTGCCTCCGTCAAAAAATTGTTTCCACATTCCATAAGTCATGGAAATTTTTTTGTGGTCGATTCCTAAATCAAGAAGTTGTTGCCTCAATTCAAAATCCGCACCGATGATATAAATCTTATCGAATTTAGTTTTATCGAGTTGAATGGAAGAAACTTCTTTCATCTTAACTTTTAAAAGATTTTGATTCAACCCGCAATGAAATTTATATAATTTTTGGTCGCTAAGCTCAAGGAATCCGGTAAGATCTACACCAGATTGAAGTTTGGCATTGCTAAGAATTTCAGTAAAAAACTTGTAGTACTTTGCTCTGGCAAAAACAATGCACCGCAATTTATAATCCTCCTCGAAGTTTATATAAAATATTTTTCATATCATTGGGCAAGGGTGCAGTGAAATTCATTTGCTTCCCTGTCGTCGGGTGAATCAAATTCAATGTGTGCGAGTGAAGTGCTTGCCCCGTTATGTCGAAAGGATTTTTCCGCGCAGTATATTTTATATCGCCAAGTAGCGGGTGCCCGATTGCCGTCATGTGAATGCGGATTTGATGTGTCCTGCCCGTTTGAAGCTTGCACTCAACGTAAGTAAAATTTTTAAACCGCTCAAGGACTTTAAACTCTGTGACTGCAGGCTTGCCATTCGGGACAATCGCCATTTTTTTACGGTCAACTTTATCGCGCCCGATTGTCCCCGTGATAATTCCCGCGTTGTCAGTCAACACGCCGTGAACAATCGCCAAATAAGTCCGCGTCGCAATTTTGTCCTTAATCTGCGCGGCTAAGCTCAAATGCGCGGTGTCAGTCTTCGCAACAACCATAACGCCGGAAGTATCCTTATCAAGGCGGTGAACAATGCCAGGACGCTTTACGCCGTTAATGCCCGATAAATCACTGCAGTGATACAACAGCGCATTTACTAAAGTTCCGTGCTTGACGGTTTCGGCGGGGTGAACAGTCATTCCGCGAGCTTTGTTGATGACGATTAAGTCCGCGTCTTCGTAGAGAATATCCAGCGGCAAATTTTCGGGCAAATATTCAACGTCAGCGGCGTCGACTTCCTTAATAGAAATTTCTTCGTCGCCATTAAGTTTGAAACTGGCTTTAACTTTTGCGCCGTCAACGGTTATCAGTCCGTCCGCGATTAATTTCTGAACATGCGAACGAGTTTTGCCAAGTTTTTCGCTAAGGTATAAGTCAAGCCTCATCGTTCAGTTTCCACCTTGCCCGCGTCAAGCCGAAAAATTATCGCGTAAATCATAAAGCCCATACCGACGACAATCGCAATATCTGCGACGTTGAAAACTGGCCAAATCCTAAAGTCAAAAAAATCTACAACATAGCCCGTTTGCGCCCTGTCGATTAAATTTGCTACCGCGCCGCTCAAAATCGCCGTTGCTCCCACTCGGAGGAAAATATCAGATTTTTTTAGGAGCGGATAAAAATAAGCAGTCGCCGCAATCAGTACCGCGCCCGTGATTAACAAAAACATTCGCTGATTAGATAAAATCCCAAAAGCCGCGCCAGGATTTAAAACGTAAGTCAAATGGAAAATGTCTTGAATAATCGGGATTGACTGCCCAGGCACCATTGAACGCATTACCAACGCTTTTGTAAATTGGTCGAGCACGACAATCCCAAAGAATAAAACTTTTTCCCAATGAACGAACGCTATCACAAACGCAAGCTCTATAATCAGCAGAATCTTTTTGAGGAAGTCAATCACTTCGCCGCCTCCTTGTCGAGTTTCGGCTTAACGGGCTTATAAGTTTTAGTTTCGTCGTTGACAGCGGATTTTTCTGCGACAGGCTTTGTTGACACGTCTACGAGATTCATCTCTAATGTATTGTCAATGTCCTCTGACTTTTCTTCAGGCTTAGGGACTTCAACGGGCGGTTCTTTAATGGGTTTTTCAATGGGCTTTTCTGCAGGCTTATTTTCGGGCAACGGATTTTTGTCAACCTCTTCAAAGCTCGGCAGGGTGCTGATAACATGGTTCGTTATTGCAAGCTCCGATTCAAGTATCGTGCGCATTTTCGCCAAAAAAGTATTGCGTTCGCGAATGAGCCTAGCATAATCCTCTAAAATCGCGTCGCGTTTCTTATTTGCGGCGTCAATGTGCTGTTTAGCTTCGAAATGTGCCTGGTCACGAATTTGTTGACATTCGCGGGCGGCTTGTTCCTTAATATCGTCGGCACTTTTTTTGGCATTGGAAATAACTTCGTCCGCCGTGCGCTGAGCTACTATCAACGTATCGTTCATAGTTTTTTCCAGTCCGCGATATTGTTCAAGCTCCTTTTTACTTGTATACAGCTCATTTTTCAGCCGCTCGGTTTCGTTCAAGAGCTTTTCAAAGTCTACAACAACCTTGTCTAAAAAATCATCGACCTCGTTCTCGCTGTAGCCGCGAAAACTTTTCTTGAATTGATGATCGTGAATATCCATTGGCGTAAGCAAGTACACCACCTCCAAACTTTACTTGGGTTCGGGAAGTTCAAATTTCTTTTCGTACTTGAAATTGTGCCCGCCCTTAATCGGTTCTTGTTCTTGCCTTTTTTTGTCGCGTTCTTCCGCCAAATCTTCAGCCAAAAGCCACCCTGCCGCCTCCAACATTGCAACGGAAATTGACGGCGCGACCAGTTGTCCGATAAACGGCAAAACCTTTGAAATTTCTTTGGTAATGACTTTTAACGGTTGTTTTTTTATCGTCGCGATTATCGCACTTGTTGCCATATTTTTAGCGACTGATTCTGTTATCGAGCCGCCGAATATCGACGCCAAAGCCATTGCCATTGTTGTCATTGTCACAGTATCAACGGCAATTCCGACGCCTGGCACTGGTACCAAATTTCCTGCCGCCGCTGCCGCCGCATGTCCGTGAATTATTTTTTTACATTTATTTTTTTCCTCGTCCGTCATTGGCAAAACTATCGCCCCCTTAGAAAAATCTTTTTAGCAAAACTCCAATGCGACCTTTTTTAGTTTGTCCGCGAATTTCAGCAACTTCCAAACGTCCACGCCCGCGCAAACTTAGAACATCGCCTTCTTTAACCGACTGCGACGCATTTTTGACAGTCTGCCAGTTAAGCTTAATTTTTTCCGCTAAAATTTCTGTAGCCGCTCTGCTCCTAGACATGCCAAAGCCAGCCGCCGCTATCGAATCAGCACGCAACGAGGCAACAGTAGCTTTAATTTCCTTAACGCGCTCTTCCTTAGCAGAAATATTTTCCGGATCGTCAAGCGAAGTCTTAACCGAAGTTCCGCCGATTTGCGTCAAGTTCATTATAAAGTAATCGCTCATTTTTTTATCGACGAGAATTTTAGCGCAGTCCTTAGTTGCGATAATGTCGCCGATATATTCGCGGTCAACGCCTAAACTTAAAATGGAGCCTAAAACGTCACGATGACCTAAGCGGACAAATTCGCCATTCCACTCCGCCTTGATGACGGCAATTTCAAAATTCGGCGTGCCTTGAAAGTCTTCATGACAAAAGGCGGCGCGTTGACGTTCAGCCCCGCGATAGCCGCCGTAAAGATCAACATTAAGCTCGCCAAAAGTTTTAGCGATGACACCAGCCATTTCCTGTTCAAACGGCGATAAAAAGCCCGTGAGTTTGCACTTGCGATTTTTAATCGTCTGCGCGGCGAAATCGACGAGTTTAACCGCTGTAGCCTCGCCCTCAGTGCCTTTGTAGTAGCGAATAATTTTTTCCTTAATGTCTTGCAAAGTTCCGCCCTCTTAAATTCTACGAGTAAGCCACGAGAAATCTTTTTCCTGGCGCGGCTCTTCCCTGTTAGCAATGACCGTGACTGTTTTAGGCGTGCAAACGAAAACATGTTGGCTGACTTGCTGAACGTCGCCGTCAATAGCGTAAGTCGTGCCCAATGCGAAATCGATAATGCGGCGCGCGTGTTCGGGGCTTGTGTTCTCCAAGTTAATGATAACTGGAACGTCCTCGCGCAGGCAATCGGCGATAACTTTTGCGTCGTCGTCGAAATTTTTCGGTCTTATCGTCGTTATTTTTGATTTTGCCATTGGTGCGGCAGTATTATTGTTTGTCATTAAATTCTCCCTCGCCGACATTGCTGAATTGAAATCAACCACTTTGTGCCCCGACATACTCGCGGGCGGCGGTTGTATTGGCGATTCAGTTTTTTCAGGCTGCTTACTAGACAGCTCATCTTGCGTACTCATTTCAACAACCTTCTTTTCATTTTCGTCTGACAGTCCGAGAGTTTTGCTCACTCTGTCCACAATTTCCATTCGCTCAAACTCCTCTCCAAAAATTTTATGTATAAATTCTTTCTCCGAAAATAGCCGTGCCAACGCGAACGACATTTGCGCCCTCCTCGACGGCAATTTTATAATCGTGCGTCATTCCCATTGACAGGAAGTCAAAATTCTGCCGCGAAGTTTTCAGTTCATTAAAAAGTTTACGCATTTGCCTAAACAACGGACGACATTCCTCCGCGTCGGGGAAATTCGGCGCAATCATCATCAGCCCACGCAGTCGAAGATTTTTTGCCGCGTCAACGAATTTTATCAATGAATCTAAATCCTCAAGCAACACGCCTGATTTTTGAGGTTCACGAGCCGCGTTAACTTGAATTAACACGTTTTGAACTTTATCGATTGACGCCGCCGCCTTGTCGATTGCCGCCGCTAAGTGTTCGCTGTCAACGGATTGAATTACGTCGAAAAGTTTAACTGCCGCCTTAGCTTTGTTGGTTTGCAAGTGTCCGATTAAATGGCGTGTAACTGCGCGGTCGAGCGTTTGGAATTTTTCTGCCGCCTCTTGTACGCGGTTTTCGCCAATGTCGGTTGCGCCTGCGTCGATTGCCTCGCGCATGACTTCTACACCGTGATTTTTTGTCACTGCCACCAAAATTATTTTATCGTTGAGTTCGGACTTTATCGCCCGAAAATTTTCTGCTACGCTCAAATATCGTTCACCTCCACATAAAATTTTTGCACGCGCTTATATTAAACCAGATAGCTTTTCGCGTCAATGAAATTATCTTGAATATTTTTTTTCACTTCCTGTAGTTTGATTGACATGATAAAATATACAAACAGAGGAGGTTTTATTATGGATAAGAGAATTTGCGAAATATGTCCGCACCACTGCCGCTTATCGGTCGGCGAGATCGGCAAATGTCGTGCACGAATTAACGACGGCGAAAAAATTACCGCCCTCAATTACGGCGAGATAACTTCTATTGCACTTGACCCGATTGAAAAAAAGCCGCTGTATAGATTTTTTCCTGGAAGTCGGATTTTGTCCGTCGGCAGTTATGGTTGCAATTTGAACTGCCCATTCTGCCAAAACTTTGAAATTTCAATGGCGGATTCGACTTTCCCGACGAGGAAAATTTCGCCTGAACAACTCGCCGCGCTTGCCGCCGAATTAATTCCGCAAAAAAATATCGGCGTCGCCTTTACTTACAACGAGCCGTTTATCAGTTATGAATTTGTCCGAGACACTTCCGAAATTTTAAAATCACACGACTTGAAAAGTGTTTTGGTTACTAATGGGACGGTTGCGCCCGCCGCGTTGAAAAAAATTCTGCCGCTGATTGACGCAATGAATATCGATTTAAAAGGTTTCAGTCAAGAAATTTATTCGATACTTGGCGGCGACTTTGAAACGGTTAGACGAACGATTACTCTTGCCGCGCAGGTTTGCCACGTCGAAGTTACAACTTTAATCGTGCCGACAATGAACGATTCGCCGGAAGATATGAACTCGGAGGCGGCGTGGCTTGCAAGCATTTCAAAAGATATTCCGCTCCATATCAGCAGATTTTTTCCGCGCTATAAAGTTACGAACTTGCCACCGACGCCCATTAAAAAAATTTATGAGCTAGTCGAAGTTGCCAAACGGCATTTGAATTTTGTTTACGCTGGAAATTGCTAAAAAGTTTGAGGGATTCATTATGAACGTTAAAAAATTTATCAATCATTGGTCGAGTAGAGGCTACGAGAAAGGCGATACTCATGCTTTTTGGCTCAGTTTATTGCGTGACGTGTTCAATATCGACGAGCCGGAAGAATTTATCAGCTTTGAAGTCCCAATTCCGCACGGATTTATCGACGGGCTGATTGTCTCGACGAAAACTTTAATCGAACAGAAAAGTTCTAACGTTAATCTCGACGATGAGGAAATTTTTAATCAAGCTAAACGCTACAACGACGCCTTAGAATATTCGCGGAAGGCTCGCTGGATTATCACTTGCAACTTCAAAGAGTTTCACGTCTTCGATATGGATAAAAAATATCCCGAACGCGACCCGATTAAAATTTTCCTCTACGAACTGCCTAAACGCTTTAACGTCCTGAATTTTATCGTCGAACAGCAAAATATTTCCTATGAACGCGAATTATCAGTTAAGGCAAGCGCAATCGTCGCCAAAATCTATGACGGTCTCCGCGCCGAATTAAAAATTCAATCAGACAAAGCTCTCTCCGACCTAAATAAATTGTGCGTCCGATTGGTTTTTTGTTTGTACGCCGAGAGCATTGATATTTTCGGCAAGCACAAGATTTTCCGTGACTACCTGCGCGGGGCTAGGAATATTCGCCAAGATTTATTGGAGCTGTTCAAAGTCCTCGATACTCCGCTTGAAAATCGCAGCCCGTACCTCGACGACACGCTTAAAAAATTCCCTTACGTCGATGGCGGGCTTTTTGCTGACGAAATCGACTTCCCCAACTTCACAACAGAACTTAAAACCCTTTTGCTCGACGAGGCTAGCGGTAATTTCGATTGGGCGCAAATTTCCCCGACAATTTTCGGCACCGTCTTTGAATCAACCCTTAATCACGACGTAAGACGCGCAGGCGGGATGCACTACACCAGCATTGAAAATATCCATAAGGTCATCGACCCGCTATTTTTGGACGACTTGAACGCTCAACTTACAAAATTCAGTATAGCGAATTCTGTAAATCAGACCTCCAAATCAACCTCAAAATCTGTACCTGCAGAAAAAACCGCGTCACGGCGCGATACGAAATTCAGTATAGCGAATTTTGTAAATCACACCTCCAAACGCAGGAATTTTCTCCTAAATCTCCAAAAAAAGCTCTCCGAAATCAAAATCCTCGACCCCGCGTGCGGTTCAGGCAATTTTTTAACCGAATCTTACATTTCGCTCCGCAGATTAGAAAATAAAATCCTTCAAGAACTGCTCGGCAACCAAATTACGCTCGGCGAACTCGATAACCCCGTCAAAGTCTCTATCAATCAGTTTTTCGGCATCGAAATCAATAATTTTGCCGTCACCGTCGCTCAAACTGCACTCTGGATTGCCGAACTCAAGATGAAACGCGAGACTGAGGCTATCGTCCATAAAAATTTGGAACTTTTCCCGCTCAAAACCTATCCGAACATCATTCAAGCCAATGCGCTGCACGTCGAGTGGGAAAAAACCGACTACATCATCAGCAATCCGCCGTTCGTGGGCGCGAGTATGATGAATCACGAGCAAAAAGCCGACGCCGTGAACATTTTCGGCAAAATTAAGCTGTCAAACAGCATTGATTACGTTGGCGCGTGGTATCACAAAGCCGCCAAACTCATTCAGGGCACAAATATTCGCGCGGCGTTCGTCAGCACCAATTCAATCACGCAGGGCGAGCAAGTTACGCCTCTTTGGCAGAAAATTTTCGACTTTTACGGTATGCAAATCATTTTCGGGCGGCGAACTTTCAAATGGGACTCCGAATCCTTTCAAAAGGCGGCGATTCATTGCGTGGTTATCGGCATTGCTGATAAATCGGTTGCTTTCGATAAAAAAATTTTTGATGGCGAAAAAATTTACTCGGCGCACAATATCAATCCGTATTTGGTAGACGCGCCGACTATTTTTATTGAGAGACGCGCTAAACATATTCAACCGTTCGTTTTGCGAATTATTAAGGGCAATATGCCGATTGATGACGGAAATTTACTTTTAACGGCTGATGAACGCAAAAAAATTCTCCAACACGAACCAAAGCTGGAGAAATTTATTTTTAGATATGTAGGCGGCTATGAATTTATAAATAACGTCGAGCGATATTGTTTATGGTTGATAAATGCGACGCCAGATGAAATTCGACGCAGTAAGGAACTTTATCGGCGCGTTTCAGCAGTAAGAGAGTTCAGATTGGCAAGCAAACGCGCTGAAACTAGAAATGCCGCCGTAACTTCGCATTTATTTGACGAAATTCGCCAACCGACGACAAATTATCTTTGTATACCGCAAGTTTCTTCCGAAAAACGCAGATATATACCGATTGGGTTCATGCCGCCCGAAATAATCGCGAGTTCGCAGTTAATTTTAGTTCCGTCGGCGCAGATTTATGAATTTGGGATAATAACGAGTTCAATCCATATGAGTTGGATGCGAGCGGTGGCAGGGCGGCTGAAAAGTGATTATCGGTATTCAGGGAGCGTGGTTTATAATAATTTTGCGTGGGTCGAGGCGAGTTTGTCGGAAAAAGCTTTGATAGAGGCTACAGCGGCGGAAATTTTATCAGTTCGGGCGAAATATCCGCGAGCGACGCTAGCAGATTTATACGACGAACTGACGATGCCGCCCGATTTGAGGCAAGCTCACCGCAAAAACGATTTAGCAGTCGCAAAAGCGTATGGATTCGAGGAAATTTTAGATTCGGAGCCTTCAATCGTCGCGGAACTTATGAAACGCTACGAATCATTGACAAAAAGGTAAATGTGTGGTAGATTTTACCTGCTGAATTACAAGAGTTGAACGAGGATTGTAGTTCCATGGTCTCACCAAAACGAAAGACCCCCCGCACGGATTACGCCACTGTACGGGGGGCTTCGTTTTGCCTAATCGGTTACGCCGCCGATTATCTGGGGCAACCGGAGCGGATTACTGCCGCTTACTTCTTCCTAGAGCGGATGTAGTCGAGGATAAGACCGCCTATGACGGTTCCAAGTGCGCCTGCGACCACAGTCACGCCGAGTTGAACGATGATGTCCATTATCTCACCTCCCTCCTCCAGCGTAGAGTTACCGCCGATAAGGGAGCGGCATTGACGCGATTATATCAGAAAAATTTCAGCTGTTCAACACGAATCATTGACAAAAAGCGGATTCTGTGGTAGATTTTCAGCGTTGATTTAAGGCAACAACTGTGAAATGAAAGGCTCGCAGTTCCAGCATAAGTATCACCGAACGAAAAACCCCCGCCGGAGTGACGAACCGACGGGGGTTTCGTTTTGCCTAATCGATTGACGATACCGATTGTCTGGGGCAATAAGTCAGTTGTTGCTGCCGCTTAAGGGCGTCTGTTGATGAAGTAGTCGAGGATAAGTCCGCCGACCACGATCGCCAGGACGTCCCAGCCGAAGTGCGAAAGGCTCTCCAGCATAAATCTCACCTCCCTCCTCAAGCGTAGAGTTACCGCTTGCGAGGTGCGGCATTGGCGCGATTATATCAGAAAAATTTCAGCTGTTCAACACGAATCATTGACAAAAAATTGATTCTGTGGTAGATTTTCGGCGTTGATTTAAGGCAACAACTGCAGAATGGGAGACTCGCAGTTCTAACACAATTTTCACCGAACGAATAACCCCGCGTAGCTTGGGAAACTGCGCGGGGCTTCGTTTTTGCCTAACCGCCGGGACAGCGATTATCCGGAGCAATAAGTCATTTGTTTCTGCCGCTTAGCGACGTCTGTTGATAAAGTAGTCGAGGATAAGACCGCCGACCACAATCGCCAGGACGTCCCATCCGCACTGGGAGAGACTCTCTAACACAATAACCACCTCCCTCCTCGAAATGTCAAGTTGCTACACGAAGAGGTGCGGCATTGAGGCGATTATATCAGAAAAATTTCAGCTGTTCAACACGAATCATTGACAAAAAATTGATTCTGTGGTAAATTTCATTTTGATAAGACAGAATTGTAGTTAGCATCAGCAAACACAAACGAAAACCCCGCCGGAGTAGTGACCCGTGCGGGGCTTCGTTTGACCATAATCGGTTAGTGACTCCGATTAGCGGGCTGGTAGAGTGTTTTCAACGCCTGCTACTTACGTGCCTTAAAAAACCGGTCGTAAATGTAGTTTCCCAAGACTTTCGAGAGTACATCCCAGACCAGCGACAGAATTGTGGTCAGCATTTGCAAACACCTCCTCTCTTGAAAGTTCTGCTTTGGTATTCGAGGAATTGGCAACAGTAGACAAAAATATTGACAAATATGTAAATTTATTCTAAAATGTCTTTACCGACGAAAACCAAGTCGGATTAAGGAGTACGAATACCGGTGGCTCGCCGGGAATTTACGACTGTGGAGTGTTACACAAACGTTAGTAGGTACGCCGAGAACGGATACGATGAAGCAGTAAGATAAAGTCGTGAGACTTATCCAATTCGTCTTGACATGGACAGAGTGGACAAATGTCTACAAGTGTCTATGTTTTAAGGAGCAATTGTAGCATCGGTAAAAATATATCACACGCCGAAATTTTTATCAATTAGCGGTTTAGCTGATAAAAACTCGGCTTAATTTTTATGCAAGCTTGACAGAAAATTTAATCAAGTATAGAATTGATAGTCACTTGAAATAAGATAGGGAAAGTATGCGCGTCGTGTCCATTGACATTTTCCAGGTTACGCCGCGCATATTACTTTCAGCGAGGAGGACGGCCGATGTTTAACCCGATGTCTGTCGGAAAACGCACACGCTACAGCTACGCACGCATTAAAGAAGTTATGGAGATGCCACACCTTCTGGATATCCAGCGGCATTCCTATGATTGGTTTAAAAAGGAAGGGCTGCAGGAAATTTTTAAGGATATTTCTCCGATTGCCGACTTTTCCGGGAACCTCGAACTGTTTTTCGGGGAACCCACTTTCGGCGAATGTAAATACTCCTTAGAAGAATGTAAAAAACGCGACGGCACTTATGCCGCTCCTATTCGCGTTAAAGTCAGACTCCATAACAAATCTAAAGGCGACGTTAAAGTACAAGAAGTTTTTTTCGGCGATTTCCCCATTATGACTTCTACCGGTACTTTTATCATTAACGGCGCAGAACGTGTTATCGTCTCCCAATTAGTTCGCTCGCCTGGCTCTTATTACGCTAAAACTATCGACCAGGCTGGTAAAAACGTTTATCAAGCTACCGTTATCCCTAACCGCGGCGCGTGGATTGAACTCGAAACCGATTCCACTTCCGCACTTTCCGTTCGTATCGATAGAACCCGTAAAATGCCCTTCACTTACTTTTTGCGCGCTCTCGATTACGAAACTAACGACCAAATCTTAGACCTTTTCGACGTGAATTTTTTCGTTATGTCTAAACTTCACGACGATACCACCGCCGAACAATTAATCAGTTTCTTAACCGCTGAAGCCGAAAACGGCTCCGACGCACGTAATAATCTCACCGTCGGTTATCTGCGCCGTAAAGGGCAACGCAACGAAGATACTTTCGATAACCTACTCGACGCTTTCCACCAACTCGACGAGAAAAACGACCGCTTATCTAACTACAAATATCTACTCGATAAATTCGCTCAACTCGATTCTAAAAATAATCTCACCGCCGGCTTTAAAGCCCTCGTCGATATGCTTGATACCGATAAACGTAACGGCGAAGATAATAAAGAGAAAGCTCTTATCGGCATTTATAACCGCTTGCGCCCAGGTGAACCACCCTCCGCAGAAAATGCCGCCTCTTTATTACACTCCCAATTCTTCGACCCGCGTCGCTATGACTTAGCCGCCGTCGGACGTTATAAGATTACTAAGAAACTCGGTTGGAAACGTCGCTTGCTTGGACACGTTCTCGCCGAAGATTTATACTCACTCGAAACCGGCGAATTATTACTGCCCGCCGACGGTAAACCCGTTACTCAAGCTCAACTCGATAGCATTCCCGACGACCGCGAAGTACAAAACTTTATCGGTTGGCATAATCTCTTCTTGGGCGAATCCGTTACTGAAGACGTTCGCGACCCCGAAACCGCCGAGCTTATCTTCCCCGCTAACGAAACTATTACTCAAGATATGCTCTATAAAGTTCCCGACGATTTCGCCGACCAAATTTTTAAAGCCGCTTCTCTTAAACTCCGTCGAGGCTTTATCGCGCCCATTAAGATTAAAATTAAAACCGACGCTGGTCCTTTTACTATGCTTTGCGCTCCTACTTTATCTATTCGCGACAATCGAACTATTTGCGTCGCCGATATTATGTCTTCGATTGATTATATTTTTAATCTTATGTCCGATACCGGCGTCCTTGACGACATCGACCACTTAGGTAATCGCCGCGTCCGTGCCGTCGGTGAATTGTTGCAAAATCAATTTCGTATCGGTATGGCGCGTATGGAACGTGTCGTTCGTGAACGTATGACTACCCAAGATTCCGAAATCGTCACTCCACAGAATTTAATTAACATTCGCCCCGTCGTCGCCGCCATTAAAGAGTTTTTCGGCAGTTCGCAGTTATCCCAATTCATGGATCAGCATAATCCTTTATCCGAATTAACTCATAAGCGTAGACTTTCCGCGCTCGGTCCTGGCGGCTTATCTAGGGAACGCGCTGGCTTTGATGTTCGCGACGTTCATATTTCCCACTACGGCAGAATGTGCCCTATCGAAACGCCGGAAGGTCCCAATATCGGGCTTATCGGTTCACTTTCTAATTATGCCCGCGTTAATCAATTCGGCTTTATGGAAACGCCCTATAGAAAAGTTGACAAAATTAATCACCGCGTTACTAACGACGTACGATATATGACTGCCGACGAGGAAGAAATTCTTGTTATCGCGCAAGCTAACGAACCACTCGACGAAAACGATTGGTTTGTTAACGAACGTGTCACCGCTCGCGTTAAAGAGGAAACTACCAAAGTTCGCCGTGAACGTGTCGATTATATGGACGTTAGCCCTAAACAAGTCGTCTCTATTGCAACTGCGCTTATTCCGTTCCTCGAAAATGACGACGCTAATCGCGCTTTAATGGGTGCTAATATGCAACGTCAAGCCGTGCCACTTCTTAAAACTCAAGCTCCTCTCGTCGGCACCGGCATGGAATTTAAAGCCGCTTGCGATTCCGGCGTTATGATTCTCGCTAAACGTCCAGGCAAAGTCGTTTCCGTTGACGCCGATTCTATTAAAATTCGCGTCGATGATAGATTCGTTAATTCCGCTAAGGATAAATTCGACGTCTACCACCTCCAAAAATTTGTCCGCTCCAATCAGGGCACTTGCATTAATCAAGTTCCTATCGTTGACGAGGGCGAACAAATTTATGCGCGTCAACCTATTGCCGACGGTCCCGCCACTTCTTACGGCGAACTCGCTCTTGGTTACAATATCATCGTCGCTTACATGCCCTGGGAAGGTTACAACTACGAAGACGCTATCCTTCTTAGCGAAAACCTCATCAAGCGCGATATTTATACTTCTATCCATATCGAGGAATATCAATGCGACGCTCGCGACACTAAACTTGGTCCCGAAGAAGTCACTCGCGATATTCCTAACGTCGCAGAAGATTCTTTAACTCACCTCGACAGCGAGGGAATTATCGCCATTGGTGCTGACGTTCAAACCGGCGACATCTTAGTTGGTAAAGTTACTCCTAAAGGTGAAACTGAATTAACCGCTGAAGAACGTTTGCTCCGTGCTATTTTCGGCGAAAAGGCTAGAGAAGTTCGCGACACTTCTTTAAGAGTTCCGCATGGTGAAAGCGGTAAAGTCGTCGCTGTCAATGTTTTTACTCGCGAAAATAATGACGAAATGGCTCCAGGCGTCAATAAACAAGTTCGAGTTTACATTGCGCAGAAACGTAAAATTTCCGTCGGCGATAAGATGAGCGGCAGACACGGCAATAAAGGCGTCGTTTCTGAAATTCGCCGTCAAGAGGATATGCCATTCCTACCCGACGGCACGCCCGTTGATATTGTTTTAAATCCGCTCGGTGTTCCCTCCCGCATGAATATTGGACAGGTTCTTGAAACGCATTTAGGCATGGCGGTTAGGAAAATCGGTATGCGAATTAATACTCACGATGAAAATATTGAGAACGATCTCCGCGCCTTTGGTTTCGACGTTGATAAATATGGATTGCCAAAACCCAGCGAGGCGGGCGTCCACATTGCAACACCTGTTTTCGACGGAGCACGCGACGAAGACATTACCAACACAATTAAACTTGCAGGGCTTGACGACGACGGCAAAACTATCCTCTACGACGGGCGCACCGGTGAACCTTTTGAAAATCGCGTTACTGTCGGTTGCGTGTATATGTTAAAACTTCACCATTTAGTTGACGATAAAATCCACGCCCGCTCCACTGGTCCTTACTCCTTAGTCACTCAACAACCGCTCGGCGGCAAGGCTCAATTCGGCGGTCAACGTTTCGGCGAAATGGAAGTTTGGGCACTTGAAGCTTACGGCGCGTCTTATACCTTGCAAGAAATTTTGACGGTTAAATCTGATGACGTTGTGGGGCGCGTTAAAGCTTACGAGGCGATTGTTAAGGGGCAGAATATTCCTGAACCGGGCGTTCCCGAATCCTTTAAAGTTTTGATTAAGGAATTGCAATCAATCGGATTGGATATTCGCGTTCTTAGCGGGGATTCCAAAGAAATTATTATTCACGACGACGACGACGAAGACGACCGCGCTGTTCGCAAGAAGGCTCAAGCTATGGGCGTTGATGTTGGTACTTATGGAGACCACGAAGTTAAAGCTCCCGAACCGGAAGAGCAACCCAAAGATGATATTGTCGCTGAAATTACTAAAGACGACAAAACTAAAACCGACGAAAAACTTGCCGCTGATAAAGGATTAACCGATGAGGAAATCGACCCATATAAAGATTTGACAGATGAGGAACTTGACGCACAATTAAGGGCTTTAAGCGAATTGTCTAAAGCGGAGCAGGGCAAGGAGGAAGAATAATGCTTGACGTAAATATTTTTGACTCAATGCGAATCGGGCTGGCGTCGCCGGAAAAAATTCGCGAATGGTCTTACGGCGAAGTTAAAAAGCCCGAAACGATTAATTACCGTACACTTAAGCCTGAACGCGACGGCTTATTTTGCGAGCGCATTTTCGGAC
Source organism: Selenomonadaceae bacterium (assembly GCA_017428215.1). Taxonomy (GTDB): domain Bacteria; phylum Bacillota; class Negativicutes; order Selenomonadales; family Selenomonadaceae; genus Quinella. The sequence continues at coordinate 138,441 of JAFRRH010000064.1, forward strand.
CCACGCGGGATTGGGAATGCCATTGCGGAAAATATAAGAGGGTGCGTTATAAGGGAACAATCTGCGACCGTTGCGGCGTCGAAGTCACTCGCGCTAAAGTTCGTCGTGAACGCATGGGGCATATTGAACTTGCCGCGCCAGTCAGTCATATCTGGTATTTTAAAGGAATTCCAAGCCGCATGGGTTTGCTTTTGGATATGTCGCCGCGTGCTTTAGAAAGAGTTTTGTATTTCGCCTCTTATATCGTACTTGACCCCGGCGAAACGGAGCTTAAGCAAAAAGATTTGTTGACAGAGGGGCAATATCGCGGTTATCGTGAGACGTATGGACGCAACGCATTTAAAGTTGGTATGGGCGCGGAGGCAATTCAAGAACTCCTGCGCGGCATTGATTTAGACGCCCTTCGCGAGGAACTTCGTCAAGAACTTAATTCTTCCAATGGGCAGAAAAGAATTCGCGCCATAAGAAGATTAGAAGTCGTCGAGGCATTTAGAAAATCTGGTAATAAGCCGGAATGGATGATTATGACGGTGATTCCGGTAATACCTCCAGAATTGCGCCCTATGGTTCAGCTTGACGGCGGACGCTTCGCAACTTCTGATTTAAATGATTTATATAGACGAGTAATTAATCGTAACAATCGCTTAAATCGACTGCTTAAACTTAAAGCTCCGGATATTATCGTCCGTAATGAAAAGCGCATGTTGCAAGAGGCGGTAGACAGTCTTATTGATAATGGAAGAAGAGGACGCCCTGTAGCTGGTCCCGGCAATCGTCCGCTTAAATCGCTTTCAGACATGTTAAAGGGCAAACAGGGACGTTTTCGCCAAAATCTTTTAGGTAAGCGCGTCGACTATTCTGGACGTTCGGTTATCGTTGTCGGTCCCGAATTAAAATTACATCAGTGCGGCTTGCCTAAGGAAATGGCGTTGGAATTGTTTAAACCGTTCGTAATGAAAAAATTAAGTGCCGATGCGGGCATGACAATCAAGGCGGCCAAGAAAAAAGTCGAACGTGCAACGCCTGAAGTTTGGGCAGTGTTGGAAGAAGTAATAAAAGAACACCCGGTACTGTTGAATCGGGCACCGACGTTGCATAGGTTAGGAATCCAAGCATTCGAGCCGGTGTTGACGGAAGGACGAGCGTTGAAATTGCACCCGTTAGCGTGCACAGCGTATAATGCGGACTTCGACGGCGACCAAATGGCGATACACTTGCCGCTAAGTGCAGAGGCGCAAGCCGAAGCGCGAGTATTAATGTTAGCGGCGAATCACATATTGGCACCCAAAGACGGAAAGCCGATAATCGTGCCGACGCAAGATATGGTATTGGGAACATATTATTTAACGAAATTGCGAACGGATAAGCCACAGCGACCAGTCAAGGGCGAGGGCAAATATTATACGGGAATAGAAGAGGCACTGTTGGCATATGACCGGAAAGATTTGGACTTGCAAGCGGAAATCAATGTACGAATCAGCATAGACCGGTTACCGGATTTCGTAGTAGAGCAGTTAGCAGCCGAAGACGAATGGATAATGGTAAAAACGAGTGTCGGGCGCATGATATTCAACGAGAAATTGCCGCAAGAGCTAAGGTATTATCATCGGGATTCGGACGGGCGTTGGATACTGGGCGAAGTCATGGACAAAAAAGCGTTGGGCAAGCTGGTAGCGGCATGTTTCAATGAATTTGGCGCGACGAAGACGGCGGAAGTAATAGACGAGGTAAAGCGACTGGGTTATCATTATGCGTGTATAGCGGGCATGACGGTAGCGATAAGTGATGTAATCGTGCCGCCGGCGAAGAAGGAAATATTAAAGGCGACTGCGGAAAAGGTAAAAAAGGTAGAGGCATATTACAATCGCGGTATATTGACGGAGAAGGAACGCTACGACAAAGTATGTGCGTTGTGGAATGAGGCGACGGACAAAGTAGCGGAAGCGATGATGGACAACATGGACGAATTCAATCCGATATATATGATGAGCAAGTCTGGAGCGAGAGGCAATCCAAAGCAAATGCGGCAATTAGCGGGAATGCGCGGATTAATGGCGGATCCTTCAGGCAAGATAATCGACTTACCGATAACGGCGAATTTCCGCGAGGGCTTAAGCGTTTCTGATTATTTTATAAGTAGTCATGGAGCGCGTAAGGGCTTAGCGGATACTGCGTTGCGGACGGCTGACAGTGGCTATTTAACGCGGCGGCTTGTAGACGTAGCGCAAGATGTAATCGTTCGTGAGGAAGATTGCGACGTCGAGACTGTGAATTTGATATTGGAGCGAGCGTTATTGGTAGAAGACCCGCTGGACGCATTGGAAATATTAAATGAATCGTTAATGGGGCGCGTGTTAGGCGAAGACATAGTAAATCCGGAGACGGGCGAGATAGCGTTAAGTCAAGACACGATACTAGACGATGAAACGATGGTCAAGTTAGGCGAGACGTTAGCGACGTTAGGGGAGCTAATCAAGCCGGAGATAACGATACGTGGAACGAATTTAACGGAGCCGACAACGGCGAATCACAGTCGAGTAACGGAGACGATAAGATTAGGAACGCCGGACGAGGAGACGCGGGAGGCGTTAAGGCACGCTTTTATCCACGAGTATGAAGGCAAGGAATTAGCGCATGCGGTTGAGTTAGACGGTTTAACGATAGAGGCGGGCGAGCATTTAACGCACGATTTATTGGAAGTAATTTTGGAGTCGGAAGAAGTCGGCGAAATCTTTATACGGAATAACAATATCAAGGGTATAGAGGTAGAGGCGATAACGGAAGGCAGTCGGGGCGTAATCGAATCGCTTTACGACAGGATATTAGGTCGCGTATTAGCGGAGGATATATATAATGCTAATGGTGAAAAAATCGCGTCGATAAACGAGACGATAGACGACAAGTTAGCGGAAAAGATATGCGCGGTACGTGACAAGGTGATAATTCGGAGTGTGTTGACGTGCAAAAGTGCGCAAGGCGTCTGCATAAAATGCTATGGACAAGATTTAGCTAATCGTTCTGAAGTTGAAGTTGGCGAGGCTGTTGGGATAATCGCGGCGCAAAGTATAGGCGAGCCAGGCACGCAGTTAACGATGAGAACGTTCCACACTGGGGGTGTCGCGGGCGGCGACATAACGCAAGGTTTACCGCGTGTCGAGGAGTTATTTGAGGCGCGTAAACCGAAAAACAATGCGATAATCGCGGAAATTGACGGAACAATCAGTTGGGGCGAGCCTGACAAGAACGGCTTAAGGACGATAGTAATCACGCCGTACGACGAAGAAAACCAGCAAAGTCGGGAATATTCCATTCCGTTCGGTATAATCCCTCGCGTCAAAGAAGGCGACACGATAAAAGCCGGCGACAACATCACGGACGGCGCGAAAAATCCCCACGACATTCTCCGCATTTGCGGCTTAAAAGAAACCCACCGCTACCTCGTCAAAGAGGTCCAAAAAGTTTACAAGTCGCAGGGCGTTGAGATTAACGATAAACATATCGAAGTTATGGTTCGTCAAATGTTACATAAAGTCAAGATTGAAGATAGCGGCTCAACAGAATTTTTGCCGGGCGAATTCGTCGATATGAACGTCTTCGAGGCGGCAAATACCAAAGCTATAGAAGAAGACAGAGCACCCGCCGTCGCCAAACCGATTCTTTTAGGTATAACAAAGGCGTCGTTGGCAACAGATTCTTTCCTTAGCGCGGCGAGTTTCCAAGAGACAACTAGAGTTTTAACTGACGCGGCGATTAAAGGCAAGATTGATCCGCTTATCGGCTTGAAAGAAAACGTAATTATCGGCAAGCTGATTCCTGCCGGCACGGGCATGGCGCGTTATCGTGAACTTACCGTTGTCGATAAAATGGCAGACGCAAAATAATTTATCAGTTAATAAAAAAAATCTCTCGAAGTAGTTGTTCGGGAGATTTTTTGTTGCATAAATTTAAGATTGATTAGGTTTAGATAAAAGTTTGCAGGAAGTTTTGACGCCGCGTCGAATTCGTTGTTAGAAATAAGCGCGATAAATTCAAAAGGAAGAATGACAATGAACACAAATTTATTTCTCGAACTCGGCGACGATTCACCGTTAAGCCGAATCAAAACTTATTTTGACGCCCTGCAAAATTCTGCAGACGAATATCTTTTTGCAATGGACGTGAGCACAGGGCAAGTCATGTTGTCGAAAAATTTTGTGCGCGACTTCAACTTCCCCGATGCTATCGTTGAAGATTTTGCCACACTCCTAACGCCGTTTGTTTGGCACGATGACCGCGAAATTTTGGAAGACGCAATGGCTCAACTGGATTCGTCAACGCCTGGCGTAGAAATTTCTGGCGAATTCCGTCTCCTAAATCGCAACGGCGAATATGGTTGGGTAACTTTGCGCATGACGGCAAGCGCGGACGAATTTGGACAAGCTGAACTCGTCGCGGGCGTGATTGCTCGTATGGACTTAAAATTAAAAGCCGACTACGTTACGGGGCTACTTAATCGCAACGCTTTTTATTCCGACTTGCGAAAAGAATTGAACAGTTCGCCAAATGCTCGCGGTGCGGTGATTTTCGTCGGGCTTGATAACTTCCAACTTATCAGCGAAACTTACGGCTATGAATTCGGCGACAACGCATTAAAACAACTTGCACAAGACATTACGAACATTTTGCCGCCGGATATTCGCCTCTACAAGCTTGATAACGACATGTTCGCGTTCTACGTATCGGACGTTTATCCGGAAGAAATTGAAATTATTTTCTCCAGCATTCAGCTTTGTATGCGCGAAATTCGCAACGTCGAAGATACAATTTTCTGTACGGCGTCGGGCGGTGCGGCATTCTATCCTGACGATGCGGACGACGTGATTAACTTGACGCGCTACGCTGAAGTTGCCCTTGAGTTTGCTCGCCAAAAAGGTAAAGACCAAGTCGCCTTCTTCGACAGCGAATATTATGACCGTTGGCGTTATGATATTGGTATGCAAAACCTCATGCAGAATTCAATCGCTCGCGGTTGCGAAGATTTCTTCCTTTGCTATCAGCCGCAAGTTGACGCTAAAACTGGTAAACTCGTCGGCGCGGAAGCTCTTTTGCGCTGGTACGACAGAGATGGCTCTGTTGTCGCGCCCATGCAATTTATTCCGTTGCTTGAACGTTCCCGCATGATTATTCCCGTCGGGCATTGGATTATTGAAAACGCCGTTAAGACTGTCAAGAAATGGTGCGCCATTCAACCCGACTTTGAAATCAGCGTAAACATTTCCCTTTATCAGCTTGAAGAGCAAATGTTCTATGATTTCGTCAAGGATTGCATCGACCGCTATCAGATTGACCCGCGCTCTTTAGTTTTTGAGCTTACAGAGAGCAATAAAGTTTACGATTGGGACTATGTTAATAAGCAATTCCAAGCTTTCCACGAACTCGGAATTAAAATTGCAATGGACGATTTCGGCATGGGCTACGCGAACCTCGCCTTCATGAAAAATTTCAAATGCAATCAGATAAAAATTGACCGTTTCTTCGTCGAGGACATTGTTAACAGCGAATACGACCGCGAAATTATTAAGCATATTATCATGATGTGCCACGCAGTCGGAATGGAAGTTGTTATCGAGGGCGTCGAGGACGAGGCGACTTATATTTTCCTGCGTGATGTTTGCAATGCTGACATTATTCAAGGATTCTACTTTGGCTATCCTGAAACTGAGGACGTTTTTGTTAAGCGTTTCGAGCAGTAAAGTTTTGGAGGTTTAACTATGAAGTTCAAAAATTTGGCGGCTCTGATTTGCGGCGCAATGCTTTTGAGTTCGTCGTTATGCTTTGCGGCAGTTGACGGCGGACAAATTGCGCTGGGAAAAATTTTTCCTGGCATGAGCGAGACTGCTTTAGTTGACGCCTTTGGACAGCCTAGCTATCGCGACGGCGACGATTGGACTTATAAAAATTTCCAAGTAGAAATTGAGCGCGGTATCGTTGAAAAAATTTCTACGCGCAGTGAAACAATTATCACTCCAAATGGCGTTCGCGTCGGGCAATCAGCAGAAGCTTTGAATTCGACATTTGGCAAAGCTGATAAAATTGATTATGACAGCGACGGCGTTGAGTATGAATACTACAGCACCGACCGTACGAAAAAAATTGAATTTAAAGTTGTCAACGGCGTTATCGCGAAAATTACTTGCAAGATTAACGATTAAACGTTTCAGATAAATTTTAGGCGGTTAAGCCGCCAATTTTTTTTTCAACGAAAAAGCCCCTGCCGAATTTTGACAGAGGCTTGAATTTTTTTTTATTAAATTAAGCTCAGCGAATCACATCATGCCGGGCATACCGCCGCCCATTCCACCGGGCATAGGCGGTGCAGGCGGTTCGGGCTTATCAGCAACGAGCGTTTCAGTCGTCAGAATCATTGCCGCGATTGACGCCGCATTTTGAAGAGCGGAACGAACAACTTTAGCCGGGTCGACGATACCAGCTTTAATCATGTCGACGTATTCATTAGTCAGCGCGTTGAAGCCGACGCCCTTATCAGCCTTCTTGACGGCCTCAGCAACAACGGAGCCTTCTTGACCGGCGTTGTTGGCGATTTGGCGAACGGGTTCTTCGATTGCGCGTTTAACAATCTCGACACCAACTTTAGCGTCGCCTTCCGCTTGAACGTCGTCAAGTGCAGGAAGAATATCGATAAAGGTCGTGCCGCCGCCAGCAACAATGCCTTCCTCGACAGCTGCGCGGGTTGCGTTAAGTGCGTCTTCAATGCGGAGTTTCTTTTCTTTCATTTCAACTTCGGTAGCCGCGCCGATTTCGATAACCGCTACGCCGCCCGCCAATTTTGCAAGGCGTTCCTGAAGTTTTTCTTTATCAAAGTCGCTGGTTGTAGTCTCAATCTGCTTGCGAATTTGAGCAACGCGAGCTTTAATTTCGTCTTTGTCGCCGCTACCTTCAACGATAGTAGTTTCCTCTTTGGTTGCACGAATTTGACGCGCATGTCCCAAATCAGCAAAGGTTACACTCTCAAGCTTGCGTCCGAGTTCTTCGCTAATAACCGTGCCGCCCGTCAAAATTGCAATGTCCTCAAGCATGGCTTTACGTCTGTCACCAAAACCAGGAGCTTTAACCGCAAGAGCTTTAAACGTGCCGCGCAGTTTGTTGACAACGATTGTTGCCAACGCCTCGCCGTCAACGTCTTCAGCGACGATAACAAGCGATTTGCCCTGCTTAACAACTTGCTCAAGAATCGGCAGAATGTCTTGGATAGAAGAAATTTTTCTGTCAGTCAAAAGGATATACGGATCGTCAAGGACAGCTTCCATTTTGTCGGTATCAGTGACCATGTAGGGCGAAATGTAGCCGCGATCGAATTGCATACCCTCGACAACTTTAAGATTGGTCGTCATGGTCTTGGACTCTTCGACAGTGATAACGCCGTCATTGCCAACTTTTTCCATAGCGTCGGCGATAAGTTGACCGATTTCCGCGTCGCTGGAAGAAATGGACGCGACTTGAGCGATAGCCTCTTTGCCTTCGACTTTTTTAGCGTTATTTTTAATTTCGTCGACGAGTTTAGCAACAGCCGATTCGATACCCTTTTTGATAATCATGGGGTTTGCGCCCGCTACGACGTTTTTCAAGCCTTCGCGAACGATAGCCTGTGCAAGAAGGGTTGCAGTTGTGGTGCCATCGCCAGCAACGTCGTTAGTTTTGGTTGCGACTTCTTTAACGAGCTGTGCGCCCATATTCTCGAAGTGGTCTTCAAGTTCAATATCGCGAGCAATCGTCACGCCGTCATTTGTTATCGACGGTGCGCCGAATTTTTTTTCAAGGACAACGTTGCGACCTTTGGGGCCGAGCGTAACTTTAACTGCATTAGCCAGAGCGTCAACACCGCGACTAAGGGCGCGACGTGCTTCCTCATCGAACAAAATTTCTTTTGCCATAAAATAATTACCTCCGAAAACTTCTCGAAATTAAAGGATTGCCAAAATGTCACTCTCGCGAATCACGAGATAATCTTTGTCGTCCACCTTGACTTCACTGCCCGCGTACTTGTTGAAAATAACTTCGTCGTCAACTTTGACTTCCATAGCTGCACGCTGACCGTTGTCGAGGAGTTTGCCGGTGCCGACTGCGACAACTTTGCCCTTTTGCGGCTTCTCTTTAGAAGTTTCAGGCATAATGATGCCGCTTTTAGTCTTAAGCTCGACTTCAGCAACTTCAACAACAACTCTGTCTCCAAGTGGCTTTATCATAAATATCTGCCTCCTATAGGAATTTCAAACTGTATCGGCTTTTACCGAATCACAGGCGGTATAATAATCCTAATTCAACAAAATGTCAAGATAATTTTTCAGCAGACATTAGCAAATTCCGCGCAGATTTTTTCTAAGTAATCACGCCGCTTGAGAATTGCGAGCCATTCAGGGGGGATTGATTCTGCGCCGTAGAAAATTCCTGCTAAGCCGCCCGCAACTGCCGCAACTGTATCCGTATCACCGCCGAGATTAACGGCTTTAAGCGCGAGTGATTTATAATTGTCAGTGTTAAGCAGACACCAAAGAGCCGCCTCCAGCGTGTCGACAACGTAGCCTGAACTGTAAATTTTATTTTCATCGAGCGCGGCAAAATTTTCGTCGCATAGCCGAGAGAAATTTTTAAAAGCCTCGTTCGTACCGTAAAAATTTTCTGCGTCGTTTATGCCAATGTTAAAAGCTTCCGAAATATTTTTCCCGTTCAAAATCTGCGCGGCAATCAGCGAATAAATTCCGCAAGAAATTTGGCTGATAATGTGACCGTGCGTCATCGCGGAAAATTCGTGAATAATTTTAAGTTCGTCGTCGCCAATCTTGCCTCGCGTGCCGTAAAGATAAAGCGTAGCAGGTAAAATCCTCATGAGCGAGCCATTGCCATTAGTATTATCATCAGTCGCGCCGCATTTGGTCGGCGGTAAAATTCTGCGCGAAAATCTCAAAATCGATGAACGGGTCGTATTGCCAATATCAAAGCGTTCGCCCGTCGCCGTGAAGTCGCCTCGTTCATACCAGCGCAAAAAATTTTCCATAATGTCCTGATAGTCAATCTTGCCGAGCCGCGAAATACTTTCCATTGCCGCAATCGTTAAGCTGGTATCGTCAGACCACGTGCCCGCCGGTTGTCCCCACGAGCCGCCGCCACGCATATTTTCTACGGGATTATTTTTTAAAGTCATGCGCGATTCAAACTCAACTGGAACTCCGAGCGCGTCTCCTGTAGCCAAGCCCAATAACATTCCCTTTACAATTTTCACGTCCATTAATCGCAACCTCCAATAAAATTTTATCGCAAGCATTATACATAAAAGATTTTTTATGGTAAACTACTTATGAAATGGAGGTAAAAATTTTGGACGAAAAGAAAATTCACAAGGTTGAAGACTTCGGCGACGCCCCCGAAGATGAACCGCACGAAGATGATTTGCCAAATGTCATGCCGCCTGAAGAACACGACGACGACGATGATATAGAAGTTCACTTCGACGAGGCAGCCGCGCAGGTTGAGGCAGTCGAGGGCGATTACAGCGCAGATCAAATTCAAATTCTGGAAGGATTAGAGGCAGTCAGACTTCGCCCCGGTATGTATATCGGCTCCACTTCTGAACGCGGTTTGCACCATTTAGTTTACGAGGTTGTTGACAATTCGATTGACGAGGCATTGGCGGGATTCTGCACGGAAATTAACGTCACGATTGAGGCGGACAATTCTATAACCGTCAGCGATAATGGGCGCGGCATTCCCGTTGACATGCACGAAAGCGGCAAGCCTGCTGTTGAAGTCGTATTGACCGTTCTGCACGCGGGCGGCAAGTTCGGTGACGGCGGCTATAAAGTTAGCGGCGGATTACACGGCGTGGGCGTCAGCGTCGTTAATGCTCTGTCAAAAACTATGGAAGTTGAAGTTCGGCGCGACGGCAAAATTTATCGGATAACTTTCTCTCGCGGTGAAACTGTTAGCCCGCTTGAAATTATCGGCTTCGCGCAAGACACCGGAACTAAAGTTCACTTCTTGCCCGACGATAAAATTTTTACGGTTTTGGAATTTAATTATGACACGCTTAAACATAGACTTCGCGAGCTTGCATTTTTAAACAGCGGAATAAAAATAACGCTGAACGATAAACGCACGAGCGATGAGCAAGAATTCCATTTTGACGGCGGGATAAAATCTTTCGTCGAACATCTCAACCGCAAGAAGGAAAAAATTAATCCGACGCCAATTTATTTCAACGGACGCCGCGACGATGCAGTTGTTGAAGTCGCCATGCAATACACCGACGCTTATCAAGAAAATATTTTCAGCTACGTAAACAACATTAACACAGAGGAAGGCGGCATGCACCTAGTTGGCTTCCGTACCGCACTTACCAAAGTTGCCAACGAGTTTGCTAAACGCCACAATCTGTTAAAAAATAATGACAGCACTTTAAGCGGCGAGGACGTTCGCGAAGGTTTAACGGCGGTTATCAGCGTCAAGCTTCACAATCCGCAATTCGAGGGACAAACTAAAACTAAACTCGGCAACGTGGAAATTCGCTCGTTAGTTAGTGCTGTTGTCAACGAAAGCCTTAGCGAATTTTTCGAGGAAAATCCCGCGATAACTAAGCAGATTTTAGAAAAGGCAGTTATGGCGGCGCGTGCACGTGAGGCGGCTCGTAAAGCTCGTGAACTTACACGCAGAAAAAATGCACTGGAAATTTCAAGCTTACCTGGCAAGCTCGCTGATTGCTCCGTTAAAGATCCGGACAAAGCAGAAATTTATATCGTCGAAGGCGACAGCGCGGGCGGTTCCGCTAAACAGGGACGCGACAGGAGATTTCAAGCTATCTTGCCTCTGCGCGGAAAAATTTTGAACGTCGAAAAAGCTCGTCTTGATAAAATTTTTGCCAATGCCGAGATTCGCACGATGATAACGGCGTTCGGCACGGGAATTAGCGACGACTTCGACTTAAGCAAACGACGCTACGGAAAAATTATAATCATGACGGACGCAGATGTTGACGGCGCACATATTCGGACTTTGCTGTTGACATTCTTTTATCGGTATATGAAACCGCTCGTCGAACATGGACACGTTTACATTGCCCAGCCGCCGCTCTATCAAATTCGCAAAGGCAAAAATCATTGGTACACCTACAGCGACGATGAACTTGCCAAAAAGCTTGACGAGGTTGGGCGCGACGGTGCAACGGTTCAACGCTATAAAGGACTTGGCGAAATGAATCCCGAACAACTTTGGGAAACGACAATGGATCCGATGACGCGCACTATGCTCCGCGTTGAAATTAATGACGCAGTGGAAGCTGACGAACTCTTTACAATTTTAATGGGCGACCAAGTTGCCCCGCGCAGACAGTTTATTGAGGAAAATGCTTTACTCGTTAAGAACTTAGATATTTGAACAAAAAAATTCTCCTCCGCAATTTTGCAGAGGAGTTTTTTTATTGACGGACAAACTAAGCTCTTTCGGTTTCTTCTTGCATACGAGCTAGCGTTTTATTTATCAGTGTGGAACTTGTCCCTTTAGTGTAGGGAAAATAGACAACCTTGACGCCAACGCTTTTAAATTTTTCTTCCAAATCTTGCCAACGTTTTACGCCAAACCAGTCATCACCGGTAAAAATAACGTCGAAATGCAGTTTTTGCCACATCTCAAATTTGTAGTCAACGTCTATACTTTCTTGCGGAATAGCGACGTCAACATATTTGATACTGCGGACAATTTCGATTCGCTCTTTAAACGGTATAATAACTTTACGGGGCTTATACGTTACAATTTCATCAATAGCAACACCAACAATCAGCTTGTCACAAAGTCCTTTGGCATTTTTCAGCAGATTAAGATGTCCGATATGGAAAAGATCGTAAACGCCAGTTGTGTAACCTATTGTCATTTTTCTACCACCTTTAATTCGTCAGCAATATTTTTGTAAATAAATTCGCTTGCCAACATGCCGAGATGTTTCGGGTAATTGAGATATTTATCAAAAACTTCCCTGCGCTCGACAGCTTTGTAGTCATCGCCCTCGATAAAAACTCTTTGCATTGTAGCGGCGATAGCGTCCAAATCTTTGCCGTCAACAAGGTAAGCTGTTTCTAATATTTTTTGACCGAGTCCGTTAAACTTTTTTTCCGGACGCATTAAATAAATCATTGGCTTATCCACGTATTGATATTCGGCGATAAAGGAGCCGCTGTCGTGAATCATGCCGTCGGAGGTTGCGAAAATATCTTGATAATAAGCTCCTGTGTAAACTTGAGCGTTGGGCAAGTCATTCCATTTTTGAAAGTATTCTTGGCAAGCCTCAATAGACGGAAATACATTCATACTGACTGAAACTCTGAATAACCACGGGTGCGGCTTGACGACCCACGAAATTTCAGGGTGAGCCTTAGCGAACTCGTACATAAATTGATGATTCCATTGGAATGTAGAATATTTAAGACTGGTTTTAGAATCGCTCGTCGTGTGATGAGGTGCCCAAATAATTTTCTTTGAATCGGGGCGAGTCATCTTCCAATCAAATTTAAATTTAGCATTTTTATTAAAGAAGATGTCCATTCTAGGATAACCGCTGAAAATCGCGCGTGGCATGCCAACACTACACGTTTTATTATAATATTCGAGTGAGGTTGTTGACGGGAAAAACGCTTTCCATAAAACGCGCAAGAAAGGATTGTAACGAATGAAACCATCTCTTGACGCCGTTGTATGCGAATAAGGAATGTATATTAATAAAGTCGTAAACTTTAAATTTATGAGACGAAAATCTCGCGGTACATTATCATCATATGGTGAAGTTTGAATAAGAATATCTTGGACGGGAATATCTGAAGTAGGATTTTTCACAACAGAAACATTCAAGCCGCGTGCCTTAAATTTCTCTACATCCTGTTGAAATTCTTTGCGAGTAAGATTGTCACCAGTTGGATAAATAAAAATTGTCGGCTCAAAACGTTTATCTTTGGCGAAGAGATTGTACAATTCATCACCGCACCATTTAGAAGTGCTATCAAAGTAGAAACCTAGTTTAATTTTGTCCTTGCGACGAATTGTTTCCAACTGTGATTCAAAAATACGCGCCGCCAAATCATTGTAATCGTCTTTTGTCAACATGTTAGATAAATTTACAAGATGATTATAAGTCATATCGGATAAAACATTTGCCATTAAGTCAAGACAAATTTCTTTGGACAAAGTTTTAGCTAATCGGTTGAAGTCGTTGTACACCATGCGGCAAAAAGTGTGGTGCATTAGTTTTTTGTAAAAGTTTGGAAAAGATTTCTTCAGCAGATTGAAATACTCGTTATTCATACTGCAAACAGTTTCTGCGGAGAAAAGATTTTCAAAATAAAGCTTCGCGCCGAGCAAAACACTTACTAACGCTGAACCTTCCGTACTCAAAAACCAATTACCATTAAAAAGCTTAACGTTAATCCTAACGTCAAGCAAATCAACAAATAAAGACGACTTATGCTTTTCCACGACTTCATTAATTGTATTGCGAAAGGACAACACGACATCTGAATCATAATCTTTTCTTATGGACGAATGAACGGGCAGAACGACAACAACAGGTTTTGCGCCGTTATCGATACAGAGTTGGATATAGTCTTCAAGAATGGGCGCATTTGTTTTAACGTCCCAGGCAACCAACAGTTCCGAATTATTTTCTGAAACGACATAAGGCGACAGCCCGATAAGAACAAATTTAACTGTACCGTGTTCGACGTGCTCGAAAATCTGTTTGGCAATCGAATAGCTTTGCAATAAATTTTGATTGGCGTCGGCAAGAATTACTCCTCTAGGAGAATTTTTATCTGTGTGCTCATGCGGAATAAATTTCAAATTCAAATTGTTGCGAACGTATTCATCGCCCGTTGCAAAAAAACCTACGCCACCTTCTATGATACGCTGTAAATCGTTTTTTTTCATAAACATCACCTAAAAATTTTCTATAAAAATAAACATGAGTTTGGTAAAGTATAGCATACAAAAAAATTTTTTCAACTAAGCTATTAAACACGTTCACTTTATCGGCAATACTCTTGTAAATAATTGTACGTAAAAAAAATTTCCCGCAGGAAAAACTCTTGCGGGAGTTTTTTATTGACGGAATAGTCGCGACGATAGTAGCTGAATTTTTGTTTAGTAAAAGAATTTATCCGTTGGACTTTTCAAATTGAATTCGGCGCAATTATCCCCAATTCGTTTATAAATTTCAAAGGCAAAGCGGATATCGTGAATTGCTATGCCCACATTGTACGACAAAATTCTTTCGTGCTCGTTCGTCCGCCCCTCAATCTTGCCCGTTAAGACGTCCGTGAGTTCGCCGTAATAATTTAATTGGGAAATTTGAGACCAATATTTAAAAGTCTTAATTTGCTCGGTTTGGTCAGCGAAAATTTTATCAAATATTAAATCGCAATTCTGAAAGCCTTTAGAGTGAACAGGGATAATCGTTATGCCTTGAGGATATTTTTTGGCGTCGCAAAATAAATCGTCCATGTTCGATACGCAGGAAAAAAGTACCTGCGAATTTTCAACGACTGCCTCATAACTGTCTACGATAAAAAATTGCACATTCTCGCGATGACGAAATCTTTCAATAAATTTTTCCGCCTGATTTTTATAACGCAACAGGTAAACTTCGATTGGCGAATTTCTAAAAATTTTTCTGCGCTCCATAAGCACATCAAAGGTTGCGTAAGCCGTATTTCCCAATCCCCATAAACCAATCCGGCTATAATTTTTCAAGGCAAATGTTTCAGCGGCAAGCGCAGCGACGGCTCCTGTACGTAAAACCGTCAAATAATCGCCAGCAATCAAAGCCAGTGCGTCACCCGTATTGTAATCAAAAATAATTATTTTGCTCGTCAAAGTCGGAATTCGTCCGGCGCGACGGAAAATCATTTTCACGCCAGCAAAACCTTCTTCGGGCATCATGCACGGCATAATATTAAAAAAATCAGATGTTTTGTACTTGAGACTTGTTTTAGGCGGAAGAATCCATTCACTCTTGCGAACGAAATTTTTTTTAACCAAATCAAATGCCTCAGTCGGAGTAATGACTCCTTTAATTTCATCATGCGTAATTATTTTCAATATAAAAACTTCCTCTCAATATCGCCCCCTCGAAAAGCAATTCGGAATGAATTTACGTCCAATAAAATTTATAAATATCTTGCTCGGATTTTATACCATACTCTGCAAGATTGATCGCACGAGTAAAATTCTTTGTTCGTTGCCGGTACCAGTTCATAACGTTTTGCATTGTCGGCACGTTTAGTTTTAATATCTCGGCGAATTGCAGAAAAATATCTAATCCGAACTCAAAATCACACTTGAAATATCGACTTTCATAGTCCGGCAATAGACCTTGAGAAGTATGTTTAAATGGCGAAGAAATTTTGCTCAACGACGGGATACTACGGATTTTTTTAGTTAGCGCGGAAACAGTCGAACTTTCATAGTAAACTTTCAAAGAAAGCACCGAATGTAAATTTACTTGTTTCAACGTATGGCAAATTGCTTGAACTTCGTCGTCGAGCTTAAATAAAACCTCTGAAGCCGCGTCATTCCAGTCTGCATAGAAAAATTTATTTTGCTCAATCGCTGAATCGTCGTCCTTCAACATCGAGTAAAGTCGCGAGGTATGCAAAACCGGATTGGAAGGCGTCAACGTGATACACAGATAATTATTTAACGCTTCACAGGGTATAGAAAAAAGTTGCTCCATATCGCGACAGGCTGAAATAATATCTCCGCCGGAAAATTTTGCGAGGTGTAAGCGAGCTTTCTTTTCAAACCAAACACTTTTTCCGTACTCTTTTAAGCGAGCTATGAAGGGCACACGATGAAAACCAAATAATTCTGCGCCGCGCTGTAAAAAGGGTTGCATTAAAAATTCTGCGCCGCCAAAGCCAGGTACCATAACAAATTTCATTTTATCGCTTACAAGGGGAGCGGTTCTTTTTGCAAAATCTTTTTGAACATTAGACGGCAAGGTTACAAAAATGTAATCGGCCGAATCAAAAGCCTCAGTCGCGTCTGCCGTCATCAAAGTCAACTTAGATTTTAATTTTAATAATCCCCTCCCCCGAACAATTTCATCAGCCGCGATATTCTTTTGCCAAGCTTCGGGCTTTGAAGTCAAAATATTAACCGCGTGATTTTTCGAGGCGAATTCAGCCGCCATTGCCGTTCCGAGATTGCCGCCGCCGACAATGCAAATTTTCATGTCGACAACTCCTTTTTAAGAGATTCGAGTAATTTATCATTGTCTTCAGTCAAGCGCACCGCCAAGCGCAGGTAATTTTTCCCGCTAACTTTTGGCGACAAATCTTTAAGCAAAATGTTGTAACCGATTAAGAGATTTTTACACAGTTCCTTTGCAGAAACTTTAGCGTCGAGTTCGACCATAATAAAATTCGCTGAACTCGGAACGACGCGAACGCCAGAAATTTTTTCAAGCTCATTGGAAAATCTTTTGCGTTCCGCACGAAGTTTTTGGAGGGAATCAATATAAGCCCGTTTGTATTTCTCAAAAATTTGCATATAAAATTCGGCGAAAGAATTTATATTCCAGATGACGGCTTCTTTCTTCAGCGCGGCGATAAGTTCTTGATTACCCGATGCCATAACACCCAGCCTCAATCCGCCAATGCCGTGAGATTTTGATAAGCTTTTGACGACGCAGAGATTTTTATTCGTGTCTAAAATTTTTGGCTCAATCAAAGTTTCGTTCTCGTCCGCGAAGTCAACAAAGCTTTCATTGATAATCAGCTGAATATTTTTTTGCGTTGCCCAATCAATCAGTCGGATTAATTCGGATTTTGGAATGAAATTGCCAGAAGGATTATCAGGATTGACAACGACAAGCGAAGTTATATTTTTATCCCCGAAAAAATTTATCAAATCGTCAACGTTGTAAAAAAAATTTTCGTTTTGCGGCGTAAAGTAAATGGAATCAGCTTTATCGTAGCGGTTGGGATATTCCTCGAATGTCGGACGGATGAAACCGACTTTTCCGGATAACTTTTCCATTAGCGATTTAATTAATTCAGCCGCACCATTGCCAACCAAGATATTTTCTTCATGGACAACAAAATTTTTCGCCGCAAGCAAAGAATTTACCCGCATGCCCGAAGGATATTGCGTCAAAAGATTTTTCGCGTTAGCAGTAATCTCATCAATCAACTTTTGCGGCGGGAAATAAGGATTAATCAAATAACAAAAGTCAAGTAACTTTGGATAACGCCAATAGCCACCGTAACGCGACTGAATTTTCGCAAGCTTGTCATAATCGTCGGGCGCGAACATCGACTCGGCAATATCCAAGTCTTGAATATCGTCGATTTCATACCAACGTAAAGTCTTTACTGTGTCGCGAAGTGTATCCAACCGCTTAACGCGAATTTCCGGTTCATCAAGAATCATTATGACTCGTAGAACTTGTTCATAATATTCGTTATTGCCTAAAGCTGTTGAGTAGGCGTTGAGAAAAGGCGCGTAAAGATTTTCGGAGAAATGCTTGCTGAATTTGTAAATATTTACTGTCTTGTAAAGTTCGCTCGTATCCTTAAAGTTAAAATTTTTGCCAGAGATGAACTTTTCGATTCGATCGTCGCTTGTAATTTTTAAGCAAGTGCCGTCCATCCAACTTTCGTATTTGTCAACAAGGGCAAGAGTTTCGCGAGGGTCATTAACCAATTCTTCCAATACGCTGTCTTCAAAAATTAAATCGGACTCCAGCAAAAGCGTATCTTCCTTGCAAAGATATTCCCGTGCCAGAAAGAAAGAGTAGATATTATTTGTCTTATCGTAAATAGGATTGCTGACGTAAACGATTGGCGTTTGAATATCGAGCGTGGAAATGTAGTCGATTAATTTTTGCCCTTTATAACCTACGACGATAACGATACGGGACAGGTGCTGTTGTTCAAGCTGATGAAGCATTCTATCAATCAAAGTGACACCGTTGACTTTAACCATACATTTGGTATTGTCCTGCGTCAATTCCTTAAGTCGTTTTCCCATGCCTGCCGCGAGAATTATTGCTTGCATTTTGATAACCCCAATTCCTCAATAATGTTTTTGTAAATGAATTCGCTCGCCAACATACCGTTATGCTTTAGGTAGTTGAGATATTTATCAAAAACTGCCTTACGCTCGGCGGCTTTGTAGTCGTCACCCTCGATAATAACTCTCTGCATCATCGCGGCTATTCCGTCAAAATCTTTTCCATTGATGCGGTAAGATGCCTCTAAAATTTTTTCACGCACAAAATATGCTTTGTTATTGTTTTTAGTCAAAAAAATCATGGGCTTATTGACATATTGGTACTCGGCTATAAAAGACATGCTATCAAGAATCATTCCGTCCGACGTAGCGAATATTGCTTGATAATAAGCTCCCGTGTAAACCTGCGCATTGGGCAATTCGTTCCATTTTTGTAAATACTCATTCAAGGCTTCATTAGACGGGAAAAGTCTTATACTTATTGCACGCTGGAACAATTGAGGATGTGGCTTGACAACCCAAGAAATTTCGGGGTGAGCTTTGGCAAATTCGTACATGAATTTATAGTTCCAATGGAAAGTGGAAGATCCACCAAAAGGAACATCCATAGACCAATGGGGAGCCCAAATGATTTTCTTAGCGTCAGGACGCGTCATTTTCCAATCAAATTCGAGTTTGGCGTCTTTTTTGAAGAAGACATCCAATTTTGTATAACCACTGTAAACGCCGCGTGGCATTTCGAATCTAGTTGACGTTCTAAATTTTTCTAGTTCAATAAACGAATTAAAAAACACTTTCCACGAAACATTGTAAAGCGGGAGAGAGCTTAAATAAGTCCCCAGAACAAATGAATAAGGGAAATTAGAGCGTGTTGGTAAACTCTAAAGTTGAATCAAAAGAGCAGATATAATAACAAAATTGAGAAAGCAGACAGCTAATTTGTCATAACGAGTTGCGATATGGCGACGAGTCTTTATCCGCAAGAAAAAGCGTTCAACGA
>JAFRRH010000065.1 GCA_017428215.1 Selenomonadaceae bacterium
ATAATCGCATTTCATTGTACTTGGCTCAAAAAGGACGTTGCGCAGTTACAGGGGAGAAGATTGACTAGATTGAAAGAGATTGTCAAAGATAGAACGCCGTGTGCGGTGAAAGACGCACGCACGGTGTGGAGTGGGGGAAAACTTAGCGATTACTTCAAAGAGTTATCTATCACTATAAAGATTGCGATTTAAATGTCAAAAAACGCATGGACGAGGAGAAATGGTCGTTCGCGAAGGCGGTTTACGAAGATATTATGGTTGCTCTGGGCAGCGGCACGATTGATTTTAAAAAATTTTATGATGCACTCGTCGAAAAGAATTATAACGGCTGGTGTATCGTCGAGCAGGATTTATTCCCTGTGAAACCTTTTGACTTGCCGCTTAAACTGGCGAAAATCTGCGCGAAGCCGGATTTAGATAAGTAATTGATTTTTAGTGGTTAGAGAGGAGTTATTTTCTAATCGCTAATCACTATTTTTTTAAGATTGGAGACTGACTATAAAGAGTCAAGTAAAATTAAAAAAAATTCTTCGATTCTTTGAAGGTGGAAAATAACACGAAAAAGTTTTTTAGCGACGTAAGAAAGAGCAACAAAATAATATTTACCTTCGTCGCGCTTTTTCTGTAAGTAGGAGGCAAAGGTCTTTGAATATCTGCCGACAAGACGAGCGGCTAAGAGCAAAGCATAACGCAAATATCGAGAGCCACGTTTCTCCATAGTAGCATTTTGCGAAATGAATTTGACGGAGAAAGTCCGGCAAAAGCCAAAATTTTATCCGATGAAGAAAAACGTTTGAAGTCGCCAAATTCCGCTTCAATGACGGCGGCGCGGCGGAAGCTGATACCTGGAATTGACTCAATCGGCGAATGGAGCTCCTGCATGTACGACTTTATATTCTTTTCAATTTCGACAATTTCATCATCTAAAATTTGAATGAGTTTTATGGTGTGACGAAGTTCCAAAATTTTGGCAGAAACATAAACGCCGACGGACTTACGCGCCAGATTACGAATTTCCTTAGCCTTGTCGCTACCGTTTTTCCCACGAGAAGTACTTTTCAAAAGATTAACCAGAGAATGAAATTGAGATTTGGCGATATCTTTTGCATTCGGATATTTAAGGAGCATGGCATAAATGGAGTTGGAGTGAAGAGTGGAAACGACCGATTCAGTTCCAGAAAGAGTATTGTGACAAGGCGCGATAGCGGATGAGCGATTTTAATTTTTCATTTTGGTAAGTCTGTAAAGAATAAGCGTTATTGGAGGATTCGGTGGCGAGCATAAGGGCGGTAGTTCTGGCGTCAACCTTGTCGGTCTTGGTCTTGCGCAGGGAAAGACTTTTACGGAATTGATTTGTCTAGAAGGGATTAAAAACAAAAGTCGCAAGCTCCTTGCTTAACAAAAAAGCCCAAAAGATTGTAGGGGTAATGTCCGGTAGATTCGATTCCCGACCAGAATCATAAAAAATCAAAACCTTTCAAAAAGATTAGATATTGGGCTCCACAAAACTCTTTGAACTGAATCCTCATGCGAGATAAACCGTCAAGTGGTATCTGACTCATTATCAGTTAAACAAATAGTTGTGGTTAGAATCTCCAATAAGCCATATTTTTGAAGAAATAAAAACTAATCCACAACATCTTTTGAATTATACCGCGTCCTTGGAGAGGGACGCTAATTTCTACTACTTTGATTATACGAGGATTAACAGCATACCAGTATTATGAACATTACGAGCGATTGAAAAAAATCTTTCGAATATAACGCAGGAAGAGATATTAAGTTTGGTAAATGACCTTCATGTAGTAGTCATTAAAATAATCAACAGAAAATGGGAAGCCAATTTTTTCTGATAATTTTTCATTTCGTCAAGCATATTGCCGAAAAAGCCGCCTACATCAATCGACGACTCAAGAATTGTCCCGCCATTGAAATCAAGATTTTCTATGAACACACGTTCTTAGAGTAAAGGCGCAAAATGGCTTGGAAAACGAACCTGTGTTCAACGCGGTAAAGGTCGTCAGCGTCGATAATGGCATGAATAGTATAACAAAGTTTACGAACAACGGCACCGATACAAGTAAAATGATGTTTACCTTCAGAGCGTTTCTTCTGATAAAAGGCGTTGCAGGGTCAGTATTAGAGGCGACAAGGGTAGCGCGAAAAAGTGCTGTGCGTAAATAAGGAGAGCCGCGTTTAGTCATTTTTCCTGTTGAATCGTGCGAAGTACCGGATTGGTCAATTTTAGAATCGAGACCGGCAAAGGCTACGAGTTTGGCAGGAGTGACAAAACGCTTAATGTCACCGACCTCGCTTATAATAGTCGCGCCAATTACACTTCCGACGCCTGGAATCGTCTTTATTGGTGAATTAAGTTTGTCGAGCAATTTGTTCTTCGATGAAAGAAATTTGAGCAATGAGAAGTTGCAGTTGCAAAGTTAGACTTTGAATTCCAAATTTTCCGCGAAGTCTTACCGAAAACATTGTAAAAAACGGACTCATATTCAGGAAAAATTTTATACAAGACGCAAATAGTTTGTCGCTTGAGGTCATCGATTTGAGAGACGAGAGAAAATCTGAATCGAGAAAGATTACGAAGTTCCAAAATTTCCTCCTAAGCAATCTCGGTTTCGGAAAAGTTGCTGTAACGAATGAAGTAAGCAATAACAAGCGAATCAATCTTGTCGGTTTTGTGAGGACGGATACGAGTCGAATTGCGCCAAGAATCTGTCTGAATGGGATTTACGACGTGAACGATGAAATAATTTTTTACAAGGAAAGAGTACAGAGTGAGCCAGTAGTACCCGGTAGCCTTAATGCCGATTTCAAGTTCGGGATAAGGTGCGAGCTTTTCCAAAAGCCTTTTAGCGTCGTCAGTTGCATTCTTGAACTCGAAGCCCTGAAAGATAATTTTTTTCTTGTCGTCGATAAGAGAAGCGACGTGAAAACTTTTATCGATGTCGATGCGCAGATAGAACATTTTTATCACCTGAAGAAAATATTTCGGACAGAGTTCCTCTTACCAATAAATGCTACCGCCTTATTGCAGATACGAAGACTCGGCAACATCCAACTTATTCGCAGTCAGTTTAAAAGTAAGAAGGGTCAGTTTATCAAGTACGACACCTTTTATTGTTCAGACGGAGCAGAAATTTTTTAGAATTCTGTCATACACAACTAGCCTTGAAAATTTTTCTCAAAAAATTCTCTTAAACCACTTGATAATTGTTATCAGGCATGTTATACTGCGTTCAGGCTTTCGTTAAAGCTCTCCTAAAATATAATACACATACGCTTGAAAAAAGTCCCGTGCTGCTCACACGGGGCTTTTTTGACGGCAAAAAACTTGTACCGCCTTGCACTTTGTTGACAATTAAAAACTTAACTATTAAACTTCAATCGATTAAATAAAATCCTCAATAAAGGGTGAAAGTTTTTGGGCTTGAAGATGAAAATTTACCGCGCCTTGACGGGAGCAACGGTTAGAAATTTTGTAAGACGCACAGAGGATTTTTGCGCGCTGAATTTGCCGACCGTCCATAAAAAAATTTTTCTGCCGACGAAAGCCGCCGCCAAATCCGCGCTGTTAAAATTTTCTATGGCTCGTGGGAAAAAATCTGCGCGGGCTGTAAATCTGTGGAAAGTTTCCGTGCGTGAAAACTTTTCGCCACTCGTCAGTGTCGTTGTTCCGAATTTTAATCACGCGCCTTTTCTGCTCCAACGCCTCGAAACCATTTACAATCAGACTTATAAAAATTTTGAAGTGATTCTTCTCGACGACGCCTCCACCGACAACAGCCGCGACATTTTAAAAGATTTCCAAACTCGACACGCTGACAATACGCGGCTAATCTTCAACGAAAAAAATTCCGGCGGCGTCTTCAATCAGTGGCGCAAAGGTATTGAGGCGGCTCGCGGCGATTTAATTTGGATTGCAGAAAGCGACGACTTCAGCGCGGAAAATTTTTTATATGAACTCGTGCCCTCCTTTGCTGATGATACAATTCAACTTGCTTTCTGTCGTACAGATTTTATTCAAGACGAACAAAAAATTTTCACCAGCGAACAATATCTCGCCGATTTAATAAACTTTGATTGGACGAAAAATTTTGCAATGACTGCCGCCGAATTCGTCGCGCAAGGCTTTGGCGTTAAAAATATTATTCCAAACGTTAGCGGCGTCCTCTTCCGTAAAAAAAATTTTTTCCCCGACCTTTGCTTAGACATGAAACTTTGCGGCGATTGGGCCTTCTACCTCGACACGATTAAGGGCGGTTGCGTTTACTATTCGCCGCGTGCCACGAATTTTTATCGCGTCCATAAGAACAGTACGTCGCTCAAAATTCAAAAGGAGCCGCGCTATTTTATTGAGCACGAACGCATTGCCGAATTCGTCGCTGAAAATTATCGCGTACCCGCCGAAATTCATACTGCGCACTTTAAACAGTTAGAGGAGCATTTCTTTGGTTATTACGGCGGCAAGGACATTGGTGAGCTTGAAAAACTTTTTGACGTAAAAAAAATTCTGCGCCTCAAACACAAGCCGAATATTTTAATGGGCGTCTTTGCGTTCAGCATTGGCGGCGGTGAAACTTTCCCGCTGATTTTAGCCAATGAACTCAATCGCAGAAATTTTCCTGTCACGGTTTTAAACTTCCAAATGGCGGACGATTTACCTGACATTCGCAAGAAACTCAATCCCAATGTGCCGCTAATTTATCTGAACAACACGAGCGGGCTTGCTGAAGTCGTTGAGCAATTCAAAATCGATGTAATTCACACGCATCACGGCGCAACTGATTCTGCCGCCAGTTTCGTTGCTGAAAATAATTCTGCACTGCGCCACGTCGTTACACTTCACGGCATGTACGACGCCGCCGATGCCGATTATCTTAAAAAAATTCTCGACCGCGTTAAAAAATCTGTCAGCGCATTTGTCTACATTGCCGATAAAAATTTGACGCCGTTCAAAACAAATAATTTCGGGCGCGAAGAAATTTTTCATAAGATTGGTAACGGGCTTGAACGCGAGCTGATAAATCCAATTCCCCGCGCAGATTTGAATATTCCCGAAAATTCTTTTGTCGCGTGCGTCGTAAGCCGTGCCATTCCGCAAAAAGGTTGGCAAGCGGCGATTGATTCAGTTAAACGCGCTAACGAAAATGACGGGCGTCGCATTGATTTAATTCTGGTTGGCGCGGGTGAAATGTATGATAAATTAAAAGGCAACGTGCCCGAATTCGTTCATCTCGTCGGATTCAAAAGCAATGTGCGCGATTATTTGGCGGCGGCGGATATTGGATTGTTGCCGAGTGAATACGCCGGCGAAAGTTTTCCGTTGCTAATTATTGATAGCTTTTTTGCGGGGCGTCCCGTCGTCAGCTCCAATTTGGGCGAAGTTCCAGCCATGATTGAGGACGCGGGCATTGTTTTTGATTTGGTTAACGGAAAAGTTTCCGTCGCTGAACTGGCTAGAATTTTGCGTACGCTTGCCGACAATCCCGAACGTTACGAGCAAATGAAACGCCGCGTCGAAGTTGTCGCCGAAAAATTTTGGATTGAGCACGTCGCCGAAAAATATATCGACGTTTACAGAGGGTAAACTCCAATGAACTTTTTCGCACGCCTGAAAGATTTCTGCGCCATTAATTTTCCCGCCGCCTACGAAAGTCTCTATCGCTTTCGACACGGAATCCGCGTGGAAGATTTGGGCGAAGCGGTCGGCATTCATTCGGAAATTTTTACCGAGCACATCCGCTTAAGAAACAAACAAGACTTTGCCTTGAAAGTTCCGCTTAATTTTCCTGCGCCGCCTATCAAGTCGCGGGTTGCGGCGGTTGTTCACATTTTTTATCCGGAACTTGCCGACGAGCTGAAAAATCTTCTGTTGAATATTCCCTGCGCGGTCGACGTTTTTATTTCCACGACTGCGCCCGAAAAAAAATCCGCGATTGAAAGTGTTTTTAGCGACTTCAACAAAGGCAACGTTACGATAAAAATTTTTGATAATCGCGGGCGTGATATTGCGGCGTCATTCATTGGCTTTAAGGAAATTTATCAAAACTACGACGTTTGTTTGCATATCCATTCTAAAAAATCTTTGCATGCCAAAAGTCGTCTGTCTGGTTGGCGCGATCATCTTTATAAAAATCTTTTGGGCAGTCCCGAAATTGTCAGCGGCATTTTAGAAATTTTGTCTAATAAAAAAGTTGGTTTGGTTTTTCCGCAATATTTCGCGCCGATTCGCATGTCGGTAAATTGGGGTAGCAATTATCTGGTTACTAAAAATTTTTTAAGTGGACTGGGCGTCGAAATGGACAATCGCAATTTGATTGAATTTCCAGCAGGCTCCATGTTTTGGTTCAAACCTAAAGCCCTAGCGCCGCTTTTAGATAGCAATTTAACGTTTGACGATTTCCCGCCCGAACAAGGACAGATTGACGGCACGATTGCCCACGCGATTGAGCGGGCATTTTTATTTATCGTCGAGGCGGCGGGCTTTTCTTGGGTTAAAGTCGACAGCGGCGAAAAAATTTTTGGCATGACGCCGATATTAAAATCATCTTCGCAAGCCGAGTTGACCGCCAATATTGAACGGGCGCGGCATTCGGTTTTAAAACGATATTAGGAGTGAGAACTTTGAACTTAGACGGCTTTTCAATGCGTCCGCTGACTTTGGAGCTTGAAAAAATTTTGGTCGGCGGGCGTGTCGATAAAATCACTCAACAGAACAAAGCAAATTTTACATTCACGATACGGCAACCGGGCAAAACATTTTTATTGCGACTTTCAACCACGCCGCAAAATCCTTCGGTGCACGTCATAAAAAAATCGCCCGAAAATTTACCCGAACCGCCGACGTTTTGCATGGTGTTAAGAAAAAATTTGGAGAGCGGCAGAATTGCGGCAATCCGTCAACATGAACTTGACAGAATTATTTTTATTGACGTTGACTCAATCGGGGCGGGCGGAAAAATTCAAACGTTCACATTGGCGGCGGAACTTATCGGCAAGTACAGTAACTTAATTTTAATTTCCGACGGCGTGATTGTTGACGCACTAAAAAAAATCGGCACAAACTCCAGCCGCGTCCGGACGGTTTTGCCGAATCAAAGTTATCAACTGCCTCCCGCGCAGGACAAACTTGATATTTTTGCCGTTGACGTGGAAAAAATTTTGGAAAGAATACAGGCTGATGAATCTGCGCGGCTAGATAAAGCGATTATGAATTCGTGTCAAGGTTTCGGACCTCAAAGCGTTAAGGAGACGACTTTTTTATCTGGCTTGCCTAACGACATAAAAATTTCCGCGCTCGACGATAAAGATTTCGACAGCTTGAAAGCCGCGCTGATTGAAATTCGGGAAAATTTTTCGCCGTGCATGATTCAAGACGACGCCGGAAAAATTTTAGCGATCTCCGCCGTCAAGCTGAACTATCTGCACGGCAATGTTCGGACGTTTGAAACTTTATCGGAACTTTTGGAGACTGCCGACGGAATTACAGGTAGTTACGTCCCGCCCGATAAAGAACGCTTTACTAAGCTCGTCAACAATGAACTTCGCCGCGCCACGAATAAAATTTCCGTGTTGGAAAGTGAACTCGCCGCCGCTGAAAATGCCGACGATTGGAGAATTCGCGCAGATAATTTGTCGACGTATCGTTATCAATTCAAAGACCACGCCGAAGACGAGATTATTGTTGATAACATTTACGACGGCGAAAAAATTTCAATCCCGCTCGACCGCCGCTTGACGATTGCCGCTAACGTTCAAATTTTTTATAAAAAATACGACAAGCTCAAGCGTTCGACGAAATTTATTGCCGAGCAGATTGAACTTTGCCGCGAAGAAATTATTTATCTGGAAACTTTATCGCACGCGCTCACGACTTCGACGGCAATCGCCGACATTGACGAAATTCGCACGGAGCTAATCGCTGGCGGCTACCTCAAAGAAAATAAAAAGCGTTCCGCACTAAGTAAAAAGCCTCAGCCGCTGAAATTTATCGCTCCGGACGGCACGGAAATTCTTGTCGGGAAAAATAATTCGCAAAACGACCGCTTGACGTTCAAAATCGCCGCGCCCGACGATTTATGGCTCCACACGAAAGAAATTACCGGCTCACATGTCATAATTCGCAGTTCAAATGTCAGCGATGAGACTTTACAACTTGCCGCCGAACTCGCCGTGCACTTTTCTAAGGCTCAAAATTCTTCAAACGTCCCCGTCGATTACGTTCAATGCAAATTCGTTAAAAAGCCTTCGGGCGCGAAGCCTGGCTTTGTCATTTTCACGAATCAACGCACGCTTTACGTTACGCCGCGCGAAAATATACAAAATATTTTACTGTCCGCGCAGGATTAAAAATTTTGGGCGCGAAGTTTATAGAAATTTTTGGGAGGTGCTTATAATGGGAGAAAATTGTATTGCGTTTAAGCTAAATTATTGCGACGGTGGTGCAAATCAAGATTGCATTGGTTTTCGCGGTCTTTGCAGTGATGAAAATATTTTCTACAATGTTATCAATAGGAATCGTCCTTGGTGTTCGCATGACAATAATTTTTGCAAAAAATATCAGTGCAAGAAACTGTCGCGTGAAGAATTGGAACAAAGATGGAAAGTTGAAGATTCTGGTTTTTGCAACGAAAGTATTACTTTGCTAGATTGGTATGCAGAAGCAGGTTGGAACAATGATGACACAACGCGTAAATTCAGCAATACAGACATGATAAATCATCTTTGCGTTTTGACGACGGAACTTCCCAGAAAAGAGCCTTCGTTATTTGTCTTTGGAATGTTTATTGTGAGAGACGCTTTTAAAGGGGATAATAAAAATCCAGGTAAAGTTTGTGCCGACAAGTATTGGCGATTGGAGTTTCGCCGCAACGAAGTCGAGGAAATGAATTTTAGAAAAGCTTGTACTAAACCTTGGCGTAGAGGATTATTCAGATACTTTAGCGATAAAATTGCCGTTAAACTTTTGGAGATGGCTGTCGAAGTCAAGCGCGGCACATCTGAAGAAGATTTTGCCAAAGAGTTTTTGAAGCAGTACCCATATAAATAACTTCAGCAAAGGAGAGAGCTTTATGAAGTCTGAATTCACGCTTAAGCTTGAGCGGTGCAAGGGCTGTGGCATTTGCGTTTCGTTTTGCCCTAAGCAAGTCCTCGCACTCGACACGCTCGGCAAAGTTTACGTCGCGAATCACGAAAATTGCATTGCGTGCGGTCAATGTGAGCTGCGTTGCCCCGACTACGCGATTTTCGTCGACAAAGTTAAAAAGGAGGCGGCAAAATGAGCGCAAGATTGATGCAAGGCAACGAGGCTATCGCTGAAGGTGCACTTAAAGCCGGTGTTCGCTTCTTCGGCGGCTATCCTATCACGCCTTCAACCGAAATTGCAGAGTCTTTGGCGAAAATGTTGCCCAAAGTCGGCGGCACCTTCGTGCAAATGGAAGATGAAATCGCAAGCATGGGCGTAATTCTCGGCGCATCGCTCGCAGGTAAGAAAGTTTTGACTGCCTCAAGCGGTCCCGGCATTAGTCTCAAGCAAGAATTAATCGGTTACGCCGCCGCCGCAGAAATCCCCGCCGTTATCGTCAATGTTCAGCGCGTAGGTCCTTCGACAGGACAACCCACCGCTCCAAGTCAAGGCGACGTTATGCAGGCGCGTTGGGGAACTCACGGCGACCACTCTATCATCGTTTTAAGCCCGTGGAGCGTCAAAGAGGCGTTTGAAATTGCTGTCAAGGCCGTAAATTACGCCGAACGCTTCAGAACGCCCGTTATTTTGCTCACGGACGAGATTGTCGGGCATTTGCGCGAAAATGTCGAACTTCCGACCGATATTGAAGTCTATCCGCGCAGAATTCCTAAAAAAACTCGCGCAGAAGGCTATCAACCGTTCACTCCCGACGAAGATTTGGTTCCCAACGTCGCAAATTTCGGCGAAGGCTACAAAATCCACGTTACGGGACTGATTCACGACGAAACGGGCTTTCCCAGCGGCTCACCTAAGGTCACTCGCGAACAAATTAAGCGTATGCACGATAAAATTTCCAGCGCTGACGACGAAATCATCGAAGTTCATCAAGAATTTATGGACGACGCCGATTTTGCAGTAATTTCTTTCGGCGGAACTGCTCGCACAGCTTATGAGGCAGTATTAAATGCTCGTAAACGCGGAATTAAAGTCGGTTTCGTCCGTTTAATAACTATTTTCCCGTTCGCAGATAAAATTATCGGCAAAATCTCCAAAAATCTGCGCGGAATCCTCGTTGCGGAATTAAATTTCGGGCAAATCGTCTACGAAGTCGAACGCGCCGCTAATTGTCCAGTAAAACTCTGCGCAAAATACGATATGACTATCTTTGAACCCGAAGAAATCGAAAAATCTATTGATGAACTCGTCGCGGAGGTGAAATAACGTGCGTTCCTACGAAAATTTCTTCAGACAGAATCGTTTGCCACATTTATGGTGCCCCGGTTGCGGAAATGGCATCGTTATGAAGGCGATTGTTCAAGCTATCGAGAAAAATCCCAATTTTACGCAGGATAATACCGTAATTGTCAGCGGAATCGGTTGCAGTTCGCGTGCAAGCGGTTATATGGACTTCGACACGCTCCACACAGCTCACGGACGCGCAATTCCCTTCGCAACCGGCGTAAAACTCGCAAATCCCGCGCTGAACGTCATTGTTATCACCGGCGACGGCGATTGTACCGCGATTGGCGGAAATCACTTCATTCACGGCTGCAGACGCAATGTTGATTTAACCGTCGTGCTTTTTAACAACAATATTTATGGAATGACGGGCGGACAAGCCTCTCCGATGACGCCGCTCGGCAAAAAAGCTACGACTGCGCCTTATGGAAGCGTTGACAGACCTTTTGACGCCTGCAAACTCGCTGAAGCCGCCGGCGCGACTTATGTTGCCCGCTCAACGGCGTTTCATGTCCAACATTTGGTAAAAACTATCGAAGACGGGCTTAAAAATCGCGGTTTTTCGTTTATCGAAGCGTTGGTTCAGTGTCCGACTGCTTACGGAAGGCGAAATAAGATGGGCGACCCCGCTAAAATGATGGCTTGGATGCGCGATAACGCCGTTATGAAAAATTCTTGGGATAAATTGCCAGACGACAAGAAAATCGGCGAAAAATTCCCTATCGGACTGTTTTATCAGGCTGAAAGCGAATCTTACGACGAATCTTATAAAAAAGTTCAAGAAATTGCGGGAGGTGCCGCAAAATGAGGAAACAGTTAAGATTATCCGGCTCTGGCGGGCAAGGAGTTATCACTGCGGCGATTATTTTGGCTGAAGCGGCTGTTTCCGAAGGTAAAAACGCCGTTCAATCGCAAAGTTACGGTCCGGAGGCTCGCGGAGGCGCGTCTAAGTCCGAAGTTATCATCGACGACGAAAAAATTTATCATCCGCACGTTAAAACACCCGATTTTGTCCTCGCAATGACTCAAAAAGCCGCCGATAAATACTTCCACGACCTCAATCCGAACGGAACTTTGATTTTGGACGACGATTTAGTACCCAATTCGCCCGATTTCAAGAATATTATCCGCGTTCCGATAACAAAATTGGCAGTTGAGCGGCTCGGCAAGGCTTTATTTGCAAATATCGTGGCTCTGGGCGTGATTGTCAAGGTTACAAGGCTCGTCGACTTTGAAACGATAAAAAAATCGGTCGCAAATCGCGTTCCGCCGCATACAATCGAACAAAATATGACCGCACTGCAAATCGGCTATGATTCCGTGTAAAAATCAGCGTCACAAATAAAAATAACGCCTCGAAATTGATTCGGGGCTTTTTTCATTAGTAAACTTAATGTTTTCTTGCTCAATGTCGATAAAAATTTAAAAGGAGTGGTCAAAATGAACGGCTTAAAGGTTTCGGAAGGTAATTTGGCAAATTTATTGGTATCGGACAATCCACAGTATAAAAATATCGGTACGAGTTTCAAATCCATGCTCTCTGATGAATTAACTGTCGTTGAAACATTTAATGATATGTGGAAATCGACGCTTGGGAACTATTTCGGGCAATCTTCGCAGATTTTTTATCATGTAATGAACGCATCGAGCATTTCGCAAGAAATTTGGACGCATAATGACTTTCCATACGAAAAATTTCTTACAAATGAAGTTGATGTGAGCGTTTTGAATTGGAAACCAACGCGGAATAATCCTTCGCAACTTGAATTAGAAGTTCAAAGCAAATTAACGACTACACTCGGCAAACATTCAATCATAATTCCGCCCGAACTCGACGAAAAATTGAAAAACGACCCTGCTTTAAGGAAAAAAGTGCTCGCGAACGTCGAAGACATTTACAAATTCCACAAACAGCCGCCAGCGTTCAAAATATCTGGTGTAAAAGAGTACGGAACGAAAATTTATGGCTCAGTGACAATATTAAATGCCGAAGGCGACGTAGAAAACTGTGTAGTGACGAGTGGCGGCACGATTATGGGTCCGGACGAGGAAACTTTGCGGCAAATTGAAGTTGAACGCATAAAAAAATTGAAACGCAAGGAATTTAACGCGGAATTGTTGGAGCAATCGCAAATTCATTACTTGATAAACCAAGATTTATTGAACAATATTACTGAATTGCAAATTGGTTATGATTCCGTGTGAAAATCAGCGTTCCAAATAAAAATATCGCCTCGAAATTGATTCGGGGCATTTTTTTATGTTTTATTGTTAAATCACGGTGTTAAATGCAAAGCCTGTAACTATCGCCACGATAAATACGCAACTGACGAACGTAACTATCATTTTCCGCTTGAAAATCGAACTGAGCAACGATAATTCGGGTAAACTCGCGCCCGCGCCGCCTATTATCAAGGCAATTACTACGCCTGCCGATACTCCTTTGCCCATGAGTATGCTCGCGACCGGTATCATCGTTTCGGTTCGTATGTACATAGGTATTCCGACCACTGCCGCTATCGGTATCGCCAATAAATTATCCACTCCGACGAAATTTCCGAGTAAATCTTCCGGAATTACCTCGTGAATGAATGCTCCTATCACCGCGCCCGCCATTAAATACGGAAATACGCTCTTGAACAGTTCTTTTGAGTTCAAAGCCGCCGTTTTTATCTTTTGCCAATGACTTTTTACGATTTTTTCCTCTACACAGGCGCAACTGCCTTGAATTTTATCTTTTACCTCGCGAACAAAGCCTAATTTGTCTAAAATCAAGCCCATGACGATTGAAAGGCTCAAAACGAACGCTGAATATAAAATTGTCGCCTTCAAACCGAAAAATGCTATAAACAGAGTGATAATCGCTGGATTTAAGACCGGTGACGTGAGTAAAAATGATATTACGCCGCAAAATGGTGCTCCGCTTCTAATTAAACCGGTCAAAACGGGGATTGTTGAGCACGAACAGAACGGCGTTATCACTCTAAGTAAGGCTCCGAGCACGCTGTTTATCGGTTTTATCGGCGTCGAGAGCAGATTTTTAATTTTTTCTCGCGAAATGTACATTTGCATGAGCGCGACGAAGAAACTTATAATCGTGAACAGAAATAACAGCTCGCCGAACAATTTTACGAACTCTTTAGCCGCGTGAATTAAAATTTCTTGCATAAAAATCACTCCTACAGCCTTTTCAAGAAGTCAATCGCATTTTGAATGCCGTTTTTGTCGATAGAATAGTAGCACCACTTGCCGCGCCGCTCGCAACTTACAATTTTTGACTCGCAAAGTATTTTCATGTGATGAGAAAGCGTCGGCTGAGTGATATTCAGGCTTTCAAGCAGGACGCACGCGCATTTTTCCTCGTCGGAAAGCATTTTGAGAATCTGCAAGCGTTTTTCGTCATCGAAAGCCTTAAAAATCTTCGCGACATCGGATAAATTCTCCATAATCATCGCCTCACATTGAAATTTTTAAATCTGTGTGCCGAATCATACTCGACAGATAGAAATTTGTCAATATATCTGTCGAAATTTATTCTCTACGACGATTCCAATCGCGTTCCGTCTCATAATATCGAACAAAATATGACTGCATTGCAAATCGGCTATGATTCCGTATAAAAATTTTCTGCAACAAAAAATCCTCCGCAGTTTGGAGGGTAATTTTTTTTATCCAAGCATAAATATCAGAGTTTATTTTTAATCGCGCCACTAAAAATGAGTGTAACAAGGATATTTACGGCTGATTTTAGTAAAAGACCAGGAGTTGAGGCAAAACCTGCGCTTAAACTGTTGTAAAGCAATGCTCCGGCAAATGTGTAGCCAAAAGCCATTATTAAACTGGCGAATATCAAGCTTAGAATCAAATTTTTATCCTTCAAACGCCAAAAAACCTCAGCTTCAGCGGCTTTTATAATAATAGTCGGCAAAATCCAGAGTGGAAAGCCGCTAAGAAAATCAGCCAATGCCGAACCGATTACTCCGCTTAAAATTCCGACTCTGCGACCGCAAAAAATAACTGCCAAGAAGATTGCGGCGTCTCCGAGATGAGCATAACCAAGAGGAATTGGAATTTTTGGTACGAATGTTGCGATAAATACAAATGCAGACATCATCGCGGTCAGAGTAAGTTGTTTTGTATTCAAAATAATCACCTCGACTAAAATTATAAAAACTTTTTAGTTTATGTCAATTAAAAATTATCTGTTTATCGGCTTGACAAGGCTTTATTCGCAAATATCGTGGCTCTCGGCGTGATTGTCAAGGTTACAAGGCTCGTTGACTTTGAAACGATAAAAAAATTCGTCGCAAACCGCGTTCCGCCTCATACAATCGAACAAAACATGACGGCTTTGCAATTAGGTTTCGATGCCGTGTAAAAATTTTTAAGAAACATGCTTGAATGTTCAAGCGTCTTTAAAAGTAAACGGCACAAAGATTATATACGCTGAAATTATAAGCAAGGCAACGAACAATCCGATGAAGACATTGCGTTTAAGGCAAAAATCTTTGCGCAAGCTGTCGGATTCTTCTGCGCGGGCTTTGATAAAGAAAAATATTGTCGCCGCTAAAAATATCAACTCAATAATCGCCGTCAATGCAATTTTATCCTCGTGCCAAATTTTAAAACGCGTCTGCATAGATTTTTCACCGCCGTGAATCAACACGGGTGCCAAGTTCCACTTTAAAAATTTTCCGTCGTTGGAAATTTCGTCAGCATTATTTTTTTCAGCGGAGTAGGGCAGTTGAATCGTCATGTTAAATTCGACGCCGTTAAAGGCTTTTTGCGTTATGAATTCGGCTTCAGGCGGAAGGCTTGCAGGTGGTATTGTCCAATAAAAATCAAAGTCATATTCGTCGAAAAACCATCCCTTGCGTTGAGATATGCCACGATTTTTTCCGTCGTGCGCCCTATACAAATCATCAGCCGATTTCGCAAAAGTTTCAATGTCTGGATAATTTGAAGTTAATTCATAGCCGCGCAGGTCGCCTTCAACGACGACTTGCGCTTTTACGTTGGGATTGAGCTTTTCAAGATTATTTTTCCAATCTTCGATTTGCCGAATCACCATAGCATTGCCAACGAATTTTCTGTGCTGAATAACTGCGCCGTCGTTCGTGATTATTAAATCGGATTTAGCTTGAAAGCAACCCGCGCAGATTACACAAATCAAACTTAACACGAGGATAAAATTTTTTTTCATGACTTAAATCCTGCTTTGACCAACTTTGTCGAACGTCTCCAAAATTTCGGAGTCAGGCTCTTCGGTGCACTTGCTAACGATATAAATCGCAATCAACGCGAAGATAAAGCCAGGAACAATTTCATACAGCCCGAAAAGTTCAAATTGTTTCCAAAGCAAAACTGTAGTACCGCCAACGATAATTCCAGCGATGACGCCTGCGCGGGTTGTGCGTTTCCAAAATAAACTCATCAGAACGACGGGACCAAATGCCGCGCCGAATCCCGCCCAAGCATAAGCAACCATGTCAAGGATAAAGCTGTCAGGATTAAAGCCGAGAAATACGGCGATTGACGCGATAATCAGAACGGAGGCGCGAGAAATCCAAACCAATTCCGTTTGATTGGCGTCTTGGCGAATTAAAGTTTTATAAAAATCTTGCGCAAAAGCAGAAGCCGCGACTAAAAGTTGAGACGAGGCAGTTGACATAATCGCCGCCAAAACCGCGCTCAAAAGTAAACCTGCGACAATCGGCGGGAAAAGTTGGTTAGTCATAACTAAAAAGACTGTTTCGGCGTTCGTGCCTTCGAGTGGTTCGGTTAAATAAACCGTGCCAACCATGCCGATTGCTACTGCCGCCGCTAAACTCAAGATAACCCACGTCATTGCAATACGTGTAGCCTGCGGAAGTTCTTTCGTAGACTTAATCGCCATAAATCTAACTAAAATGTGAGGCTGTCCGAAATATCCAATGCCCCACGCCAAAAGCGAAATTAATTCAATCACGCCCATTGACGAACCGTCTGGTTTTGTCAGCGGTTGGAACATCGACTCTTTATAAGCAGAAATCGCGCTAATTGTTTCTCCGAAACCGCCTAAAGTCATTGCCGCGCAGGTAGGGACGATTAAAATCGCAAAGAACATCATCACGCCTTGAATAAAATCGGTGCGACTAACTGCTAAAAATCCGCCAATTAAAGTATAAAAGACGACGGAACCCGCGCCTAAAAATATTGCGTATTGAAACGGCATACCAAAAACAGTTTCAAAAAGTTTGCCCGCCGCAACAAATCCGCTTGACGTGTACAGGATAAAAAATATTAAGATAAAAATTGCAGGGACAATCCGAAGTAAATTACTCGTGTCCTTGTAACGATTCTGCAAAAATTCGGGGAGCGTCAAAGAATTGCCAGCAAGTTCAGTATATTGACGGAGCCGAGCCGCTACGAAATGCCAATTCGCCCAAGTGCCAATCGCAATTCCAATCGCAATCCAGCCCGCGTTCAAGCCAGCCAAATATGCAAAGCCCGGAACGCCCATAAGCATCCAGCCGCTCATGTCAGACGCCTCAGCACTAAGCGACGTAACCCACGCGCCGAGTTTGCGGTTGCCCAAAAAATAATCGCTCATATTCTGCGTCTTACGGTAATAGTAAACACCAATCGCCATCATCAAGCCGATATACAGCACGAAGGCATTTATAATCATTATATCGTTTGTCAAAACGTTTCCTCCTTTCAAAACTTGAATATTATAACTGTGAAAAAATTTTTTGGCAATAAAAAAGCCACCTGTCGAGGCGGCGAAAAATTTTTACACTTGTTTAAGCCAAATAGTTCGATTAACGACGTTTGTATAGCTCTGAATAATTTTTACAACCTTTAATGAAACGGCGTCGGCGTAATCGTTCGCCTCGATGAAGTTTTCGTCGCGAGTGTTAATCGCCAACTCCACCGCTTGAGAAATTTCCTTTTCCGTCACGCCGCCCAAAATTATTGTGCCTTTATCCAAAACTTCGGGGCGTTCAGTCGATGTTCTTATCAGCACGGCGGGGAATTTGAGCATTGCACTTTCCTCCGAGAGTGTACCGCTGTCCGATAAAACGCATCGCGCTTCCACTTGTAATTTGTTATAGTCGAAAAATCCGAACGGCGGCAAACTTTTTACGAGTGGATTAAATTTAAATTGCCGCCTCTCAATAAATTTACGACTGCGCGGGTGTGTCGAATAAATTATCGGCAGTTGATATTTTTCGGCAAGCGCGTTAATTGAATTCATTAGCGATAAAAAATTTTTTTCGTTATCGATATTTTCTTCGCGGTGTGACGACAGCAGAAAATATTTTTTTGGTGTGAGGTTAAGCCGCTCCAAAACTTTGCTTGAAGAAATTTTTTCCTTGTACTTGCAGAAAAGCTCCTTCATTGGCGAACCTGTCACGAAAATCATTTTGCCATCAAGCCCCTCCGATAAAAGATAGCGGCGGGCGTGTTCAGTGTACGGTAAATTTACGTCGGAGATGTGGTCGACGATTTTGCGGTTAATCATTTCGGGGACGTTCCAATCCCAACAACGATTGCCCGCCTCCATGTGGAAAATCGGAATTTTGAGCCGCTTAGCTGAAATGGCAGACAAGGCGGAATTTGTATCGCCCAAAATTAACACAGCGTCGGGTTTTTCTTTAGATAAAATTTCGTAGCTCTTAGCCAAAATATTTCCCATAGTTTGACCGAGATTATCGCCCGCGCAGTTCAAAAAATAATCAGGCGAACGCAATCCCAGTTCGTCGAAGAAAATTTGATTAAGTTCGTAATCGTAATTTTGACCCGTGTGAACCAACACATGTTTAAAAAATTTGTCGCAAAGTTTAATCGTCTCGGACAGACGAATAATTTCAGGACGCGTGCCGAGTACTGTCATTAATTTTAATTTATTCATGCGGACTCACCTTTAGGAAGTAAGTATCAGGTGCGGCGGGATTAAAATTTTCGTTTGCCCAAATGATAACTGTCATATCGGCTTCGCCCGTATTTTCAATGCTGTGTGTGTAGCCGGGCGGAATTTCAACTACTTCGTGACATTCGCCGCTGATTTTGTACTCAAAAATTTTGTCTGAGAAAATATTTCTGAAACGAATAATGCCCTCACCCGACACGACCAAAAATTTCTCGTGTTTGGAGTGGTGCCAGTGATTTCCCTTCGTTATGTGCGGTTTGATGACGTTCGCGGAAAATTGACCCTGCCCGCTCGTGCGCACGAATTCCGAAAAACTCCCGCGTTCGTCGCTATGCATTTTTAAAGCGTAGGAAAAATTTTCTTCGGGCAGATAACTTTGATACGTCGCGTAAAGTTTTTTGGTTAGCTCGTCATTTTGGTCGGGTATTGATAAATCTGCGCGGCATTGGCTGAAAGATTGAATCAGATCGGCAAGCTCCTGCAAATTTTTTTTGTAAGTCGGAATGGATTGAGGCTCGTCGCCGTTGAGGACGCGCAAAAATTCTGCAATAACGTCGTCAATATAAACCAAAGTCATCTCCCGTGCAGGCTCGTTAACTTTCAGCGGGAGACCTCGTGCCGCATTAAAACAAAATGTCGCAATCGCGCTATTATAATTCGGACGACACCACTTGCCAAAAACGTTCGGCAGTCGATAAATCACAGTTCGCGCAGAATGTTCACTCAAAATTTTTTCCGCCGCTAATTTGCTCCGACCATATGGATTATCCAGCTCAACTTGAATTGATGACGTAAAGACAATCGGGCAAGGATTATCGGCGCGTTCCAAAAAGGTCACCAGCTTGGCGGTAAAATGTTCGTTACCCGTCGTGTATTCGTCAAGATTTTCAGGACGATTTACTCCTGCCAAGTGGAAGACAAATTCGTACTCTTGACAGTATTTTTCAAGCGTCTTAAGTCCTGTCGCGTGATGATATTCAAAAAGCTCATGCTTGCCGCGCAGAGTTGCAATTAAATTTTTTCCAATAAAGCCGCCCGCGCCTGTTATTAAAATTTTCAAGTTGTCTCACCGCCTTTTAAGCAATCCTGAACGTAATCAACCGCCAAAAGTTTTTCGACAGTATCGTTAACGTTGAGTTGTTCGGTATTGCTTGAAGTATACGGTTCGGCTTGCAAAATTTCATTATCGCCACTCGAAAAATATTTCTCGTAATTAAGATTGCGCGAATCAATAGGCACGCGGAAATAATTTCCCATATCTTCCGACTTGATTCGCTCTTCGGAAGTCATCAGCGTTTCAAACATTTTTTCGCCGTGACGAATTCCGATTTCATGAATCAAAGCGGCGGGATTAAAAATTTTCTTTACGGCTTCAGCTAACGTCCCGATTGTACAAGCAGGCGACTTTTGGATAAATAAATCGCCCGTGTGCCCGTGATTGAACGCAAATAAAACCAAATCAACTGCTTCGTTCAAGTTCATTAAAAAGCGTGTCATGAGCGGATTGGTGACGGTTATCGGCTGATTATTTTTTATCTGATTTATAAAAAGCGGAATGACCGATCCTCGTGAGCACATGACATTTCCATAGCGCGTGCAACAGATTGTAATTTTTTCTTCGGGAACAGTGCGCGATTTGGCGAGGATAACTTTTTCCATCATGGCTTTGGACGTGCCCATTGCGTTGATCGGATAAGCCGCCTTATCAGTCGAGAGACAAACGATTTTTTTTACGCCCGTTTCAATCGCCGCGTTCAAAACATTTTCGGTACCAAGTACATTTGTTTTGACTGCCTCAATCGGGAAGAATTCACACGAGGGAACTTGTTTAAGGGCAGCGGCATGAAAAATATAATCTACGCCGTACATTGCCGACTTAACACTTTGAAAATCGCGCACGTCGCCGATATGGAATTGAATTTTGTCGTTCTGATAATGACGGCGCATATTGTCCTGTTTATTTTCGTCGCGTGAAAAAATTTTAATCGCGGCAATGTCGGTGTCGAGGAAACGTTTTAAAACCATATTGCCAAAAGAACCTGTGCCGCCCGTTATCATCAATGTTTTATCTTTGAAAATGCTCATGCCTGCTGTCCTTCCTGACTGTTAAGCCATTCTGCAAAAAGTTTCTTTCTAATCGGCGTGTCAAGAAGTAACTGTATGAGTTCGTATATTGTTAAGAAACAATCATTCTTTACAAGCTTGAGGTTTGCAACGTTTTCAAACGGGATAAATTTCACGTTGACACCTAACTTGACACCGCGCAAAGAGAAATGGAATCGTATAGCGTCTTCTTGTTCTTTTGGGAAATATGTTTTAAACTTCTTGCCATTAATGATAGAGTCAAATTTTTTTACACGTTCATCGGCATCGGGAGATTCAGGCAGTTCCATTATCTTTTGAATAATAAAAGGGAAAGCATGTTGAAAAAATCCGTTGCCGAACCATTTTGTGAAAAGTGCGCTGTACAAATGATACAAATCCGTTAATCCACTACCGACAAGATCATCTTTATGTAAGTTGTAAATCATCCAGCAATACAGCCAATATTCCTCACCTATTCTTACTGAGTATGTATGTGTCGTCTGTTCGGCGTGTTGACGCGATAAAATAAGAGACTGACGTACATAAACAAGACGTCTGCCTCTAAACATTTCAAACCACTTTTTATAATCCTGCACGGCACGAAAAGTTTCGTCAAAGCCGCCATAGACATCAAATAAAAATTTCGGAATAAGCAAAGAGCAACCGCTTATAAAACCAAAAAGCGGCGCAAAAGCTCCCGTCTCCAAAAATTCTTGACGATAAACCAAAGTGCCGTCAAACTCTTCAATTTTGCCTTCAGGCATTTTCAAGCTCGACCAGTTACTGTAGACGACCCGTGACATGTCGCCAACTTGACGGAGGGCATCAATTTCCACTTGAACTTTTTCGGGCATATAAACATCGTCGTGCGAAAGCCAAGAGAAATATTTCCCGCGCATATTCTTAATTCCAAGATTCAAAGCTGTGGAGACGCCGCCGTTCTCCTTCTCAAAATATTTTACCCCCCCTATTGGCATAAGACAAGGCAATATCACGAGTAGCACCGCCGTCGTTGGAGCCGTCATTTACGACGATAATTTCAATGTTCGAGTAGGTTTGCGCCAAAGCCGAATCAATCGCCTCACTCAAGTAATTTGCTCCGTTGTAGACGGGAATAATGATTGATACTAATGGATCCAAAAAAATTACCTCCCTTTGTTACGCACTTTAAAGTTTAAACATTATAACTGCGCGGAATTTTTTTAGCAAATTTTATTCGGCGGCACGTAGAGTTTTTACAACGTAAGTGGGCAAGGCAAATGCTCCGACGTGAATTTTCGTATTGTAATATTTTGTTTGCAGGTTAAGCGAATTCCAACGGGCGAAGTTTACTTCGTTGGTTGGGTGAAATTTTTTCGACGCGAACCCAAAAAGCCATTGCCCCGCCGGATAAGTCGGAATATGAATTTGATAGACACGCACGACGGGAAAAGAAGTTACAAGCCGTTTATGGGCGCGTTGCATGGCGGCGGCGTCAAGAGAGTAAAACGGATTTTCGTGCTGATTAACCATGATTCCGCCTTCGTGCAGAGCGTTAAAACAGTTGCCGTAAAATTCCTTAGTAAAAAGTCCCTCGCCGACTCCAAACGGGTCAGTTGAGTCTACGATGATTAAATCGTACTCGTCAGCTTTACGGCGAATAAATTTTAAGCCGTCAGCGAAAAAAATTTCCACGCGAGGATTATCCAAGCAAGCGGCAGTTTGCGGAATAAATTTTTGGCAAGCACGGACGACTGTCTCATCAATCTCTACGAGGTCAATTTTTTCTATCGTGTCGTACTTCAAAAGTTCCCGCGCAGAGCCACCATCACCACCACCAACCAGCAAAACTTTTTTAATATCGGGATTAACGCACAACGGTACATGTGTAATCATCTCGTGATAAATAAATTCGTCCCGCTCTGTTATCATGATTCGCCCGTCTAAAACTAAAATCCGCCCGAACTCCGCCGAATCAAAAATATCTACGCGCTGAAATTCGCTCGTCTCATTGAAAAGTTGTTTTTCAACCTTCAACGAGAAGCGCACGTTCGGCGTATGTTGCTCACTGAACCAAAGCTCCATTTGAAAACCTCCTTAAATATATTGTATTTTATAATTAAAAAACCTCATCCGCAAGTTTGCAAACGAGGTCGTTGTCGTTAACAAAAATATTTAAGCACTAAATTTATTTTTTGCGAAAAGCAGTGGAAGATTGACCGCATAAAGGACAAATATCGGGCGGAGCGTCTCCCACATGTTCATAGCCACAAACGGAGCAAACCCAAATGATTTGACAACCAAAAAATGGCTTAACGCCTTTTTTAAAACTATTGACACAAAAGGGAATTTAGTTATAAAATCATTGCGGCTTATGGCAGAATTGCCTTTGCTCTTTGAAATGGCGACGAATTGATCACTCGTTCGTTAAAGAACTCAAATTTGAGTTCGCTGACTATATATAATCCCTCTGCAATGCAAGGTCAATATATTTCGACGACCAGAATTTTGAACCGTTTGGAAAAATTAAGTGAATCCGTTAAGGCTTGATCAGCTGGTTTCGTTTCTTTTTTGCGAAGTTTCAAAGCGGCGTCGTTAAACACGGCGGTCATCTGGACTGCAACAAAGTTGAAAATTATTTTTGGAACTTAGAAAGGTGGCGACAAATTCGCGGGCTTGGTCGGAAAATTAAATACGACAGGCGCGTCGGCAATTAAAAACGTAAATGTTATTTCCGACGACAATAACCCCACAGGCGGACTTCGGGCAAATGACGCGAATTGTCGTCAAAAAGCTCGGCGGTCGGGAACGTTTTCTCGACTTTGTAAACAGGATAAGAATTCCGCTTGAGATTTTCCCCAAATTTTAGCGGTGCCCTTGTCCTACGTATGCAACGAGGCTCGAAACGAACCCGCGAGGCTCATTGCAACAAAAAACCTACACACAGTTTAGAGAAAAGAAATTTTGCTTAAGATTTTCCCCAAATTTTAGGCAGTCCAAACGGAGGCTCGAAATGAACCCGCGAGCCTTCACACAATGAAAACCTACACAATTTAAAACCTCGGCGATTTGGTCGGGGATTATTTTTTTCGCAAAAATTTTTTCAACGTTAGCAAAAATTTCTTTGTACAAAATTGGCAAGCTGTGATATTATTGCAAAAAACTTTTTGTGAGTTCAATCGGAGGGAAAATGGGAAGAAATAATTTTTTAGGCAAGAAATATTTGTACGAGGTTTTGCCAATGTTGAAATGGGTTGCTGAACAAGTTCCAGGCGGATTTTTTGTTTACTCTGCTAAAGAGCCGTATGAACTTTTCTACGCCAATAGCGAGGTTTTGGACATCTACGCCTGCGAAAATCTTGACGAGTTCAAAGAGTTAACAGGCTACACTTTTAAGGGCATGGTGCACCCCGACGACTTCGACGCAATTCAGCAGTCAATCGAGGAGCAAATCGCC
The DNA here is from genome assembly GCA_017428215.1 of Selenomonadaceae bacterium. Classification (GTDB taxonomy): domain Bacteria; phylum Bacillota; class Negativicutes; order Selenomonadales; family Selenomonadaceae; genus Quinella. The sequence continues at coordinate 23,878 of JAFRRH010000065.1, forward strand.
GACCCCGAAAATGACCACCTTGACCACGTGGAATATCGAATCACGCGCAAAGATGGCGAAATTCGTTGGATTGACGATTACGGGCACTTTGCAACCTTTCCCGAACACGGCGATGCATTTTACGTTTTTATCAGCGACATCACAGAAAGGCGGCAGATTCAGGAGGAAAAACTGCGTATGGAAATGGAATTAGACAAGGAACGGCAGGCAAATGAAATTAAAGCGGCATTTCTGTTCAACATATCGCACGACATTTTAACGCCGCTCAATTCAATTCGTGGTTTTACGGAATTGGCACGGCGGCATCTCAACGAGCCGGAACTTTTGAAAACTTATCTTGAGAAGGTTGACGAATCTAGTCTGCAAATGCTTAACCTAGTCAACGACCTTTTGGACATGAGCAAGATAACTTATGGCAAAACACAGCTACGCAACGAAGTTTGCGACTTGGAAGAGCAAGTTTTGGTTGTGGTTCATGCATTTAAGCAACGGGCGGAAGAAAAAAATATTTCGTTTGAAAGCGTAATAAATTTGCCGCGCGAAATGGTTTATACCGACGACGTGAACCTCCGCAAAATTCTTTCCAGCTTGGTTGACAACGCGATAAAATTTACACCGCTGGGCGGGCACGTGAAACTTACTGCTAAAAAGAAAAAAGTTTCCGACGCGGGCTATTTACGTTGCGAGTTTACCGTTTCAGATGACGGCGTAGGCATGACACCAGAGTTTATGCGGAAAATGTACGAGACTTTTGAGCGCGAGGAAACTTCGACTAAGACCGGACATATCAGCGCGGGGCTTGGACTTGCCATAACTAAAAAACTTATCGACGCAATGGGCGGTTCAATCGAGGCTGTCAGCGAAAAGGGCAAGGGCACAACGTTTACTGTTGGTTTGCCATTTAAAATTTATCGCGAAGAAGACGAGACAACTGCAGAGGCTCCTATAGAGAAAATTAACGCCGAAGATAACTACGGACATAGAATTCTTTTGGTGGACGATATTGAACTTAATCGAATGCTCGCCGAAACTATTTTAGAGGAGTCGGGCTTTTCGGTTGAAACTGTTGCCGACGGCGTAGAGGCGGTTGAAGTTTTCGTTAAGCACCCGCCTGGCTATTACGACTTAGTTTTAATGGATATACAAATGCCGATAATGAACGGCTACGAGGCGACGCGGGCAATCCGTGCGCTCGACCGCCCCGACGCAAAAGTTTTGCCGATTATCGCGCTCAGTGCCAATTCTCGCGACGAGGATAAACGCATGAGCATGGAAAGCGGCATGAATTATCACATTGCCAAACCGTTTGACGTGGTGCAACTTATCGCCGCCGTCAACAAATATATTGCTGCAAGAAAAGAAATTTAAACTTGTGGCTGATAGAAAAGGAGATTTTAAAATGGAAATTAAGAAGGAACAAAACGGCAGTGCATTGACAATCAAAGTTATCGGGCGTCTGGACGCAGGAAGTGCGCCGGAACTGTCCAAAGAATTGACGACTGCGCTCGACGGTATAACGGATTTGACGTTCGATTTCGCGGAGCTGAAGTATATCGCGTCGGCGGGGCTTAGAGTTTTGCTCGTTGCTCAAAAGCGCATGAATAAGCAAGGCTCAATGAAACTCGTCAACGTTAGCGAGGCAGTCTTGGAAGTTTTGGACATGACCGGCTTTGCCAGCTTGATGACTATTGCTTAAAGAGGAATGTTTTATGGAAAAGATTACAGTTGATGCTGTGCTCGAAAATCTTCAAACGGTTATCGACTTCGCAACGGAAAAACTCGAAGAGCGCGATTGCTCAATGAAAATTGTCATGCAAACGGAGCTTGTTATCGAGGAAATTTTTGTTAACATTGCAAGCTACGCTTATCATCCGGAGATAGGTCCGGCAACTTTTTGCATGGCGTTTGAGGAAAATCCCCACGCTCTGTTGATGACTTTCATTGACGGCGGCAAACCTTACAATCCGCTTGAACAGGAAGCCCCCGACACGACGCTTGCCCTTGAAGAACGCGACGTTGGCGGGCTTGGAATTTTCCTTGTTAAAAAAAATGTCGATGAAATTTCCTACGAATATGCGGACGGGAAAAATATTCTGCACATGAAAAAGTTTTTCTGAGGTTGTCCCGATGAAGTGGAACATACAAAAAAGACTGCTCGTCCTCGTCTTGGCGGCGGGGATATTGTCATTCTTGGCTATGAGCGGTCTTTCTTTTTACGGTTTGTCAACAGTGCGCGACGAAATGGGGGAAATGGGCGACGATCTCGGCAAGGCGGGCGCGAGTTTCACGCAAGATTTGGTTATGTATCATATGAAACATACGCTCGGCGAATTGGCTAAGGCGCGCGCAGAATTCATTGACCACGAAACCACGTTGATTCGTTCGGACGTAAAAATTTTGGCGAACACCATGACCAAAATCGTTTCCAATCCCAACAATTATAAGCCCATCAAACTTCTCAATCCGCAATTTGAACCGGTCTTGAACACGCAAGCTTATTTTACTTATGGACCCGACGTTAAGCGCAACGGTTTATCGCACGAAATGCAACGTGAGATTGAACTTGCCGGCAATATTCGCACGCTACTTGAACCGCTCGCTAAATCTTTTGAAGGCTATAAATCTTCTTGTTATGTCGCCTCCAAAGACGGCTGGTTTATTTGCAGTAGCGTTTTTCCAAATATTGAAGGGGCTTTGCCGTTCGATGAAAGTGAGTTTTTTGACTACGATCCTCGTGAGCGTCCCTGGTACAAGGCGGCGATTGCGGCAAGAAATCCCGTGTTCTCTGACGTATATTCGCACATCAACATAAACAATTATCAGCTTATCGCTTGCTCTGCGCCCTATTATGACGCGGCGGGCAATATAGCGGGCGTTGTCGGAATTGACGTTTCAACCCATGACATTTATCAGGCGATTGATACAACGACTATCGGCGAAAATGGCTTCAGCTTTGTTTTAAACAATAGAGGCGAAGTAATTTTTTCCTCGCGTGACAATGGCATTTTGGTTGCGGCGGCGAGCAAAGGCGATTTAAGGGAAAATGCCGGCGCAAGTTTATCTTATGCGGCGGAGCAAATGGTTGAAGGCAAAAGTGGAATTCTTCCTGTGACGATTGACGGCGAGGAATATTTTTTAGCGTTCGCTCCCATGAAAAGTATTGGCTGGAGTTTTGCCACGCTAACTTTACGTAAAGATATTGCCGCCGTCGCTGAAGCAAGCAAAGATTATTTTTTTGCGCAGGTCGAAGATTTCAGCAGACGTTTGCAGGACGAATATATTTTCATGGCGTTTTTCGCCGCGCAGTTGGTTATGGGTTTACTTTACATTCAATTCACGGCAAGCAAAGAACTTTCTGCTAAATTAATCAAGCCGATTCATGAGCTTTCAAACGGCGTTCGCGAAATTTCTAGCGGTAATCTCGACAAAAAAATTGATATTCACACTGGCGACGAGATTGAACACCTTGCAATTTGCTTTAACGAAATGACTGGCGAACTTAAAAGGCAAATGACGAATTTAACGAAAGTCACTGCCGAAAAGGAACGTCTTGCTACGGAACTTAACGTTGCTACAGAAATTCAGAGCGGCATGTTGCCTAAAGATTTTCCCACCCGCGCAGATTTTGAACTTTACGCGACGATGACGCCCGCTAAAGAAGTTGGCGGCGACTTTTACGATTTCTACATGCTTGACGAAACGCACTTGGTTATAACTGTTGCTGACGTTTCGGGTAAAGGAATTCCCGCCGCGTTGTTTATGGTTATCAGCAAAACTGTCTTGAAAAATTTCGCCGTATCGACGCACAATCGCGAGGGACTTGCCGAAGTCGTCGCTAAAGCCAATGATAAACTTTGCGCCAATAACGAGGCGATGATGTTCGTGACGGCTTTTATCGGCGTACTTGACTTGGAGACGGGAGAATTTACTTTCGTCAACGCGGGGCATAATCCGCCGGTAATTTATCATGCGGAAGAAAATCATTGCGACTTCCTCGACGTTAAGAAAAATTTTGTTATGGGACCAATGGACGAAATTCCGTTTGTTGAGCAGAAAATTTTCCTTAAGCACGGCGATTTACTGTTCTTGTACACCGACGGCGTAACGGAGGCTTTGAACGTGGCAGAGGAAGAATATTTGCCCGACCGATTGATAGCGTTCATGAATTCGACTGATTGTAAAGTTGACTTGCAAACTTTATTAAAAAATATTCGCGGCGATTTATCAAAACACGTCGGCGAGGCTGACCAATCCGACGATATTACTATGTTCGCGTTGAGGTTCAAAAAATGAGGCTTAACATACACAAAAAAGTTTTAATATTAGTTTTGGGCACGGGGCTTGCAACGTTAATTGTGCTAAGTATTTTTTCTTACTTTGGCAAAAACGCCGTGCAACGTGATATGGCGGCGATGAGCGTCGAGCTTGGCGAAAAGAGCGCGGATTATACCGACGAACTTTTAATCGCCCAACTTAAAGATACACTCGGCGAACTTGCGGAGGCTAAAGCGCAATTCATTGATAGGAAAATGTCTGCCACACGCGAAAACGCCACGATTTTGGCAAACGCGGTTACAGAGATAATGTCGCACCCAGAAAATTATCCGCCGAAAACTCTACCCGACCCGCGCACCGACCAAATTCACAACGGTGAACTTTATCGAATTTACGCGCCCGATATACGCGACCACATAACGCCCGAAATTCAACGGGAACAAGATTTGGCAGCAAACGTTAAAGATATTTTGCCCGAAATTTTGAAAAGTTATATGGGCTTTAACGCTACTGCTTTTGTTGGCGGCGAGAAAGGCTGGTATATGTGCGCCCGTCTTGTCGTAGATGAAAACGGCAATACAAATCTTGAAGATACCATTCATTTTTCCTACGAGCGCATTTACAAATTCGACCCGCGCAAACGTCCCTGGTATATCGCCGCTAAAAATGCCAACAAGCCGGTTGTTTCTGACCTTTATTCCTCGATTGAAATGGGCGGCTATCAACAAATCGGCGCGTCTGCTCCCTTCTACGACGCGAAAGGCAATTTGCTTGGCGTTGCGGGTGTGGACTCTTCCAACACCGACCTTTACGGCTGGATTAACGAATTCACCGAGAGCAAGGGCGTTATCAATTTCGTGTTGAATGAGCACGGCGAAATTATTTTCTCGACGCAAAAAAATGGTATCCTTGCAGTGAATGATTATGAAGATGACCTTGTTGCGCGAGCGGGCGGGAACGATTTAAGGAACAATCCCCAAGAAACTTTAGCGGCAGCGGCAAAAAGAATGCTTGACGGCGAGCAAGATGTTGTCCCGATTGAATTAGACGAAGAAACTTTTTATCTTGCTTTTGCGCCGATGTCGGAGACGGGTTGGAGTTTTGGTATGCTCGTTCCTGAATCGGAAATTTCGGAGGCGACGACGGGCACTCAAGATTATTTTTTAAAGCAGATTAGCAATCTCCAAAAACAAATGCGCCAACAATATTCTTACGTTAATAACTTGGTTGTGGTAGTTCCTATTGCGGTGCTGATAATTTTATTTTTAATGGGCACGAATCTTTCGCGGCGTTTCGTCAAGCCGATTCATGAGCTTTCAAACGGCGTGCGCGAAATTGCCAGCGGCAACTTGGATAAAAAACTTGATATACACACCGGCGACGAGATTGAACACCTTGCAATTTGCTTTAACGAAATGACCGGTGCACTTAAAAATTATATGTCGAATTTGGCTAAAGAAACTGCCGATAAGGAACGACTTGCAACAGAACTCGACGTTGCTACAGAGATTCAGAACGGCATGTTGCCTAAAAATTTTCCAGACCGCGCAGATTTTGAACTTTACGCGACTATGACGCCTGCTAAAGAAGTTGGCGGCGATTTTTACGATTTTTATTTCTTGGACGAAACGCATTTGGCGATAACTGTTGCTGACGTTTCGGGCAAAGGGATTCCCGCCGCGCTGTTTATGGTTATCAGTAAAAATATTTTAGATAACTTCGCTACAAGTTTTTACAAGCAAAATGGATTGGCTCCGGTGGTTGCCGCCGCCAATGAGCAACTTTGCGCTAACAACGAGGCGATGATGTTTGTAACGGCGTTTATTGGCGTACTTGACTTGGAGACGGGCGAATTTACTTTCGTCAATGCGGGACATAATCCGCCAGTAATTTATCACGCGGAAGAAAATCATTGCGACTTCCTCGACGTCAAGAAAAATTTTGTTCTCGGACCTATGGACGGCATACCGTTTACAGAGCAAAAAATTTTCCTTAAGCGCGGCGATTTACTGTTCTTATATACCGACGGCGTAACAGAGGCTTTGAACGTGGCAGAGGAAGAATATTTACCCGACCGATTGATAGCGTTCATGAATTCGACTGATTGCAAAGCCGAATTGAAGACGCTGTTAAAAAATGTTCGTGGCGATTTATCAAAACATGTCGGCGAGGCTGAACAATCCGACGATATTACAATGTTTGCGTTGAGATTCAAAGGCAAATTATAAAAATTTAAAACACCCTTCAGATTTTGGAAGGTGTCAGTGTAAACACGTTCTAGAATTTGTAAAAATATTACCGTCGAATTGCTTGCCCGCGTTTTAGATTTTAATGCGACGATAGTATAATTACGCCCGCTATGCAAAGAGCCGCGCCGAAAATTTTTTGTGCAGAAATTTGTTCGTTATAAAAAACTCCGCCGACGATAAGCATTGCCAACGCGATTAAAATGTTTACGATTAATGAAGCCGTTGATAATTCGCCGCCCGCCCGATAAATCATCACGAAAGCCGCCTCCACGCCCGTTATCGACAAGCCCATTAATATGCATGCCCAATTTGATTTTGCCGCCTCGACTAAAATTTTTTCGTGCGGTGTCAGGAAAAATAAAATCGCACTCGCAATCAATGCTGTTGCGTAATTGACGACGAGCCCCATAAATGCATTTTGTTCATCGGAAATTGATTTGCTCGCTATGTGATAGAGGACGTTAGTTAATACGGCGACTGTTATCGGCAAAAAAATCATTTCGATACCTCCAAAAAAATGAGGCACTCAACGAACCTTCCGAGACTTAAAGCCCTTGCCTACGGTTCGTTTGAATGCCTCGCTTGCGTCATCCGGCGACGACGCTTGCAATTTATTTATTTAAAATTTATTTCTCAACAACGGTTGTCATTTCGGCGAAAATGTCATCAAGTGAGCCGTCATTTTCGGGAGCTTGACTTAAATCCGGCGGTAGAGTAATTCTTTCGCCTTTGGGTGAAACGTAAGTTGTATAAGAGCGCAACTCGCTGTAATAGCCCATTGCGTCGAGGAGATCGCGTTCCTCGTCGGTGAGGACAACACGACCAGCGGCGGATTCGTTCAGAACGTAACGGGAATATGCACGCATAATATCTGTTAAGTCAAAAGCGGCGGTGACAGTCGTCCAGCTCGGCTTATTGACCGTCCATGCAAAAGTTATATCGTTCGCCCTAATCGCCGTGAGCCACCTGTTGAGGTTTTCTTTTTCTGCGGCAAGTTTATCTCCAGAAAGCCCCGTGAATGAAGCTTGGCTGTTCTTAGCCAAAATGTCCGCGATTTTGTTGCCGTCAAGTGTAACGTTCATGATTCGCATATCGGGCGTATCTTTAAGGACTTCGACCTTTTTAACGGCGTCCATGTTTTTGCGGAGCGTGTCCATTTCTGCCGACTTCCAAATAGTGGCAATACCAGAGGGCAAGCCGGGCAGAAGCATTTTACTCCATTTGCCGCGACGCTGGACGTAAAGCGTCATGTCGTTGCCGACTTGCTCAATGTAAAATGGAATATTGCTGTTCGTCGAGTAATTCTTTTTTAAATTTGTATACGTCCACGCCAGAGTACCGCTCATTCTCATGACGCCATCGTCGGTGACTTGTCCTTTTGAATCAATGTCGAGATGAAAATTAGTCGAGATAAGTGTAAGGTCTTGGTCAATCATGCGCTCGTTGGCAAGTCGTCCCATATAAGCCTCGCGAAAAGCCGCCATGCCCGCATCTTCATTAGTAGCCGCGTCTGCAGTGCCGCCGAAAAGAAATGTGCCACTTATCGCCGCAACAGCCGCGACTTTAGCAAAACGTTTAAATCTAAAAAAATTCATCGTAATACCTCCAAAATTTTTTTGTGATAGGTTTATCGATTTTATTTGTAATGGCAGGAAATATAACATAGCTTGTTGAAATAACACTGAAAATTTTTTCAAAGCAAGGAGATAAATTTTTTACATGCGAATTATAATATTGCGATTTCCAAAAGTTGACCCGACATTGAGTGGGGTTATTTGTCTTATGGCGGAACGGCTCGGATGGGAAATTACAGGTTTTGTTTCCTTCGACAAGGACGAAAAATTAACCTCAATTAACAACTATCCAGTTTACGAGATGATGCAGATTTATGATTTGTCGTGGGACGTGGCAGTTTACGCTTACAGCGACGAGGATTTTGAAACTATTCGCCAACGTCTTATCAATTTGAAGATGGGAACGGACGACCAATTTAAAAATGTTTACTGGCTATTAAAGCAGACGATGATAAAAAAATACGAAGACTTTAACGACCCAATAATTCAAGCTACTATTAAATGGTGGAAGACGCACGAACTTTCCGTTTACAATCAACAGCTCACACAAGAAACTTTAGATAAAGTTTACTTTGATGAGACTTGCAATCTGTCATATATTAATTTTAAGACTATCGGCGGCGAAACTCGCAAAATGTATTTTCCTAATGATTATTCGTTTTTCGTTCACAATGGAGAAAAATTTGTACCTAATATTTTAAGGGAGCAATTACCTAACTCGCCGCACCTGTATATAAAAGGCAAGCACAAGATTAACAAAGGCGATATTGTCATTGACGCGGGCGTTTGCGAAGGAAATTTTGCGCTTAGACATATCGATATTTGCTCTAAAATGTATTTGTTCGAGCCGGATCCAATGTGGCAAGAGCCGCTCAATCAGACGTTCAAAGATTATCGCGACAAGGTAGAAATCATTCCGCGTTTCGTTTCAAACACTACGGGGGGGGGCATTATCACGCTTGATGACGCATTGCCTAACTTGAAAGGCGAAAATATTTTCCTAAAAATGGATATCGAGGGAGCCGAACCAAATGCTCTGCGCGGCGCGAAAAATCTTCTTACCAATAACAAAGTCAAAGCGTCCGTTTGCACTTACCACAACGCCGACGATTTAATTAAGGTTAAGTCAATCTTCCAAGATTACGGCTATAAAACTTCGACGAGCGCAGGTTATATGATTTTTACTTATGACCCAAATATTTTCAATACGGCGGATTTTAGAAAGGGAATTGTCTACGCCACTAACTAAAACTTGCGAAAGAATAATCTAACTGTTATTATATAAAAAAGCTGAGGAGGCAGCGTAATGCGAAAAAGAAAAGGTTTTAACTGGTTTGCGTTGTTGATGTTCGCGATGATTGCTTACTTCTCGACGGTTTTAATTTCTCAACAAGTACATTTGGCGCACGTCAGCGAGAGTCAACGAATCGCCGACAAAAGATTGGAGAAAGCAAAGGCGACGAACGAAAAATTGCGTAGGGAACTCGCCGCCCTGCAGGACATCAACAATATCGAAAAGTTGGCGCGTGAAGATTTAGGGCTTGCCAGAGAAGGCGAAATGCCCTACCAAGCCACGCGCAATTAGCTAATAGCTAGAAGCTAACAGCTAACCACTAAAAAGGGAGGACAGGTATTTTGGCAATGGAAGCAGGAAGCATTGTGGAAGGCAAAGTCACGCGAATCACGAACTTTGGAGCCTTCGTGGAGTTAGAGGAAGGCAAAGTCGGATTGATTCACATCTCGGAGGTTGCCGACGTTTATGTAAACGACGTTCACGATTTTTTGAGCGAGGGCGACACCGTTCAGGTAAAAGTTGTAAATGTCGACGGCAACAAAATCGCACTGTCACTTAAGCAGGCAAAGACAAAGCCGCCGGAAGATGACGGGCAATCTTTTAAACAAAGGCGCGGAGACTTTCGCAGACCACAACAAAGGCAACTGTCCGCCTCATTTGAAGACAAGCTGTCGAAATTCCTCAAGGACAGCGACGAGCGATTGACAGACCTAAAGCGCAAGACGGATTCCAAGCGCGGCGGTCGTGGTTCGCGTCGTTCGGACTGAAATGCAATTAGGGATTAAACGGTTCATTGACAACTGCGCGGCGGAAAAAATTTTCGACGGCGTGCACAAAGTTTTAATCGCGGTATCAGGCGGCGCAGATTCTTTAGCGTTGGCGGAGCTTATGATAAATTCGCGGCAACGATTCAGTTTGGAACTTGTAATAGCGCATTTTGAACACGGACTGCGCGGACAAGAATCAATCGACGACGCGGCATTTGTTAAAAACTTTGCTGAAGAACGCGGAATAAAATTTATCGGCGGGCATGGCAACGTTAAAAAATTCGCGGCTACGAATAAAATTTCCGTCGAGACGGCGGCACGAACTTTACGCTATGAATTTTTAAGTAACATTCGACGCGATTTGAATTTCGACGCGATTGCATTAGCTCATCACGCTGACGATCAAGCCGAAACGATTTTAATGCGACTTCTGCGCGGCGCAACTTCAGCAGGTTTATCAGCTATGAAGTTCCGAACTTTATCTAAGGATTACGGATTATTGATTCGCCCGTTGCTGAGGTTCAGAAAAGTGGAGCTTGAAAATTTCTGCCGCATGAAAAATTTATTGCCGCGCCTCGACGCAACTAATTTGGAACTTGACGCGACACGCAATAAAATTCGATTGGAGCTTATCCCGACGCTAGAAAGATTTAATCCCGCATTAGTCGAAACTCTCTGCAGATTGGCGGAAGTCACAGCGGAAGAAACTGACTTTATCGACACGCAAGCCGAAAAAATTTTCCCCGCCGTCGTCAAAAATAATTCAATCGTCCGCGCAGATTTTCTAAAACTTCCCCCTGCACTTCAACGAGTCGTCATAAAAAAATTTCTCGCACAAGTTACAGGCTCGGCAAAAGATTTCGGATTCGTACATTTTGAAGGCGTCCGCAAAGTTTTAATTCACGGCTTGGCGGGCGTCGAATTGCCCAAAAATTTACGGGCTGATTTACGGAAAGGAAAACTTATAATAACTAAAAAGAAAGGGTTGATTGCTTTGAAGAGTAAAGAAGATTACATCGAACGCGTACTGTACACCGAGGAGGAAATCGCCGCCCGCGCTAAGGAGCTCAGTGCGCAAATCAGCGAAGACTACAAGGACATTGCTAAACCTCTCTTGACGGTCGGCATCCTCAACGGCGCAGTCATGTTTTATACGGACGTTGTGCGGCGGCTGACTATTCCCGTCCAATTCGATTTTCTTATCGCCTCCAGCTACGACGCCAATTCGCACACAACCGGCAAGGTTAACATTCTCAAGAACCTTGACAACGACCCTAAGGGACGCGATATTTTGCTCGTGGAAGATATTATCGACTCCGGCACGACTATGAATTTCTTAATCGATTACTTCATGGACAAAAAGGCTAACAGCGTCAAGATTTGTACACTGCTCAACAAGCCGAGCCGCCGCAAAGTCGACGTTAAAATTGATTATTGCGGCTTTGATGTTCCCGACGAATTCATTGTTGGTTACGGGCTTGACTTCGCGCAACATTATCGCAACCTGCCGTATTTGGGCATTCTCAATCGCAGTGTTTACGGCGGCAAGTAAAGTTGAGGCAGAATAATTTTCAAGACAAAGGAGCGTTTTGATTGAACAATTTTTTGCGCAACGTCGGGTTTTATTTGCTGGCGATTTTTATTGCGGTAACTGTTTACGATTACTTCACGATAACGCCAAAACCTGTGGAGGAAGTCAGCTATTCGCAATTCCTGCAGAAAGTCGCAAAGGACGAGATTGCTAAAGTCGTTTTAATAAAGAATACGGTTAAATTTACGACAAAGGACGATAAAGAATTCACGACGATAGCTCCAGACCAACCGGTTAATGACGACGACCTTGTTGACGTGTTGCAGGCAAAAGGCGTAGAAATAGTTGCGCAGAATCCAAAAGACCCGCCGTGGTGGATGACGTTCCTTACGTCTTTGTTGCCGATTGCGCTTTTGATAGGCTTCTGGTATTTCATGATAAATCAGGCGCAAGGTGGCGGCAGTAAAGTCTTTTCTTTTGGCAAAAGTCGCGCAAAACTCATGGGCGGCGATAAAGTCAAAGTCAAGTTCGATGACGTGGCGGGAGCAGACGAGGCTAAGGAAGAACTTGCAGAGGTCGTTGAATTCCTCAAGCAACCTAAAAAGTTCAATGACTTAGGCGCGAGAATTCCAAAGGGCGTCTTGCTTTTCGGACCGCCTGGAACGGGTAAAACTTTATTAGCTAAGGCGGTCGCAGGTGAGGCGGGCGTTGCATTTTTCACGATAAGCGGTTCAGACTTTGTAGAAATGTTCGTTGGCGTCGGCGCATCCAGAGTTCGTGACTTATTCGCGCAGGCTAAGAAAAATTCGCCGTGTATAATTTTTATCGACGAAATTGATGCGGTTGGTCGTCAGCGCGGCGCAAATGTTGGTGGCGGGCACGACGAACGCGAACAGACTTTGAATCAGCTGTTGGTAGAAATGGACGGTTTCGCGCCCAACGAGGGCATAATCATAATCGCGGCGACGAATAGACCCGACATTTTGGATAGAGCACTTTTGCGTCCCGGACGTTTCGACAGACAAATTGTCGTTGACAAGCCCGATGTTACCGGACGCGCTGCGATTTTAAAAGTTCACACGAAGGGCAAGCCGATTGCAAAGGACGTTGACTTAGACATTTTAGCGCGACGGACGCCAGGTTTTACGGGCGCAGATTTGGCTAATTTGGTTAACGAGGCGGCACTTTTGGCGGCGCGACGCAATAAGCACGAAATTTACATGACAGAGCTTGAAGAGTCAATCGAACGTGTCATGGCGGGTCCCGAAAGAAAATCCAAAGTCATGAGCGATAACGAGAAAAAGTTGACTGCTTATCACGAAGGCGGGCACGCGCTAGTTGGCATGATGTTAAAACACGCCGACCCCGTTCACAAAGTCACGATAATTCCACGCGGCAGGGCGGGCGGTTATACGCTTATGTTGCCTAAAGAGGATAGAAGTTATGCAACACGTTCCGAGCTGATTGACCGCTTGAAAGTTTCAATGGGCGGGCGCGTCGCTGAAGAAATTGTTCTCAACGAAATTTCAACGGGCGCATCGCAGGACATTCAACAGGCAAGCCGTCTCGTTCGCGCAATGATTATGCAATACGGCATGAGCAACATACTTGGACCTGTAGCTTATGGCGGCGATCCCAATCAACAATATTATTTCGGACAGCCGCAGAAAAATTATTCAGAGGAAGTTGCAAGCGAGATTGATAAAGAAGTTCATAAGTACATGGACGAGGCTTACGAGGCTTGCCGCACGATTATCAATGAAAACCGCGACAAGTTAGAGGCAATCGCTAAGGCATTAATGGACAAAGAAACGCTTTCGGCGCAGGAACTTAAAGATATTGTCTTCGGGGCGGAAAAAACGGAGCTTGAAAAATCTCTTATTAAAGAGCCGCCGCCCGTGACAGTCGAATTAACAAAGTCGGCGGCGGAGGAAGTCGAGCAACCGAAAATTCCCGACACTTCAACGCCTACACCAGTTTAATAAAACAAAAAAATTTTTTGGAAGGTTGAAGAAAACTTTAACCTTCCAATTTTTTTATATCTAAAAAATGTTTGGAGTATAAAACACCAACAGGATTTTCTATTTTGCTGTACTTCGCTTTAGCTATTCAAGCAATAAAAACACCATTACAAAACTTCTACCGGTGTGCCGAACCGATAATTTAGTTCAAATTATTTGGTTGTGCCTATCTTGAGTTCGCTAGTATTTTATTCTAAAAAATGTTTGGAGTATAAAACACCAACAGGATTTTCTATTTTGCTGTACTTCGCTTTAGCTATTCAAGCAATAAAAACACCCCGACAAAACTTCTGCCGGGGTGCTGAACCGATAATTCAGTTCAGATTATTTGCTTGCGCTTCTATTAAGTTCGCTAATTTCTTATTCAAATTGGTTAGTCTGACGGTTAGCTCTGACAGCCGTGCCATCGTCGAAGGAGAAGGTAACGTCTGCGCCGCTGTTGACGTTGAGCTTGCCGCCGTCGTTGAAGGTAACTTCGATGCCAGATGCGCTGATGTTGGTGTTGTTGAAGTCGATCTGATCGAGAGTTGCGCCGAGGTGAATGATGTCGCCGTCGTTAGCACTCATGATAGTATCGTTGCCGTTGCCGACTTCATAGTAGAATTCGTTGTGAGCCGTGCCGCCATACATTACGTCGTTGGCGTTGCCTGCGCCGCCCCACATGCTTGCATTGCCGAGACCGCCGATGATCGTGTTGGAGACGTTGTTACCAGCCATCTCAACCGCCGCATTGGAGCCGCGTGCGTCGATAACCGCGAAGTCGCCGACATACTCAACTTGCTGATCGCCGTTGTTTTCGGGGCTTTCGAGCCAGACTTTAGCAGAGGTGACATCGCCGATTTGAACGGTTGCGTTCTTCTCGCTTGCATAGTAGAAGTCAACGTAGTCATTGTTGATAGTAACTTCGTTTGCCGCGATTTGAACAACACTCTCGCTAGCGGTGCCACGATCGACGAGGAATTCTTTGCCAGCTGCGCCTTCGATTGTGACTTTCTCGACTGCTTGACTCTCAACACCTCTGACAGCGAGGCTTACAGAGCCGTCTGCATTAGCTTTAACGTCGATAACGTCGTTGTTGTCAGACATGCCGATATTCAAGTTATCGAACGTTGCAGTATTGGCACCGCCGTTTTCGATGAACTCGAAGTTGGTGATAAGGTTCTGTGCGCCGTTCTTGATGCCAGGTGCGAAGAATTCGGTGGAGCCGTATTTATCAGCACTAGAAGAGCCGACCAAAGTATTTCTGCCGCCTGCGCCGTAGAGGGAGCTTTCGCCGATACCTGCAACGAGGACTTCATTGAACTCGCCGCCCTTGAACAGGGTGTTGCCCTTGCCGCCCATGAGGCTGCTGAATCCGGAGAGCAGAGTTGCTTTTTCGCCGCCGACGCTGGTGCCGACCCAATCTTCGTCAACGTCAACGTTAACGTCGCCGGTGTAATCTGTGAAGTTAATCGCGCCTTCTTTAGCTACGAAGTAGTTAGGAACGTTGCTGTCGGTGACGTTAATCGTGCCGCCGTCTTTAGCGATAGCTGCCTTCATAACAGTGCCGTCGTTGACAAACGTTTGCGCAATGTAGTCTGCATCATCGGTGCTAACAGCTGCAGTCGTGGTGGTCTTGGTGGAGTCGTCTGCGATAGTGAGAACGCCGTCTGCATATTCCATAGTTCCGAGACTGCTTACTGCACTGATATCAATGATATCGCCGTTAAAGCCAGTCTGCAAGCCAGTAATCGTGTTGAGACCTTGACCAACAACAACCGTTGCCGCTTGGCGAGTAGAATCGTCGGTAAGTCTAATCTGGTTGGTGCCTGCGCCTGCGTCGAGTGTGTCGCCGCCGCCGCCATAGAGCGTATCATTGCCTACGCCAGCTTTGAGTGCGGAACCTGTTGTATGGTCGCCATTCTTGTTGCCAACGAGGATGAGATCTTCCTCAATGTCGCTAGCGTCGAGAGTGCCGCCGTCTTTGCCGGTGAAGCCAACGAGTTGTCCGTCGTCGTCGCCGTAGGAGTCGCCATTGTCTTTGTAACCGAACAGTCTTACCATCGTCTGATGGTTCGAGTTCTTGTTGTTAACTCTAATGTCAGTAATGCGATCCTCGCCGTTCGCCGCCTCGTCGCGGTCGATTGAGAGGATTCTGCCGTCCTGGAAGAGGAGCATACCTTCATCGATTGCGGAGCTGAGATCCTTAACGGATTCAATCTGCGGATCGTGAATTGCGACACCTGCGCCGCTGGTTTCGTCATAGTGATCGAGGGTAATCTTGCCGTTAGCCGCTGCATATGTGATAAGTTTGTCTGCGCCGCCATCAGCCATGTCAAAGTAAACGGGAACGTCACTCTGCACAACGACCGAATCATTACCTGCACCGCCAACAATGCTGACCATGCTATCCGCAGAATCGCCTGCGCCAGGTCTTATGATGACTGCGTCGCCGCCGTCGCCCAAAGCGATATTCTTCTGTCCTTCTGCAGTTGCGGTAACAAGTGCCAAGTTCTTGCCTTTGTCGTTGAACGCAACATTTGCTGTACCGTCGTCGTCAAGGATAACTTCTGCGCGGTTAGTGTTGCTCGACTGATCCATAGCCTCGTTGTCGGATTCAGTGAAGACTTGATCGCCGTAAGCGGGCAGACCGAGCAGGTCGTCAGTAATAGTGGCAAGCGGAGTACCCTTAGTAACAATCGGATGAGCAGCTTCGGTTAAGAAGGAGCTGAGGTTGCCGCCCTTAGTGGTGAAGCCGACAATCGCTTCGTCAGTTTCATTGGCAGTGGCAATCTTCGCTGCGGAATATTCTTTACCGTTGACCGAGATAGGACCAGAAGTGACAGTGAGGTTTGCGTCTTCATCGAGGTCTGTGACAGCACCAGCACCAGTGATGGAGACAATGTGGTTGCTGTCGCCGTCAACAGTGTAGAGTTTGCCATTGACGAGGAACGAACCGTCACCGTTGGTATCGGTATTGAACACGAAAGTAATACCGTCGTCAGTGCCTGTTAAGATTAAATCGCCTTCGTAGAGACCGCTGACGGAAACGAGTTTATTGCCGTCGGCAACTGCCGTAAGGAGATTCGTTGCTGAATAGTTGAGTTGGCTACCGTTAATGGTGATGCTGTGTTCGCCAGTCGCGAGGAAGATACCATCAGTCGTAAAGTTATCAATAGCCGTAATTTCGCCAGCGAGATTAATCGTAATTACGTTGTCAGCGTCTTCTGCAACAATTTCTTCTGCGAAAGGAGTAGTTGCCGGGAAGATAGAGCCTTCATCAAGACCGCTGATCTCGAATTGCGGACCCGTTGCCTCACTTGCATCACTAAGCGTGACAGTGTAACCAGTTGTATCCGTGATGTCAGGGACGTTGACTGCGGTGCCTGCAACAAGATAGGACAGAGCAATGTCGGAATTATTGGGAACGCTTATGGAATCATTCTTCGAGGTGAAGGTATAGCCAGTGATGACACCATCAGCGTCGAAAGTGAATTTACCACCAGTGTAAGTGTAGGTATTGCCAGCACTGTCAGTGATTGTGGCTTCTGTGCTTGTGCCTTCAACGGTGTAGCCAGTCGGCAGAGCATAAACGGTATCGCCCTTAGTAACTTCGACAGCACCATTGCTATAAGTGAAGTCGCCGCTAGGACCAACCGAGATATAGGTCGAACTATTAGGATCACCGATACGAAGACCGCCGTCAGCATCGGTTACTGTAGAGGATTTGACAACTTTCATAGTGTCGTTCGTGCCAAGATTGTCGAGACCGTCAACGCTCAAAATATTACCTGCATCATCGAAGTAAACGGTAACAGGATCTTCAAGAGCTTTAGCAGTGGTGAATGTCAAAGTGGTGTCAGTATCCGTAACTACTGCCGAGCCGTTAATCGTTACTGCATAGACGTCGTCTGCATTTCTGGTAATGGTGTAGTCTTGAGCAGAGCCGGCAACGCCAAAGGTAAGAGCTTCGCCGTCTTCATCAAAGAAAGTTAAGCTTGCACCCTTAGGAACGGTAATGACATCGTTATTGCCGCCGAAGACAAAGCTAGTAACTGCGCCGTTGGAGTTGAGCAAGAATTCAGCTGCGCCGCTCGCGTTTGCATAAGCGTATTTGGTGCCAGCAACCCTAATTTCAGTTTCATCAGTGGGCAGAATAAGTTCGTCAGCACCGCCAGCACCAGCGACATTGATTGTTACGTCGTCGCTGGAAGCAGTAAGACCGCTAATGTCGAGTGTGGTTATGCCGCTATCAGTGGTGATAGTAAATTCGCCGGTTGCGTTTTTAATGTTAACTTCTGCAGTGGAGCCAGTGGGATCGGTGAAGTCAAATTTGTAGTCATTGCTAACGATAACGGAACCGTCTTCAGTAAGTTGAAGAGTTTCAAGATCGCCATCATCAACTTCAAAAACGCCGTTAGCGTTAGGTTCGATTTCTACGCCGTTTTCAACAGCAGCATAAAGAGCATCGCCTAATGCACGCTTACCAAAGCTGAAACGTCCGCCGCGTTTGAAGGAACCGCCCGTAAACTTGCCGTTGTCCATATCGAAACTAACATCAGCACCACTTTCACTTGTGAAAGCAAGACCGTTACTGAGAGTAAAGTCAGAAGCACCATTAACTATGAGGCTCTTAATCGCTGACAAAACAACTTCAAAGAAAGTTACTTGCGTGCCGTCTTCTTTTGTGACTTGCCTTACGACCAAACCTTCAATAGTAACGTTACCAGTATCTGCTGAACTGTCGAGGATAGGGGTGTTGCCGTTTTTATCGGTCGTGTTGTAAACTTCGCCCTCTACAGCGTCTTGGTCACTTTCAAGCGGAGCTTGGACTGCAGAAGCATCAACTTCCTTATTCTCAACTACTTCGCCGTCTTCAGCATTTTCGTCGCTGGGTTTGACGTCAATGTTCAGATTGAAACCTGCTACGCCGCCACCAGCGAAATCATTGTCAAACGAAAATTCACCAAAAAAGTCAATCATTTATAAAGTACTCCCTTCTTCAGTCGCAATTTTTATCGCGACTCAATCAAGAATTAATACCTGCTTGCTGTCGATTAGCAAGCTCCGAGAATCAAACCGTTATTGAGACCTTACAAAAAGCTGATAACTTTTATGTCCCATTCCTATTTCAACGCGCCCGCTTTTGCCTTCGGCTACTCGCGTTTGGTGTAACGCTCCATAGGCTTAACTTTCCCGCTAACGAACGGGTAGGATTTGTAATCGAACCCCTTTTAGAAGAATCCCAAAAAACTAAAACAGCGTTAGATTTGCGAACCCTACACGATTCACATAACCCAAACGCCACAGCCATAATCTTACATCTTCGGTTCCCCAACCTCTGATGAAGATTCCCCTTTACTTCGACTAGCCCGCGTCCACCAAACGCTTTGACTTGTCGCGCGAAGAATACCGCAGTAAAGGATTTTTGTCAAGTATGGAAAGTTAAAAGTTTCTTAAAAGTTGCTTAAAGTATTTTGGTGCGGCTATTTTTTCTTCTTTTTTTTCTTAGATTTTTTAGGCGAACGAGTTGCGTTAGCGAATTTAGCTTTAAGTTTGTCGGCGTCTTCTTTTTGTTTTTCGGTAGATTTTTTATCGCGTTGCATTTTGGCGTACTCCGCGCCGAGACCTGCGATTTTGTGTTTAACAGTCATAAGCGGGTGACTTAGGAGCATTTTCTTTTGTCCGCCCTTCATAATCTCCAAAAAATCACTGGTAAAGCGTTCGCCGAAACAAGGCGTCTCGCATTGCTCACAAATTGGCTTGCCAATACCATAGGGACAACGACTAATTTTAATCATGACTGTTGACAGGACGGCAGTACATTTAGCACAGAGTTTACCGTCGGTGGTGCCGTGATTGGCGTTGCAATATTTGCCAAACGTCTTGCGGATATTTTCTTTTTCCTTAGGGACGTTGTTTTTCAATTCGGGTTCCTTGCGTTTAGGCAAGAGGCTTTTAACTTTGTCGAGAATTCCCATATTAAGGCTCCTTTCAAGATTGATTGCGTTTGCAGTGTAGCATAGTTAAATAATTGCCGCAATAATTTTTTGTGGGGACAAAAATATTTTTTCTGCTATAATGAGCGCGAAATTTATTTTGTAGGAGGAAAAAATTTTGGCTATCGAAAAGGTTAAAAAATATTTTGCGGAGATTGGCGAGCCGGAACGAGTGATTGAATTTGAGCAATCGACAGCGACGAGTGAACTTGCCGCGCAGGCTCTTAATTGCGAAGTCGGCAGGATTGCCAAAACAATTTCGGTTTTCGTCGATAAAAAACCTGTGCTTATTTTGATGTCGGGCGACATGAAGATTGATAATAAAAAATTTAAAACGCAATTTTCCTGCCGCCCGCATATGATTCCCGTTGACGAGGTAGAAAATTTAATTGGTCACGCAGTGGGCGGAGTTTGTCCGTTCGCCGTAAATGAGGGAATTCCGATTTACCTTGACGCCTCGTTGAAAAGATTCGACGTAATTTATCCCGCCGCCGGCAATGATAAAAGTTGTGCACGTTTTAAACTTGACGAAATCGAACGCTACATAAAGAGTGCGGGTTGGGTTGACGTTGCAAAGCTTAAATAAATTCGATATAATCTTCGCGAGAGGATGACTAATCATGAAACTAAAAAAATTTTTCGCGGGGATTATGTCAGCGGTGATAATTTTTTCGACGAGTCCGGTCTTAGCAGTGGAAGATGACGGCGAAGTTATAACCGAAGTCCCGACGGAAATTTATATGTGGGTGCAATCGACGCCACGCGGAAATTATTGGTTCAATCATCAACAGGCGGGCTATAAAGTTCGCGAGGACGGCACACTTGACTTGAATACGCTAATGGTTCCGACAGTTTGCATTTACGATAACATACAGATTGAAGACGTGATTCAAAAGCGGCGTTGGAAAAAACTTTCGCTTAAAGGTTATGACAGGCTTGCCGGTCGCGCAGATTATCTTAAATTCGATTTAGTTAATGAAACTGTGCAAGTTGTTGAGCGCGTCGATTTGGACGATACTTGGGCACCGCTTGATAAAGATACGTCATGTGAGCCGATTGAGTTAAAAAGTTTATCAAGTAAAGACTTACGATATAATTTTTATCGGACGATATTGGAATGGGCGCGGGATCATAACGAATTGATAATCGGGCGTTCAAAAGGACATTTGAGCGAGGAGGACGGAGACCTTCCATTAAATGAGGTGCCGATTAATAAAATTTTTATTCCGCCCGCAGTCAAAGATTAAAAATACTTGACAGCTGATAATTTGAATGATAAACTGCGCATTACTGCGGAGAGTTGTCCGAGTGGCTTAAGGAGCACGACTGGAAATCGTGTGTTACGTTGATAGCGTACCGAGGGTTCAAATCCCTCACTCTCCGCCATGAAATGCAATTAAGGTTTAAAATATATCGGTGTTGTTTCAGCTGTTAATGCAGAGACTTGATTCGCCGAACACAAACTGTACTGACAATCGCGCCAGGGCATACGCAGCAACGCGAGGTTATTGTAGCGCAGCTTCGGATTTGGGTCAGGTCTCTGCATTGGCAGTTGAAATTTTTTTGTTGCAAGGAGGAATAAGCTATGGCATATGAGGCACTTTATACACGCGGACGCCCGAAAACATTATCGCACTTAATCGGGCAAGAGCACATTTCAAACGCATTGGCGCGAGCAATTTCAAGCAACAGACTTTCACACGCATATTTACTGGTTGGCACACGCGGCACGGGCAAAACTTCTACTGCGCGGCTTTTGGCTAAAGCTATGAACTGCGAACGGGTTCACGACGCGCAAAACTCCGGACGCCCGCTTGAAAAAAAAGAAATCCCTTGCAACAAATGCGACGCTTGCAGAAATTTTGACTCCTCGCCCGATAATGTGGAATTCGACGCCGCGTCTAATCGTTCAGTCGAGGACGTTACAAGATTATTATCGACAGCTTATCTTGCGCCACTTCGCGCCCGTGTTAAGACGTTCATAATCGACGAAGTTCACATGCTATCATTCGAGGCAGTCAACTCAATCTTGAAACTAATCGAAGAGCCGCCGCCGAATGTGGCATTTTTTTTGGCGACAACGGAAATAAACAAAGTCCCGATGACAATCCGCTCGCGCTGTCAAGTTCTAAACTTCCGGCTAATCCCGCAAGCGACAATCGCGCCGTATCTGTTAAAATTGGCGGGACGCTTGAACGTGACATTGCAAGAGGACGCCGCTAAAAAAATCGCTCGGTTGGCAGAAGGCTCCATGCGCGACGCGCTAACTTATCTTGACCAGTGCTACGCTATGGCAGATAAAGAAATAACTTTAGAAAATGTCAACGAAACTTTGGGCTTAATCTCCGACGAAAGCCTCGACGAAATAATTTTGGCGGTCAAAGCTAAAGATAGGGCGGCAGTCGGCAGGGCGATAACGGGGGCTTTTCGTTCGGGCTTATCGGCAAATATTATCGCCGAATCACTAATCACGCGACTAAGAGATATTGAATTCGACATGCTAGACAAGGGCGAAAAAAATTTTGCTGAACTCGACAAGATAATCGACGCGCTAAGACAGGCGACGGGCGAAATGTATGGTTCAGGCATTCCCGATATAATTTTGGAAATGACGCTGATGAAACTCGCCGCGCCCGTTCAAAATTTCGTTGCAATGCCGACCGTGCAAAATTCTGCGCCGCGTGAAAATCTTGACGCAGGGCAAAAAATTTTCTATGATGTTATAAATTCATTACGCGGCGAAGACAAGGGCTTGGATAGCATAAGTGACCAGGCAGTTGTCATGAACTTTGCGGGCGATGAATTGACTTTGGGCTTTAAGTCGTCGGCTGTGGCAGGTATATTTAATAAGTACCACAAACAGATTGAACAGGGAGCTACGCAGGTTGCTGGACGAGCGATAAAAGTTTCAGTCGTCGTCGATAACAATTTGCCGCCGGCGGTTTTTAAAAATATGTCCGAGCTTGAACGCTCAAATTTGGCGGGCGCAATGAAAATTCTTAACGCTTCCGACGCCGCGAAAATTAATGATTAAGGAGAGATTTTTAATGGCACAACAGGGATTTGATTTGGGTGCGATAATGAAACAAGCACAAGCTTTGCAACGCAGTTTCGAGGAAAATAAAGCGCGTCTTAAACAGGAGACGGCAACGGCACAAGTCGGCGGCGGCATGGTCAGCGCAACCGTTGACGGCGAAAAAGTCGTTAAGGAAATTAAAATTGCGCCCGAACTCGTGCAGGACGGCGATGTCAGCGCGATTGAAGATTTGGTTGTCAGTGCAGTTAATGCGGCCAACGCTGAAATGGATAAAAAGATTTCGGCGAACATGTCGGCATTCGCGGGCAATGCTCTTGGCGGACTCGGCGGACTTGGAAATCTGGGAGATATGAACGACCTTATCGGCAAATTTTTAGGCGGCGGTCCAAAGGCTTAAAATGAGTTCAAAGGCAATGACGCAACTTTTGAAAAGTTGACAAACAGCGGACGCGCTTGACGTTACGAAAATTTTTAACGTTCTCGCCGCGTTTTAACGTAAAAAATTTTTTTGATTAGGAAAATCATTCATGAGTTCAAAAGCAATGGCGGCTCTAGTTGAGTCGCTTACAAAACTGCCGGGTGTCGGAACTAAAACTGCTGCTCGACTTGCTTATCATATTGCGGCAATGAAAACCGACGATGTAGAGAATTTAGCGGCGGCTATTCGTTCCGTAAAGTTGGATACTCACGCTTGCGAAATTTGCTTTAACACGATTGACGCCGACAAAGTTATCTGCGACATTTGCGCTTCGGATAGACGCAACGGAAAAATTATTTGCGTGGTTAAGGACGCCAAAGACCTCGACGCGATTGAACGGGCTGGAACTTTCGACGGAAAATATCACGTGACAGGCGGATTAATTTCTCCGTTGGCTGGCGTCTCTCAAAACGATATTCGATTGCGCGAGCTTATAAAGCGCGTTGGCGACGATAAAGTTGCGGAAGTTATAATCGCCTTTGAGCCGACGGTTGAGGGCGATGCAACGTCGCTATTTATTTCAAGATTATTAAGTCCCGTTGGCGTAAAAGTTACAAAACTTGCACGAGGTTTAGCAGTCGGTGCAGACTTCGCCGGAACTGACAGTTTGACAATCGCTAAGGCAATAGAAAATAGAGTACCAATTTAATAAAATTCTGCTCAGCAATGGGCAGATTTTTTTTGCATGAATCAACTTTATCTGGTATGATAAAAAAAATTTTATTGTGGAGTGGTTCATTATGAAAGTTAGGAAAGCTGTTATTCCCGCCGCAGGATTGGGTACGAGATTTTTGCCCGCTACTAAATCTCAACCTAAAGAAATGTTGCCGATTGTCGATAAGCCGACGATTCAATACATAGTTGAGGAAGCGGCAGCGGCGGGCGTCGAAGATATTATAATCGTCACGGGGCGCAATAAGCGTTCGATTGAAGACCATTTCGACCGCTCTGTTGAATTGGAATGGGAGCTTGAGCGCAAGGACAAGGAAGAAATGTTGCAAATGGTTAAAGATATTCCCGCCATTGCCAATATTCATTTTATCCGCCAAAAACAACCGCTCGGCTTGGGGCATGCCGTCTTAACTGCCAGCCACTTTATAGGCGACGAACCTTTTGCCGTTCTGCTCGGTGATGATGTCGTCGTTTCTCGTAAGCCCGTCCTTCAGCAAATGGTTGAAGTCTTTAACGAGTATAGAACTTCGATTTTGGGCGTGCAGGAAGTGCCGGAAGAAGTCGTTCACAAATACGGCATTGTCGATTGCAAACACGTGGACGAGGGCATTTATAAAGTTAAAGATTTGGTTGAGAAACCTGCGCGGGAGGCGGCTCCTAGTCGCATTGCGATTTTAGGTAGATATATTTTAACGCCAACAATTTTTTCCTTCCTTGAGACGCAAGAGCCTGGCGCGGGCGGAGAAATTCAGTTGACTGACGGACTTAAACGGCTTGCAAAAAGTGAGGCGATGTACGCTTATATTTTCAAAGGGCACCGCTACGACGTGGGCACTAAAATGGGCTTCCTTCAGGCGAATATCGAATTTGCATTGCGCAATCCCGAAATTGCCGATGACTTGAAAAATTATCTTGGCAATCTGCATGACAATATGGAGCAAATACTTGACTATGATTAAGATTATCCAGAATAAAAATCGCGGCGGGGCGGTCGATACGTCGGCTTATTCCTTCGCCGCGACGGAGAATATTCGTAACTTGCATGCGTCGTTGAAAGTTTATAAGGAAACGCCACTTATTGAGCTGAAAAATTTTAAAGGCGTTCGTTCTATTTTTATTAAGGACGAGTCTCAACGTTTTGGACTTAAGGCTTTCAAAGGTTTGGGTAGCGTCTGGGCTATGCATAAGATAATCAGCGAATCTAAGGAAAAAACAGAGAATATGACTTTTATCACGACGACGGACGGCAATCACGGCAAAGGCGTTTCTTGGGCGGCAGGTCTTTTCGGTTGCAAGTCTTATGTTTATATGCCGCGAGGTACTGTTGAGGTTCGGGCGCAGGCAATTCGCGACGCGGGTTCAGCTACGGTTAAAATTACCGATATGAATTACGACGACTGCGTTAAATATACTGCGCGGCTTGCTGAAGAAAATCATTGGCATTTGATTCAAGATACGTCGTGGGAAGGCTACGAAGAAATTCCCGCGCAGATTATGTTAGGATATTCGACGCTAGCTTATGAGGCTTTGCGGCAAATGAATTATCAGCGACCGACGCATATATTTTTACAAACGGGCGTAGGTTCAATGGCGGGCGCGATAGCCGCAGTGTTCGCTGAAGTTTTTAAAGACAATCCGCCGCGAATCACAATCGTGGAGCCAACGGAAGTTGCCTGTTTTTATGAGACAATGCGCATTGGCGACGGAAAAATTCATTCGGCAACGGGCAACGGTCAAACTATGATGGCGGGTTTGAATTGCGCGACGCCCTGCGAATTAGCTTGGAAGATTTTAAGACGATATGCCGCTGACACCGCGATAATTTCAGATGACGTTGCCGCCGACGCTATGCGAATTTTAGCCGGGCATAAAATTATTTCGGGTGAATCGGGCTGTGCAGGTTTTGCTTTGGCTAATGCCGCGCTTGATGATAAAAATTTACGCCGCGCCCTTGAACTCGACGAGCAATCAATTATTTTTGTTATAAACACGGAAGGCGATACTGACCCCGATAACTACAAAAAAATTTTACAATAAAAAGGAGGCAGTACCATGAAGGCTTTAAAACTTTTGTTGCTCCTGCCGATAATCGCGCTTTTAGTCGGTTGTGGAGGCGGAGAAAAATCCGCGAGTAATGCGACACGATTTGGCACGGGCGGTACGGGCGGCATGTATTACGCTTATGGCACCGAGCTTGCCAAAATGATTGACGCCGAAGGCAAAGGGCACGCGCTTGATGTAAAAATGACTGCAGGCTCCGCCGCTAACTTGCGACTTCTGCGCGAAAAATTTTTAGACCTGGCAATCGTTCAAAGTGACACGCTTTCTAACGCGATTAATGGGCGTGGCGTCTTTGCGGCGGCAGGTCCCGGCGTCGGATATGCGGCTGTTGCTGGGCTTTATACGGAGGCTTGTCAAATTGTCGTAAGTAAAAATTCGGGCATTAATAACGTTAGCGAACTCGTTGGCAAAAGAGTTTCAGTTGGCGAGCGTGAATCCGGCGTTCTTCAAAATGCCGAGCAAATTTTAATGGCGCACGGCTTAACTTTCGAGATGATTGAAACAATTTACATGTCGTTCACGGACTCGGCAACGGCTATGGAGAAAGGGCAAATCGACGCATTCTTTATCACGGCGGGCGCACCCACTAAAGCTATTGCCGACCTCGCCACTAAAAAAGAAATTAAAATCCTCTCAATCGACCCTGACGTTCAGAATAACATGATGAAACTTTACAAGGGCTATACACGTTGCACTATTCCAGCTAACACTTACACCGGACAAAATGAAGACGTTCAGACAATCGGAGTTAAAGCAGTTTTGGTTGCGAGCACCGATTTAAAAGATGATGAAGTTACTTTTCTTACCGAATTTATTTTCAAGAACGCTGATAAACTTCCGCACAACACTACTAATAAGTTAACAGTCGATTACGCAATCCAAGACATTCCTGCAAGTTTCCACGCGGGCGCGGCGAAGTTTTACGACATGCAAGGCGTAAAGGTCAATATCTATAGCGGCAAGTCAAGCGAGTCCGTTAAAGCAAGTCAAGATTGAGAGGAGGTCGCCTAATGTACACGCTAGAAATTAACATGTATCAAACGCTGGCGATTGCGGTTGTCATGCTTTACGTCGGCACGCTACTTAAAAGGCGAATTCAATTTCTTGAAACTTTTTGTATCCCGTCGCCGGTCGTTGGTGGTTTACTCTTCGCCATTATAAGTTGCATTCTTTACACGTCAGGAATTATCAGTTTTGCCTTTGATGAGACGCTTAAAACAGTTTGTATGGTTGCGTTTTTTACGTCGGTCGGTTTCCAGGCTAACGTTAAAGTTTTAAAAACTGGCGGTGTTAGTCTGTTAATTTTTCTCGGTTGCGTCTGTGCGTTGATTGTCTGTCAAAACTTTTTGGCGGTTGCTTTATCGAATGTTTTAAATATCAGTCCGTTTATCGGCTTGTGCACGGGTTCAATTTCAATGGTTGGCGGTCACGGCACGGCGGGAGCTTTTGGACCAGTGCTTGAGGACTTAGGTTTAGTTGGAGCAACGACACTTTGCACAGCGGCGGCAACGTTCGGATTGGTTGCTGGCTCGTTAATGGGCGGTCCACTCGGCAGAAGATTAATTCTCGGCAAAGATTTATTAAAAACTGCCGTCAAAGCCGACGAAACCCCGCTCGTTGAAGAGGAAAAGAAACATGAACGTTCCGTAAGTATGTACGCACCCGCCGCTTATCAATTAGCTATTGCAATGGGTTTAGGTACCGTCGTTTCAATGTTGTTATCTAAAACTGGCATGACGTTTCCAATTTATATTGGCGCAATGATTGTGGCGGCGATTATGCGTAACTGGAGCGAGTTCACCGGCGCATTTACCGTTCACATCGGCGAAATTAACGACATCGGAGGCATTTGCTTATCATTATTCTTGGGAATCGCAATGATAACTTTAAAGCTCTGGCAGTTAGCGGAACTTGCATTGCCTTTAGTCGTTTTACTTTTGGGGCAAACGATTTTAATGTTCCTGTTTGCGTACTTTATAATCTTTACGGTATTGGGACGAGATTACGACGCGGCAATTTTATCGGCGGGTTCGTGCGGCTTTGGCATGGGCGCAACACCAAACGCTATGGCGAATATGCAAGTTCTTACTGCTAAATTCGCGTCGTCGGTTAAAGCTTATATTCTCGTGCCGATTGTTGGTTCCATGTTCGCCGATTTTATCAACAGCTTAACGATTACTTTCTTTATAAACTTTATTTAAGGCGCGGCGACTAAATTCAAATTGTCGAGAATTCAAGCGCGTCAACTGGATGCAACGTCACGTTGCCGCCGTCGGTTAAAGCTTATATTCTCGTGCCGATTGTTGGCTCCATGTTCGCCGATTTCATCAACAGCTTAACGATTACATTTTTTATAAACTTTATCTAAGGAGACGATTAATTTGTTTGACAGCGGTTTGACTAACGAACAATTCAATTCCCATCTTGAAACTTTAGCGAGACTTATCGAGGCAAAGGCGACGACAGTCGAGGAGGCCGCCCAAATCGTTCGCGACGCAAAAATTTCCGGCATAAAAGTCGAGGAGACAGAAAAAGTTTTGAACTTCGCGACAGAAAATCTCGCCCTGCCGGAAATCCACGTAGAAGAAAAATTAGCTGACGAAATCGAAAAGCACAAAGACTTCTAAAAAAATTTTTCTGCAACAAAAAATCCCCTTCCGATTTGGAGGGGGAAATTTTTTTGAACTAATTTTTGTCAATCACGCCAAAAGTAACCGAACTATATTTGCCGCCGCTTAAAATTTTAAAGCCGAGCCTTCCAAATTCTTTACTGCCCGAATGTTCTTTCATGACGACGCGCAGTTTAGCAACGCGACAAGCCTCACGGATAATTTCTACAGTTAACGGGCGATTATCAGCGAGCGGGCGAATAGGATTTAATCCGGAACTTTTTTGAATCGGTCGGCGGAACATCGGATCGAAATAAACAACGTCGAATGAATTATCCGCGCAATTTTTAAGAAAATCCCCATAATCGGCGTTAATAACTTTGACGCGGCGCATAGCTTCCAAAATGTGCGGGCTGTCATCTGAAAAATTTTTCAAGCCGTGACTGACGATTTCAGCAATGAGCGGATTAATTTCAAGAGCTACAACTTTACCTGCCGCACCGACGATAAAACTTTCAACGATAGCATCGGAGCCTAAACCGAGCGTGCAATCTAAAACTTTCGAGCCGACAGAAATTTTCAATGCGTCAATTAGTCTGTCCCCTTCGCCGCCGCGCAGATTTTTTATCCTCAAATGCGCGGTGTTCGGGTGGAAAAACAATTCGCCCTCTGCCGTTACGACGCTTAAAGAATTTTTCTTAACGAGCAAAATATTTTCTACGCCGTAAATTTTCTTTAGCGCATCGAACGAAAAATCCTCGCGCCTAATAAATCTTCCGCCGAGTTTTAAAGAAATTTCCGCTGCAAGATTTTCCGTCGAAGAATTTGGCTTGCGAATGGTAGTCACTATAAAACTTATCATATTTCCTCCAAAATGATAAACTGCCCATGTTACCACCCGACCTTGAAGTTATTAACGGATAAACCAACTATAAAAAGTCAAGGAAGAATTTCATAGGGAGAATTTTGGGAGAGAATGAGCGGGTAGGTTGGGAGTATTGCCACTTCTTTCCCCCTAAGAACCGTACGTGAAAGTTTCCCTTCATACGGCTCAACCACTTTTAAGCCCTGTTTTCACAGAACCGGCTCATTAAGGCTTTAAACTGCAATTTTTGTGTATGAGTATTTCTTGATTATCGGAGTTACGACTGATTTTATATTCTGATTCGATAGTTAAACGCTGGGCGCATTTTGGACAAATTCCACGCTGTATTTTATAAAGCGAACTCAATTTCTTTCTACCGTCAAAGTTGCGTGCCATTCGTTTTTCGTCACGTTGAGCAAAATAGATGTCCCATTTCGTGTCGTAGGCAGTTGCTTCGGATTTTGTCTTGAGAAACCTTGTAATATCTGTATCGGTAGCGTAGACAAGCCTTAAAGTTTGTTCTTGCGCTATTTCTTCCGAGAAAGTCCAAGTGCGTGTGCCTTATTGATGAAAATATTTTTGTGCTATCCATTTATGAGACTTTTTCGGATGTCTGCGCTTGCACCAATGCCATAAACTTTTCCAGATGTCGTAATCCAATCGCTCAAAGACAAGAGTTATTATGGTTTTGTCTTCTACCAGTTCTAAGCCACGCTCCCGTAGAATGTCTCGAATTATAGGTAATACGCCTTCTTCCAGCAACTCTTTTGATTCGCCGGTTACAATAAAATCGTTAGCATAACGAACAAAATGGACTTTCGGGAAATAAGCTTTGCCCTGCCTTTTCGTCTTGTGATATTTTTCCAACAGTGTGCCTTCCAGCCCGTCCAGTACCATATTACAGATTATAGGAGAAATAGGAGAAACTTGCGCCGTGCCTTTTACTGTTCGATTGCGTCTTGCACGCATCTTTTCGCTCTGAAGCCGTAAGAATTCGGGTCGGCTGTTATTTCCGCTAACGGTTCCAGCGCGAATTTGTAAAGTGTTTGCATGGCTCTATCGAGCATTGTGGGCAATGCCATTAACTTAAGCGACACGATAATTGAAGCTCACAGGATGGATATACCGGCAATTTCTTAGGAAGAATCTTTCTTGCCTTACTGGATGAACATACTTGCTTATTTGGTCGAGAATTTTGTCGTAATAAAAATGCAAGTTCCGACAGTACTCTTGGACGATTTGAGCGGCATTGATGAAATTTATCTC
>JAFRRH010000066.1 GCA_017428215.1 Selenomonadaceae bacterium
GACAAATAAAATAAGCGACTGAATCGGTACTGAAAAGTAGTGCTCGAACCTATGAAATTTCTGTAATGGGAACGGAGGAATGGGCACGAGTCTTTAACAATTTAAAAACAATCACTCAATCGAATAAGGATTCGAGCAAGATTAAAAAGGGGCGTTGCGGTGATGCCTTATGAAAACATTTACAACAACCTGTACGAGCGAGCGAAAAATGGTGAACACTTCACAAACTTAATGCCACTCGTCCTAAGCAGAGAAAATATCTTGCTGGCGTATAGGAACATTAAGAATAACACAGGGAGCAAAACAGCTGGAACGGACAAGCTAACAATCGCGGATCAACCGCTTTATGATAAAAGCATAGAATATGCAGATAATCGAATATCGCTGTATCTAGCTCAAAAGGGAAAATGTGCTGTAACGGGAGAGAGTTTCACTTCAACGGAAGAATTCCATTGTCACCACAAGATACCAAAATCTAAAAGTGGCACAGACGATTATAAAAATTTGATTTTAATCACAGCAACAGTTCATAAACTTATACGCACAACGAACACTGAAACAATTAAAAAGATAGAACGATGTGTACGATGAAAGTCGCTTGCACGGTGTGGAGTGGGGGAAAAGTTGGAGATTATTTCAAAGGTTTACCTATCACTACTATCGCTGATGTGCTACTGGCTGAACAATATGCCGTTCAACTTGTCGCACGCTTCGACGGCAATAACCTTGAAATGGAAAAGAATTTGGAATTGATGAGCGAACTGGAGAAGAATGAACTTATCCAAAAGAAAATCATTCGGGAGTTGTGATAAAGCCGGCGAATCTCCCGCCTTTTGTCGTTCAAGGTTCACTTACAAATTTCACTACATGAAATGTGAAGAGCGCGTTGTGACGCCGTTTATAGGTGAAAAGAAAAATGCCAGTCGCTTGCGCTCCTTGAACCTGCGGTTGGCTTATCGAAAGGATAAACATTTTCATGAATATGTTCCATTTCAGATTTAAATCCGATAAAGAAACTCGACGGTACTAAAGTTTTAGCAATTAAAGAAGATGACGAACCGATCTTGGAATGTTTGAGGAAGTTTCGCATTCTACGTAAATAGCATTTTGAAATGGTGATGAAACTTGACGCGCTGACGAAAGAAGCGGCGGAATTGGAAGTTAAGGACTCCGTTCAACTTGACTCTAGCAACGCAAAAACTCTTATGGATTCAAAGGATTATAGACCACAGAAATTTCTTTCCAATTATCTTTTGGCTATGAAAAGAAAAATGCTTACGGCAATCGTCGAAGTCAATAAATGGAAACTTATTATTAATGAGCAACGTTTTACCAAAAGATTACTTGTATATAGCAAGAAAGAAAAAGATTTCAAGAGTCGAGATTGGACAGTCTTTCCACGCTCAGTATTATCTGACGAAACAGCGCACTTTGCTTGAACTGGAAAAGTCTCGTCTCGACAATATAAAACTTTCCCTGCAAAAACGTTAATTCGAGTTGGTATCGTTTTGTCAATCTCACGAAGTTAAACGCAAAATCGAACAAATATCAGCTGACATTCTCCGTAAGAATTGCCGATTCGTTCGCTAGCTGGAAGAAATCGAAATTCGCGATAAAGACTTAATCCCGCAAATCAATCACGTAAAAAACAGTTGGACGCTTTGGAAGACCACGTCGCACGCGATAAAGTCAACACTCGTTATCGTGTCACTTGCTCTGATATGTCGTCGAACAATAGGGCGGCGTCACTCATCGCCGATGCCATCTTT
Organism: Selenomonadaceae bacterium; assembly: GCA_017428215.1. Classification (GTDB taxonomy): domain Bacteria; phylum Bacillota; class Negativicutes; order Selenomonadales; family Selenomonadaceae; genus Quinella. Next base: position 1,770 of record JAFRRH010000066.1, read on the forward strand.
TTAAGCCAGAATCAGTTAAGCTCGTTGCTCGCTCCAACGGTAATAATCTTGAAATGGAAAAGAATTTGGAGCTGATGAGTGACCTCGACAAGGACGAATTTACTCGCAAGAAAATTATCCGCGAATTTTAACCACATTTCGCGTGACTAATAAATCGCAAAATATAAACCATCTGCTAATTTTCGACCAGATAAACATTAATATAATCTCGACGAGTAAACAAAGGTTATTGCTCGTTAGGGAAAAATTTTCCCGTTTTTTTTTTGCAGGAGGTGATTAAAATGCAAAGTGCTGATAATGTCGCACGTTGGTTTCTGAGCCGTAATAGACTTCGTTCTTTAAGTGGCGAATCAGACTTAATCTCAAATCTTAAATTGCAAAAATTACTCTACTGCGCTCAATGGATGCATCTTGCTCTCTACGGAAAACCACTGTTTAATGACTCAATATTTGATAGCGACGTCAGCGAGCAAGGCAAGCATGGCGAACAAATTTTGCAGTTGAGCAGGTTCTTATGATTGTCCAAGTATTTTTTCGAGCGAAATCAACTTCTTATTTGCACTGAAAACATTTTGAATCGCATCGTATTTTGTTACGGCGATATTTATAATTTTTTCCTCAATCGAACGCATTTTTTAACTCCCAGAGAGCATTTTTTTTTGCAGATTATAATATCGCAAAAAAATTTTTTTCATGGTGACGTTTATCACAGTTGAAAATAAATTTTAGGGTTAAAATTTGAAATAAAAGGAGAGTGGTAGCGTGGGCAATATCTTAAAGAAACTCAAATATCTAAGCCCCTTAGAGCGCGGCGAACATCAGCAGATAAATAAGGGCGGGCGCGATTGGGAAAATATGTATCGCGACCGCTGGTCGTTCGATAAATGCGTTCGCTCGACGCACGGCGTAAACTGTACCGGCTCTTGCAGTTGGAATATTTACGTTAAAAATGGACTCGTGGCGTGGGAAAATCAAGTGCACGATTACCCCGAAACGTCGCCGGAAATGCCTGACTTTGAACCTCGTGGCTGTCCTCGCGGCGCAAGTTTTTCGTGGTATCTTTACAGCCCGCATAGAATTCGTTATCCGTATCTGCGCGGGGAACTTGCAGAACTTTGGCGGGAGGCGCGGAAAAATTTTCCAACGGCTTATGAGGCGTGGCAATCAATAGCTAACGACCCCGACAAGATGAAACGCTACAAAGAGGCACGCGGCATGGGCGGTTTTGTACGCTCAAATTGGGACGAAGTTTCAGAACTCGTTGCGGCAAGCGTTTTACACACTGCCGAAAAGTACGGTCCCGACAGAATTTTTGGATTCAGCGTTATTCCTGCAAAGTCTATGTTGAGTTATGCGGGCGGCATGAGATTTATTCAACTGCTCGGCGGCGCAGGTTTAAGTTTTTATGATTGGTACGCTGACTTACCTCCTGCAAGCCCTCAAGTTTGGGGAGATCAAACCGACGTTCCGGAAAGTAGCGACTGGTACAACGCCGGCTACATCATCACTTGGGGTTCAAACGTTCCGCAGACAAGAACGCCCGACGCGCATTTTTTGACGGAAGTCCGCTATAAAGGTACAAAAGTCGTATCAATCGCGCCTGACTACGCCGAATCAACTGCCGTCGCTGACACGTGGATTAGTTTAAAAACCGGCTCCGATTCTGCGTTGGCTATGGCAATGGGACATGTCATTTTGCGCGAATACTATTGGGGCGATCCCGCAGAATTTTTTGTTGACTATTCAAGGAAATACAATGACTTCCCGTTCCTCGTGACAATCGATAAACAAGACGGCAAATATCAGCTTGGAAGATTTTTAAACGCTAAAGACTTCGGACGCAAAGACAAGCACGCCGAATTTAAACATTACGTCATCGATGAAATCAGCGGCAAACTTGTTATCCCGAACGGTACAATGGGCGACCGTTGGGACAGGCAAAATAAATGGAACCTCCGCGAGGAAAATTCTGACACGGGCGAGGCGATTCGTCCTAAGCTGTCGATTTTAAAAGAACGCGACGACGTTGTAGAAATTTTGTTGCCTTACTTTGGAAACGATCGCGGCGAAAATCCAATGATAACTCGCGCCATTCCCGTTAAGAAAATTAAAACTGCTAACGGTGTGAAGTTAGTCACAACAGTTTACGATTTGACACTTGCCAATTACGGCATTGATACGGGGTTAGGCGGCGAATGTGCGAATTCTTACGAAGAAGACACTCCCTATACTCCGAAGTGGCAGGAAAAATTTACGGGCGTAAGTGCGGACATGGTGATTCACACCGCCCGCGAATTTGCCGACAACGCGCTAAAAACTCAAGGGCGCACAATGGTTATAATGGGCGGCGGAATTAATCACTGGTTCCACGCAGATGTTATTTATCGTACAATTTTAAATTTGCTGATGATGTGTGGTTGTGAAGGGCGCAACGGCGGCGGTTGGGCGCACTACGTCGGACAGGAAAAACTTCGTCCGATTGAGGGCTGGGCGCGTGTCATGACGGGTACCGATTGGCAGGGCGGCGCAAAACTTCAAAACTCCACGTCATTTTATTATTTCGCAACCGACCAATGGCGCAACGAGGAAATTGACACTGCTCCGCTAGTTGCCTCAAATGTTAAGCCGCGTTATCGTCACCCCGGCGATTATAACATTATGGCGGCGCGTCTCGGCTGGTTACCGGCTTATCCGTGCTTTAATAAGAGTGGACAAAAAATTTTCGACGAGGCTAAGGCGGCGGGCTTTGAAGGCATTGACGGCATAAGAAAATTTGTTGCGCAGAGTTTGAAAAATAAATCTCTGGAATTTTCTTGGGAAGATCCCGACGCGCCCGAAAATTTCCCGCGCAATTTGTTTATCTGGAGAAATAATTTAATCGGTTCGTCGTCAAAAGGGCACGATTATTTCTTAAAATATTTGCTCGGCACGCGCAACAGTCTTTTTGCTGAGGAAGAATCTATCGTTAAGCCGGAAGAAATTAAATGGCGCGACGATTCCGAACTTAGCAAATCAGGCGGCGCGTTGCAAGGTAAATTAGATTTGCTGGTAGATTTGGATTTCAGAATGGCGGCAAGTGCTTTGTATTCGGATGTCGTATTGCCGACTGCAACTTGGTATGAAAAAGACGATTTGTCCTCAACTGATATGCACCCGTTTGTTCATCCGTTCCAAGCGGCAGTAGATCCGTTGTGGGAAGCCAAAAGCGACTGGGATATTTTCCGCACGTTGGCTAAGGCAGTTTCCAAAGTTGCGACGGAAGCTAATTTGCCCGTTTATAAAGATGTGTTCGCCGTCCCGATTCAGCACGATACCGAAGGTGAAACTGCTCAACCTGAAGGAAAAATTCTTGACTGGAGCAAAGGCGATTGCGAACCAATACCCGGCAAGACTATGCCCGCAATCGCAATGATTGAGCGCGATTATACTAAGCTTTACGATAAATGGGTTGGGCTTGGTCCGAATATTCAAAAGGGCAACGGCATGAAGGGCTTGGGCTGGAAATCCGACGATTTATACGAGGAAATTCGCACACGCAACGGCATTGTCGAAGATAAAAATTTAATCTCCTACGGTATGCCGTCGCTTTACACAGCTAAACAAGCTTGCGATGCGGTTATGGGGCTTTCGACGACGACTAACGGCAAAGTTGCCGTCCGTGCGTGGGAAGATTTAGAGCGCAAAACTGGCTTGAGTAACTTAACCGACCTCGCCAAAGACCGTGAGAGCGAACGCTTTACATTTGAGCAAGTTGCGATTCAGCCGCGTGAAACTATTACGTCGCCGACGTTTACCGGCTCGAATCAAAATCGCCGCTTTACTCCGTTTAGTGTCAGCATTGAACAACTTGTGCCATTTAGAACAGTCACGGGGCGTCAAAGTTTCTACCTCGACCATGAAATGATGTTTGAGTGGGGCGAGGCAATGAGCGTTTATAAACCAATTCTCGACTTTAAGCCGCTGAAAAATCCGCTCAAGACTTCCAAAGAAATTACACTGAAATTTTTGACGCCGCATAACAAGTGGTCAACGCATTCAATGTATTTCGATAGCCAACAACTTTTGACATTGTTCAGAGGCGGACAAACCGTTTGGCTTAACGAAAAAGACGCGGCGGAAATCGGCGTCAAGGATAACGATTGGTGCGAAGTTTACAACCGCAACGGCGTAGTCATTTCCCGCGCAGTAGTAACACCTCGTTTGCCTCGCGGCGTTATGTTCATGTATCACGCGCAGGACAGACATATTAACGTTCCAATGTCTAAAATCAGCGGTACACGCGGCGGCACGCACAACACCCCGACGCGAATTCACATGAAGCCAACGCATATGATAGGCGGCTACGGTCAATTAAGCTACGGTTTTAACTACTATGGCACGACGGGCAATCAGCGCGATATTTATGTTGTCGTGCGCAAAGCGGAGGAGGTTATTTGGCATGAAGATTAAGGCGCAAGTTTGCATGGTTATGAATCTTGACAAATGCATAGGTTGCCACACCTGCTCCATAACCTGCAAAAATGTTTGGACAAATCGCCCCGGCGCGGAATATATGTACTTCAACAATGTGGAGACAAAGCCTGGCATCGGCTACCCGAAAAATTGGGAAGATCAAGAACATTGGAAAGGCGGCTGGAAACTCGACAACGGCGAATTGGTATTGAGAACAGGTTCAAAGCTCGGACGCCTCTTGAAACTTTTTTATCACCCTGAACAGCCCGAATTAGACGATTACTATGAGCCGTGGACTTACGATTATGAAACGCTGATAACTTCGCCGCGCAAAAAACATCAACCGGTAGCTCGTCCGCGTTCGCTGATAAGTCAAAAGCGCATGGAAATTAAATGGGGACCAAATTGGAATGACGACTTAGCGGGCGGCGACGACGTTCGACAGGATATTAACCTAAAAAAAATCGGCGAGGAAATCGAACTTGAATTCCACGATATTTTTATGAAGTACTTGCCGCGAAATTGTAATCACTGCTTGAATCCTGCGTGCGTGGCGGCGTGTCCTTCTGGTGCGATTTATAAGCGCGAGGAAGACGGCGTTGTTTTAGTTAGCCAAGATATTTGTCGCGGCTGGCGTCATTGCATACCCGCTTGTCCTTACAAAAAAGTTTACTACAACTGGAAGACTAATAAGGCGGAGAAATGCACGTTCTGTTATCCACGTCTTGAAAACGGCTTGCCGTCGGTTTGTACGGATACTTGCGTCGGAAGAATTCGTTATATGGGCGTTTTGTTGTACGATATGAGCGCGGTTGAGTTGGCGGCAAAAACTGACGATCCAAAAATGATTTACGCGCAAATGCTCGGACTTATCAAAGACCCGAACGACCCGGAAGTTATAGAATCTGCGCGGCGTGAAGGCGTCTCGGAGGCAGTCTTAAATGCGGCAAAAGTTTCGCCCGTTTATCAGATAATCAAAGGTTGGAATTTGGCATTGCCGCTTCACCCAGAATTTAGGACGTTGCCAATGGTTTGGTATATTCCGCCGCTTAGTCCAATCGCAAAAAAATTCGAGGATAAAGTTTATCTGCCGCAATCGGAAGCAATGCGAATCCCAGTTAAATATCTCGCGGAACTTTTCACGGCTGGCAACACGAATATAATTATGCAGACACTTCAAAGATTGCTGGACATGCGTAAAGTTATGCGTTGCAAGGAAGTTAACGAGGCTCCTCCGCAGAATTTAGAATTCGATGCTTACGAATACGAAAAAATGTATAAGCTCCTCGCCATTGCTAAATATTCCGAGCGAATCAAATTGCCGGCAGGCTTGCAAGGTAAAACTCATGAACAGTTGCGCGAATTGCAAGGTACAGCGGGTTACGTTTGTCCTGGAGGATTTTGCTAATGGACGAGTATAAAATCACTTTGAAAATCGCCGCGTTTCTGCTGGAGTATCCGGACGCCGCTTGGTGGGAAGAATTTTCGGAATATCGCACCGCCGCTAAAGAACTCAAAACTCCTCAAAGCCGCGATGTGTTCCTTGACTTGTTCGATTATATTGAGCAATTCGGAGCAAAAGAATACGAGCGCGAATACGTTCGCAAGTTTGACTTTTCGCAGAATACAAATCTTTACTTGACGACGCACAATCGGACGGATTTTGGCAAGCAGTCAAATGAAATGCTTGACTACAAAAAATTATTTCTGGAGAACGGCTACGACTTGCAAAAAGAACTGCCCGATTATTTGCCGGCTGTTTTGGAGTTAGCGACGAACGTTGAACCCGCGCAGGCAAAAAAAATCCTCGACACGGCACGCGGCAAGATTGAACTTTTGCGCGACCGATTTATCGAGGCTAAACTTCCGCAAGTCTTTTTGCTTGACATAATCCTTGCACAGATTGCAACTTTGGAGGTGACAAAATGAGCGGATTTTTTTGGGGCGCGTTGCCCTATATTGCCTTTACAATTTTAATTATTGGCACTGCTTATCGCTATTGGACGGGCGAGCGCGGCTGGTCAACTAAGAGCAGTGAATTTTTAGCCAAAAAAAGTCTAAGGGTTCCGATTTGGCTTTTCCATTTAGGGCTTTTAATGGCTTTCGGCGGTCACGTGATTGGTATTTTAATTCCAAAAGCTTTAACTGACGGCGTCGGCATAAGCGAACATCTTTATCATATAATTGCGTTAAGCGGCGGCATTCCGGCAGGCATTTTATTTATCGGCGGCTTTTTTATGTTAATGCGTCGTCGTTTCGACAATCCGCGCATGAAAGTTAACACGTCTACTTCTGACGGCGTAATTTATTTTGTTATGTTCCTCACGTTGATAACAGGTTTTGGCGGCACGTTGTTAAATGCGGTCGGACTTTTGGGCGATGAATTCAATTATCGCGAATGTATCAGTCCTTGGTTCCGTTCGGTATTGGCTATGAGTCCCGACGTTTCGTTGATGAGCGATGCGCCGATTATTTTTAAATGTCATGTGCTCTTAGCAATGCTAACTATGATAATTTTCCCGTTTACGCGGCTTGTACATTGCTTGAGTTTCCCGTTTGAATATTTTGGACGCAGTGCCATTGTTTACAGGAGGAAATAAAATGTTCTGTTATCAATGTTCGGACGCCCTCAACGGCAAAGGTTGCACAGTTGCGGGCGTATGCGGCAAGAAAGCTGACGTTGCCGAAATGCAAGACCTTTTAATTTTCGTGACTAAAGGAATTTCAGCTGTTACGACAAAGCTCCGCGCAGAAGGCAAGCCCGTCAAGGCGCGTGTCAATCACTTAATAACGCTAAATCTTTTCGTCACGATAACCAACGCTAATTTCGATAAAGAATCTCTCGCCGCGCGCGTGGAGCAAACGCTCAAGACGAAAGCAAAACTCCTCGCCGAAGTCAGCGACAAAAATAATTTGCCCGCCGCCGCGCTGTGGTCGGACGCAAAAGAAAACTTCGACGCCAAAAAAATCGGTATCTTCTCGACGGAAAACGAAGATATTCGCAGTCTTCGCGAGCTGATAACTTACGGGCTTAAAGGTTTGGCGGCTTATCTTTATCACGCCAACGCGCTCAGCTTCGATGACGAAAAAATTAACGCCTTTGCTCAAGCGACGCTGGCAAAACTTTTGGACGAGGGCTTAAACGGCGACGATTTGACTGCGTTGGCTCTGGAGACGGGCAAATTTGGCGTCGACGTTATGGCTCTTCTCGACAAGGCAAACACCGAAACTTACGGCAATCCCGAAGTCACAAAAGTTAAACTCGGCGTCGGTAAAAATCCTGCGATTTTAATAAGCGGACATGACTTGCGCGACCTCGAACAGCTCCTTGAGCAAACGGAAGGAACCGGAGTTGACGTTTATACACATGGCGAAATGTTGCCCGCACATTACTATCCGAAATTCAAAAAGTTTAAGCACCTTATCGGCAACTACGGCAACGCTTGGCATTTGCAGACGACTGAGTTTGAGAAATTCAACGGCGTGATTTTGCTTACAACAAATTGCCTTATGCCGCCGAAAGAAAGTTATCGCAACAGAATTTTTACAACGGGCGCGGTCGGTTATCCAGGTTGCAGGCGCGTTGAGGAAGTTGACGGCAAGAAAGATTTTGCGCCACTGATTGAACTTGCTAAAACTTGTCTGCCGCCTACGGAACTTGAGACAGGCGAAATTGTCGGCGGCTTTGCTCACGAACAAGTTTTTGCCGTCGCCGATAAAGTCATTGAGGCTATTAAGTCCGGCGCGATAAAAAAATTCGTCGTCATGGCTGGTTGCGACGGGCGTCAAAAGTCTCGCCAATACTACGCAGATTTTGCACAAGCTCTGCCGAAAGACACTGTGATTTTGACTGCGGGCTGTGCAAAATATAAGTACTTAAAATTGCCGCTCGGCGACATTGGCGGAATTCCTCGCGTGCTTGACGCCGGTCAATGTAACGATTGTTATTCGCTTGCCCTTATCGCGCTAAAGCTCAAGGAAGTTTTCGGACTTAATGACGTGAATAAATTGCCGCTCGTCTTCAATATCGGTTGGCATGAACAGAAAGCGCACATTGTTTTACTTGCGCTTTTATATCTCGGCGTAAAAAATATTCATCTCGGACCGGTGTTGCCCGCGTTTCTCAGCCCGAACGTCACGAAAATTTTAGTTGATAATTTCGGTATTGGCGGAATCACGAACGTCGCTGATGACATTAAAACTTTGATAGGTTAAATAATGGAGTGTGATTAAATGGCTGAAGATATTTTGAAAACGCTTGGCGAAAATCCTTCGCGCAAAGAAATTTTAGCGAAATGGGATCCCGAAAACGATGCCTTCTGGAAAAAATTCGGGGAGCGTATCGCCAAACAAAATCTCTATACTTCGACTTGGGCTTTGACGCTGTCATTTGTCGTTTGGACGTTATGGGCGACGATAGCGGCGCAACTTAATCAAATAGGCTTCAATTTTTCCGACGCGCAAATTTTTACGTTGGCATCATTGCCGGGACTTGTCGGAGCCACTTGCCGACTTTTTTATACGTATATGCCGGGATTAATCGGCGGCAAAAACTGGACGTTAATTTCAACCGCGCTGTTGCTCCTGCCGATAATCGGATTGGGTAGCGCACTTCAAGACACTTCGACATCATACGATATGCTTTTCATGCTCGTCGCGCTAATCGGTATCGCCGGCGGAAACTTCTCTTCGTCAATGGCGAATATCGGATTTTTCTTTCCTAAAAAAAATAAAGGACTCGCACTCGGAATAAATGCGGGCGTCGGTAATTTGGGCGTCTCACTGATTTATTTGACTGCGCCAATTTTGCTGGGCATGAGTTTCGGCGGAATTTTTGGAGAGCCGCTGATCAACGTCAAAACAGGCGCGGAAGTTTATATTCAATCGGTCTGCTATGCGTGGGCGGTGCCGACGGTTTTGACACTCGTGCTGATTTGGATTTTCATGGACAATTTGCCGCTACCCAAGCAAAGCCCGAAAAGTATCGTATCAATTTTTGGCAATAAACATACTTGGCTGATGACGTGGATATATACTTGCGGCTTCGGACAATTTATCGGCTATTCAGCGGCATTAATGTTGCTTTTAACTCGCGAATTTCCCGAAGTCAGCATGGCTTGGGGCGCGTTTCTTGGACCTTTCATCGGCGCAGGTATGAGACCTGTAGGCGGTTGGCTAGCCGATAAATTTAACAGCGGCTCGAAAGTTACGCTTTATTCACTCCTTTTAATGTTAGCGTCTATCGTTGTTGTGTTGCTTGGTTTGCAAGCGCATAGTTTCGTAATGTTTTTTGCGGCGTTCTTACTTTTATTCCTGACAACCGGTTTTGTTAACGGCGCGTCCTTCCGCATGATTCCTTACATTTTTAATAATCCGTTTCATGCGTCGCTGGTTACCGGTTTTACTGCCGCCATTGCCGCTTATGGTGCCTTTCTCATTCCAAAGATTTTCGGCTGGGCTTACTCGAATTATGATCTAGTTACACCGGCTTTTTATGTTCTGATTGCTTTTACTGTCATTACGATTGGGATAACTTGGTTTTTCTATGCACGCTCAAATTCGGGTATTAAGTGCTGAAAATTTGACACGTCCCAACTTTCAAATATGCAAGTAATTTTTGAGCGAGATTTCGCTCATTTTTTGTATCTTCTTATTCACTTCGCGCAGTCTCTTGGGTCTTCGCGAATAAAGCGTTTGTGAGGTAGCCATGATTAGAGAGTGTTGGTAAAGTGTAAAGATGAAAAATAAGCAAGACCACGAACGCTACTGCCTTACAAAAACGCAAGAAGAAAGTAATCGTGCCGCTACTATCTGCGCCGAAGGCAATCGGACGACCGGACTTAAATTCCTTGA
>JAFRRH010000067.1 GCA_017428215.1 Selenomonadaceae bacterium
CTCGTTGCGCTTTTGTAAGGCAGTAGCGTTCGTGATAAAATGAATTTGACATAAGCACTTTCCTTTGGCTGATTTTTCAAATTCATTTTACCAAAGATTTTGCTTATGTTTTATTTTTCGACTTTACCAACACGCTCTAGTATGCAGGGTATTCGCGGAAGACAACTTTTTAGTCAAGGTATTGCCAGATTTGGTAATGGCAGAGACGCATTATTTTTTCATTACAATTACGGAACACCAGAAAAACGCCACAGAGACTATATAATGGCTTTTGGGAGTAACGATATTAAAAATACAGTGAATGTCAATGTGATGACACCGCAAATATACAAAATCAACAGTAACAATGATATAACATTTTATCTGATTGAAGATGGTTATGATTTACCTGAAGAAAATTGTTTTACTCTAATTGGAAGAAGAAAAGATGGTGTTTGGGTTAAATATTTTGAAACCGTACAAGTAACTGAGAAATATTTTGGAAAGCCTCCTAAAGTTTGGTCTGCAAATTCAATTTGGTGTGATAATTTTAAACTGGCAGGCGATACAATGGTCATTGAATATCAGCGATACAATATAGCACAGAAAAAATATTTTAAGGCTGGCGAATTTCGATTCAAATGGGATGACAAGGCTCAATGGTTCGGTATAGAGCAAGTTATTTACTAAAAAAGTATTATGAGGTGATTTTTATGAGGAAAATTTTTTTATCGACGGTTGTTTCTTTGCTCATTTTGACAGCGTCCACAGCTTTTGCGAGAAATAGCATAGTAGCGACGTATTTTGTCGTGAACTGCAGAGAATCAATAACTTTGCGTGCGGCACCGTCAGTTTATGCTCGTGAACTTGCACAGATTCCGCTCGGTCAAGCTGTCGGATTCATCGAAAACGCGCCGAACGGTTTTTGTAAAGTAAATTATGACGGACTTATCGGATATGCGCTGGCGGAATACCTTGCTCCAAGTCAAGAAAGCTATACGCGAGGCGCAACCGTTGTAAATTGCAGACAGTCAATCACGTTGCGTGAGAATCCGTCAACATCAGCCTATGAATTGGCACAAATCCCGCTCGGTGCTCGCGTGAGATATTTGGGAGTCGAAACAAATTCTTTTTACAAGGTTCAATATCGCGGAATGGTCGGCTATGTGCTGAAAACTTATATCGCACTCGATTAAAAATTGAAAAAGATTTTGCATAAGAAATCACATGTCTAAATAAAAAAATTAGCCAATAGTAAACATTTTTCTATATGGCATTTTTTTTTATGCGAATGTCTGTTATAATCGGCGCGTGATTCAATAGATAAGGAGTGCGCATTATGATAAAATTATTTGTGACCGATATAGACGGGACACTTTTACCGGTAGGTAGCGGAATTGTGCCCCCAAAAAATATTGAAGCCGTTCAGAAAATGACGGCGGCGGGCGTTAAAGTTGTAATCGCAACGGGCAGAATGTATAGTGCCGCGTTGCCGATAGCCGCTCAACTTGGCGTGTCGCTTCCGATTATCGCTTACAACGGCGCATTGATAAAATCTTCGTCGGGCGAAATTCTTCACGCGCAATACATGGACGAGGCAAACGTTTTGGAGCTGATAAATTTTTTTGAGGAGCGTAGCTGGCATTTGCAAAGTTATTCGGACGATATTCTTTATGTTCCCGAACGCAACGACCTTGTAAAATTTTATGAGACGATGATAAAAGTTACGGCGGTTGAAGTCGGTTGGGACGGCTTGCGCGAACGTACTAAAGGCGTTCCAAAACTTTTGACGGTATCCGATACCCCCGACGAGGCATTACTAAAACTTAACGAAGCTAAAAAATTTTTCGACGGCAAAGTAGAAATTACTCGTTCGGCGGCACGCTTTACAGAGTTTATGAAATTAGGCGTAAGCAAGGCGGGCGCGATTAAAATTTTGGCAGAAAAATTCGGCGTCAACAACGAGGAAATTTTAGCTATTGGCGACTCGGAAAATGATTTGGCAATGATAACTTCGGTTGGTTGCGGCGTGGCTATGGGTAATGCTGTTGACGCCGTAAAAGCCGCTTGCCCGCGCATAACTGACACTTGCGAAAACGACGGCTTTGCTAAAGCTGTTTACGATTATGTTTTGTAAGGAAAGATTTTTATGGAAAAAACTAAAGAATTTGCTGACAAATCGCGGATAATTATCGTGACGGGCATGAGCGGCAGTGGCAAAACTCAAGCTTGCCGATATTTAGAAGATTTAGGATATTTTTGCGTGGACAATTTGCCGCCCGTCTTTATTCCAAAATTTGTCGAACTCTGCACGCACGCCACAGGGCATTTTAATAAAATGGTTTTCGTCGTTGACACGCGTAGCCGTGAATTTTTTGACGATTTAGTTCAAGTTCTCGACAGTATGGACAAAGATAACCAGGATTATGAAATGCTGTTTATGGACGCCGCTGACGACGTGATTATCCGCCGCTATAAAGAGACGCGCCGCCGTCACCCTATGGCACCTGCAACGAGAATTTCTGACGGCGTATTTAAGGAACGCAAAAGGTTGGAAAGCGTGCGTTCAAAGGCAACGTACATTATCGACAGCTCCAATTTGTCGCGTGCTGAATTGCGCGAAAAAATTCATTTGCTATTCGGCAAAGGCGACGGCGACATTATGAACATTGCAATTTTATCGTTCGGCTTTAAGTTCGGTATGCCGCTCGATGCTGACATGGTGCTTGACGTTAGATTTTTGCCGAATCCTTTTTACGTGCAGGAACTACGACATAAAAGCGGAAGCGTTCCGGAAGTTGCCGCCTATATTATGGAAAAAACTATCACGCAAGAATATATTAAGCGGCTCGACTCGTTTATTGATTTTCTCGTTCCGCAATATGTTCGCGAGGGCAAAAGTCAACTCGTTATTGCAATCGGCTGTACGGGCGGCATGCACCGTTCGGTTTTTATAGCTAAGCACATTTACGAATTACTTGCTAAAAAAGGTTACGCCGTTAATTTGGAGCACCGCGACCTTATGAAAAACGACGTGTGGGAAGTTTAAATCATGTTCCATTTATTGAAGTGGCTTTATCCCGGCATGAAAATGAAACGCTGGTTGTTGCTGTTTGCAATCGGCGTTATGCTGTTCAGTCTCGGCGGTGCGCTCGCAATTAACTACGAATATCTCGGACGTGTCGAGGAAGAAATTTTTATGCTGGTTTATCGGGCGGTCGGCAGTTATAATTACATGATAACGGCGGTCGTCGGCGTATTTATCGTGATAATCGGCTCGTGTCTTATGCTTTGGGCGACGCGCTCAATTATTCGTTCGATAATCGCCGTGCTAATTCCTGACCGCTCGGAAAATCTCGTCGATATGATTTATCAAGAACGCAAGCTCGGACGCGGACCGGCAGTTACAGTAATCGGCGGCGGACATGGATTAAGCGTTCTTCTGCGCGGGATAAAAACTTCTACGAATAATGTTTCAGCAGTGGTGACGGTTGCAGACGACGGAGGCTCTTCGGGACGTCTTCGCGAGGAATTGGGAATTATTCCACCTGGCGACTTGCGAAATTGTCTGGTTGCGTTGGCGGATACTGAACCGCTCATGGAAAAACTTTTTCAATATCGTTTCGAGGGCGACAGTGCGCTTGCCGGTCACAGTTTTGGCAATTTATTTATCGCGGCAATGAATGAAGTTACCGGCGACATGGAGACCGCGTTAAAAGAATCGTCGAAAGTTTTGGCAGTCAAAGGGCGCGTAATTCCCGCAAGCAAAGAACACGTCCGACTTGATGCGATTATGAACGACGGCACTGTTGTCGAGGGCGAATCCCAAATTCCCGAAGCGCATAAAAAAATTCGCCGCGTTCAACTCTTCCCTAAAAAAGTTCAAGCAGTGCCCGCCGCATTGGAAGCTATCGAATCAGCCGACGCAATTATTCTTGGTCCCGGCAGTTTGTATACGAGTATCATGCCGAATCTTTTAGTTGACGGTGTAGCTAATGCACTTAGAAAATCCAAAGCGATTAAAATTTATATCTGCAACGTTTTAACTCAACCAGGCGAGACCGATAATTATACCGCCGCACAACATGCTAAGGCGATTTTAGATCACACGGGGCAGGGCGCGATTGATTATGTGCTCGTCAATTCCACGCCGATTCCCGAAAATATGTGGCAGGGCACGAGCGCAAAACCTGTTGAGATTGACGAGGATAAAGTTAATGCGTTGGGTTGCGGGCTTATCAAAGCGGATTTGATGAGCACAACGGAAATTGGTCGCCACGATCCCGATAAACTCTGCGCGGCAGTCATGAAAATTATTTACAGTATGGGAGGGCGCGGCTAATGTCGTCATATGCTCAAGATGTCAAAAACGAATTAGCACATAAATTTGACGACGACCGCGATTGTCTGTTAGCTGAATTCGTCGCGCTGTTGAAAGTCGGCACAAAAAAAATCGACGGACGATTGGAATTTACAAGTTCCAATGCCGCCGTCGTTAGACGAGTTATAATGCTGGCTAAAAAATTTTTCCCGAATGTAAAACCGGAAGTCGCCGCCGTTCGCCGAAAAAAATTACTTAAAAATTTAATCTACGTCGTACGATTTATTGTGGCGGGCGCAGTGCAAAATTTTTTCGACACGCTCGACATGAACGAATTACTTAAGCGGACGCGATTTAGGGTTGCTTATATGCGCGGCGCATTTTTAGCGGGCGGAAGCGTCAATCGACCAGAGGCACAATACCTTTTACAAATCGTGACGAAAACTAAAGCGGAAGTGGCATTTCTCCAAAAGCAAATGGAAAATCTCGAATTCAACGCGAGAATTTGTCAACGCAAAAAAGTTTTCTTTATCTGGCTCCGTGAGGGCGATGCCATTTGCGATTTTTTAGGCATGATTGGCGCGGCGGAAGCCGTCGAACGCTTTGAAGTCGCTCGCAACTTAAAGGAAGTTCGCATGCAAGTTAATCGTGTCGTTAACATGGAGACAGCCGCTCTGAATAAATCAATTAACGCCGCACAACGTCAACTTGCCGATATAAAGATTTTACTCGATAAAAATGCTCCCGTTCATGAGCGATTCCGCGAGGCAATGACACTTCGTTTAGAAAATCCTTCGTCTACAGTCGGCGAACTCGCAGAGAAAATCGGCATGAGCCGCGCAGGTTTACTTTATCGTTTCCAAATAATTCACCGCTTGGCTAAAAAATTCAGTAAAAAATAAATTGGAGGTTTTGATATATGAGGGGCTTGAGTGCCGCCTTTACGACAGATTTTTTAATTTCGTTCGCAATGGTCGCAGTTATTCTATTAATGCTTGGCTTGATAATAAATTTGTATTCGGAGCTGTCGAATATAAAAATGCGCTACAAGAGAATGATGGGCGGCTCGGAAGGTGCCAGTATTGAACAAATGCTATCTGCGCACACAACCGAAGTCAATGAGGCAGTCAAAAAGTATAAAAGCCTTCAAGGGCAAGTCGACGTCCTCGAAGACCTTATGCGTAGTTCGTTGGCTCGCGTCGCCGTCATTCACTTTGACGCCTTTGAAAAGACCGGGCAAGGTTTAAGCTGGTGCGTTGCCATTCTCGACAGAAATAATAATGGCGTCGTCTTTTCGTCCATTTGCGGCAATGAAACCGAGCGCAGTTACGTTAAACCGATTGAAGACGGACGAGTTGCATCGAATTACAAACTTACTAAAGAGGAGGAACAAGCTCTTCGGCAGGCAATGAGCCGCTGAGGAGTTTTTTTATGGCATTAAGCAGTTTTTTCCGTGTTGACGCTCCAAACATTTGATTTGTCATTTGTTCCTGTCAAAATATTTTTAACCGCCTCGAAAGACGTACACATTGAGTGATCTATATTATTGTAGCGATGTTGTCCGTTGCGTCCAATGCAATAAAGATTCGTGCTCGCGTCCAAATAAGTCCTAAGTTCGCCGATTTGCGCGTAGGTATCAAAATAGGCGGGATAAGCTTTTTTCACGCGCTCAACGTGATAATCTTTCACGGCGTCGGCAGAGGAAATTAAATTCTTTTTAACCATTTCATCAATCGCGAACGTGGCAAAATCTTCATCGGAACTCGTCCACATCTCGTCGCCCTCTTGGCAAAAATATTCCAAAGCAAGCCATACGGTATTTGCGTCTTTTAGCATGAAGGGCGACCAGTTGTTAAAGACGACGAATCTGCCCATTTTTACATCGCCGCCTTGCACGTATACCCAATGATCGGGAACAGTCACATTCAAGCTCGGAACCAATACACCGACGGTTATATAATCGCGGTAAGGAAGAGCGGCGGCAATATGTTGAATATTTTCAGGGACATTTTCCATACCAGCAACTAAATCCTTGAGCGGCATTGACGATAGCAAAATATCACAGGGAAGCTCATAACTTTTCCCGTCGTGTTCATAAGTGACACTGTCTATATTGTTGTTAGAGGACTTATGAATTTTGGTTGCTTTTGCCTGCATGATAATTTCTGCACCATTATTTATTGTTTCCTTAGCTGTAACTTCCCAAAGCTGTCCGGAGCCGAATTTTGGATAGTAAAAATTATCGGTAAGCGAAGCTTCAATTTTTTTAGGTTTTATGTTGAGAGCTTTGCAAATCATATTTTTTAGCACAACAACGCCAGAAATTCCTCGTACACGTTGTGCACCCCATTCAGTTGAAATATTTCGCGGATGCCTGCCCCAAACTTTTTCTGTATATCCTTCAAAAAACATGGAGTAAAGTTTTTTGCCGAAGCGGTTTATAAAAAAATCCTCCAACGAATTTTCCTTGCGTTTAAAAAGTAAGCTCTTAAAATAACTGCTGCCAACTTTAAGCGTCTCATCGAGTCCAAGATTTTCAAATGTCGTAGCGTTGAGCTTTACGGGATAATCGAAAAATTTTCCTTTGAAAAAAATCCGCGTGAAACGATTTTTCCTAAGCAAAATTTTTTCGTCAGCAGAGGAATTATCAGCGGGCGGCATCATTTTTTCCCACCAAGTTTTAACTTCCTTGACCTTCGTAAAAAGATGATGCGATCCTATATCCATTCGGTAGCCGTTGTGCTCAACGGTTTTGGAAATGCCGCCAAGCGACGCACTTTCCTCCAATATGACAATTTTAAATTTATCTGGATACTTGCTTAGCTAATAAGCCGCCGTCAAACCGGCAGGTCCCGCACCGATTATAACTACTTCTTGCATAATTCTTAATTCTCCTTCTAGTTAAGCTGATAAAGCTTTATAATCTGTCCATAAAGTTCAGTTTCACTCGTTACAGTATAGTTCTCATCAAGAATTTTTTCAACGCGAGGATTTCTTTGGCGTCGGAAATTGTATTTAAAATGATTCATTTCCTCGCCAGAATACTCCTCTTCAAGCGCACTGTAAATAATCCATTTGGGGTAATCACTACAAACATTTTGAACCCACTCATCGATAACGTCTGGATCTGATTTCCCGAAAAACATTTGGATATTTCCAAAATAACGACAGCGCGGCTTAATGCCCATCTCTAAAATGAAAAGTCCCATTGGAAGACTTTCACCCCACATGACAACAGAATTTCTTTCGTCAGCGTAAATAATTGTTGCGAACTCATTCAACTCGTTTTTTCGTTTTTGATAATATTTCACTGTGTTATCTGAAAAATGTCCTGAAATTGTTCCGCTAATAGTGTAAAATATAAGTTTCACATTAAAAAATAATATGATTAACAGTATTGGGAATGCTAACTTGCAAAAAAATCTTTTCACAGAAAAAGAACGAACAGCCCAAAGTTTTTTAAGCATTGGTGACAAAATAGCTTTCAATTCGTAGACGACAACGAATAACAGCGGAAACACCCCCGCAATCAATTCAGGATAGCCTAAAAAAGGACGACTTTTCATAAACAGGAAAAGCATAGCCGTGCCCGTAAAAGTCCACCCCATGCTAATTTACTTTTGTAATTTAGGAAGAGCGTAAAAAGGCTTGCAGCAATTAGCCAAAAAATAATGTTGCATCTTATGACTATATGAGAAACGACAAAGTTGAAAAACTCTTGGGAAGTTGGATTATAGTCTGTGGCGTGGTTTATGTTAAGCAAAATTGTGCCATAAATTATGTCGTAAAGTGCACCATGCGTCGCAAAATAAATTACAAACGGCAGACAAATTGTCGCGAAGCCCGCACAGAAGCTCAAAAAATTTTGCCAAATATTTTTGAACGCGCCAGCATGAATCAAAAATATTGTCGTCAACAGAACGTAACAGCAAATCGGCAAACCGTTAGTAGTGCGCAAGAGTACACACACGCCGAATCCCAGCCCGTAAATTACAGTAAATGGGATAGTATGGATATTGAGAAGCGGAACCGCGTGGCGCGATTTGCCAACTCGTTACGGCACTTGGAACGCTGTCTATAAATGTTTCTGCCCATGGCAAAACAAAAAAAGAACTCCGCCTGAAAAATCTGCGCGGAGTGTTTTAGCAGGAAAATTTCTTTCCAACAAGAAAATTATCGTGGAGGTTAAGATGACAGTTACTGTCGATTGATATTAAATCATACATTGAACAAAAAATCTTAAACACTTTTCGAGGATTTTAATCACTTTTTGAATCGGAGAGAAAAGCCTTGACGTTGCCAATTTTAATCGTGCTCGGTCAGCTCGTCGATACATATATCCGCTGGTTGTCGTTCTCTAAATCCGGATTGCCACAGCTGAAGACAAAAATTTTTAAATACTCGGCACTGTGGGGCGTCGCGAGCATTTTTTTATATAAAATTTTCTTCGATAGTTTCGGCGTCAACGCGGCGACTTATAAAGCAGTTTTAATGTTAGGCTGGTTGCCGTATTTTTTTATCTGCTGGAGACAAATATCCGGACTACCTCAACATATTTTTGTTTTGGGCATGGGAACAATTTGTTCGTTGATACAACACACATTCGTAGCGATTATAATTCTGAAACTTTTCGAGGGAGTAAGCGCGTATGAATTAATTTTAGCAGAGGCGGCGGTATATTTGCTGTTATTCGTAATATTTTTGCCGATATGCGGGCAATATTTTATAAATTTACTTCCGAACCGCGAATTTTTCGAGCTACGACCCATAGGAATATACATTGCAATTTTGCCGCTGATAATCAGTTCAGCTCACATAATCCAAATTGCGGATAGTACTTTAATACATTCGGATTGGGAAAGATTATCGCGAATTTATTTGCCAGGAGTATTTTTCTTTTTCTACAGATATATTTTAACTGCGGCGAAGAATTTTTACGACTTACAGCGATTGGAGCGGAATAAACAACGCTTGGAGGATAGATTAATGATTTTAAAGGAATATAATGCCTTAACAATGGAAAATCAGAAAAAAATTTCGGTAATTCGGCACGATTTGCGGCACAGTTACAATTTAATTTACGCGCTTTTGGAGAGCGGCAATATCGAGGCGGCTCGCGAACACATAAGGAAACAAGAAGAATGGCTGAAATAATCTTCTCTAACGTCATATTTGTAATAATACAATTATTGGGCGCGTACCTAAGATATTTACCTTTTAGCCGCGATATTTCCGCAGAAAAATTATACGCGCTAAAAAAATGGTTTATCCTATGGAGTTTATTAAGTTTTGTCTTAGGTTTATGGTTATTATCGTATGGATTAAGTTATTTTGCGTTTAAAATTATATTATTGGTCGGCTGGTTGCCGTATTTTTTAATTTCGCTGATAATAATTGGTAAACTTCCGCAACATTTATTCGTATTTGGAATGCAAGCTCTGTGGTGTTTTATGCTACACGCTTTTGCGGGAATAACAGTTGCCTTTATTCGCGGGACAATGACGGAAGAATTTTTGCCGTTGCAGATGACATTTTATCTGATATTTTTCTTTGTATTATTGCCGATTGAGCGAAAATTTTTTATAGAATTACTCCCAACGCGGCGAATTTTCGATGACAAAGCGTTAAAGTGGTGCGCATCGTTATTGCCGGTGGCGGTATTTATCGGCACGGTAATTCCTATACTTGACGTAACATTTTTGACGACGTGGAACGGGCGATTTTCGCGTTGGTTCATTCCGGTATTTTTTCTGCTGATATACCGTTCGATGAGCATAACGACGCAGAAAATCGAGGAAAAAAATCTAACAGAACAAAAGAATAGACTTTTAGCGCGGCAAATGGATTCATTAGCTGAACATAATTTATCGATGGAAAAAAATCAGCGCGAAGTGGAAGAATTACAAAAAAATCTGTCAGAAAACTACACGGAGCTAAAAAAATTAATAAATGCAGATAAAATATCGGAGGCGATGAAATTTATTTCTCGGCAAGTGGAAATTTTGGATTCGACGCGCTTGCAACAATTTAGTCGATTGCCGCTGGTAAATGCCGCGCTATCAATATATTTTCAACGGGCAGAAAATTTAGGAATAAAAATAATTCACACGATAGATTTGCCAGAAAAAATTTCTACGGACGAAAGCGATTTTGCAGTTTTGCTTAGCAATTTACTGGAAAATGCGATAACGGCGAGTAAAAAACAAAATCCCTCTGCGCGAGAGATTTCAATAATAATTCGTCATATGGGCGGACAATATGTCTTGGAAATAACTAATCGCTACGATTATGAAATAAAATTTGGCGAAAACGGATTGCCTTACACGTCGGAAATAGGACACGGACTTGGAATGAATTCATTAGAACTTTTCGCAAAAAAATATAATGCGTTCGTAAATTTTTCGCAGGAAAACGGATTTGTGCGCGTAAATTTATATTGGAACGATTATTTATGAGCCAAATAGCGCATAAATTTAACTTGGACTTCCTTTTTTTTGCGCTTGCTAATGGGAATTGATGTGCCGTCCATTAAAGTAAAATCGTCAGGCTCCATAGATTTAATATAATCCATGTTAACGATAATTCGGTGATAACACTCTAAAAAACGCTCATCATCGGTTAAAGTCTCGAAAATTTCGCTGTAAGAATTGGAAGTTACAAATTTTTTCCCGTCAGCGAGATAAATGCAAAGTCTGTGGCGATAATCAATGTCTACGTAAAGAATATTTCTTGTGAAAATGGAAAATTTAACTCCGTTGACAAGCAAAGATATTTCGGGATTTTTCTGGCAGATTTTAGGAAAAATATGATTGAACGTTTTGGCAAAGTCATCTGCGTGCTTGGAAATCGGCTTGAGAAAATAGCCGACAGCAAAGACGCGATAGCCGTTTAAAATAAAATTATCATTGTTCGTAAGGAAAACGATATTAGCAGCGTCGTCGCCGCGTGCGCGAATAATCTGCGCGGTCTGCAAGCCGTTAATTTCAGGCATCATAATATCTAAAACTACGAGCTGAAAAATTCCAGGCTTAAAAACTTTTAAAAAATCATTGGCGGAAGAAAACGTTTGAATAGTAAAATTTATTTCCGACCAATTTTTAGTTATAAAATTTTGCAGATAATTTTTTGCGGCAAATAATTCGATTCTGTCGTCGTCAACGATTGCAATATTCATAAATTCCCCCCCCCAGAATTGTCGTTAAATTGAAACAAAAGAATTTTAGCGTCATAATCGCCGCAAGCACGGATAAAATTCGCGATTTCTTCCATGCGAGGACCGAGCATTACCACTTGATACAAGCCCACGCTGAAAATTTGCATAAATTCTTCCGGGCGTTGAAAAACTTCGATATTAATTTTGTTTTTGTGGTCGTCCCAAAATTTTTTAACGTAGACGCGCAAAAAAGTTTCGATAGTTTCCAGCTCTACTTTCTCGTCGTTTACAATGGCAATATTCATAAAAAAATCTCCCTTACTTGCTTTGTGACATTAAACCACAAAACGCGGGAGATTGCACAATCACTTTTCGCTGATTTCTATCACTTTTAATTAGCTTAAGGTGTGACTACAAAATTAATGTTCATGAGCGCGGGACTCGACGCCATAAAGATTGAATCTTTCAACGAACCGAGCACGCGAGTTAAATTTACAGTCTTAGATCCGTCGAAATTTTTAGCCGCGCCGTCGACGTTCACGCTCCAAAGTTCGACCCATGCCGGCAATTTATATCCTTGCTCCGTCGGCATAACTTTTATCCGCACGAAATTTAATTTGTCTTCCGCCAAAGATTTTTCCGGAGTCAACGCAACTTTTACCAAGAACAATTCCGCCTGTCTATCGTCCTTTAATAAGCTGACACGCACATCATTTTTATCAAGCGGCGTCCACTCCTCGCCCGTTATGGAAAAGTTTTCAATAGCCGTATCGACTGCCGACAAGTCAAGTGGACAAGCTCCAAGCGGCGGTTGGTAATTCCAACTAAACATAAACGACGCCGCCTCATTAAAATTATCCAGCCCGAATTCCTTAACGCGACTGTCTAAACCAAGTGTATCGTCTGAATAAAAATTTTCTACGTCGCCGAGTTCAAAGTTGGAAAAATCACTTGCTGCCTCCGTCAAATTCTCCGACAACAGCAAATAGCCCGTGTCATTCGGCAAAGTTTGACGCTCATTGAACTTGCGCAAAAAATTTTTAACAACGTCGTCGCGCCCCATAATCAGCAAATAAAACGGGCGATAGCGGTCGGGATTGTCAAACGAATTGTAATTGAACTTCGCGGCATTCAAGCCCACGTCAAAAATTTCGCCGCTGAAAGAATTTTTTATCCCGATAATCGCAACGGAAAGATGATTAGCAAAAAATTTATCGCGAATCTTTTGAGCGACGTTGCTCCAATCGGACTCGCTCTCAAATAAATCAGTAACAATAATTGACAGATGATTAGTATCTGCGCGGTCGACGACGTTGGCAACGGCAGTTATCGCTTCGGTGTAAACGTCGGGCGAAGTGAATTGCCGATAACTTCTGCCGTCAAGCGGGCGAATTTGCTCGCCGAATCCGTAAAAATTCACAGTGCCCATTGAGCCGCATAAATCGCCCAATAAATCGGGTAACGTCAAATAAACATTGCCCGCCGATTGCGTCGTAAATCCTCGCATTGAAACTGTAGCGTCGAAATAAATATCCGTGTCGACTTTCTCCGGCGCAGTTAAAATGTTTGGTAGCGTTCCTGGCAGAGGCGGCACCGTCTGAACTTGATTTCCGCAACCTACTAACAAAATCGCCGCGCAGATGATTAGAAAAAATTTTTTCATGTTACATAGCTTTAACGGGAATGGGACCACGCGACAAGGCGATTGTCCCTGTGCGCGCAATCTCGACAATCTCATAGTCGCTTAAAACTTCGCAAATCGCATCGATTTTATTTTGACTGCCCGTCAATTCGATAACGATATTTTCGCTGGTAATGTCAACAATCTGCGCACGGAAAATATCGACGACGCTAACCAAATCTGCGCGGGTTTTTTTGTCTGCACGAACTTTAATCATGACGAGTTCGCGCTCAATCGACGGCGACTTGCTGAGGTTGACGATTTTAATCACGTCGATTAATTTACTGAGCTGATTGACGACTTGATCAAGCTCGTTTTCGGACTCGACGCTGACGACGATATTAATCCTCGTGACTGACGGTTCTTCGGTGTAGCCGGCGGAAATGCTTTCGATATTAAAAGCGCGGCGGCTGATAAGTCCAGATACGTGCGTTAAAACTCCTGGCTTATTTTCAACCAGAACTGCTAAAAAATATTTTTGCAAGATAAAACCTCCCTAAATTTTGTATTGAAAATTTGACAATCGCCTTGTATAATGCAGGCAGTCAATATGACTAGTATAAACTATTTTTCAAAGGAGGTACACCATGAAAAAAATATTTGGGTTATTATTAGCACTTGTTATGTTGGTGGCTTGCGCGGGTTGTGGCGGCGGCGATAAGAAAGCAGAGGAACCGGCTCCCGCTCCTACGGCAAATGAGCAACAAGCAAGCAAAATCGGTGCACTCATGCCAATCGGTTTGGACGAAGAAGGCTATAAACGCTGGACTAAAAGCATTGCCGAAGTTGAAGGGCAAAAAGCCTATACAGCTCCGAATACGGTTACTTTCTTCGACAATATGAACGCTATGATTGCGGCTCTTCAGGCTAAGCAAATCGACCGTTTCTCGACGAGTAGCAGAGTTGGTAATTATATTGCGGCTCACAACGACGCCCTTAAAGTTATCGACAACAACTACAAGCCGGTTTTAGGCTACTCGATTGGTATGCTTGAAAAAGACGCCGCGCAGATTGAAGAAATTAACACCGCTATCAAAGCCATGAAAGACGACGGAACGATTGACAAACTCATTAAAGAAAATATCACCGATGTTGGCAATGGCGAACCCGCCGCAATGGATATGCCCGTTATCGAAGGTGCGCCGACGATTAAAGTTGCCGTAACTGGTGATATGCCCGCTATGGACTTCGTGACTGCTAACGGCAAGCCCGCAGGTTTTAATGTTGCATTCCTCTCTGAACTTAGCAAGCGCATTAACAAGAACATTGAGCTTGTTGACGTTGACGCCGGTGCTCGCAGTGCCGCGCTGTCCTCTGGTCAAGTTGACGCGCTGTTTTGGGTTATCGGTGTTTACGACCAAGACGGTAAAGCTTTGCCCTATCCGCTCGACAACGTCGAAGGTTTCGCAGTCTCCGTTCCTTATCTTATGGACAGCCGCGTTGGTGTGACGTTGAAATAATTTAGCAATTAATATTTAGTGGTTAGTGATTAGGTTTTGTCCTCGTCACTAACCATTATTTTTTTGCCTCCTTAGAGATAACTGATAGGAATTTAGCAGTTTCCATTCCTTATCTTATGGACAGCCTCGTTGGTGTGACGTTGAAATAATTTAGCAATTAATATTAGTGGTTAGTGATTAGGTTTTATCCTCGTCACTAACCACTATTTTTTTGCTTATAGATAACTAATCGGATTGACGCGTTGCCCGTTTACGTGAACTTCGTAGTGGACGTGTGGACCTGTGCTAAAGCCCGTCGAACCCATATAAGCTATTAACTGCCCGCGCTTGACGTGTTGCCCATTGCTAACGACAACTTGCGAGGCGTGACCGTAGCGCGTCATGATACCGTTGCCGTGATCAATATCAACCATATTTCCATAACCGCCCGAATTCCAGCCCGCGTAGTCAACAACACCGTCAGCCGTCGCGACAATCGGAGTGCCCATATCGTTAGCAATATCCATGCCGGGATGAAAATCAGTGCCGCCCCAACGCAATCCGTAAGGCGAAGTAACAACGCCCGTCGTCGGCCAAATTGACGGAATACGAGAATCAGCCGCGCCACTGCCACCAACAAGGCTTGGATCGAACGGGAAGGATCCAGGCGCAGGAATCGAGCCGGCTGAAGGGATAATAGGCAAACCGTTCGCAAAGTCGAATTGAACGCCACTTGACGGAGCCGACCAACTGCCCGCGTCAAAATTCGGAGAATAGCTACCTGCAATAGCCGCGCCGCGTGCAAGTTGTTCGCGTTGCTGTTTAAGCTCGTTTTGGAAATCGTCGAGACTTTCCTTGCGCGTGCTAACTTTAGCCTCTAACATGTCCAAAGCCTCTGAAACTTCTGCAATATCTAATTCTCCAACAGGTCCGCCTTGTCCGTCGTGTTCGTTAGCGGAAGAATTTGTTTTAACGGAATTGATTATGCTCTTAATTTTTAATTCCGTGTCCTGTTGAGCTTCAGCGGGTTGAGTTTCGGCGGGTTGCGCTTCAGCAGGCGGTTTGTCGTCTTTAGGCGGATTAAGTCCCGCTTGAATTCGCAATTCCTGTTCTTGCTGTGCTAGGTTTTGAATTGTCTCGCTTAACGTTGCCGCTTTTTTCGAGAGTGTTAAAAGTTGCTCCTGCCTAAGCTCCGCTGCCTGTTCAATCTCGTAAATTGTTGAGGCGTCGCGTTGCATTCGCATTGCGCTGTAAAAAGAAAAAGCCGCCGTACCGACGAGCAAAAGCCCGCCGATTAGCACGCTTGCCACAGCGAATCTAAACATGCCCGACGACAAATTAATTGTCCGTTCTTTATCGCCGCCCTTTATGCTGATTACGTAGCTTTCAATCTTCGCGGTCGGCTTATTTTTTTCTTCCATAAATACTATCCGCCCTTAATCTTGAGAACCCTTGAGGCTATCAATTTCTTTTTGCTGAAGGTCTATAAAACTAAGGAAAAACATTGTCAACATATCAAGTTCGTTTTTACCTCCAAACTCGCGCCACAAAATTTTAAAAATATCTTTTGACTTAATTTGAAGACGTTCCTCCGAAGTAACTTTAAGGCAAAATTTCAAATGACGTTTCAGCGCAAAATAAAGATACAAGGGATCTTCTGTTAATATTTTCCGCCTATTAGCTAAGTCGGTTAATGCTTGCGACAGATAAAAATATGCTCTGCTCCAAGTATTAATTTGAACGTCAGGTAATCTTTTTTTGCGCGTCGCCGATGCTTTAGCGTCATTGCGCCAGAAATAAATTGCATTGGGAATTCGCAAATATCTTTCAGCGCAACAGAAAAGCTCAATCGTCCAAATGAAATCTGCACCGGAAGTTATTTCATAAAATTTTATGCCTTTCTCGATTAGAAATTCTCGGCGAACAAATTTTGTCCACGCCGTCCAGAAAACGCCGCCATTGAGCAAAAGACTTTTAAGCAATTTATGTGGTTCATTAGTTATAAGCACCGGCTTTTCCGCAATGCCTTTATCTTTCCACATGCGCCCCACTTTATCGCGTTTCAATTCCGCGCCTTCGCTAGAAGTGTAAAGATAACGTGCGCCCGTGTAAATGACATCTACATTTAAAGTTTTTGCCGCTCCGTAAAGTCCTTGAAAAGCCTTATCGATGATTGCGTCGTCAGCGTCCATAAAAAAAACGTATTCGCCGCGAGCAACCTCAAAACCTTTGTTTCGTGCCGTGTAGCCAAAATTGCCCGAATTTTTTTCCGTCGAGAGGAGTGTAAAATTCCCGTCAAATTTCTCCATAAAATTTTTGGCAATGGCAACGCTATTATCAGTCGAGCAATCGTCCACCAAGATAACTTCAAAATTTTGGAAAGTTTGCATTAGGAGACTTTTAAGACAATCCTCAATATAATTTTCCGCGTTGTACATTGGAATAATCACAGAAATTGCAGGATAAACAGTTGCCATTAAATTTCTCCTTATCAGCAATAAATTTACAATGACAGAGCATGAGCAGTTAAATCGCGCCCATACTCTGTCAAAAATTTTTACGTATCTTTATTATGTGTGAGCCATTCGACTTGAATTTTGATTTCTTCGTCGGCTTCTGCGTATATGTCGTAACGGTAAGGCTTATCGTGCCAAGCAGGTGTTAATTCATCAAATATAGTTTCGCCATCTATTGTTAGCTTAGTATAGTCTATCCAATAGGGAACTCGTTTGGATTTATCCTCTGGGTCGCGAATGTCCATGCCCTTAAGTTTCAAGATTACTTGACCGTCTTCATTGGCTTTAGCTACAAGTTCCATTTTTCCTGCACATGACTGGACTACGTAACCAATACCTTTTCTGTTCAAGTAGTCGGGCTTAGTCGTTTTAGCTCTCTTATCGGACACGGAGAGGATTTGGAAATCGCCTGCGCCCGTATCGGACATCATTTGTAGATCCAATCTCGCTGTTAAATTAGGCAGAAATTCAACGGGAGTTGGTTTTTCCTCTGGTTTAGGTTTTTCTACTGGTTTAATAACTTCAACCAAAATTTCCTCTCTGTGCGGGAACCACTCGACTTGTACTTTAAGTTCCTCGCCAGCCTTTACGTCTATATCGTAGCGATAAGGTTTATCGTGCCAAGCGGGCGTAAGTTTGTCGATTATCGTCTCGCCGTTAACCGTCAGCTTAGTGTAGTCTATCCAATAGGGCACGAGTTTAGACTTATCCTCTGGGTCGTGAATATCCATGCCCTTAAGCTTCAAAGTTACTTGCCCGTCTGCAGTGGCTTTAGCGACAAACTCCATTTTCCCGACATAAGATTGAATTACGTAACCAATGCCATCTTTTTGCAACCAGCCAGGCTTATTAACGCTAGCCCGCTTATCGGACACAGAAAGAATTTGGAAATCACCTTCGCCCGTATCTGATACCATCTGAACGTCCAATCTCGCTGTTAGATTAGGCAGGAATTCAACGACAGGTTTTTCTACTGGTTTTGGCGGAGGTGGCAAAATGTCTACCCTGTGTGGGAACCACTCGACCTCTACTTTAATTTCCTCGTCAGCCTTTACGTCTATATCGTAGCGATAAGGTTTATCATGCCAAGCGGGCGTAAGTTTGTCGATTATCGTCTCGCCGTTAATTGTCAGCTTCGTGTAGTCTATCCAATAGGGCACGAGTTTAGACTTATCCTCTGGGTCGTGAATATCCATTCCCTTAAGCTTCAAAGTTACTTGCCCGTCTGCAGTAGCTTTAGCGACGAATTCCATTTTCCCGACATAAGATTGAATTACATAACCTACACCGTCTTTTTGCAACCAACCAGGCTTATTAACGCTAGCCCGCTTATCGGACACAGAAAGAATTTGGAAATC
>JAFRRH010000010.1 GCA_017428215.1 Selenomonadaceae bacterium
GTTGAACGCTTTTTCTTGCGGATAAAGACTCGTCGCCATATCGCAACTCGTTATGACAAATTAGCTGTCTGCTTTCTCAATTTTGTTATTATATCTGCTCTTTTGATTCAACTTTAGAGTTTACCAACACGCTCTAATAATTCTTGTTTTCTCCTGCGTTACTTCCAATTTCAGCTATTCTTGGAGCCATTTAGTTATAGCGATTTTTGTTTTCTCAGCTGAAGTTTTTATTCGGCATAAAATCCTGAAGTGGTCGGCATAGCGCACTATGTAAATTTCTTTCAGATTAGTTGCACGCATTGCGTCATAGCCATGTTTTGTGCCATTGCTCTTAATGGAGTATTTGTAGACAATCGGATTTTCTTCCCAGCTCTACCCTATGCTCTAGCTCGTTTAGCACTATGTTTGCTAAAAGTGGTTATATTATTCCGTCTTGTGGCTTTCCTTTTTATGGGTAAGTTTAAAGCATTGTTGAATCAGTCTGTCGTATATGCAAGAAATTCCGAGCGGTCTTGTGTCAGCTTGGGTATGACATTTCTTCTTACAGCTTTCGGTCGATAATCTCTTTTTGTGCCCGAAACGATATATCTAACTTTTGCTACTACTTCTCCGGGAATTTGCTTACTAATGTCCGTTATTGTCAGCTTATCCGTCCCAGCGTTTTTGCTTCCTGTGTTGTTCTTAATATTTCTGTACGCCAGCAAAATATTTTCTCTGCCTAAAGCCAGTGACATTAAGTTCGTGAAGTGTTAGCCATTTTTCACCCTGTCATACAGGTCGTTGTACATTTTCTCTTCGGTTATAAGGCATCACCCCCCCCATTTGAGGAGCGACTCTTTTGGTCTTGCTCGAATCCTTATTCGTTTGAGTGATTGTTTTTAAATTGTCAACGACTTGTACCCATTGCTCCATTCCCGTTACAGGAATTGATATTTACTTTGCCACACTTACGACGCTTTCATGCCGTCCGCAGTCTCAAGGAGGAGCGTTTTGGGGCGTTACGACTTTTTTTCATTCCGCGGATTAATGCAACTGAACATCTCGCCGTGTTTATCAAGATTTTTTCCGCAAAATTTATTTGGTTCCTTTAATTTATTTAAAACTCCCTAATCTGTATAAAGTAAAATTTTTCATTCAAACGATTGATTATTTTTTACATAATAACAAAGTAATATAGTTTTGACAACAGGTAATACGAATGGCGGGAGGTGAGAAAATAACTATATTCGACATTGACTTTAAAAAGCTTTTTAAGCTTCGTTGCAAATCCGTTTATTTCTGTGCGGATTACGTTAGATTGACAGGCACAGAAGATTAGAAATAATTTAAAATATTGACCTTGATAAATAAAAAGAATACAATATATTTATGAGTACGTATATTATAAAAATCTTGTTTATAATGGATTAAAGGAGTGATTGGTTTATGGGATTAATTCAAGCGGCATTAGCGGCGGCGGGCGGCGTGCTCGGTGACCAGTGGAAAGAATTTTTTTACTGCGACAGTTTATCGCCCGAAATTTTGGTTGCCAAAGGACACAGACGCAAAAGCCACAGTTGGAGCTCCAATGACGGCGACGACAACATTATAACCAACGGCTCGAAAATCGCTGTCAATGATGGGCAGTGTATGATGATTGTTCAGCAGGGTAAAGTTCTTGAGCTCTGCGCGGACAGCGGCGAATATATTTACGATAAATCTTCCGAGCCTTCGCTCTTCAACGACAACAAAACCGTCGCGGAAAGTATCCAAGATCTTTTCTTCGCCATGAAGGAACGCTTTACATTTGGCGGCGACACCGGACGCGACCAACGCATTTATTACTTTAACACCAAAGAAATTATCGGCAACAAGTACGGCACGCCTACTCCAGTTCCCTTCCGCGTTGTCGATTATAATATCGGGCTTGATGTGGACATTGCCATTAAATGTTTCGGCTCCTACAGTTATAAAATTATCAATCCGATTCTTTTCTATACAAATGTTTGCGGAAACGTCAAAGATACCTACAACCGCTCGGAAATTGACGCGCAACTTAAAACGGAACTTTTGACGGCTCTTCAACCCGCCTTTGCAAAAATTTCGGAAATGGGTATTCGTTACAGTGCCTTACCCGCTCATACCCAAGAACTTGCTGACGCTCTTAACCAAGTCTTAAGCAAAAAATGGGGCGAACTGCGCGGCTTGCAAGTTGTTTCGTTTGGTGTGTCGAATGTCAGCGCGAGCGAAGAAGATGCCAACATGATTAAGGAAATGCAACGCAATGGCGCGTTGAGAAATCCAGCAATGGCGGCGGCACACTTGACGGGAGCACAAGCTTCCGCTATGCAACAGGCGGCTCAAAATACGGCGGGCGCAATGACAGGTTTTATGGGTATGGGAATGGCGGCGCAAGCTGGCGGTATCAACGCTGGCAATTTATTCGCTATGGCTCAACAGCAACAACAAGCGGCTCAACAATCTCAACAACAAAAGCCGCCAACGTGGAAGTGTTCAGCTTGCGGACATGCAGACAATCGCGGAAATTTCTGCGCAGAATGTGGCGCACCTAAACCCGTCGTCAACGAATGGAAATGCGAATGCGGCGCAGTTAACAAAGGCAAATTCTGTTCCGAGTGCGGCAAGCCAAAGCCCGTTAGCGACGAATGGAAATGCGAATGCGGCGCAGTCAACAAAGGCAGATTTTGTTCTGAATGCGGCAAGCCTAGAAGTTAATTAAATTTGGAAATCAAAAAGCCCTCGTCGAATTGACGGGGGCTGAAATATTTTCTGATTAACGTTTCGAAAATTGGGACGCCTTGCGAGCTTTCTTGAGTCCGTATTTACGGCGTTCCTTTTCACGCGGGTCACGAGTGACAAAGCCCGCTTTTTTAAGTGCAGGACGCAGGTCGGCGTCAAGTTCCATAAGTGCGCGGGTAATGCCGTGACGAATTGCGCCCGCTTGCCCTGTTGTGCCGCCGCCTTTGACGTTGGCTATCACGTCGTATTTATCGTTCATTTCGGTGAGGACGAGCGGTTGACGAACAATCAGTTCCAAAGTCTTCAAACCGAAATATTCTTCCATAGCGCGATTATTAATCGTAACTTTGCCGTCGCCCGGAACTAAACGGACGCGGGCAACTGAACTTTTGCGGCGACCGGTGCCGTAGTAGCTTACTTGTGCCATAATGTCATCTCCTTAGCGCGTTTCAATTTTAAGTTCTTCAGGCTTCTGCGCGGCGTATGGGTGCTTATCATCCGCGAAGACGTGAAGTTTTCTAAACAAATCCGCGCCGAGTTTATTTTTCGGCAACATGCCCTTAACAGCGTGCTCAATGACACGTTCAGGGAATTTCTGCATCCATTCACCTGCAGTAGCGTATTTTCCGCCACCAAGATAACCGGTGTGGTGGAAGTAAACTTTTTTGCGGAGTTTTTTGCCGGTGAAGACAGCCTTAGCCGCATTGATGACGATAACGAAATCACCCGTATCAACGTGAGGCGTAAACACGGGTTTATTTTTGCCGCGCAGAACTTTGGCGACTTCGACGGCGAGGCGACCGACGGTTTTTCCTTCGGCGTCGACAAGATACCATTTCCTTTCGACGCTACCCGCCTTTGCCATGAATGTATCTTTCATGAAGATTCCTCCAAAAAATTTTGTGTGGTGGGTGCATATGTCCGGGGCTAATGGAAACACAAGCAAGCCGCCATATACGGGCGATTGTAATAAAAACTTTTTGCGCTGTCAAGTTTATTTAAAGAAGTTCAGATAAATCGCCAGAAAAATCAAACCTGGTACGCCGAACACACCGACAATCAGCGCGTGCACGAAAGTTATTTTTATCATGATGATTCCCGTCAAGTTCACGAGATAAAGCATAGCCGCGCCGATTATGCTATTCCAAATTATTTTGAACGGCAACTCAATAAAAAATTTCAGCGCGATGATTATTATAATTCCCACGATTAATCCGACAGCAATTTCAATCATATTTTAAACTCCTTTTAAACTTTTAACTGATTTGAAAGTAGGGAATAACACTTGCATCTTTTGTTATTCATCTTTAATTTACCACTAACCACTATAACTGGTCAACACCGAAGCCGCTCATTACACTTTGCTCGAAATGGTTTTAAAGGGGGTTTTAACTGGCGGACTTTACAGAAATGAATTGCGCCCTTTGACATAAGCAACTTTTTTGATAAAATATATTTGATAACTTTTGGGAGGTAAGAAAATGCAACTTGGCAAAGGGCAAAAGATCCCACTCAACGAAAATTTCTTGACGATCAAGTTTCAACGTCCCGATTCAGCTCTTGACATTGATATAGCGGCATTTTTAACGCAAGCGAACGGAAAAGTTGCCGGCGATGACGATTTTGTCTTCTATGGCAACCCTAAACACGTTTCCGGAGCCGTAAATCATAATGACGACGATTCTATTGATGTTGATTTATCCAGAATTCCGCGCCACGTCGAAAAAATTGCTCTGACTGCCACGATTTACGACGCTGATAATCGTAAACAAAATTTTAGCATGATTCGCGGCGCGATTTTAAAAATTTTCGGCACTCGCGGCGAAATTGCAAACTTTCCACTCGAAAATTTTACCGTTGAGACCGCTATTGTGCTCGGTGAAGTCTATCGTTATAAAGGTTCGTGGAAATTTAACGCCACAGGCGCAGGTTTTAGCGGAGGTTTGGCCGCTCTTTGTAATAATTTCGGTATCGAAGTCAAAGATTCGCCTCCGCCGCCGCCAATCGAACCCGAAAAACCTAAAGTTAATACTCGACGGGAAAAAATTAAAATTCCGCCGCCTCCTACCAGAAATGAACCGCCTCAACCTAAAAAAGTCGAACTTCGCAAGGGGCAAAAGGTTAATCTCGTAAAAAAAGGCTCCCAACTCGGCGAAATTGTCATTAATCTAAATTGGAGCAAGCCTCAACAAAAAAGTTCCGGATTTTTTAGCAGATTTACCAGTAAAGGTATTGATTTAGATCTCGCGTGTCTTTTTGAACTAAAAGACGGCAATATCGGTGCAGTTCAAGCTCTCGGAAATCATTTCGGTAGACTCGATTATCCGCCTTATATCGCGCTCGACGGCGACGACCGTACCGGAGCCGTTGCATCGGGCGAAACTATTCGCGTTAACGGAAAATTTACCGATAAAATCCGCAGAATTTTAATTTATACCTTTATTTACGAAGGCGCGGCGAATTGGGAAGAAGCTAAAGGCGTTGTCACCGTAAATTGTCCAGGAAGTCCAGAATTAATCGTTAAAATGGACGAATACGGCTCGAAAAAACATACTTGCGCCATTGCGTTGCTTGAAAATGTCGGCGGAACCTTCAGCGTTGAAAAAGTTGTTGAATTTTTTGACGACTCGGAACAAATGGATAGGGCTTTCGATTGGGGTCTGCGTTGGACTGTCGGTCGGAAGGATTAAATAAATTTTGGAGGGATTTTTATGGCTATCAGCTTGCAAAAGGGTCAGAAAGTCGATTTGACCAAAGGAAATCCTAGTTTGAAGAAACTTTTAATCGGTTTAGGCTGGGATGTCAACAAATATGACGGCGGACACGATTTCGACCTTGACGCGGCGGCTTTTTTGCTCGGTGCTAATGGAAAAGTCAATTCCGACGAAGATTTTGTTTTCTACAACAACCTCAAGCACAAAAGCGGCTCGGTTGAGCACATGGGCGACAATCTCACCGGCGAGGGCGAGGGCGATGACGAGGAAATTAAAGTCGACCTCACAAAAGTCCCTGCCAATGTCGAGAAAATTGACTTCACCGTAACGATTTACGACGCAGAAGCTCGCCGGCAAACTTTTGGGCAGGTTTCCAACGCTTATATTCGCGTCGTCGACGATACCAATGGCAAGGAAATTATTCGTTACGATTTGGGCGAAGATTTTTCCGTCGAAACTGCTGTTGTTGTCGGCGAAATTTATCGCAACAAGGGCGAATGGAAATTTAACGCTATTGGCGCGGGCTGGAGCGGCGGTTTGGCGGCTCTCGGCAGAAATTACGGCGTTAACGTGTGATTCACTCCTCAAAATTAAATTTTTTTCCTCTGATAAACTCGGAGGGATTTTTTTTCTCAAATTGGAAATTACGATGTCTTAGAACCGGTGTTCATAACCGCTTAAGTAAGGTGTGAATATGGGAAATCTTAATCAAGGTTTGAGCAAAATTAACGGTTAGTTCGTAATCCTTTGAAAGACGACGAAAATGAATTTAATCAGCTTGTCTCGACGATTGACGACATCGCTATCGGCACCGAATTTAACGGTAAACGCCTTCTCGACGGAACATAATGGAAAATCTACGATACAAAAACTGTCAACGATGATACCGTTATGCGCAATGCCATTAACTTAAGCGACACGATAATTGAAGCTCACAGGATGGATATATCGGCAATTTCTTAGGAAGAATCTTTCTTGCCTTACTGGATGAACATACTTGCTTATTTGGTCGAGAATTTTGTCGTAATAAAAA
>JAFRRH010000068.1 GCA_017428215.1 Selenomonadaceae bacterium
CGTTGCGCTTTTGTAAGGCAGTAGCGTTCGTGATAAAATGAATTTGACATAAGCACTTTCCTTTGGCTGATTTTTCAAATTCATTTTACCAAAGATTTTGCTTATGTTTTATTTTTCGACTTTACCAACACGCTCTAAGACCGTAAATCGGATCCGCTCCACCCATACCAGATACACCGAAATCGCTAATATCAATCTTGTTGCGAGAATTGCGATAATTTTTACTAGTAGCGTCCGTGAATACGTAACGAGAACTGCCGATTCGCACACCGACATTATTAAGTTGGCTAATATCATTGTAGCTGGAAAAATTTATCGTCGACACTGTGGAAGACGTGCTGGGAACATAACCGCTGGTCTTTCCCAAAGTTTTAGTTGGGGTGCCTTATTCAGTAAAAGTCACGAACGGACCTTTAACGTTGTCGAGCATCTCGTATTGGGCATCGCGAATAAGATTTAATTTCGTCGAGTTAATGCCCGACGCACCGCCCTCAATCGATGTAATCACGGTATCAGCAAGCAGAAGTTTCTTGGAATTATATTCGGTTTCATAAGCGATATTTTCCATTTGCGTACAGAGGTGATAAATTTCCTTTTTAATAGTTTGGCGGTCTTCGCCGGTGTTAGAGTCGTTAGCGGCGTCGATAACTTTTGCGCGAATTGTCCGGAGCAAATCAATCTGTCCTTGAATACCGCCTTCCGCAGTGTTGAGGATTGCGCTACCATTTTGAACGATATGAGAGATTCGCGATAAAAATTAAGATTATTATGTTAAAGTCCGTTAATCATCCAAAATCTATCTGTGTTGTTGTGGAAGGAATAAGGGTCATCTCTTTTGAAAGATTTATTGCCGCCGATTTCACAAATGACAACGTTGCCTACGGATCTGTAACCTTCCGCGTCTTCTACATCGCCTGTAAGATTTACTGTAAAACGATTAACATTAATTCCGGCATCTTTTACCGTTTGAACCAGTTGCATACATTGATTAGCGGTACTTACTATATTTCTCTCGTGTTCATCTTGAAGTGCGTAGTTAGCGGCTTTATTTAAATTATCGCTACCGCCAAGATATTTTTTAAACGTGGCTCTTTCAGTAATGGTAACGTCATATGTTCCGCCGCCCAAGTCTATATACTGAATTTTTCCGGATTTTTCAAGTGCCGCTAATTTTTCCTTAGCATTATCGGATTGAGCTTTTTGCTCGGAGGCTCTTTTCTCTTCGGCGGCTTTCTGCTCGGCAAGTTTCTTTTCTTCAGCGGCTCTTTGTTCAGCGGCTTTTTTCTCTTCTTCAGCTTTTTGTTCCGCTTCTTTTTTTGCGGCTTCTTCGGCGGCTTGCTTATCTTTGCGTTCTTTATTTTCTACATCTTTTAGAGCTTTATTTTTTGCTTTATCTTCGGAGTCGCCATCTTTCACATATTCGCTAAATTTTGTATTGTAAAGTTCTTTGTATTCCCCGTCTAATTTAGCAATCGTTTCATCGCGAGCTTTTTTATCGGCGGCTTCACGTGCCTCACGAGCTGCTATTTCCTCAGGCGAGGGCGGTTCGCGTATTGCTGAATCCCCAATGCCGGCAACGAGTACAATAACAATCGCCGCGATTAATTTTTTAAAGTAAACTCCTTTTGGTTGACCGCGTATAACAGCGAGGATTAAACGTATAACAAAGTACACGCCAACCAAAAAGGATAATATACCAACCGTACCAAATAGAGTGTGCATTATTTATTTCCTCCTTTTCATAGACACCCAATTAACGCTTATATTAATTGTACAAAAAAAAATTCGCCGTGTGACTTACCTCGCGGGTACACTCGACGAAAAATTTTTCAGTCAACAATATCGAACCATACGCACCAATAATGCTCGTCCGTCTTGGATTTATCAGCGTTCAGCCAAATTTGTATGTAAGTGGAAGTATTTTCCCGCTCTGACACGGCAAGCAAATCGAACGGGATAATAAAATCTGCCGACTCGCCGGCAAGCAATGTTGGCAAGGATTTTGTTTCCTGTACTCTGCCTTCACCCCAATTTTGCCCCAAAGTAAATTTTATCGTTGGATTAAGCCAAAGCTCGCCCGTGTCGTTGGTTATGCGAAGTCGCGCTTGAGTTTGTCGCCACTGTTCGCGGGTTATTTTTACTTTCTCGTGTAAATGGGCAAATTGGTCGTACAATTCATTGTTTAGATAAAAGCCTGTCTTGAGTTGTCCTGAAAAAGTTTTGCGATTAAAATTTATCGGCGGCTCGTAACTCGGCGCATCTGGCAATGGACCTTCGGGTAATTTTAAATCTTCCTCTGAAAAAATTTGTCGTGGCGGCGGCGTATACTCTTTTATTGGTTTGGCATTGGGCATGACGATTTCATTTTGCGGGGGCGTAATAAGTTCGGGCAATGTAAATTGCTTGACCTGCGCGGACTCTTTTTCCACATTCGAAGTAATTTTTTCCGGTTCAGGAATTTTTTCAACGGGCTGAATAATTTCTTCCATAAAATTTTCGTCGTTGTTAAGAGGCGACGCACTCGCCAATAAAAAAATTCCTATAGTTAAGATAATTATCCCCGCATGAAGATTTTTACTAACCGTGAACCATAGAATTCTTATCGCTAAGAAAATCAAAGTCCTGCGCGATTTTTCTGGTGCCAATTCTGTTTCTGGCTTGTTGAGTTTTTCCAATGCCTCTTTAAGTTCGTCGACGCTTTGGAAACGATTTTTCGGGTCGTATTCGGTACACCTATCTAAAATATCTTTTAAGCGTTCGCCGCAATTTTCACCGAGTAAATTTTTTATCGTGACACCGAGCGAATAAATATCACTGCGCTGGTCAGTTTGTCCACTGCCGTATTGTTCAGGCGGCGCGTAGCCCTTTGTGCCCAAAAGTTTTGTGTCAACATCTTTATCGGCTTTAAAAATCCTCGCCGCGTCAAAGTCAATTAGCCGAATTTTTTCGCCCTGCAATATCAAATTCGACGGTTTAATATCGCGGTGAATTATTTTTTGCGCGTGAAGTTCCTTTAGTCCGTCGCAAAGTTGTAATAAAATTTCTCGCGCTTCGGATTCGCTTAACAATTTTTTCCGCTCAAATAAATTTTCGCCTTGAATAAATTCTTCGACGATAACAGTTTCTTCCGCGTCCTCCGCGCAGAAAAAAACTTTTGCGGGTAATCGAAACGAAAACTTTTTTATCAAGTCGTAAGGCAAGCCCGTCGCCGTCACGCGCTTTATTATCACGAGTTCGCCGCTCTGCTTGGACGAGGCAAGCCATACTTCGCCGCGCTCCGAACGCTTGAGCGGCTTTAATTTTTCAAATCGGAATTCAAGATACTCTGCGACATTTTCTTTCATGGGCGCACCTTGCCTTTCCAATATTCTTGCGATATATTTTACAAAAATTTTGGAGGATAATGCAATGACCGCTAAGGATACTCAGCAACTCGAAAACGAATTGACCAAAGCCGACGATGTTAAAACTTTCCTTGATAATAACGCTGAAAATTTTCGCAAGTACACGCTCGCCGAATATCTCAATCGATTGCTTGAAGATAAAAATTTGTCCAAGTCGCAAATAATTAGAGAGTCGCAACTAGACGAAGGCTACGCTTATCACATTTTCGGCGGCAGAAAAAATCCTTCGCGTGAAAAAATTTTGTCGCTTGCTTTAGCGATGAAACTTTCGCCTAAGGAAACGGATTATCTGCTGTACTACGCGGGACATAATAAACTTTATGCTCGTGACGAACGCGACGCCGTTATTATCTTCGCACTGGAAACTTGCAAGTCGGTTTTGCAGGCTAATGAACTTTTAGAGGATTTGAATATGCCGCCGCTTATTTGCGAATAAAAAAGCCCGTCCGAATTTGGAACGAGCTTAAAATTTTTTGCTACTTATAAATTCCTTACGATTTTTACAATCCGCTTAATTGCTTCCGTTTCAGCGTAATCGCTCAAATCTGCTCCGCAATCGTCAGCTATCTTGCGAATATTTTCTTCCGCCTCACTGCATTGATTAGAAAATTCATAGACAATCGGCAAAACTAACGCCTTATCGAGTAATCCTTTTTTGTCGCTGTTAAGTTCGGCATAAGCGGCGGCAAGTCTAGCCCGCGATTCAAAGTAGGCGGCAACTGCGCGGCTTATCGAAGTATTTCTTTCCTGTTGACTTTGCGCTAACAACGCCATTTTAAACGCATATTCTCCAAGATTTTTTGAACTGCCATTTTCTAGCGGTCCGATTATCCCAGAAAGATTTTTAGCAAAATTCTCCAGCGCAAAAGGCTGAATCGTTTCGAGATATTCTTTAGCCGACACATTGTCCGATAAATTCGCAGCCTTTTCTAACTCAACACTGGCAGAACTGTTAGCAACTTTCTCCTCACGAGCTTTTTGTTCGGCGACTAAGCGATTTTTTTCTGATTCTACCGCTTCCCGATTCTCGTTAATCTTCTCGCTTTTGGCGTAGCGAACGTACCACTTGCCCTTATCCTTAGCCATAGTCACTTCGCCTTTGAAAGTCTGAACTTTTACGTTACCACTGGCGCGGTCGCGTGCCGTCAAAAGGTATTCAAAAGTATAGGCGTTCTCTTCCGAAGATAGAAGCTTCAAACTGCTGACTTCACTGCTAATCGTGTCTTTATATCCAGCGGCGTATGATTCAAAATCGCCGACGCGCTCCCTTTGCTTATAAGAAAGCGTTTCGTAAGCCGTGCGATAATCCCGATTTGTAATTGCCTTGTGATAATTTATAAATGCCTGTTTTGCTTCCTCGCTGTTATCGGGCGGCGGCAAAGCAATTTCTACGCCATTATCCCAGTTACTGTAGTCTATGTTGCCGCTAGGAAAAAATTGGTGCGTGAACTTCCCGTGCCTCTGTCCGTGCTTGAAGGTGCCGTCGTCAATCTGTTCAATCTCGCCGTTTAGATACCAAGTGGTTGTACCCTCGCCTTGAGCGAAACGATAATCGCCGTCCACAACCGAGCC
Source organism: Selenomonadaceae bacterium (assembly GCA_017428215.1). Taxonomy (GTDB): domain Bacteria; phylum Bacillota; class Negativicutes; order Selenomonadales; family Selenomonadaceae; genus Quinella. Next base: position 4,977 of record JAFRRH010000068.1, read on the forward strand.
GCCGCTCCACTCAACCGTTTCACCCGCTACAGGTTTTGGATTCCAAAGGTACACGCCGTTTGAATCCTTTATCCAATTTTCTCCTAAAGGCTTCGGCTCTGATTTTTTTTCAACAGGTTGAGATTGTTCGACTTTAGGTTTTGGTGACTCCGAAGATTTATCATCGCCGCAACCAGTCACTAAAAATATCGTCGTCAATGCTATCAATATCGCAAGCGGAAAAAATTTTTTGACTGCAGACATTTCTTAACCCCCGTTTACGTTTTTGTTGAAATTATACCACGCCGAACTGTTGTTGCAACTCGTAAGCGATTACACCTGTAGCAGTGCGAATTTGTTTATATCCTGCATTGGAAAAGAACGCCCTCGCCAAAGATAATCTCCACCAAACGCAAAACGTGCCGTCTTCCATTAAATTAATATCATAAATAATTTTCTCGTATTTTACGGAGATAGTTTCGCCTTCCCTGTCAAATTCAACTTTGTTGCCCCATTTTTTTGCAAGCACAGGCTCCAGCTTATTATATATTTCGTCCGCAGTTACAGGACTCACAAATTGAAAACGCAGTTTCCTAATCTTTTTGCGATGATAATCGGAAAGGTACGAATGAATCACCAAGACAATAGGCACGGTAATTATACAAATTCCTGGACTTATAACTGCTGGTAAAAGCGCGACAAAATATGCCCACTTAATCCAATCGAATTTATCGGGAAGAGGAGCCGACGATTTTAAAATTATTGCGTCGGGATTGGCGGAAAGCGTTTTCTTGTCGCGTGAATCTTTCTTATCTTCCACAGTTGAACTTTCCACAATCGCTTTGCCGCAACTCGGACAAAATTTAGCGTCATCATTTAATTCAACACCACAATTTTTACAAAACATTTAAATCGCCTCCAGGACAAAATTTTAACTGTAATTATTGTATAAAAAAATATTCGCCGTGTGACTTACCTCGCAGGTACATTAAACAAAAAATTTTTGGAAGTTGTATACAGAATTATTGAACGACGCATTCCGAAAATATTTGCAATGCCGCCTGCCGTGTGTTAAACTTTTTTCGACGGTATAACAAAATAATTTGAGATTTAGTAGGTGAAAACATTGAAAGGGAAATTGATATTGCAGGACGGCACGACCTTTCGCGGGCAACTGTTCGGCGGCTCCAATGCCACCACTGAGGGCGAAGTCGTCTTTAATACGGGCATGACTGGTTATCAGGAAATTTTAACTGACCCGTCGTATTGCCGCCAAATAGTCACGTTAACTTATCCGCTTATCGGCAACTACGGCACGGCTAAACAATTCAATCAGAGCCGCAAAAGTTTTGTCGGCGGACTTATCGTCGGTGAGCTTTGCGAAAATCCGTCAAGCTCGTCTATGCAGAAAACTTTGCCCGAATTTTTAACAGTGGAGAAAATCCCCTGTCTTTATGACGTGGACACACGCGCTTTAACCAGAAAAATTCGTTCAGCGGGCACCATGAAAGGCGTTATTGTTAGCGAATACACCTCACAAAACACAATCGAAGAGATGATGGCTTTGCCGATTAGGAAAAACGTCGTTGAGATGGTGACGACGCCTGTTAGTTATACGCTTGACGCCCGCGCAGATTCGCCTTACGTCGTGACAATGGATTTTGGCATTAAGAAAAATATTCTCGACGCCTTGCGCAAGTTGGGTTGCAAAGTTACTGTCGTTCCTGCGAAAACTTCCGCCGAAGAAATTCTTGCACTCAAGCCCGACGGAATTTTCCTATCAAATGGACCTGGCGACCCTAAAGACGTTCCAACCGTTATCAATGAGGTTAAGAAACTTATCGGGCAACGACCGATTTTCGGCATTTGCTTAGGTCATCAAATTTTGGCGTTGGCAATGGGCGCGAATACTTACAAATTAAAATTCGGGCATCGTGGCTCCAATCAGCCTGTTAAAAATTTGGAGACGGGTAAAGTTGCAATCACCGCGCAGAATCACGGCTACGCTATCGACGCCAAATCTTTAGCTAATCTACCGATTAAAATTACTCACGTCTCACTTAACGACGGCACGATTGAGGGCTTTCGTCATACGTCACTGCCGATAACGAGCGTGCAATATCACCCTGAAGCCGCGCCCGGTCCCAACGATAGCGTACATTTGTTCGACGAGTTTATATACAACATGAAAAAATTTAAGGAGGCTTGACCTTGCCTAAGAAAAATAATCTCAATAAAATAATCGTCATTGGTTCGGGACCGATAATCATAGGGCAGGCGGCGGAGTTCGATTATGCTGGCTCGCAAGCTTGTCGTTCGCTGAAAGAAGAGGGCTTGGAAGTCGTCCTCGTTAATTCAAATCCCGCAACCATAATGACTGATGCCAACATTGCCGACCGCGTTTATATCGAACCGCTGACTGTTGACTTTTTGACGGCGATAATCGAGAAGGAACGCCCCGACGGACTACTTGCGACGCTCGGCGGGCAAGCCGGTTTGAATTTGGCAGTTCAACTAGCGGAAAGCGGCGTGCTTGATAAATACAACGTCGAACTTTTGGGCACGTCGATTGAGGCGATTAAAAAGGCTGAAGACCGCGAACTTTTCAAGGAAACTATGGAGCGTATCGGCGAGCCAATTCCCGAATCCGTAATCGTCGAGGACATTCACGGCGCGATTGACTTTGCTAACAAAATTGGTTATCCGCTGATTGTCCGACCGGCTTATACACTCGGCGGCACGGGCGGCGGCATTGCCAACAACGAGGAAGAACTTTTTGAAATCACTCTGCGCGGGCTGAAATATTCAATGATTGGGCAAGTGTTGATTGAACGTTCAATCGCGGGCTGGAAAGAAATCGAGTATGAAGTTATGCGTGACAGCAACGACACCTGCATAACGATTTGCAGTATGGAAAATTTCGATCCCGTCGGAGTTCATACGGGCGATTCAATCGTCGTCGCTCCTACACAAACTTTAACTGACCAGGAATATCAAATTTTGCGCTCGGCGAGTTTGAAAATTATTCGTGCACTGGAGATTGAGGGCGGTTGCAATATTCAATTCGCGCTCGACCCGAAGAGCCAAAATTATTACGTCATCGAAGTTAATCCGCGTGTCAGTCGTTCGTCTGCGTTGGCGTCAAAGGCAACAGGTTATCCGATTGCTAAAGTTAGTGTCAAGATTGCTATTGGCTACACGCTTGACGAAATTGTTAACGCTGTCACCAAGAAAACTAAGGCTTGCTTTGAACCGAGCGTTGACTATATCGTTGTAAAATTCCCACGTTGGCCGTTCGATAAATTTGTCTACGCTGATACAACGCTTGGTACGCAAATGAAAGCGACTGGCGAAGTTATGAGCCTCGACAGAACTTTTGAGGGCGCAATTCTTAAAGCCGTTCGCAGTTTGGAAATCGGCGTTAATCGTCTGCATATGGACAAAATGGACGATTGGGACGACGACAAAATTAAAAAACGTCTTAGCCGCGTTGATGACGAAAGACTTTTCCTTATCGCTGAAGCGTTGCGCAGAAATATCGCCACGCCCGAAGAAATTGCCGACATTACCAAGATTGACCGCTGGTTTATCGACAAGATTAAAAATATCACGGATATGGAAATTCGGCTTGCTAAGGGTGAACTCAACGCTAAAATTCTGCGCGAGGCAAAACTTTTGGGCTTAGCTGATAAATCAATCGCCGAATTAACTAACACGAACGTTAACGAAGTCCGCGACATGCGCAAGCAGTTTAAAATTTTGCCTGTGTATAAAATGGTTGACACCTGCGCGGCGGAATTTGAAGCCATGACGCCTTACTACTACTCAACTTATCGCGGCGAGGTTGATGAGGTTGAAGTCAGCAATAATAGAAAAATCGTCGTTTTAGGCTCTGGACCGATTAGAATTGGGCAGGGCGTCGAATTCGATTATTGCTCTGTGCATTCTGTTTGGGCACTGCGTGAGGCGGGAATTGAGGCGATTATAATCAACAACAATCCTGAAACTGTTTCGACGGACTTTGACATTTCCGACAAACTTTATTTCGAGCCGCTAACTACGGAAGACGTTTTAAACATTGTCGATAAAGAAAAACCCGCCGGCGTCATTGTGCAATTCGGCGGACAGACTGCAATTAATTTGGCGGCAAGTTTAGCGGCGGCAGGTGTTAGAATTTTCGGCACAAGCGTTGATAACATTGACCGCGCAGAAGACCGCGAACGCTTTGACGAGATGTTGACCGAATTAAATATTCCGCGTCCAAGAGGAATCAGTGTAACAAATCTTGACGACGCGATAACAGGCGCGGCTAATATCGGCTATCCTGTCATGGTTCGTCCGAGTTATGTTTTGGGCGGGCGCGCAATGGAAATTGTCTATAACGAGGAAGAACTCCGCGATTATATGAGCCGCGCAGTTAAAGTTACACCAGACCACCCTGTTTTAGTCGATAGATATATGCAGGGCACTGAAGTTGAGGTTGATGCGATTAGCGACGGCGTTGATGTGGTTATCCCCGGCATTATGGAGCACGTCGAACGGGCGGGCGTTCACAGCGGAGATTCAATCGCCGTTTATCCCCCGCAAACTCTTCCGTCCAAAGTTATCTACACCATAACCGACTACACTAAACGCCTTGCCCTTGCGCTCAATGTCAAAGGCTTGCTGAACATTCAATACGTTGTGGCGGACGGCAGAGTTTTCGTTATCGAAGTCAATCCGCGTTCAAGTCGTACGGTTCCTTTCCTCAGCAAAGTTACTAATATTAAAATGGTTAACGTGGCAACTCGTGTTGCTCTCGGCGCGACGCTTAAGACAATGGGCTATTATTCTGGTCTCGTCGAGCCTAAACCTTATGTCGCCGTTAAAGCTCCGGTGTTCTCTTTTGCTAAAATGCAGGACGTTGACATTTCACTCGGTCCCGAAATGAAATCTACCGGCGAAGTTATGGGCATTGATTATCACTACGCCCGCGCACTTTACAAGGCGATAACCGGCGCAGGAATAATCATTCCTAAAAACGGTTGCATTTTGTTTACGGTTGCCGATAAGGATAAGGAAGAAATGAAACAACTTGCCCGCGCTTTTTCCGAACTCGGATTTAAGATTGTGGCGACGGAGGGCACTGCTAAAGCTTTGCAATCAATCGGCATTGACGCGGAGATTGTCGGCAAAGTTCATCAGCGTAGCACGGATATTATCCAGATGATTAAGCTCGGCAAAATTCATATGGTCGTTAACACTCAAGCACCAGGTAAACACGTTGCTAAAGACGGCTTCAGAATTCGGCGGGCGACGGTTGAATTGGGCGTTCCCTGCTTTACAAGTCTCGATACGGCGTGGGAAGTCATGCGCGTTTTAACTTTCATGCGCGACAGAAGATTAGTTTACTCGTTAGCTATTCAAGATTACGTTGGCGGCGGCGACGCTTTAGCATAATTAAAATTTTCAATAAAAAAATCCCTGACGTTCTTAATGAGTGTCGGGGATTTTTTTACGTGATTAACTTCATGTCGTTTCGCAAAAATATTTCATGCCGGTTTTCTTCCACTCTTTTTTAGTGTAGAGAATTTTATAATTTGTGACGCCCGTTAAACTTGAAAGCTCGCCGATAATTTTTTCGCACTCTTCGCGAGTCTTCGCATGAATCATTGTATAAAGATTATAATTCCAATTTGGCGCGGGCGTCCTGTCGTAGCAGTGAGAAACCGCCGTATGAGAAACCATTATTTGCGCGATTTCATCTAGTTTATCTGGCGGCACTTGCCACGCACAAAGAGCATTTGCATTAAAACCAACTTCACGATGTCGAAGTACCGCTCCCATTTTGCGGATTTTTTTTTCGTCAACCAAATCCTTGACCCGTCGTAAAAATTCTTCTTCGCTTATACCTACTTGTGCCGCTAAAATTTTATACGGCTCCTCGCATAGTGGAAAATCCCCCTGCAACGCTTTGATAATTTCCTTATCCCGCTGATTTAAATTTTCCAACACCTTCCCTCCGAGCTATTGGAGTTTGAACTGCACATTGATTTTGTACTTTTTGTTAGCCTTGAGCTTTAGCATATCTTCGACGCCACGCAGTGACCGAATTTCTGCCAAAATGTTTGACTCATGCTCCGCGCTCGGCGTCAACAGCGTGAACCACAGGTTGTAAGCTCCCTCGCGCTCGTAATTGTGCGTTGCGCCTGGATAGCGATTTACTGCCTCCGCCACCGCGCAGATTGCTGACGGCTCGACCTTAAGCGCGATAAGCGTTCCTTGATAGCCCAGCTGATTTGAATCAAAGAACGTTCCGATTCGCCGCAAAAATCCTGCCGCTTTGAGTTCGCGCAATCTTGCAAGTACAGTGCCTTCGTCCGTGCCAAGCCGACTTGCCATTTCCGCGAACGGGTGAGAACAAATTGGTATATCGCCTTGCAAAAGATTCAGTAATGCTTTGTCGAAAGTTGAAAGCCTCGTCATCTTGAACTCTCCCTCTACGCCGCTTTACGCTCAACGGCGCATTTTTTCTGCCGCTATTTTATCAAAGAGTTAAGGATAACGTCAAGCAATTCTGAACGCCCTTCATTTTTTGTTGACGAGTATGGAAGGATTGATTCCTCGTCGATTCCCAAAGAATTTTTTATCGCGTCGAGATGTTTTTGGCGTTGCGTTTTGCCAATTTTATCAGCCTTAGTTGCGACGACGAGCACGGGCAAATTTTTTTCAACGAGACTTGCAAACGAATTTAAATCGGACTCTTGCGGCGGGTGGCGCATATCGATAAGCTGGCAGACGAATTTAATATCGCGTTGGCTTGAAAGATATTCGTCGATAAATTTCGCCCAAAGTTTGCGATTAGTCTTGGAAGTTTTAGCATAACCATAGCCAGGCAAATCAACCAGATAAAATTCGTGGCGGATGTCAATGGTTTTAAGTTCCACGCGAAAAAAATTTATCGTTTGAGTTTTACCGGGAGTTCCCGACGTTCGCGCCAAAGATTTTCTGTTCGTCAACGAATTTATCAGCGAAGACTTACCAACATTTGACCGCCCGACGAAAACAATTTCAGGCAAAAGTTCTTCCGGACAAGTTTTTTTACTTACTGCCGATGTCACGTATTCGCTTTTGATAATTTTAATTTCCTCCATGTTGATCCTCCAAAAATTTTAGCTTTAAGTATACGATTAACGAAACTATTTTACAAATCAGTTACCGATAAATTTTAATAAACACGAAAAAATTTTCTCAAAGTTATTGCTTGCAAAGGTCGATTATGCTATATTAAACGACAGTTATCGACAAGTTGAGGGTTTTCTATTTGTCGAAACCAATCAGACAGGTGGTAGATATGGAAGTAATCTTGTCGGAATATTTAGGTTTTTGTTATGGCGTCAAGCGGGCGATAAAAATTGCCAGAGAGCACGCGGATGGGAAAAGTTGCACATTAGGACCTATAATCCATAATCCGCAGATGGTTGAACGGCTGAAAGTCGAAGGCGTTGGCTCGGTCGAAGATTTAACGGCGATGGAGGAGGGCACGATAATAATTCGCTCACACGGCGTAGGACCGCAAGTTTACAAAGAAGCTCAAGCAAAGGGATTAAAGGTTGTCGACGCAACTTGTCCGCACGTAAAAAAAGCGCAACTCTCTGCTAAGGAATTGGTAGAGGACGGGCGGCAAGTCGTAATCGTTGGCGAAAAAAATCATCCCGAAGTTAAAAGTATCTTTGAATGGTCGAACAATCGGGCAACTATTCTGGAGACGGAAGAAGACGCTAAAAACTTCGCGCCTTGCCCCAAACTCGGAATAGTTTCTCAAACAACGGTGAGCGGCGAGAATTTTGTCAGGATAGTGGCGCACCTGCTCGGAAAATCACACGACATAAGAATTCTACGAACTATCTGTACAGCAACGGAACAAAGACAAACAGCAGCATTGGAGTTGGCAAGCAAGGTTGATGTCATGCTGGTAATCGGCGGACGCAACAGCGCAAATACCACGCGCCTTGCTCAACTTTGTGAAAAAAAATGCAGGACTTACCACATAGAGACAGCGCAAGAACTGTCACCTGAATGGTTATACAAAGCCAACAAGGTTGGTGTAACAGCCGGAGCCTCAACGCCGGACTGGATTATCGGGGAGGTTTATAGAAAGTGTCAGAGGATTTGAAGAACGAAGAGATGGGTAATTGGTTGGAAGAGTCGGAGAGTTTTAAGAACATTCACGAGCATGAAGTGGTTGAGGGTACTGTTATCCAGGTAAATCGCGACGAGGCATTCGTCGATATAGGTTACAAGCAGGAATTGCCGCTTCCTAAAAAAGAATTGGCAGTTCCCGAACCGGATTCAGCAGAAGATGTCGTCAAACAGGGCGACAAAATTAAAGTTTACATTCTGTCTCTCGGCGGCGAAAATGGTGGACTTCTCTCCAAAATTAAAGCCGATGCCGAAGTTGTTTGGGACGAGCTTAGGGCGATTAAGGAACATAATGACGACCCCGAAGTGACGGAATTGCAGACTGTCGACGCGCATATTAATAACGTCGTCAAAGGCGGCTTAACTGCAACCGTCAACGGACTGCGCGGCTTTATTCCCGCCTCGCAAATGGAATTGCATTTCGTAAAAGATTTGAACGCTTATGTTGGACAGACGGTTAAAGCCTTGCCGATTGAAATTGAATCGTATAAACGCCGTCTCGTTCTTAGCCGCCGCCAACTTTTGGAACGCGAACGCGAAATTAAGTTGCAGGAAGTTTTCAGTACATTGCACGAAGGCGACGTTATCAAAGGCACCGTTAAACGTCTCGTAGATTACGGCGCATTTATTGACGTGGGCGGCGTCGACGGGCTTGCGCACATTTCTGATTTGTCGTGGGAACGTGTCAGCCATCCTTCCGCCGTTCTTAAAGTTGGCGATGAAGTTGATGTTTACGTTAAAAATGTCGACAGAGAAACGCACCGGATTTCTCTTTCCGTCAAACAAACTTTGCGCGATCCTTGGCTTGACAGGGCGGAAGCTTATCGCGAAGGCGACTTTATCGAGGGCAAAATTGTTAAGCTTGCGACATTCGGCGCATTCATGGAAATTGAGCCTGGCTTTGACGGCTTAATTCCAATGGGCGAACTCAGCGACCGCCGCATTGAAAACGCAGACGAGGCAGTTGCCGTTGGCGATATTGTCAAGGTTAAAGTTTTGCGTATCGACCTCAAGCGCAAACGCATTTCCCTTTCGATTAACCGCGCTCGCCGCGAAGGTGCTCACGCAACTTTCAAACGGTATCAGCCCGCTGAAGAAAAATCGAACGAAGAATAATTAACTAGCAAGAAAGACTCCCGCAAATTTAAAAGAGCGGTTCAGTTTCCGGAATGGAGATTGAGCCGCTTTTTGATTAAAAATTTTCTCCTCGACGTTCAAACGTTGGGGATTTTTTTTGCACAAGTGAATTGACGAAAAAAAAAACAATTATAATGACTATTGAAAGGAGGCAAGCATCATGTTGAAAAAAGTTTTTGCAACGTTTTTACTGACTGCGGCATTGCTTATTATCGGTGCGCAAGTCAATAGTGCGGAAGCGTCTTGGTACGCCAGAGTTTCCTACTGCAATGAGTGGATTTCGTTATGGATATCTCCTGATTATGGCGCCAGGCGTATTGCTACAATTCCGCTCGGCGCAGTGATTTTGGTTACCGACGATTACGATGATGGCGAGTTTGTGTCGGCTCGATACAACGGTATGTATGGCTACGTTTTGGAAAAATACCTCGACGACGCCGAAAAATGATTGCTCGGAGATGATTTGATTTGCACAGATTGAAACTTACTTTTGCCGCGTGTTTTACGGCAATTTTTTTTTGCTTAGGGTGTATGACGGAGGGCGCGAGCGAGCCTGAAGAAATTCCCACCGAAAATTTTTCTGCCGCGCCGCAACTTCCGCGTGAGGCTTTAATCGTTTATTCAAGCCCCGTCAAATATTCTTACGAAGATTTTTTGCATGATGTGAAAATCCTTCGCGAAACTTATCCGAATCAAATTCAAGTCTTAAAGTTGTGCGATACGGCGGACGGGCGCGGTGTCTTCGATATTGTTTTGGGCGACCTGCGCGGCGGCAAGCAGATTTTAATTTTCGGAGCAATGCATGCCCGCGAATATATCACGACGCAAATTGTTATGCGCCAACTCTGCGAAAGCCTCGACGCGCTTAACGGCAACGGCGATACTTATCGGGGAATATCTGCGGCTGAACTTCTGCGCGGGCTTACGATTCATTTCGTGCCCAATAGCAATCCCGACGGCGTGGCGATAAGTCAATTCGGATTGGCGGGCGTGAATAATCCTGAACTTCGTGCTAAAGTTGCGGCGATGAGTGACGACCTCGAACAGTGGAAAGCCAACGCTAACGGCGTCGACTTAAACAGAAATTTTGACGCGGATTGGCATGAATTTATCGGCGAGCCTTATCCGGGTTCTGAACGTTACAAGGGAAGTTATCCCGGCAGTGAGCCTGAAGCCGCCGCGTTGATTCGTTTAACGCAGGATTATCACATTAAGCGGGCGATAAGTTATCACACTTGCGGAGCGTTGATTTATTGGTACTATAAACAAAGCGGCACCGTCCTTGCTGAATCTCAAAAATTCGCGGAGGAAATTTCTAACGTGACGGGCTATTATCTTGACGATGATTATACTGCGGTTGACGCGGCGGGCTATAAGGATTGGGCGGTTTACAAGTTGGGGATACCGAGCCTCACAATCGAAGTCGGCGCGGAGAACGGCAATTATTTCAGTCCTGTGCCGCAAAGTCAATTTAATGCGATTTGGGAACGCAATAAAAATGTTGTCTACGCGACAGCTTACAATTTAAAATTTGAATAGAGAAATTTAAAAGAGGCTTTGTCCCGATTGAGACAGAGCCTCTTTGCTTTATTTATTGTTGCGCTTGTAGTAGAAAATATATTGCTGAAGAATTCCGGCGTTCTTACCGAATTTGGAGAAAATATTTTCGCCGCCAAAGTCTTGATTAATAGCTCGCCTAATCCAAACGTCTACGGGCACACGATCAACGCGGTGATAGGCAAATAACGCGACGCAGTTGGCAATCTTGTCGCCGACGCCGTCAATCAACTTTAAGTCTTCGGTGAGGTCGTTATCCGAAAAAGTTCCCAGTTCATTTAAGTCAACCATGCCGCTATCGACTTTTTCCACCGCATCCTTAATGTAAGCTTTCCGATAAGCAAGCCCCAATCCGCTCAAATCATCAACAGCTACATTCAACATATCTTTGACACGCGGGAAAAGATACACACCGTCTATACACCGCCCGAATAGCTCGCAAATTTTCTCGACGGAACTTTTTATTGAGGGAATATTTTTCCGCTGGCTGATTATAAAACTTATCAACATCTCGAAAGAATTTTGCCGCAGAATACGAATCCCTTTACCGTACTCCGTCGCGTCGTGCAAAAATTTTCCGTAAGGCTTGCCCGCCGCAAAGTTTTCAATGTCGCGCCGAATGTCCGCGTAATTCGTGCCTAAGTCAAAATAATTTTCCCAGACGTCCTTCCAAGTCTCCTCGTCGCAGTCAACCTCGAAAATTCCCTCGTCAAGCTTGCTAATGTGCAAAATATTTTCGCCAGTAATAAATCTGAACAAACCAGGCTCAATCTCTTTAGGGCGGAAGCATTGCCCGCTATCGACAATTTTTTTTAAGTCAAAATCGTCATTAATTCTGATTTCCATTGCATAATCCTCCGAAAACTTTTTTGACAATCTGCGCGGGCACGTCTCGACAAATTTCAACTTCGCCGAAATTTTTCATTAGTACCCAGTTAACCACGCCGCCAACAGTTTTTTTATCGCGAAAAGTCACGGCGTAAAGTTTATCTGCGTCAAGCCCCGTGCAAGTCGTCATTATACCAAATTTTTTTATAAGATTTTCAAGCCGCTGAACATTTTCTGCAGAAGTTTTGCCCAGCTCCAAACTAATCAAAGCCGCCGCCATCATGCCGACTGCAACCGCCTCGCCGTGACGATATTTTTTGTAGCCGGTTTCCTCTTCAATCGCGTGCGCCAATGTGTGACCAAAATTTAAAATCCTACGCAAGCCCGCCTCGCGCTCGTCAGAACTTACAACCGACGCTTTTATCTCGCAGGAACGCTTAACGACGTGCGCTAAAGTTTTCAAGTCGCGCTGTAAAATTTTATCCGCGTTATCCTCAAGATAGCTGAAAAATTTTTCGTCGCTAATCATGCCGTATTTGACGACTTCGCCGAGTCCAGATTTAATTTCGCGTTCGGGCAACGTCTTTAAAAAATTTAAGTCGATAAAAACTGCGCGTGGTTGATGAAATGCGCCGATTAAATTTTTCCCTAGCGCATGATTGACAGCCGTTTTACCGCCGACGGAAGAATCAACTTGCGCTAAAAGCGTCGTCGGAATTTGAATCAGATTGACGCCGCGCATAAAAGTTGCCGCAACGAATCCCGCTAAATCTCCGACAACGCCGCCGCCTAAAGCAATCACGACGGATTTTCTATCAAGTCCCGCCTCAATCGCTCGCGTGTAAAGTTTTTCAGCCTCGCGCAGATTTTTAGCAGTTTCACCGTCGGGAATCAGCGCAACTTCGTAGGGAAATTTTTCATCACAAGGAATATTTTTTTGCGTGACGAGTAAAGCTTTACCGCCTACAAATTTATCGACGCCGCTCAAAATGTCCTCGCCGATAAAAATTTCGTAGCTCGCCGCGCCCAAATCTACCAAAACTTTCTCCATACTCTTAACTCCTAAACTTCCGCAGATAGCGGCAAATGTCGTCGATAATTTGAATCGGTGACCAATCTGTCGTATCAACTTGATAATCTGCGCGGTCGTAAAATTGTTTTCGTTCGGCAAGAAGTTTTTTTATCGTCTCAAGTCGTTCGTTGCCGCCGCCGTCTAAAACTGGACGCTCACCACGCCGCGCAGTTCTGGCAAAAATTTCTTCCGGCTCCGTCGTCAAGCAAATCATTACGCCCGAATCTTTCAGCAAGCGAAAATTTTCCTCGTCCTTAATCGTGCCGCCGCCCGTCGCTATAATCAGCCCGCGCCGTTCGGAAAGTTCTTTAACTGCAATTCGTTCGAGTTTGCGGAAATGTTCTTCGCCGTATAGTTCAAATATTTTCGGTATGGAAAGTTTCTGCTCCGTCTCAATTTTTTTATCAATGTCAACAAACGGTCTGCCGAGTTTCGTCGCTAAAAGTTTACCGAGGCTCGTCTTGCCCGTCCCCATAAAGCCCGTTAATATTACGTTGTCTTTCATAAGCCAAAATCCCTCGCAAGCCGTTCGCGATAAATTTTTAAATTGGCAAGAGTATCAATAAGCGCGTCGCCGCCAAATTTTTCAACGAACGCATCAGCCGTAACGATAGCCGCCATAGCCTCGCCGACAACTTCAGCCGCCCATATCGCGCAAGTGTCCGAACGTTCTTTGCTAGCCGTCGTCGCAAGTTTCGTGGCAATGTCAACAGTCTGCAACGGTTTCATCAAAGTTGGAATCGGTTTCATTGCGGCGCGAATGATTAAATCTTCACCGTTTGTCATGCCGCCTTCAAAGCCGCCCGCCCGATTTGTTTTGCGATAAATTTTGCCGTCGTCAATAAAAATTTCGTCATGGACTTCGCTACCAAGTTTTGTTGCGTTTGCAAAGCCGTCGCCGAGTTCGACAGCCTTAATCGCTTGAATCGACATGAACGCCGCCGCAAATTTCGCGTCAAGCTTTTTATCCCACTGAATGTGACTGCCTAAGCCCGCCGGCACGCCTGAAACTTTTATCTCGAAAATGCCGCCGACTGTATCACCCAAAGCTTTTGCCTCGTCGATGCGATTTTTAATTTTATCGCCGCTAACACCGCCGACGCTTAAAACTTCGCCGGAAATTTCCACACTACAAGCTTTAAGAAAAATTTTACACAACGCGCCCGCCGCAACTCGCATAGTAGTTTCCCGCGCAGAAGAACGCTCCAAAATGTCGCGCACATCTGAACGATTATATTTAGCCGCGCCCGTCAAGTCGGCATGACCGGGACGAGCATTAGTAACTTTCTCGCCATAAGGTGAACCTTCCGCGCTCATGCGTTCGTGCCAATTTTGCCAATCGCGATTTTCGACGCTTAAAGTTATCGGACTGCCAATCGTCTCTCCAAAACGAATTCCCGACAAAAATTCTACGCGGTCGCTTTCGATTTTCATACGCCCGCCGCGCCCATAGCCGCCTTGTCGACGTTTAAGTTCCGCGTTGATAAATTCGCTTGAAACTTTTAAACCCGCTGGCAAGCCCTCCAAAATGCAAACGAGCCGCGAACCGTGACTTTCGCCGCCGCTTAGGTATCTGACGCCCATAAAATCACCTCGTCAAGTGTAGGAGCCGACGATATAACCGCCGTCCACGAAAAAATTCTGTCCGGTTATCCAGGCGGCGCGGTCGCTTAGCAAAAATAAAATCATGCCGGCAACGTCTCGCGGCGTGCCCAAGCCTAAAAGATGTCGTGAAATAATTTCCTCGCTAGCTGTCGCTGCGTACATTTCGTTTTTCATCATTTCCGTTTGAACCAGCGCGGGTGCCACTGAATTTATCCTGTGCTTGCCGCGAATTATTTCTGCCGCGAATGATTTAACTGCCGCTTGCACTGCCGCCTTTGCCGCCGAATATGCAAACAAAGATTTTCCGCTAAAGTCGCCCGCGATTGAACTCATCAGCACGAATGACGCGCCGCCGTCCGAAAATTTTTTCCGCGTTGCCGACTGTACAAAATTTACTGCGCCCCAAAAACTCGTATCGAAAATTTTATGGGCAAGTGATTCGTCAAAAGAATTTAGCGGCGTCAAGCCCCAAATGCCCGCCGTGTACACGCCGCCATTAATCCTGCCAACTGTGCTCGTAAAGTTGCTTAAAACCTCCGACCAATCGTCAGCCGTCGCCGTGATTACGTCAAGTTGTTCCGTGAAAATTCGCGGCGGGTGTTTAACCAAACTTAGCGGTGAATTTTTTTTCAGTTCGGTGAGTCGCTCCAAATTTCTGCCGATTGCTAAAACATTTGCGCCGCTCTGCGCCAGCTCAAGAGCTACTTGTTTGCCAATGCCCGACGACGCGCCAACTACTACAAAATTTTTCCTCTTAAAATCAAATGTCACGCTCATAGAACAAGACCTCTATTTTTATAATTTCCCACAGCATTTTATCAGTTAATTCTTTTATCAGCAAGGAAAAAATGTTATCCTGCTGTATCTTGTTTATCTGAAGATTTTCTGATAATATTTCTAGTAACGAAAGGAGATGATAAATTGGAAACGCAATCGGAATTTGTCGCGGAAGAAACGGAGCAAAATTCTGTAGCCGCGACGTTAGAAAAAATTTTAGACTTGCAACAAAAAAATTCGCGGCAATTAGTTCAAAGTCTGCGCGAGAATGTAAACTTTCAAAATCAAGTGCGGCGGGGCATGCAACAAGAACTTGACGCCTTAAAAGAACAACAGCGCGGCGAACAGTTCACGCCGATTTTAAAATCAATCGCAACGGTCTGCGTAGAGTATAGAAAAATGTTGACGGACGAAGCCATTTCAAGACGGACGCGACGCAATCTTAAGCTACTTTTCGACGAGCTGGAAGAAATTTTATCGGAGTATGACGCAGAAATTTTCACGTCGGAAATCGGCGAGCCGCGTCGCCCGTTACTAACTAAAATCGTTAACACCGTCGCGACCACTAATAAAGATCTACACAACACCATAGCTAGGAGCAGACGCCCCGGCGTTATTCGCAATGGGCGGACGCTTTACCGCGAATTCGTTGACGTTTATGTTTACGACAGCAACGCGGGTATCAAAAAATCGGAATCTGTTCGCAGTGAGTAAAGGAGATAAAATTTTATGAGCACATACGGAATTGACTTGGGCACAACTTATTCTTGCATAGCGCGTTTGGACTCTAACGGCAACCCCGAAGTTATTCGCAACAATGAGGACGACAGCAACACCGTCGCCAGCGTAGTTTTTTTTGAAAATGAGAGCAATGTAATCGTCGGACAGGCGGCTAAGGAAAATATTGAGACTGACGGCGATCGCGTCGTTCAATTCGTCAAGCGGGAAATCGGCAAACGCGACACTCGCACTTACGAATTCGACGGCAAAACTTATACGCCCGTTGAGATTAGCGCACTGATTTTAACGCGGCTGAAAAATTTGGTTGAGGCGCAGGGCGGCACGATTGAGGACGTCGTTATAACTGTTCCCGCTTACTTTGGACTTGAGGAACGTTCCGCGACAAAACAGGCAGGCGAACTCGCTGGACTTCACGTGTTGAGCTTAATTAACGAACCGACTGCGGCGGCTTTGAGCTATTGTGCCCGTCAATTTCAAGAGGACAGGACGGTTTTAGTTTACGACTTGGGCGGCGGCACGTTCGACGTAACTGTTTTAAAAATGTCGATGACGCAAAATAATTCGGGGCGCGACGTTCAAAAAATCACGGTGCTTGCCACTGACGGCGACGACAGACTCGGCGGTAAAGATTGGGACGATAAACTTTACAACCACATTTTGCACGCCTGTTGCGACGATAACGGCTTGACGCCCGAAGAAATCGAAGCTGAAACGCGGCAAGATATTCGCTCCAAAGTCGAAGAGGCTAAACGTAAACTTAGCAAGAAACAATCCGCCAAAGTTCGTATTGACGTAAACGGCTCGCGCACGGAAATTGTTATCAAGCGCACGGATTTTGAGCAGATGACTAGCGACCTCGTTGCAAAGACTATGGGCTACATTGATAAGACGTTGGATAAAGTTCCTGCTGAGGCGATTGATACTGTTCTTTTAGTCGGCGGCTCAACTTATATGCCGATGATAATTGACGCGGTTGAGGCTAAATTTCCTGGCAAAGTTCAACAGCACGACCCCGATCAAGCAGTTGCAAAGGGCGCGGCGATTTATGCAAGCATGTTGGTTGAGGAAGTCGGATCTTTGTCCGCGCAGGGCGAGGAAACTTTCGGCGGCGAAGTTGCTCAAGCTGAACAACTTACCTCAAAATTTACCGTCGAGGATCAAACGCCGCGTTCGTTCGGACCTGGTGTCGTCGATATGAACGGCGCAAAGCATAAATACGTTTTGGAGAATTTTATAAAGATTGGCGAGAAAATGCCCGCCGTGTTCACGAAAACTTATTATCCGCTTGAAGATAATCAAGAACTCGTTCGCCTGCGCGCCTTTGAAAATATGTCAACCGATGACACGTTGATTCCCTGCGTCGACGAGGACGGCAATCCGCAAGCCACTGACCCCGCGCATAACGTCAAACTTTTGGGCGAACTGATAGTTAATCTGCCGCCCAATACCAGCCGCGACACGCCGATTAAAGTTACGTTCAAAGTTGATGCGTCGGGCGTACACGTCGAGGCGGTTAACACCAAAACTAACGAGACCTTTGAAACTTTCCTGCGCACCGAAAGCGACATTGACGTTGCGGGCAGTGCCGTTCATCAACTCCGTATTTCTGCCGATTGAAAGGAGTTTTTATCATGAGTACTTACAAAGTTAATCCGATTGACATTCCGGACGAGAAGACGACCTTTTCGCCGCGTGAATGGAAATATTTTTTGAAAGAATTAAAAATGCGCGGGTTTGAAAAAGTTGACTTGTGCATTAACAACGGGAAATATCTTGCAAAGCTTGACCGAGCTGAAGAACAACTCGCGGCTGGCGAAGGCAAATTGTTCACGCTTGAAGAGTTGAGGAATTTCTAATGCCAAATGTTTTATTTTTGAATGAAGCCCTTGCCGAGTTTAGTTATTGGGCGTATAACGACAGAAAAGTTTTTGACAAAATTAACAAGCATATCATCGAAGTTCTTTCTTGCAAAAGTCATTACGGAGATAAATAAAATTTTTGGGAGGATTGAATTTGGCGAAACGAAATATTTTTGAAATGCTCGGTTTGGAATTTGACCCTCCCGACAACGTGAAAAAAATTCGCGCTGCCTATGAGGCTTGGAAAAAACGATTAACGACTGAGCAAAATACAATGGTTGACCCGACGCGGCTGGCGGAGATTCGTGCGGAATTGCAAATGGACGATTACATTGCGCTGACGATTGATAATCCGCGCTTTCGTCAACAGGCGGCGGAGTCTCTTAAACAACAGCGCATTGAGGAATTGCGGCTTTACATTGACATTCAGCGCGGCGACACATCGGGCACGTTGCAAGTAAATCAAGCGCAAATTCGGCAGATACGGGACAAGTTGCGGCTAAGTCCGGCGACGATTGAGGCGACGTATAAAGAGCAGGGATTTGAGATAAAGCCCGCTAAGTCCGCGCAGAAAATTTTGGCGACGCTGAACAGTTTTTTCCTTAATGATTCGGTAATGGGGGAGCTAAGAAAAAATTTTGCGGCGTTCCAACTCGTCCCCGATGAAAAAAATTTCCCGTGGTCGGCTAATGTTCATGACCTTTACGAGCTGGCGTTTTATATCGAAAATCAAATTGAGCCGTCGCCGGATTTTTATCGGCGTCACCCAACCGACGACTTGAGGGAAATTTTTCGTGAAGCCGCTAAAAAAGTTTCCGCGCCAATTCCGCAGTGGCAAGCGATTAAAGCTCTCCTCAATCTGGCGCAAACTCAAGTTTTCAACACCGACGACAGCCGCTTTAAATACGATCACTCGTTGAAGATTGAGACGTTGACAGATTTTTTTGCCAAAATAAAAGCCGCGCCCGACCTGTTCAAGCACGACAATTATTTTGCGGATAATTGCATTAATCGGATACAGCGCACCTTCCCGAACTTTTTAACTTACGAGCAAAGTGCCGCGCTCTATAACAAGGCGGCGGGCTTGCTGAAAAATCCCTACGAATCGACGGGCGACGCGGGCGAAAATTCTTTTTGTGTGACGTGTGCTAACTGCGGAGCCTTTGAAAATTTCCGAACTCGTGAGGAAGGCGAGCGGGCGCGTTGCAAAATCTGCGGCGAAAATTTCTTTATCGAGTGTCCGAAATGCGGCAAGAAAATTCCCGCGACTGCCGACCGTTGTACCGCGTGCGACTTTTCTATTGTCGAGTTTAAAAAGTTTTCAAATTACATTGCTGAAGCGAATTCAATGCTTGACTTAATCGAGCAAGCCCGCAACGCTGATGAGGACGTTCACATTGTCATGGCGGAGATTATAAAAATTCTCGCTAAAGCTAAGCTACTCAAGCCCGAATCCAACGACTTGAAAAAATTGGAATGGCGCATTAATAAAGTTGCCGGCGAACTCAAGCGGCGTGAATTATTTGCTTGGGCTGATAAAAAGTTGCCGAGCCTGTCGATTGCGCCCGCCAAAGCCGTAAGCGATTGCGTGGAGATTTTGCGCAAGATTAAGGACTATAAGCCTGCACTTGAC
Organism: Selenomonadaceae bacterium; assembly: GCA_017428215.1. GTDB lineage: Bacteria > Bacillota > Negativicutes > Selenomonadales > Selenomonadaceae > Quinella. Next base: position 24,346 of record JAFRRH010000068.1, read on the forward strand.
AGATTGAAATTAATTCCGCCAAAAACTCCGAGCGCGATTGTCGCCACGCTTAAGGAAAATTATTCGCCGGTCAACAACTCAAGTATTAGTAAAATTTCCGTTAAGGCTAAGTCTACTAGCGTTGGCTCCGCCGAGTCGAATTTAATTTGCAACATTTCTTGGCAAGCTCCCGCCGATTTGGGCTTGACTTACACGCTGATTAAAAAAATTGACGGCGTGCCGAAAACTTATCGCGACGGCGAAATTTTGATTGAGAATACCGACCGCCTCGAATTTACAGATTACGACGTTAAACCTGGCGTGCTTTACGGCTACGCGATTTTCTCGACACGACTGGGAACAATTTCTGCACCGACAACTACAACCGCCGCCCATTATAGCGACCTTGACGAGAAAAAATTAATTGCTAAGACGGAGGACGGCGCATGTAAATTTATTTGGCGGCTCCCGTCGGAAAATTGTTTAGGCATTCGGATTTTGCGCAGTGACAGCGCGGGTAAAAGCGTTGTGGTTGCTGACTGTGTGCAATCGCCCTTCGTTGACAACAGCGTTAAAAATCGTAAATCTTATCAATATCGCTTGCAATGCGTCTACTACGCCGCCGAAGATAATATTTCTAACAACGAAAAATATTTTGCCCGCCAAAGCACCGATGAAATTTTAAGCGGCGTTTGGAAGATTGAACGAACTTATAAATACAGTCACGGCTTGACCGTTAGCTTGACGCCCGAAAAGCCGCCTAAGCCTGTGGAAAATTTAATTTGTACTGTCAGGAACGGGCGAGCCGCTTTTCATTGGAAATCGACGGGAGATTTTGCCATTTGGTTTAAGCAAGTCGTCAAAGAGTCCGCGCAGATTGATAACAAAGTTTTTGGCTTAGATAAAATCGACGAAATTTTAGGCAGTGGCGTCGTCTACAAAAAGGCGGAGAGTTTTGACGAGACTTGCGATTTTGCTTTGAGCGGCGATAATGTTAAAGTTGCCGTCATTAGCGCGACGCGGGAATTTGGACTTATAAACGAAATTATAACTTGTGCAAACGTCGAACCTTGCGAGATTGACGCCGATAAAACTCAAATTGACGCGGGCGGCTTGAAACTTGTCTTAAAGAGCGTGCCCGAAAATCTTTATATGATTCACTACAAAATTAACACGAGCGACGCCGACGAACTTTACGCGACGATTGAGACGGCTAAGGCGCGGCAGATGAATAGAATTTACGCGGCGAAATATGCGCAGGATACATTTATTTTGCAGACGCACTTGCCGCCGAAAGAAATTTTTATTACAGTTATTGGCGAGTACAAATTTAGCGACGGAACGTCGGCTTATTGTGCGCCGAGCACGTTGACTTTAAACAATCGCCCTAAAGAAATTATTTCGTATCGGCTGGAGTGGGGGACGAGCGGACTTTTCAAAAAGGAAATTCATGCTAAGGATTGTAAGCTGATAATCGAGAGCAACGCCAAATCTACGCCGAAAATGTCGTTGGTGTGTCGAAGTGATGGACGCATGAACATTGAGGCGGGCGATTCAGCGACGCGCATATTGGGCACAGTTCGCGCATATCCCGAAGGCTACAGCGGCGGGCGGCTTGAAACTAATCTGCCTAACGAAATTTGGAAAGAAGTTTCTTCGGGTACCGTTGTTAAGCTCCTCACTTCCAAAGAGGATGAAAAGCGTTTCGAGCTTAAAGCGTCGCGCCCTGATAGTCTTATTGTTCCGAAGAAGTAAAACTGCGGAGGATTTTATATGTCTATGTTCAGCAAGTCGGCGGCAATTTGTCCGCACTGTCTAAGGGAATTAAAATTGAGCAGCATGAAATTTTATTGCGTCCCCGACGAAGACAATCGCCACGAAGTTAAGCTATCGTTCGCCGATAAATTCAGAGGGCGGCTCCCCGTCTGCAAAAGAAAATTCTGCAGGAATCACGGCTTGACGATTCGAGAGGCGACTTGCAAGCATTGTGGAGAACCGCTCCCGCCGCAACTTTTATTCCACGATAAATATCTAAGCTTCTGCGCGGTCGGCGTATCTGGCGCGGGCAAGTCAAGCTATATGACGACGCTATTGCACGAACTGAAATATTCGGGGTTGCCGTGGATTTTGCAAGCAATGGACGTGGACACGACGCGGCGGGCGCAACTTAACGAGCAATATGTTTACGAAGAGCGGCATTGTTTAAGAGGAACAGAGTCGGGCGTTTCACCTAAGCCGCAACTTTGGACGATTATGGATAATTCAGTTAAGGGCGAAAAAATTCCGACTTACGCGCTAACGATTTACGACGGCGCGGGCGAAGATTGCGAACGCATTGATTATACGCCGCTTGACGCTAAAATAAGCCATTACTTGTCGGGCGCACGAATGCTTTTGATAATGTTTGACCCACTGTTATTGTCAAGCGTGCGCGTGGAACTTTCGAGAGATACTTTGAATGCCTCAATGGCTACCGACCGTCAAACGAGTGCGCCGGGCAATATGGTTAATATGGTGAATTCGTTGGCAAATTATATTCGCCGCAACTGCAATATTCCGCCCGGCAAAAAAATTGACCGTCGCGCCGCCGTCGTCTTAACCAAACTTGATGCCTTAACGGAAATGCTTAACGGCTTTGCTTCCGGCTCAACGATTCTTAGAGAAAGTCCTCACGTTCAAAATCGCGGCTTCGTCGAGTCTGATAGCGTAATGGTTGATTTAGAAATACGCGACTGGCTCACGCGGCAGGGTGAAACGGCTTTTCTCGGTGCGATTGACGCTAACTTTAAAGACGTTCGAGTTTTCGGCGTATCTAGTTTTGGGCGTCCGCCTGATTCGCGTAAACGGCTTGCCAAAATTCGTCCACACAGAGTTTTAGATCCGTTAATGTGGATGCTTGCCAGCGAGGGCATTATCCCGACGATTTAAGGAGTGATTCCTTTGAAAAAATTTTTAGCTGTATTTTTTACGCTGATTTTATTGGCGACGACTGCTCAAGCCGCTGAACCCGTACGCATTGCCCGCTTGCCGATAATTTTTCAACGCACAATCCCCGATGATGATACTTGCGCTGAACTCGAAGTTCTTCTTGCCCGCGCAATTCACATTCCGCTAAATGGAACTTTACAGCTCGTCGAATATTTGCCGCCAAAAGATTCTGCACAAGTTTTAGGCGATATGTGGCAAGATATGCGCGCCGAAAATAAAAAGGCGAAGCTCCAAGACGCAATGCGCCCGCTCGCCCAAAAACTTGATGCGGATATTATCGTGTGCCCCGTTCTAAATCAGTACAGTCAACACGTTTCGATTTCTTCTGGCTGGCACGGCGAAGATTATATGATAAGCAACGTTCGCTTTGAATTGATTATCTACGACCGCCGCACCGACGAATTGATTGACAAAAAAGCCGCGCAGTTTTACAACGACTCTTACAGCCTGCGCGGCACGGCATCTTTCCTATCGAAAATTTGTTTAGATAAAGTTATTGAGGATACTAAATTACGTCAACGCATAGTCGCCATAAGATAAATTTTTTACGAGAGATATTTATCTAAAAGTGCTTCGTAGTCGGGTATCGGCAACGGGCGCGAGAAGAAATAACCTTGAATTGCCACGTCACCTAAGCTAGACACGTAATCCATTTGAGCTTGAGTTTCTACGCCCTCAACCACGACGCTCATGCCTAATTCCTCTGCCAATTCGACGATAAATTTAAGGATTATCGCCACGCGCTTAGATTTTTCCAATTCGCGAATAAATGCCATGTCGACTTTGAGAGTATCAAGCGGCATGTCTTTTAGCATGTTCAGCGACGAATAGCCCGACCCGAAGTCGTCCATTAAAATCGAAAATCCCAATTCGCGGAACGTGGAAATCATATCGAGGAGTTGTAGCTGATTATCGGTGTACGCGCTCTCTGTGACTTCCAATTTTAACATCCACGGTTCTAAGTTATATTTTTCAAGTAACGTCGCAAGGAAGTCTGGCAAGTCTAAGCTGTAGAAATTCAGCCGCGACAAGTTAACGGAGATGGGAACGACTTCTTTGCCTTCGTCGAGGCGTTTCCGTTGAAGTCTGCACGCTTCCTCCCAAACAAACCGGTCAAGGCGCACGATAAAGCCGTTGCGTTCAAAGACGGGAATAAATTTGCCGGGCGAAACCATGCCGTGTATCGGGTGAAACCAGCGAACTAAAGCTTCGGCACTGGAAACGGTATTTCTATGCGGATCGTAAATCGGCTGAAGATAAATTGTAAACTGATTCTCCAACAGCGCGGCTTCCATGTTGCCGGTTATAAGTTGCTCTTCAATCATCTGTTCGCGCATTTTTGCATCGTAGTAAGCGTAGCGTGTCACGTAATTGCCTTTGATTCGCCGAAGTGCCATGCCTGCGCGGTCGCACATTTGGTCAATCGGCAACTTGATACTTTCAACGGGATAAATGCCCGCAAAAAATAAAATGTTGTGGCTAATGTGGAGAGATTGAATTCGCATATCAAGGTCTTTAATAATTTGCTCAATTTTAAGTTCATCACTCGGTATGCACAAAATAAAATGGTCAGCTTCGGCACGACAACTTATGGAAGTCCGCGAGTTTAATGTCGCCTTAAAATAATCTGCCGCCGCACGCAAAATCAAATTACCCGTGTCGACGTGGAATAAGTCATTGATTATTTTAAAGCAACTTATATCCATGCAGACGATACTATATTTAACGTCGTAACGTGCGCCCAAAAGCAATGTTGCTTCTCGATAAAAAGCCTCGCGATTATAAAGCCCCGTTAATTGATCAAACTTGCTGCCGATTATCGGCAAAACTCCTTCTGCTCGCAATGCAATCGCTTCCCCTCGACTTTTAAAATTTTTTTCAACTATTCAACGTAAAAAAATAAATCCCTGCTGAAACACACGGGGATTTCTTAAAAACGCAAACGTTAAATTAAGGTCTGTTGGTAAAAGAAAATAAAAAACACAAATTTTATTTCTTTGATTGTAATTGCGCGAAATATTCTTTGTAGGGAATGTCCACGCTGTACGTATTCAAATGCCCGTCTGTCATAATCATTTTATGCCAGTCGCCGAAATCATCAGTTAAAACTGCGTCGTAATCAGCAGGCGCAGGAATTTCTATCGTTTCAAATGGCAGATATACGACGTCTTTAAAACTTTTCGCCCTGTAAGCACGCTTCCTTTGTCTTATCGTCTGATAGGCTAATTCGGACACGTAAGGACTTTCAAAATAATTTTTAGCCAAAAATCGGTCGAGTTGTTGCGCACGCATTTTATACGGAAGATTGAGAAACGACAAAACTGTATCGTACGGAGTCAAAAAGCTTTCTTTATTATGGACGGCTTGTCGCACTTTATCGGGCGCGATAGTCGCATAAAATAATTCCTTAGCTATGTCGAAATTTTTCTGAGCAGTATCATCTTCAAAGGGCGGACATGGGTCAAAGCAGAAAATATCAATCCATATGGCATAAAAAATATCTTTACGCGCCTCGCTTATAAAACAAGTGGTGCGCTCGTCAATCAATCTTAACATCGGGAAAAAAGGCAATAAACCAAAATATCTTTCAGAATATGCCTTAGAAATTAACGGCAAATCTGTATTAACATGTTGAGCCGCTTCGGTGTCGCTTTCGAGCCGGTGATTATACCAATACCACATGCTATAATTTGGATTATATTTTAATTCCTCTTCGACGACGCTTTTAAATTTTTCGTAGTCGGGTCTGAACATAATAACATCAACGTCGTCGTCCCAAGGAATAAAACCTTTGTGACGTGCCGCGCCTAAAAGCGTTCCGCCGATTGCATACCAACGAATGTCATGCTTTTTGCAGATACGAGCGAATTCTTGTAACAAGCCGATTTCCACGTTCCACAATTTTTTTCTGTGGCTGGTGACGAGAAAACCCTCGCGCATTTCGTCATGGTCAATATTTTCTACAAAAATTTCGCGGTCATATTTTTGATTAATCGAAGCCGCTTGCCTTAAAAGTTTATTTCGTTCGCGCAATAGTTCGTTTTGTTCCTGCAAAAGTTTATTCTGTTGAGCTATCATATCAACGCTAATTATTTCTTCTTCCATAGAATCACTCCCATTTAAATCAAAAAAAAGTTTAGCATACCAAAAAATTTTTTTCAACAAGAGCTGGCTTAAAACTCAATCCCTGCCTGCGCGGCGATTCCTTTTTGGAACGGGTGCTTGATTAATTTCATTTCCGTAACGAGGTCGGCTTTGTCAATTAATTCTGGCAGAGCGTCGCGTCCCGTGAATACCAAATGCATTTGCGGCGAACGAATTTTTATCAGCTCCAAAATTTCCTCCGCGTCAAGCAAGCCGAATTTTACCGCGTAATTTATTTCGTCAAGGATAATTAAATCCCACGCGCCCGACAAAATTTCTTTCTGCGCTAATTCGAGAGCCGCCCGCGCAGATTTTTTTTGTTCGTCGAAATTTTCTTTGGTGATGAAGCCCAGCCCTAACTGCCGAACTTCGACGCCTAAAATTTCTAAAGCTTTTAATTCGCCTGAACGTTTTCTGCCCTTGATAAATTGCAGAATTAAAACTTTCAAGCCCGCGCCGAACGCCCGCATTGCTAAACCGAGTGCCGCAGTTGTTTTACCCTTGCCGTCGCCCGTATGAACGATTATTAGTCCGTGTCTTTCCAAGTTTAATCCTTCCTATCTGCCGTCACGATTTTTTTCAAGCCGTTAATGTGCGCAAAAATTATATTGCGGTTATTTGATTCGTAATTCTTCAAGTCGCCGCCCAATAAAAGTGTCAGTTTATCCCACGTGCGCGAGCCTAAAAGAGTTTCAGACCAAGCGGGCAATTTAATCGGCGGGACAACAACTAAGTCGTCATTTTTATGCGCGGCAACAATTTTATATCTTTCTGCAATCTGATTATGGAAACTGTATTCGACGTAAAGACAGCCGAGCAAACTAATCGACCAAATGGCGGCAAAAATAGTTACTATTTTTATTTGGCGACGGAAAAAACTTTCAACGAGCGGCAAAATTTCTTTCAGCGCGGCGAGCGAGGCAACTAATAAAAATATCGTTGACGGGAAGCCGGCACGTTCGGGGAACATTGGCGCAAACATCATAACCGCTAAACTTAAAATCGACGCCGCCGCAAACGTCAGGATAAATTTCGTGACTTCCGGCGAAGTTTTTGCCTTAACGAAATAAAAAATTATCGGCACGAACAAAATAACCTCGCGCAAGAAGACCGGCAAGAATCCTCCAACAAAATTCGTGTACAACATTTGAACTTTGGAGGGCGGTAAATGGTCACCTATCAATTCCATTCGGTGCAAATTGCCCGGCGCGAGCATTAAAATTACAAAGCCGACGAGCAAAAATATAAATCCGACTTTAATCCACGACTGAAGATTTTTTTCTCTGCGGAAGTGCAGAACAAATATAAACGTTACACAAATCGTGACTGCCGCGCCAGGTTCACTAGACCACCCTGTTAAAAATCCGAGCAAAGGGACGAGGATTAAAGGATAAGGGACTAATTTTTTTCGGCGATAAGTTTCAGCGAACGGCAACAGGAATAAAATTATCAGCGTGCACATCCAAAGATAATTGCAAGTTCCCGTCAGCCAAATCGTCGTTATTATTTGTGACGGCGTGCAGAAATAAATTCCCGCTAAAATTAGTAGTAGATAACTTTTATTCATTTCGCGCGAAGACAAACCTGTCCCGACTTTGAACAATAACAAAACCAACGCCGCGAATACAAAAACATTTGCCACGTCGAAGAAAATTTTTTCTTGCCAGACGAAAAATTGAACTAAGATATGCGCGACTGTTCGCCCGCCCCAAGCAAAATAATGTTGCCACTGCGAAATTAAAATGTCCGAAAAACTTTCCACAGGTTGCAAGCGACTTGGATCAATGCCGTTTATTAAATTTCCTTTGCCCGCGCCGTCCCAAATAAATTTGTAAGACAAATCGTCGGCGACATTCGGCATTAGCAAGTTGCGTAAAAAAAATATCGCCAAATACGCGGCGAAAATCATTTGCCACGAGAGGCGTTCAAAAAAATTTTTCATATCAATCCAACTCCAATGAACTCCAAATATTATCGACACGAGTTTTAATTTCGGGCGACATTTCGATTTCGTCAGGCCATTCGCGGGCGTGCCCTTCCTCCACCCAAGTTTTAGTTGCGTCAATGCCGAGTTTAGCTCCCCATTTTGCATACGGCGACGAGTGATCCAGCACGTCAAGCGGTCCGTGAACAATTTCCAAGTCGTGTTCGGCGTCAATGTTGTTAAAGACGCGCCAAGCGACCTCGCTCAAGTCTTGAACGTTAACATGCGAATCGACGACGATAATCATCTTGACGTTCATCATCTGCCCCAAGCCCCAGAGCGCGTGCATAACCTTTCTTGCGTGCATGGGGAATTGTTTTTTTATGGAAACGATAACGCAATCATGGAAGACGCCTTCGAGCGGCATATTAATATCGATAATTTCGGGCAAAAGCTGTTGCAAAAGCGGCAAGAAAATTCTTTCCGTTGCTTTAGCCATATAACAATCTTCCATAGGCGGCTTGCCAACGACAGTCGCGAAGTAAATCGGATTTTTCCTGTGCGTTATGCAAGTGACGTGGAAAACGGGATAATCATCAGCGAGAGAATAATAGCCGGTGTGGTCGCCAAAAGGTCCTTCACGGCGCAGTTCGTCAGTTGAAACGTAACCTTCCAAAATAATTTCGGCGGTCGCGGGAACTTCCAAATCGACGGTTTTACATTTTGTAAGTTCGACAGATTTTTTCCTAAGGAAGCCAGCGAAAACCATTTCGTCGACATCGCGTGGAAGGGGAGCAGTCGCGGCATAAGTGACGACGGGGTCAGTGCCGATAGCAACAGCCGCCTCAATTTTATTTTCGCCTAAAGTTTTTGCGTCGCGGAAATTTTCTGCTCCGTTCTTGTGAATGTGCCAATGCATACCCGTTGTTCGGGCGTCATATTTTTGCAAACGATACATGCCGACATTACGTTTACCAGTTTTAGGATTTTTAGTAAAGACGAGCGGCAAAGTCACGAAAGCTCCGCCGTCTTTGGGCCAGCATTTTAAGATAGGAATTTTATCGAGCGTGGGATTGACTTCGACGACTTCTTGGCAGGGCGCGTTCTTGATATATTTTGGAAAGTTAATCGCCTTATGCGCAGTCGAGACGATAGAAAAAATATTTGAGCGGTTCTTGAACGATAGATACGGCAACTTCATAATCTCGCGAATATCGTCTGCCGCGTCGTCCAATTTTTCCACGCCAAGCGCAAGAGCCATACGCTCATAACTTCCGAACGCATTCATCAAAACCGGCATGTCATAGCCGCGAACATTTTCAAACAGCAAGGCAACGTTGCGACTATCTTTGAACTTCGACACGCGGTCAGTTATCTCGGTTATCTCAAGTTCCGCGTCAACGGGTACTTTTATCCGCTTAAGCAAATTCCTTTTCTCCAACTCCGCAATGAACTCGCGTAAATCTTTATAAGCCAAAGCCTCATCTCCTCTATTAATTATAAAGGTCTTTTCCCTCTGCCATAAACCAAAAATCTCCTTCTGGAAGTAACATTGTAGTATAACGAACCTTGCCACGTATAGCGGTACCATTCACGTTGGGTAATCTCCACATGCCTCCATTATCGGTAAATTTTAATTCTCCCAGAAGTTCTCCACGTTTATTGTAATCCAATTCAGGATTTAAAGTTGGCATTATCATGCCATAAGCAAGCATGGCTGCTGTTATTTCATCTTCATTTGCGGCTCTGAACATCAAAATGAGGATTTGGTTTATAAAACCTGTATTGGTTTCGATAAAGACAAACATTGAGACATTAGGAGTAATTTGATACTCAAAGGTACTTTTATCTATGCCCTGCTTTAAATTTCCTAAGTTTATATTCCAGCCTGTTTCGGGAGCAAACTTAGCAATATTTTCGTTATACGCCGCCTTGAATTGTTCAAGGGTCATGCCGAGATTCAAAACTTTATCGGGTGCGGCTTGCTGAACAGGCGCGGGCGCAGGAGTTTCAACTTTTGGGGCAGGTTTTTCGACAGGTTTATTACTGCCGCAACCACTGAATAAAAGTCCTGCCGCGCAGATTGCTATCAAAAATCTTTTCATGGCGTCATCTCCTTTGAATTTAATTGACAAATGATTTTGCGTTGTGTATAACCTACACGAGAGGAGGATAACTTAATGCCAACGTATAAAACGCGCAGAGTGCTCCGCGACTTGGAAAGTAAGTGCGAAGTCATACCAAACAACAACGGAAGTCACCAAAAATTTAGAAATCCCATAACCGGACAAACTTCTATCGTTCCAGCTCATCTTGGAAAAGACATGCCGCAGTATTTTGTCAAGAACATTTATAGGCAATTAGGTCTGGAGTTAGATTATTAATGGAGGTGCGCATATGAAATATTATTATCCCGCAATTTTTTCTCCGAAGGGTAGCGGACTTGTAGGTTATACTCTCGAATTTCCCGATATTCCTGGTTGCTTCACTATGGGCGACGATATCCCCGAATGTATGTGGATGGCGCAGGACGCGCTCGGTTTAATGCTCGAAGACTACGAAGTTTATCCCGAACCGTCAAATATTCTCGAAATTGATTTAAGCGATTGCCCAGAAGGTTCGTTTGTCTCTTACGTCTGCTTCGATAAGGAAAAATACGACGTCGATACTGCTAAGTCTAAGACGGTCACTAAAACCGCTTAAAAATGCAACGTTTCAGCTCCGCTAATCGGCGGGGCTTTTTTATCGGCGCAAAATATATTTCACGACTAAATAACCAACTTCATACAGCAAAATCACGGGGATTGCGACAGCGATTTGAGTTATCACATCAGGGGAGGTGACGAGTGCGCCAATTACGAATGAAAAGAAAAATACATAGCGGCGATATTTGCCCAATTTTTCGCTGGTTAAAATGCCGAGCTTACCTAAGACAATTATCACAAGCGGCAATTCAAATACAAAGCCAAATGGCAACACGAACAGTATCACGAACTCAAAATAGCTACCGAACGAAAACAACGACTGAAGATTTTCCGACTCCTCGCCGAAACCCATAAAAAATTTCAGCGCGACCGGCAAGATTAGGAAAAACGAAAACGCCAGTCCCGTGAAAAATAACGCTACCGACGAGGGCACCAAGATACCTAAAACGGCGCGTTCGCTCCTCGTCAGCGCGGGCAAGAAAAATTTCCACACATGATAAAAAATTATCGGCAATGCGATTAAAAATCCTGCCGCAATGTCGATTTTGAGATACGTAAAAAATGCCTCGCCCGGTTTCATGTAATAGAGCTTGCCGACGGGGAGCGTAAGGTAATTTGTAATTTCGTCGAGAAAAAGATACGCAACGCAACTGCCAAAGACAATCGCAAGCAAAGATTTTATAATGCGCGAACGAAGCTCCTCAAGGTGCGCCGTCAAGCTCATGGTGCCATCGTCTTCGGCGGGAACTTCCTGCGCGGGATTTTTTTCAGGCTCGCTCATTTCTTATCGGAATCAATCTTTGTAGCTTCGAGTTTCTTTTGTTCAGTCACGTCAACAGTTTTATTGTCGTCGTCGGAATTTGCCTGCTTGAATTCCTTAATGCTCTGCCCTAAAGCTTTACCGACGCCCGGCAATTTACCAGGTCCAAAGACGACTAAACCAATAATCAAAATCAAAATAAGTTCCGGTACACCAATTCCAAACATATTAATCACTCTCCAAAAATTTTTCGTGATTATATCACAAGTTTTTTTGCGTGTCTAAGAATTTTTGCGTTATAATATCGGCGGGGGAATTTTCATGAAACTTTGGTTGATTTACGCACTGTTGTCGGCAATCTGCGCGGCATTTGTTTCAATTTTCGGAAAGGTCGGTTTGACTGGGGCGAATACGACTGTAGCAACGGCGATTCGTGCAGTTATCATGGCGATATTTTTAATCGGCGTAGTCCTTGTACAAGGAAACTTTTCGAGCACAGAGGAAATTTTCGGCGACAAGAAAAGTTTTTTGTTCCTTGCCCTAAGCGGAATTGCAGGAGCGTGTTCATGGCTATTTTATTTTCTCGCACTCAAGCACGGAAAAATTTCGCAAGTTGCGCCCGTTGACAAGTTGAGCGTCGTGTTCGCGGTAGTGTTAGCGGTTTTAATCTTCGGTGAAAAAATTTCCGCAATTCAACTCTTGGCAATAATTTTAATCGCAACGGGCGGTTTGCTACTCGCCATATTCTAATCATTAATCGCTTTTCACTAATCATTTTTTTTGTTATCATTATGGCGGAGGTGTTTTTAGTGGCAAGCGGGAAAATAATTTTCATGCCATTGGGCGGAGCGCAGGAAGTCGGCGCAAGTTGTTACTTCCTAAAGCTCGGCGAAAATAATCTTTTGCTTGATTGCGGTTGTGGCTTGACACGCGGAATAAAATACACGCCGAAATTTTCCGCGCTGTTGCGGACGCCTTACCTGCAAGATTTTCATCAAATTTCGCACATATTTTTATCGCATGCACATCTTGACCACTCCGCCGCCTTGCCAGATTTTTTAGGGCTTAACGAACGCGCCGCAATTTACATGACAGATTTAACGCGAGAAATTTTATCCGCGCAGTTAGAGGAGCGTTTTAGTTCAATAGAAAAAAATATTTCGTCTGTTGCCTTCCTGCAAAAAATTCCTCTGCCGCGTTTGTCGGTAAGTTTTCATCAAGCGGGACATATTCCAGGCGCAATGATGACGTTGATAAATTTTCGCGGGAAAAATATTCTGTACACGGGCGATTATTCGACGTTCCCGACGCAACTTGTAGGCTCGGCACTTTTGCCCGACGTGAAGATTGATATTTTAATTTTGTGCGGACTGCACGCCCGCCACCCGAATTATCAACGCTACGGCGATAGTGATTCTGCTTTGAAAAAAATTCTGCGCAAAATTTATCACGCGCTCCGTTGGCGCAAGTCTGTTTACTGTCAAGTTACGCAAATTAGCAAGGGCGTCGAACTCATCACGCTGATTAATAAATTTTTGCCGCAAGCTGAAATTTTTATCGACGATAGCGTTATGAGAATCGTCCACCGCTTTGAAAACTTGCATATCCCGATAATGCGCGAACAAAATCATTCGCTGAATACTTTACCGCGTGCGCCTTGCGTAATCTTGTCGACATTGCCGCCGCCTGTGCATTCGGGCTTGGAAATTTTAAACGGCGATTTTTCACTACACGACGACTTTAACGCAACAGTTGAATTTGTTCGCCGTATTAATCCAAAAATCTGCGTCGTAGTACACAGCCCGCCCGATAAAATTTTCCGCACAAGCACGACGCTTGAACAAGTTTTAATCAACGACCCCGATTCAAGGACGAGTTTTATTTTCCCAAGAACGGGCGAACCTTTTGAACTATGACAAGGGGGAATTCTCTTATGATAAACATCAACGAACCGATGATGAAAAGGCTTATCGAGAATCTGCACAAGTCAGTAGAACGCAAAAGCAAAAATCTTTCTGCCTCCGCCGGTGAAGACTACGTTCTGGAAAATCGCGTAATTAAAATTTTCTGCGAACATAAAGGCTTTGGTCCGCGTCAATGCGCCGCCGAAATGAATGATCTTTACGGCACCGATATGGACAATGAGGACGTTATCCGCATTCTTAAATCGCACCGCTTGAGTTTTCAGCCTAAACGCGCCGAGTTGCTTAATTGGGCGCAAGAGACGATTGAAACTTATGCAAAGGCATTGGAAACCCATAACCCAAAAGATTTTGAGGAGTTCATTAATCTGCGCAACAAAATTATTCAAACTCGCGACGGTGAACCTTACAAAATTCAAGAGCGCATTGCCTGCCTTATGTTTTACGTTAAACTTCCCGAACTCGACAGTGGCAACGACATAAATATCCTTGAAAAATTCGGCAACGTTTACATGAAACATTTTCTTTTCGACGCCAGCGATTTTCTTAGAAATATTTGCATTCGTCCAAAAGGCAATGCCAAAGGCGATAAAAAAGATTCACAGCAAGATAAGATTGACCTTTTGGAAAATATGCTGAACCGTTCCGATATGTTGCTTAAAGATTTGCAAGACGAATTCGACGCCCGCATTAAACAAAGTCATCAAGATGATTTGGTTGAATTTTTCTCGCGGCTTAACTCGGAAAAGTACGGTTGCATTCTCGACGAGGTTTTAAATGCAAGAACTGGAGTTCGTCAGCTCCGTAAAAAAAATATTGAGCTTCCGCCCGAAATTGGCGGCTTGTTCATTTTGATTGAACGCCTCGCGCAGTTTATCCGCGATAGCGAAATTAATCCGATTCTTAAACCCGGCGCGGTTAAGGATATGCGCCTTGACGAGGTTGAAAGTTGCGATTATGAAGGCTCGCCCTTTCTCAACACCACTGAAGTTAAGCGCGTCAAAGTCCTTTCGCCTGGCTGGGTTTATCAGAATAAAGATGTTCAAATTGCTAGACCGCGACTTAAAGAGGTCGAGGAGTAAGGAGGAATTTTTATGTTAATTAATGGAGAAGAGCACAACGATTTGTGCGTAGGAATTGATTTGGGTACAACAAATTCCGTTTTGGCGACGGTGAATATCCGCCCGAACGGAAATATCGTTAGCAAAGTTGTTGACTTGGACAGAGCAGTTGACATGTACAACGCGGGAGCAGGAGCAAAGTTTACGCTCAAAAAAAGTCCAATCTTGCCGAGCTGTGTTTACTACAACGATGAAAAAAATTATCAGCCGATTGTCGGCGACTTCGCGAAAGGAAGGTATCCACTTCGACCGTATCTAGTTGCTAAGTCAATCAAAAGCCAAATGGGCAATGAATTTGCAGAAGGGTTATCCTCAAATATTCACGACAAAACGCCCGCGCAGGTTTCCTCCAGAATTTTGGAGCACATGCTTAGAAATGCCGCTAAAATTTATCACGTGGAAAGGATAGACGACGCGATTATAACAGTGCCCGCGAATTTCGATTTTATAATGCGGCAAGCGACATTAAAGGCGGCAGAACTTGCAGGAATAAAAATTCGGAAGGCGGACGGCTCACCGAGACAAATTTTATTATCGGAGCCACGAGCGGTTATCTACGACTTTATTAATCAAGTTCGCAACGGAGAAATTGCCGCCCAAATTTTAGACTTAAGCTCGAAAAAAAATGTAATGGTTTTCGACTTAGGCGGCGGCACGCTTGATATTACTTTGCACGAAATTTCACGACGCGACGACGCCCCCGAAATTTTAAAAGTTCAAGACATAGCGACCAATCGTTACACACTTTTGGGCGGCGACGATTTCGATTTGTGTTTAGCAAAAGTTATGTTCCAACATTATCTGAATCAATACGCCGCGCACGCAAATATTGTTCAAAAAATCCGCAACGAGGAACGAGGCGTTATGAGCCAGCTCCTAAACTATGCGGAAAATTTAAAATTGGAAGTCAGTGCGCAGAAAAGCGACGCATTTGGCGGCGATAATTCTGGCTGGTGGGACGAGGAAGAAGATTTCCCCGTCGGCGGCAATATCGGCACAACTGGTTATGCTTACAGCGACAATTTCAGCGCGAATCAACTTGAGGATATTTGGCGTGAATTCATGGGCGAAGAGCTTAAATTTGACGATTATAAAAATCTCAACGTTATCAATGAAAAATTTGGCAAGCAGAAAAATATTATCTTGCCGATTCTCGACGTGCTCAATAAGGCGTCAGCTAAACTCGCTACTGATAACGTTAAAGTTGACGCGGTTATAATGAACGGCGGAATGTCGCGCTTTTATATGGTTATCAATCGCTTGAAAAAATTTTTCGGCTTTGAACCGATTGTTGCGCTCGACCCAGATCAAGCCGTTGCTCGCGGTGCCGCCGTTTATCATTACTTCCTGCATAAATACGATAAAGAACTTGCGGAGGATTTGCGTAACGAAGTGCCCGAAAAAACTCCCGTCAGACTTCCGCCGCCTCCGTTAATTTCTCAACAGAGACAAAATACACGTCCGAATTTCCTTACACGGTCGCCGCGCAGAAATTTTTCAAGCAATCGGAATATCACAGCGGCAGATCGTTCAATCGGCGTCGTCTTCGGCAGTAATATCCTCAACGAAAGTTTTTATCTGGTTACATTCGGCGGCAATTACGAAGAAATTATTCCTGCTGGTAAAGAATTGCCTTACACTTCGGAGAGATTTACGGGTTTTAGACTGCCGCCCGGCAAAAATGTTATCAGCGTGCCCATTGCCCGCGCAGAAGCTGACGGCACTTATAAAATCATTGCAAAGGGCAATATCCAATTCCCTGAACGCTATTCACGCATGAAGGAAGATATTTTCGTTACGTTCAGCATTTTTATGGACGAGGATAAAATTATTCGCATGGACGCCGCTACTTGTCGCGACGAGCGCGGGCTTGAATTAATGGATCACGGCACCACAGAAATTTCTATTGCTACGGGCGTTGAGAAAGGTCCCAAAACTAAACTCATTGCAAAATTCGGCGGCAAAGTTAATCCGCGTTCACAGCTCAATACAATTCGTTCGTTATGCCGCAATGTTGATGACGCTTTCAGACGCAGGAGCAAAGACGATAATATAAAATTTTCAGCGACGCTTAAACTTAACGTGAACACGATCATTTCCGCCAGCAATCACAAAGAATTTGCCGAACCGCTCTTGCAAATGCTTGACGACGCTAAAAATTCCCGCGAAGAATCTTTTAAATTACGTTGTATTATCATTGCAAGGAAAATCGGCGCGAATTGGACGTCGCAACAAAAAAGACGTCTTGCACGCCTCTGTTTATATCAACTCGACGAGGAACTTTATAATCCTGGTGTAAGTCTCGGTAGAGGCTTAAAGATGAATACTAAAATTCAAGCGGTTTACGCGCTGTCAATGTGCGGAAGCGACGAAGATATTGCAATGCTCGTCAATCTGCACAACAACGAAAAATTCCGCATGGCGACTCTTTACACACACGCCATAACTAAAACCGAAGTCGATTGGATTTACTCCGAATTTAAAAAGGATTGCGCAAAAGTTTTGGCGGGCATGCCGACTTCTTCCATACAAATTTCTGCTCATGCGCTCGGCGTTGCGTTTAAAATTGACGGACGCCCGACGAATTCCAAAATCTGCCGCGAGCAAGTTGTTTCAGACTTGTGCAAAGTTATTCGTTCACGGAATTTGAATAACGTTGAGATTAGCGTTTGTCTTTTGGCTATCGGCATGATTTGCGACCGTCGCACCGGCAATAATATGGCGCAAACTTCCTTTGACGATGCCGAAAAACTTTTTGTTGACTTGAATAAAATTTACGACGAAAGTTTTGTAGAGCTATTCTCTAAAGCGCAGGACGTAGCGCAGAAAATGATTCAAGGCGGCTACCTCACTCCTGAAGAGGAAGAATCTTTACTAATGAAATGGGCAATGTAAAAAATGGAAACGTTAGACTTTACAGTTATGGCGATAATGGCGGGCATGGGATTTATCGCGGCGTTTATTGATTCGGTTGTCGGCGGCGGCGGATTAATTTCAGTCCCAACTTTAATGTGGGCGGGCTTGCCAATGCTAAACGTTCTCGGCACGAACAAAATCGCCTCTTGCATGGGAGCCTGCGCGGGATTTTTAACTTATCTGCGTTCAGGCAAGATTGACAAAAAAATTATGCGCGTGATGTTCCCGCTGGCGTTTATCGGCTCGATTATCGGCGTGTTAGTTGTGCGAGAAATTCCGCCTGACTTCCTGCGCCCGCTCGTCGTCGTCATGCTGATTGTAATTGCGATTTACAGCGTAGCGAAAAAAAATTGGGGCGCGGATAAAAAATCTGTCCACGTCTCCCATAAAAATTATTTGCTTGGTGTCGTGTTAATTTTCGCGCTCGGCTTCTACGACGGATTCTTTGGTCCGGGTACAGGCTCGTTTATGTTGTTTTTATATCTGATGATGGGCTATGGATTTTTAGGAGCCGCCGCCAATGCCAGAGCCGCCAATTTTGCCAGCAACATTGCCGCCGCGATTGTCTTTACGACTTTAGGGCTTGTGAATTTTTCCTACGCAATCCCAATGGGGCTTGGAATGATTTTGGGCGCGGCTTGCGGTGCGAAAATGGCGATTTCAAAGGGCGCGGCTTATGTCCGTCCGCTGTTTATCGGCATGACTGTAATTTTAATCGGTAAGCAAATTATTGAGCTGTTCAAATAAAGTTTAGGCGTTCAGGTTACAAATATTGGCGACGTAAAAAAATCACTTTGCGGCGGGCGTGGCGTCTTGAATAAAATTGAGCGCAAATCCGTCGCCAGCACGTCGAATAACAAAATTTTTTGATAAGGTTCTAAAAATCTCTTGCGTTCGTAAATATCACGGCGATTTAAATGTTTCGTGAGTTTCGTGATTATCGGCGCAGAGATTTTTTTTATTAGAATTCTTCCGCGCTCGTTGAATGCCAAAACTCTTGCGCAAGTCGCCGCGTCAAGTTCTGTAACCTCTTCCGCCGTCAAGTTCAGCAAAAAATATAAAAGCAGTCGTCGAATTCGGCTTGCGGTGTAACGTCGTCCGATTAAAGTTTCTACCATCTCCGGAAAATTTTTAGCCGCCGTCGCGTTTAATAATCTGAACTCCAGCCCCTCTGTCATGCCGTAAATTTTTTTTAGCTCATCGACGTGGGAAGTTAAAAGTTTCGTCATCAGCGGGCGGAATAAAAAATTCTCATCAACTGGTTTTTCTGCGCGGAGAGCGTTTAAAGTTTCGTTTGAAACCTGCGCGGCGATTTTTTCCCACGACGGAGGATTTTCGTAAATAGCCGCTCGAATTGCCGACGCACTCGAAAATTTTTCATGCAATGTTAAATCGTCATAAGCCGCGCCAACCCGTTTGATTAAAAGCGGTGAAAATTTTTCAGGCAAGGCGCGCAAATATTCAATCGCAAGGATTGTGTTTGGTTGCCGTAAAAGTTTTTCGTCTAATCGTGTGACTTTGGATAAAATTTTCGTGACTGCCGCCGCGTAGGAAATTCCTTGAGCCATTAACTCCCGAACTCCTGATAAATCTGCCGACGCCGCTAATTTTAATTTTTCTAAGTCAACGACCTCCGCGCCGAATGCCAGCGTATCGACAACGCCTAAACTTTCTAACAGTCTAATTCCGCCGCGTGCAAAATCCTGCGCACTTCTTACAGCTTTAACGAACGGCAATTCCAAAACTAAATCCACGCCGCCTAAAACGGCCAGCCTTGCCCGCGTCCACTTATCTAAAATTGCTGGCGAGCCACGTTGCGTGAAACTTCCGCTCATTACCGCGACGATTTCCCCGCCGTAAACTTTTTTTATCTCGGAAATTTGATATGCGTGCCCCGCGTGAAACGGATTATATTCTGCGATTATTCCTACTGCCAATTTCTCAACCTCCAATTTCAGCTGAATTTCTTGCAATAAAATTTCAAATGGTGTATACTTCGCGGCAGTTAAAAGTTAATGAAAAAAATCTGTACGAGGTGAATAACTTGGAATTTTCTCAAGCGAAAAAATTATTAGCGGCAGCATTGCTCGGCGCGTTTGCAATTTCATATCCCGTAACAGTTGATGCAAGAGTTCACGATCCAAAAGTTGAAACTAAATCTGTCGAACGTAAATTACCTACACTGCGCGAACGTGTAGCCGAAACGATGAGCAAGTTTAAACCTGCAGAAGGCGAGGAAATTTTTAACGCATTCGATACACAGAGAAATTTTTCAGTGCCAACGACAGTTTCAACCTCCGACACGTCGATAATCGGAACGCCGATTGCCACTCAACAACAATGCGTTAAATATCTCCTGCGCAACAATCCGCACCCGAACTTAAAAGTTTCAGCAGAAGAAATCGTTGCTTATTATTACGAGGAAGGCGCACGCGAGGGAATTCGTCCCGACGTGGCATTTGCGCAAGCTCTCAAGGAGACGGGCTTTTTCCGCTACGGTGGCGACGTTATTCCCGAACAAAATAATTATTGCGGACTGGGCACAACCGGCGGCGGCGTTAAAGGCGAATTTTTTGCAACGCCGCAACTGGGAGTTCGCGCACATATTCAGCACTTATTAGCTTACTCTTCGACGCGACGCCCGTCAATGCCTGTCGTGGATCCGCGCTATGGTTTAGTTCGTCAAGCTTATGGTTCAAGGACTTTAGGTAAATGGCAAGATTTAAATGGTCGCTGGGCTGTTCCTGGCAGATATTACGGTCAAGAAATTTTATCCATGTTTAGAGATATTTTGATTCAGTAAGGAGCGTTTCACATGTCTGAAAAAAATCTTAACTGGGCGGTGCTTGGCGTAGGTGTTATTGCAAACGAAATGGCTAAAGCTCTTCATAAGCAAGGCAAGACTTTATACGCCGTCGCTAATCGCACACACGAAAAAGCTGTAGCCTTCGCGGAAAAATATAACGTCACGAAAGTTTACAGCAGCGTAGACGATATTTTTACCGACGAAGCTGTTGACGTAATTTATATCACCACGCCGCACAACACGCATTATCAATTCATGAAACGCGCTCTCGAAAACGGAAAACATTTGCTCGTTGAAAAATCAATCACGCTCAACAGTCGTGAACTTGACGAGATGATTGCTCTTGCCGCTGAAAAAAATTTGATTATCGCTGAGGCAATGACGATTTGGCATATGCCGCTTTATAAAAATCTTTGGCGCAAGATTGAAAACGGCGACTTTGGCAAGGTGCAAATCATCACGCTCAATTTCGGCTCGTTCAAAGAATACAACATGAATAACAGATTTTTCAACTTGAACTTGGCGGGCGGTGCGCTCCTTGATATTGGCGTCTACGCGTTGTCGATTGTGCGTTCGTTTATGGCGGAAAAACCGACGGAAATTTTAAGTCAATGGCAACCTTCGCCGACGGGTTCCGACGAAATGTCAACGATTCTTTTAAAAAATTCTTGCGGGCAAATGGCAACGGTCGCACTGTCCATGCACTCTAAACAACCAAAACGCGCCGTCATAAGTTGCGAACGCGGCTACATTGAAATTTTGGAATATCCCCGCGCAGAGAAAGCGATTTTCGTCGACGCGGAGACCGGCAAGGTCGAAGAAATTTTTGCGGGCGAACGAGCCGACGCACTCTTTTACGAACTCGGCGACATGGAGCAGGCGATTAAAAGCGGCGACGCCTCGAACATGAAACTAAATTTTTCAAAAGACGTGATGGATATTATGACGCAGCTCAGAAAAAATTGGGGATTGCAATATCCCAACGAGGTCTGGTGAATTGTCGGGTATCGCGAAGACTTTTTTCTAAAACGAGGAGGAAAAAATGAAAACGGTAATTATCACCGGCGGCACAACCGGAATCGGTAAAGCGACTGCCATAAAGTTCGCTGAAAACGGTTATAACGTTGTTGTCACGAGTCGTGATTCAAAAAAGGAAACTACTCTGAAGAATGAATTTAAGGCTAAAGGTTTGGAAGTAGATTTCAAAGTACTCGATGTCCGAGACGAAGAACAAGTTCGGGACGTAATAAAAGAAACGGTCGCCAAGTACGGGAAATTAGACGTCATGGTCAATAACTCAGGCATTTCATTGGGCAATGCTGTTTTGGCGGAGACAGACTCTGATGATTTGAAACAAATGCTTGATACAAACGTCATGGGCGTTTATTACGGCATGAAGTATGCGATAAAAGAAATGCTCAAAACAAACGGCGGCTCGATTGTGAACTTGGCATCTATTGCGGGACTCAACGGCTTGTATGCGACTGCGCAGTATTGTGCTACAAAACATGCCGTGGTAGGTCTGACCAAAGGAGCCGCCATTGATTATGCTCGGCAGGGAATACGCATAAATGCTGTAGCACCTGGAGCAATCAAAACGGATATTCTTCAAAATGCTATGGATGCAGGAACTTACGATGTATCCGGCATTGAAGCGATTCATCCCATGAACAGACTCGGAAAAGTAGAAGACATCGCCAACGGGATATTCTTCCTCGCATCCGCTGAAAACGAATTCATTACCGGAACTGTCTTAACTATCGACGGCGGATATAATGCCAGATAATAAGGCAGTGTCAACAGAATATTTTTCCTTAAGGGTTTGAAATATTTATGTCTGAAAATAAAATGCAACGCGGTTTGAAAAATCGCCATTTGCAGATGATTGCGTTGGGCACGGCTGTTGGCACGGGCTTATTTTACGGCTCGACGGCGACAATCGCGCTGGCAGGTCCCGCCGTTTCGTTGAGCTATTTAATCGGCGGGATAATTATTTTTCTTATCGTCCGAATGCTCGGCGAAATGTCCGTTGAGGAACCTGTTAGCGGTTCATTCAGCTACTACGCCGCGAAATATTGGGGCGAATTTCCTGGCTTTTTGGCGGGCTGGAATTATTGGTTCCTCTATATTCTCGTTAGCATGGCTGAACTTTCTGCCGTTTCGATTTATCTGGGCTATTGGTTTCCCGACTTGCCAAAATGGGTTGGCGTGCTTGCCTGCTTGATAATTATAACGGTGATTAATCTCGTTACAGTCAGCGCGTATGGTGAGATTGAATTTTGGATGGCGTTTATTAAAATTGCCGCGATTATCGGAATGATTCTGCTCGGCTCGTATTCCATTGCCGTAGACCCGAATCCTTTCCCGATGAATTTTCATCATCTGTGGAGTCACGGCGGATTTTTCCCGAACGGTATTGAAGGTATGCTAATGTCTATGGCTCCAGTGCTCTTCAGTTTCGGCGGCATTGAGTTAATCGGAATTACGGCGGGCGAGGCTGAAAATCCCGATAAAACTATTCCCCGCGCCATTAATCAAGTTATCTACCGCATTTTGATTTTTTACGTCGGCACGATGATTGTTTTAATGACGCTTTGGCCCTGGAATGAAGTTGGCAAAGAGGCGAGTCCGTTCGTGCAAATTTTTGGCAATGCGGGCTTTACTGCCGCCGCGAACATTTTAAATTTCGTCGTACTAACTGCGGCGGTTAGTGTTTATAATTCGGCGATTTACTCGAATTCGCGAATGCTTTACGGCTTAGCGAAGAGTGGCAATGCTCCGAAATTTTTTGAAAGCCTTTCAAGGCGCGGCGTCCCCGTCAACGGCATTTTAGTTTCGTCGGGGATAACGCTTTTGGCGGCGGTGCTGAATTATATTTTGCCTGAAGAGGCTTTTATGTACATGATGGCAATCGTAACTGGCGCAGTCGTCATAAGTTGGGCAATGATTATCTTGACGCATTTAAAATTCCGTCAACACTGCGCGGCGGCGGGCATCGTCCCAAAATTTAAATCGCTGTTATATCCGTTCGCCGATTATCTGTGCTTAGCATTTTTGGCGGGCATTTTGATAATTATGGCGTTAATGGACGACATGCGACCGGCGGTTATCGTCATGCCGATTTGGATTGTGGCAATTCGCCTGTTCTATCAATCGAAGAAAAAATCATGAGTTTTATCGGACGCTACGGCGTCTTTTTTTATGGCGGCGACGGGACAAATTGAAATTATATTTTCCCAATCTTCCGCGCAGGTTTCATCAAAAAAAATTCGACCGCGCTCATAAATCACGCCGCCGAATTCCGATTCACTTAAACAAGCTAAACACCTTACGCAAATTTTTTCGTCGTAAATTATTTTCATAACTTAGAGATTAAAATTTTCCCAATGCGAACTCCATCCATTTCCTTAACTTTAAAGCGGAAACCGTTCCATTCGCAGACCTCGCCAACTTTTGGAATGTAACCGAATTGCGAAGTTACAAAGCCGCCCATAGTTTGAAAATGATCGTGCTCTTCGTCGGGTAAAGTTTCTATGTTAAATTGTTCCTTAAAGTCGTCAATGTCGCAAAGCCCGTCGACAGTCCACGAGTTATCTTTATTGCGCTTGAACTGTTTATCAGTAATTTCGTCGCCGCTAATGTCGATAATCTCGCCCAAAATGTCGTCAAGCGTGATAAAACCGATAACGCCGCCGTATTCGTCGTTGACCATAGCCTCCGTTATTCCGCTTGCACGAAACTTTTCAACAATGCGGAACGCCTCCATAGTGCGCGGCACGTAGCTTGCCTTTTTAATCAGCGCAGTTAAATCAATCTCGCGCCCGTCCTTTAAAATAGCGTCGAGTAAATCTTTAGCGTAAATCAACCCGCGACAATCGTCTAAACTGCCATAGCCAACCGGAAAAATCGTGTAGGGACTATCTTGCACGATTTTTAAATTTTTCTCCAAGTCGTCGTCCAAATCCAGCCAAATAATTTTAACTCGCGGCGTCATCAGTGAATAAGCCGTTTCGTCGCCGACGTCAAAAATTCTGTCGACCATTTCCTGTTCGGATTTCTCAATCGTGCCGTCTTCGGTGCCCTGCTCAATCAAATCTTTAACTTCGTCTTCGGTTACGGCGTCGGGTTTTGTTGAGTTCATTCCGAATATAAATCCGATTGCGCCCGCTACCGCCGACAGCATTGCTACGAACGGATTCATAACTGCCACGATTAATCGGAACGTCTTGTAATTGTTCAGTAAAAATTTTTCGGGTTCACGTTTAGCCGCTTGCTTAGGTAAAAATTCTCCAAACAGCAGAAAAATAAATGTCGTGACACAAAGCGCGATTACTGCCGCAGGGATTATTGATAAATTTATAAACCCCGCGATTGTCGGACTAGTAAGTATTGCGCAGACGCCCGCCAATATTCCCGTACAAGTGATTCCGATTTGTGCGACGGTCAACGGGGCAGGTGCTTCTATCATTTCCAAAACTGCCCGCGCATTTACGTCGCCGTCCTCAGATAATTTTTCCAGCCGCCCGCGATGACTTTCTATCAGCGCAGTTTCCATTAGCGAAAAGTAGCCGCTTACTGCCGCCAATAAAATTATCAGCGCAGGCGGGATTAGTCCTGTCTCCAAACTTCACACCTCGTTAATTTAAAGCAATTCTTGCATATTCGTCAAGCATGTCAATGAATGTCATATGCCCGCGCTCGCTCGCCTTAGATTTGCCGATAATTTTAATCGTAGCATCGTAAATCGCGGACTCGACGCTACCAGGCACTAAATTTTCCCAGTTCTTATAATCGTAAGCTCGCTCGTTGATTGCATTTTGCGGACGCCCGAAAACTTCCAACTCGCAGAGGAATTGGATTTGTTGAGTTTTAGGACGCAAATAATAATGCTCCAAAACGTAGCTTTGCTGACGAAGAATTTTTATATCTTCGGGCGGATATTGATAGCCCTTTTCTCGTGCCAATGCAATTTGCGCCCTGAAATTATCTGCGCCGTAATACGTCATGTCGTCATCAAGCTGTTTTGGCTCGCGCTCAATCATACGAACCCAAACGTCCGCCATATACTCATTCGCCATGTACGGCATTTTCTTCCACTGCACAGAAGTTTTGTCCAAATAATAAATATACGTGTCGTCAACTGCCAACTTGATGAAACGCGGCTGTAGCATTTTTAAATCCGATTGTTGTGGCGCAGTACTTCCGGACGGAAAATATTGCCGCGCAGGTTTTTCAGCAAGTGTTGATTCAGGCGACGGCGGAACGATTGCCGGCTCGTTAATAGGTTCTTGTCCGTCGGAAATGTTTGTTGGTTGCTTGAACGGTTGATTAATTTCTGCCGGCGGTAAAGGCTCAACTCTTGGTTGTTCTGCAGGCGGCTTTTGTGCAGGAATTTTGCTAACGTCGTTAAAAATCAATACGTCGCCAAAATTTTCGTCGTCAGCTTCGGGCTGTTCAATAGGTTGAGTTGGCGGCTCGTCTTTTGGCTTTACAACTTCAGGCTCGGCGGGCGGCTTTTCTACAGGCGGTTTTTCTGCAGGTAATTTTTCTGCAGGCGGTTTTGGCGCGGGCGTCTCGACTTTTTTCGGTGCAGGTTTTTCAACTTTTTTTTGTGCGGTTGAAGTTGCCTCGTCCTCGAATTCGCCGCCGAAAATTACAACATCATCGTCCGCTGAAACTTGCGGCGCATTCATCAGCAACGCGAGAACCGCCGCGCCCGTTATCAATTTTTTTCTCACGCTAATTCCCCATTCCCAAATTTTTAGTTCTAATTACACTTTCACGACGTGGAAATTTATTTGGCGTAGATTTTTTCTTATCAATGTAAATTACGGCTCGTGAATCGTCAAGCGTCGGCAATTTTATTTCGCGAATGATAATTTTCCCGCCGCCCAAAATTTTAATTGCCGCTCGTGCCTCGTCAAGTTCTTCGCTGAAATTTTTACCTTTCAACGCGACGAATTTCCCGCCGATTTTAACGAAGGGTAAACAATATTCCGCCAAAATATTTAATCGGGCGACGGCTCGCGAAGTCACAATGTCGAATTGCTCACGAAAATTTTTTTGCCTAGCAAGCTCCTCTGCTCGTCCGTGAAAAATTTCTACGCCGTCAAGCTCCAACTCCTCGACGACTTTTTTTAAAAATTCTACGCGCTTATTTAGCGAATCAATCAGACAGAATTTTAACTGCGGGCGGAAAATTTTCAGCGGTATTGCAGGGAAGCCCGCGCCCGTTCCAATGTCGGCAATGCGTTCGACGCCGTGAAAAATTTTTTCGTCCCACGCACTCAACGAATCAATTATGTGCTTAACTGCGAATTCTTGCGGCTCGGTTATCGTCGTCAAATTCATCACGCGATTTTGTTCAATCACCAGCCGATAAAATTTTTCGTAAATGTCAATCTGCGCGTCGTCCAAGCTAAATCGTTTCAACTCGCCGCGAAACATTTTAATCATCTCCGCAAATATTTTAGCCGCCTTGCAGAAACTTTGCAAGCTAAAGTATAATTCTGTTATAATCTAAAAAAATTTTAAAGAGGTTTTGCAAATGCTTAATTATCGAAACGAACTGGAAAAAATGCCGTCATATGACGGAGTGGAAAAAAGTTATCGAATAAAAGTCAACGCTAACGAATCGACGATGAACTTGCCGCCTTTGGTTGAAGAGCGCGTGATTAACCGGCTGGCGTTGCTTGCGTTCAATCGCTACCCGAACGAGGAATATTATTCGCTGGTCGAGCAAATCGCTAAAAATTTTTCTGTCGACACGTCGCAAGTTTTATTGGGCGGCGGCTCCAGCGAGATTATCGAGAAAGTTTTTCACGCATTCGGCGGCGCGGAGCATAAAATTGTTTATCCGCAACCGAGCTTTTCCATGTACAAAATTTATGCTAAGGCGGCGGACGCGGAAGGAATTCCTTTTGACTTAAACGAGAAATTTAATCTCAACGTCGACGAGTTCATAAAAAAAATCCGCGAAGTCAACGCAAGCCTTGCTGTCGTCTGCAATCCCAACAACCCCACCGGCAACGCTTTGACGCCCGCGCAGGTCGAAAAAATTGCCGCGTCGATTGACTGCGCCTTTTTGCTTGACGAGGCTTATGTTGAGTTTTACGGACTTTCAGCAGTTAATCTCGTCGCGAAATATCCAAATTTAATTGTCGCACGAACTTTTTCAAAAGCTTATGGTATGGCGGGTGCTCGTGTCGGCTATATGATTGCCCAGCCTGAAGTTACACGCATGATTAATAAATGTTTTATGCCGTATCACATGAACGTTTTGACATTGGCGGCGGCGGATATTGTCTATCAAATGCGCGATGAATTTGTTCCGCGTATGCAAATGATAATTGCTGAACGCAAGCGCATGAGTGAACAGCTTAAAAAAATTCGCGACGTCGAGGTTTTTCCGTCGGAGACGAATTTTATTTTGATTAGGCTTGCCCGCGCAGAGGAGCTTAAAAATTATCTGGAATCGCTTGACATTGGCATTAGATATTTTTCGCCGAGCGCGTTCGGATTAAAAAATTGCTTGCGAATATCAATCGGTACGAGGATTGAGAACGATGAAGTTTTCAGCGCGATAAAAGCTTTTCTGGAGGGCGGGCAATGAGAATCGGCAAAATAAATCGGGCGACGAATGAAACTCGCGTTGACGTCGAAATAAATCTTGACGGCGGCGGCAAGGTGGAAATTAATTCGGGCGTCGGATTTTTTAATCACATGCTGAACTTATTCGCGGCGCACGGACAATTTGACTTGAAAGTTATCTGCGCGGGCGATTTGGAGGTTGACGGACACCACAGCATAGAGGACATTGGCATTTCGTTAGGTGCGGCGTTGAAGGCGGCTTTAGGCGATAAACGCGGCATTACTCGCTACGGAACTTTTTTCTTGCCAATGGACGAAACTTTAGCGTTGGTTAGCTTGGACATCAGCGGGCGTCCGTTTTTAGTTTATGACGGCGGCGAACTTGCGCCTATGATTGGCGATTTTGACACGGAGCTTGTCGAAGAATTTTTGCGGGCATTTGCTTTCAACGCTGGTATAACTTTGCACGTGAAAATTCTTTACGGAAAGAATTCACATCACAAAGTTGAGGCGATTTTTAAGGCGTTGGGGCACGCGCTGAAAATTGCTGTAACAATCGACGAAAAAATTAAGGGCGTCCCCTCAACGAAAGGCACCCTTTAAATTTGCCATTATATTTTTTCTTAGAATTTTTTCACAGTGCGAGTTTCTTCCACGCGCTCGGAAATTTCCGTTAAAGATTTTCCGCCCGCCGATTCAACCGCCGCGAGAACTGCGCCTTCAACTAACGGACAATCAATCATTTTAACGTTCGGTTTATTTAAATCTTCCAAAACTACTTCCGTTGTCATGACGGCAGAACCCATATCCATTAAAATTATCACGCCGTCAGCTGAATAAACTGATTCAATCGCCGCGCAGATTTTTTCGTAGCTCGTGCCTAAACTGCCGTCCTCAAGCCCGCCCGCCGCCGCAAGTGGAGCATTCGCCATCATACCGGCAAGTTCGATGACGCCTTCCGCGAGCTTTTGACTGTGAGAGACAATTACAATCCCTACCATGTTAAGTCTCTCGCAAAACTTCCAACGCAGTCTGCAACATAAACAGAGACGACGTTGCGCCGGGGTCTTGATGTCCGATACTGCGTTCTTTTAAGTAGCTGGCGCGTCCCTTAGTGGCGATAATTGTTTTGGTATACTCAACGCCTTTAGCCGCCGCATCAACACCGTCACTTAATGCGTCGATTAAATTTTTGCCGCTGTCAATGCCGCCTTTGAGAGCTTTGTAAGCAGGGCAAAGCGCGTCAAGCATAGTTTTTTCGCCCTCGACAGCTTTACCGCGCATTTTGACGCCATTAATCGCCGCTTCAAGAGCCGCAACAAATTCTGCGTCCGTGATTTCCATTTTGCCTTTACAGACGTTGCCAGCTTTCATAAATGCCGTACCGTAAAGCGGACCTGACGCGCCGCCGACAGTCGAGACGAGTTGAGTGCCGACGCCTTTTAAAATCGCGCCAATATCTTTATCAGCGAATGTCGGCAATTTTCCTTCGACACTTTTAAAGCCGCGAGCAAGATTTATGCCGTGATCGCCGTCGCCGATTTCGTTGTCGAGTTCAGTGAGAAAATCTTTCTCCGCCTCAATCTTTTTGGCAATGGCGGCGATTATTGCGAGAATTTTTTTATTGTCCATGTTATTACCTCTTTAGCGCGGGAGTATCAGCGGGCGCGTCGTAAAGTTTTTTAAGTTCGTCGTCGAGGCGCAACAGCGTAAGCGAAAAGCCCGCCATTTCGATTGACGTCATGTAATTGCCAACCATTGTATCGTAAACTTTAACGCCAGCCTCTTTAAGATAATCCTGCACAAAATTATTAATAATGTAAAGTTCCATAAGTGGCGTTGAGCCCATGCCGTTTACCATAACTACAACTTCTTGATTTTTATAGTCAATGTCGGCGAGAATTTTATCAAGGAGCGTTTTAGCGATTTCGTCAGCAGTGGCGATTTTTTCTCTATGCGTGCCAGGTTCGCCGTGAATACCGATACCGATTTCAACTTCGTCCTCTGAAAGTTCAAAACCGGGCTTACCGGCGGCGGGAACTGTGCACGGGGAAATTGCCATGCCCATTGTCCGAACGTTGGCGATAACTTTTTCCGCGACGGCTTTAACTTCCTCAAGAGTTGCACCTTCTTCGGCTTTGGCACCAGCGATTTTGTGCACGAGAATTGTCCCTGCGACGCCGCGCCGCCCCGTCGTGTAAAGGCTGTCTTGGACTGCAACATCGTCGTTAACTACAACGTGATCAACTTTAATGTCCTCGTCTTGTGCCATGTCGATTGCCATTTCAAAATTCAGCACGTCACCTGTATAATTTTTGACGATACACAGAACGCCCTGATCCGTAGCAACGGCTTTAATGCCCTCGAAAATTTTATCAGGCGTCGGCGAAGTGAAAACCGCTCCAGCAACTGCGCAGTCAAGCATGCCCGTTCCGACAAAACCGCCGTGTGCAGGTTCGTGACCAGAACCGCCGCCGCTAACGAGTGCAACTTTATTAGCGGGCTTTTTATCAGCGCGAACGACCACATTGCCGCATTCAAGCTTAGCGAGCTTATCGGGCGCGGATTTGACCAGCCCCAAAATCATTTGCTCTTCGACGGCGTCAACCGCGTTGATGAGTTTTTTCATGTGAATCCCTCCCAAAAAAATTTCAAGCTCAGCAAAATCTATCACTAAGCTTGAAGTGTGTCAATCATTAATTTAACTTGAAAATTTTATGAACGTATGCTATTATCGGCGTGGTAAGACAGTTCGATGTGTCGGCTTCTTCCTCGAAGGAAGGAGGTGACGCGAATGGAAATTCTTGATTGGTTAGATATAATCTGCCAAGTCGGAACGCTCATCTTCGCGGCACTGACGTACTTCGATAACCACAAGTAAGTGAAGAGCCGTCCACCACGACGGCTCCCGAATCGTTCCAATTTACATCAACAACTACTAACGAGGAAGGAGTCGACGTGCCACCATCGAGCTGTCTTCCGTGATTTTTCTTTAAGTAATGAAAATTTATCATACACAAGCCGATAAGTCAAGGAGCGATTCAAATGATTGTCTACGCGACACATAAGGGCGGAAATCTATCACTAAGCTTGAAGTGTGTCAATCACAACTAACTTAAAAATTTTATGAACGTATGGTATATTGAACGCGGCAGGCTCGGTAGCTGGCTTCCTCTCGAAAGGGAGGAGGTGAGGCGCATGGATATGTTCGATTGGTTGCAGCTCTTCTTCACGGCAGGAAACTTCGTCCTCGCGCTCATCGACTACTTCAACAAGCGCAAGTAGTCAAAAAGCCGTCTACGACACGGCTTCTTAACGATTTAAACACTTATTGATTAATCGGGAGGAAGTCGGCGTCCATTACCGAAACCTGCCATTAGAATTATCTTTTTAACGTGAAAAAATTTACCATAAGCTTGCAAATAAGTCAAGGAGTGATTTAAATGATTGTCTACGCGACCCATAAAGGCGGAAAATATTTGCCGCTTGCCGAGAGCTTAAAAATTGATTCGACGACGCCGCGAGGTCTCTACGTGAACTTAACTAATCGTTGCAACTGCGATTGCGTCTTCTGCTTGCGACAAAAAAAATCTATGACTAAGGAGTCAAGTCTTTGGTTGGAACGCGAGCCGACGGTTGAGGAAGTCAAAACCGAATTCGACGCCGCGCCCTGGCAATTTATCAAGGAAGTTGTCTTTTGCGGATTCGGCGAGCCGACGATAAGACTTGCCGAACTCGTGGAGCTGTTGACTTATGTAAAAAAAATCCGCCCGAATATGCCGACGCGCCTCAACACTAACGGCTTGGGCGAACTTTATCATGGGCGAGAAATTGCAAAGGATTTTGAAAATATTCTGGACACGGCGTCAATTAGTCTCAATGCCGCGACTGCCGAAAAATATTTCAAGCTTACTCGTGCCGCCTATGGGATAAAATCTTTCGAGGCGATGTTAACTTTTGCCGAGCACATGAAAGTTTTCGTGCCGCATGTCGTTTTAACTGTTGTTGATAAGGTCACACCGCCCGAAGAAATTATTGCTTGTCAAAAAATTTGCGACGAGCGCGGATTAACTTTGCGTGTTCGTCCCTACGAGGATAGCTGAATTGAATTTTTACTTTGCTTGAAACGATAGACACCTGCGCCAAGATTGGGCGTAATTTTTTTTAGCTCGTCGACAGAAAAGTTTTCGCCGTCTAAAGCGTCGCGATAAAGTTTAACAATCTGCACGGTGACTTCAGGCGAATAATTTTGCGCCTCAATCCTCAATGTAGCCGCGCCTAAAAATTTTTCGACGTAAGGCAACAAGCAAAGTTCCTTGCCGAAGAAAATATGCCAACGTTTGAATTGATCAACGCGCAATTTGTGAACTTCGCCAGCTTCGTCCTCCAATGCGTAGTGTTTATTTAATTTGTCGGGCGTCGCGAATTCGTCATAATCTGGCAGATAAAGTTTAGCAAAATCATGATCGCAAATCATTGATTCCGTTGCGCCGTGAACAATAATTTCAATCGGCAACGGCGAATTTTCAACGACGCTCCGCACTTGCGCAAAACTCAACTCTAAAGATGCCGTAGCTTGAACCGCTCCAAGACTTTGCAAAAATTCTGCGGCAACGGGATTGAACACGCTAAACGATACGTCTGCATAAATCGGCGCGTCCGTCAGTGTTTTTACCAGATTCAACGCGCCCAAATTCCCGACCAATACGCCGTCGAAATTTATATCTCGCGAAAAAATTTCCGTCAGCTCGGATAAATCTTTATCTTTGGAAGTTCGCGGCGTCGCCAAAATAATTTTCTTTCCTGCCGTGCGTGCAAATTCGACGGCTTTTTTTAATTCGGCAAGCGTCCACGACTTGAGCGGCTTGAAAACTTCGCCACCAACATAAATTATATCCGCGCCCGAATCCATCGCCGCCCGTGCAGATTCTAAATTCGACACCCGCGCAGATAATTTCGGCTTGTCAGAAGATTTAATAGCTCGTTCCGAAGAAAAAATTTCTTTAACTGCGTCATCGTCAAAGGCAGGCTCGACAACTGCGCGGCTGAAAATTTTCGGTTCACGTTCGCCTGTAATGCCAATGTCTTTAATCGTCGTTGCGCCGAAAGCAAAAGTCGTCGTGAAGTCTCGAACGCGATTTGTATAAAGACTTTGCCAGCGTTCCTCGTCAACAGTATAACCAGTCGGGTCGGCAAGGTAAGCGTCAATCTCTTGTCGATAAGTCGTAACTAAGCGGCGAACAAATTCGGGCGGTCTCATGCGTCCCTCAATCTTAAAACTCACGACGTCAGCTTGAATCAAGTCCGGAATATTTCTAAACATGCACATATCGTTAAGCGCAAGTTTATATGACCAATCGTTGAGCGTCGCGCCGGTTTCCTCGTCGATAAGTTTGTAAATCCAGCGGCAAGGCTTCATGCAACGCCCGCGATTTCCGCTCTGCCCGAAGACTACGCCCGAATGAATGCATTGTCCCGACTCGGCAAAACACATGTCGCCGTGCATAAAATATTCGACTTCAATGCCGGTGCGCTCCTTAAGCAGTGAAACTTCCGTCAAAGTCAATTCGCGACCAACGACCACGCGAGTTATACCAAACTTTTTTAGCAGTTCAATAGCGTGGAAATTGTGCGTGTTCATCATAACTGAAGCGTGCATTGGAATTTTTATGCCGAGTTTGCGCACGAGATTTATAACCGCCAAATCTTGAACCAAAATTGAATCGGGCTGAATCTCGTCAAGATAGCTCAAAAATTTTTCTAGCGGCGCAAGTTCCTCTGTGCTGATTAAATTGTTCAACGTGACATAAATTTTTACGCCGCGTTCGTGAGCAAATTCAATCGCCGCTTTAAGTTGCACGTCGTCGAAATTAAAATCTGTGCGGTGCACGCGCATATTGAACGCCTTGCCGCCCAAATAAACTGCGTCCGCTCCCGCCTCAATCGCCGCAACTAACGATTCCCATTGCCCGGCAGGTGCTAAAAGTTCAACGGATTTTTTATCCATAACAAAACCCCTTTAAAAGTTAAACGAATTAAATTTTTTATGCGAAGTCGAGCGGCAAAAATCACTCCACACCGCCCGATAAATTTTTTCCAGCTCGCGAATATATTTCTGCCCGTCCATTAGCGCGGAATTTTTAACATGCTCTCTAAGTCCGACGTGATAAGCCGCGATTAACTCTTTGCGTCGGCTAAGCTGAATTGCCTTCTTGACGTAATCCATTGGGCTATTGGCAATCAGTTCTTTAACGTCGGCGGCATTTAAAATTGACGCGCTTAATCTTGCGCCGTGCGTTTTGCCGCGAAAAGTTATGACGGGAACGCCCATATACAACGCCTCGCAAGTCGTCGTTCCGCCCGTGTAGGGGAACGTGTCAAGCGCAATGTCAATGTCGCCGTATTGTTCGAGGTAGTCGGGACTGTAGGGGCGCATTTCCACGCGGTCAATCGGAAAGCTCATCTTGCGGAATTTATCTTTGACAAGTTCCTTGCCGTCGTCGAGACTAAAAATTTTCCCCTTGAGAATCAGTCGGGAACGCGGCACGCCGTCTAAAATCGCACGCCACATATATAAAACGTCGTCGCTAACTTTTGCAAAGTTGTTAAAGCTCCCGAACGTTATAAAGTTATTTTTCAAGATTGGGGCGCGAAGTTCCTGCGCGGGCATGTCGCGAATCAAACCTGGCGCGTAGCAGAAACAACACGTATCAAGCCGCAAAAGTTTTTCCGTAAACGTGTCAAGAGAATTTCTTTCCGGCGAGCAAACTTTATCCGATAAAAAATAATCTACCGCACCCAATCCCGTTGACGCCGTGTAACCAAGTGCGCAGATTTGGACGGGCGCAGGTTTATAAGCCAAAATCGGTAGGCAACTATCTTGCGAATGCCCCGACAAGTCAACCAGAATGTCAACGGCGTCCTCGTCGATTATCCGCGCCGCTTCCAACGGTTCCTTGCCGATTAAATCGCGCCAATTAACCTTGAACGCTTTAAGCTTTTCCGTGACGAAATCTTTTTTGCCCGTCGAATAGCACGTTATAGAAAAATTTTCCGCGTCATAATTTTCAAAGAGCGGCGGCAGAAAATTTGCTAGTGCATGTTCCCTAAAGTCCGGCGAAATGTAGCCGATATGAAGTTGCCGCTCATCATTAAATTTTTTCCTGTCGTGCGTGAAGGGCACCACTCGCGAAAAGAACGAATTATAATTCCGCGCCAATTCCTTTGCTTGAGCAGGCGGCACATCACGATAATTTTTCAAGAACAAATGCTTAGAGTAAAGCTCCGCCGCTTGATCTTCCCTATCAGTTAGTGTACTCGCCTCCAACAACGCTTGAGCCGCCCGCGCAGGTTCGCCCGCTAAATAAAGTCCATTTGAACTCCAACCCAACGCCTTAAACAACAGCGACTGCGCAATAAAAAATTTTTTCTCTAGTAGCCTTTGATATTCTTCGTCGGCAGAAGTTTTCTCGCGGCGTTTTAATACAAATTTTCTGTTGAAGTCATTTAACTTGGCTTGCAAAGTTTTAAGTTCGGCGTGCGCGTCAGCTATCACCGCGTCAAAAATTCTTAGCTGTTCACGGAGCCGAAATCTTTTCATAGCGACGCCGCCCATTACTAATCGCCCGCGCAGATGATTCGCCTCGACGGATAGTGCATATTCCGATAAAGATTCCGCCTCGTCCACATTGCCCAGATACAGCGACGACTCTGCCATAATCGCTAAACCGTCTGCAGAATTCTTGTCGACATCAAAAATTTCACGTGCGACGGTGCGCATGGATTTTGGATCGCCGCTCGCCGAAAACTTTTCCGCCAACGTCACCCAGTTTAAAATTTTCTCGTCCATGTAACTCCTCCCACACGATAAATTTTATTCATAATAAACCAAACAAACCAAATTGACAATAAAATAATTTTTGCCCTATAATCGACAAAAACCAAAGGAGCGAACAAACATGTATCAACGAGGCTTTGCGACGCTGGAAGTAATTTTAATGGTCATGGTTATCGGGATTCTCGCGTCAATCGCTGTACCGCGTTTTACTAACGTGACCGCCGCCGCCAATACCGCCAAAATTCAATCCGATCTCTCGACTATTGACACCGCCATTGCAATTTATCACATGGAATACGGCGAGGATAAAAATCCCGCTACCGTCAAAGCTTTAGTAGACGCTGGCTATTTGCAATCAGAACCCGAAGCTCCAAACGGCAAATGTTATTACGGTACAAGCACGGAGCCGCAATCTGTTCCGACGGGCGGTTATACAATCGAAAATGGGCGAGCCATTCTCGGTACGGGAAATACTGCGGATAAATTCCATATACCGAAGAAAACTTGACAGAAAAATTTTTATGCGTCGCGACGGGATTTAGTTGACGCCAAAAACTTTTCTTTGTATAATACGCGGCAAGGGAGAAAAATTTTTTTCCGAAGCGTTTAATATTTTACGAGTGATTGACGATAAAATTTTCAAGAAGACAATAAGCGAGTAAAAAATTGCGGTAACTCGTTACGCGTGCGAGTTGCAAGACCCGGCGACGGTTGGGCGGCAGTAAAACTCGTTTGTTTGACGGCGGAAAGGAAACCGTCGACTAAGGAAAATTTTTCTAGGAAAGATCAAGGAGGAAATGACCATGGCAATGGTAGTAAAGAACAACATGAGTGCAGTGCGTACACTC
Source organism: Selenomonadaceae bacterium (assembly GCA_017428215.1). Lineage (GTDB taxonomy): Bacteria > Bacillota > Negativicutes > Selenomonadales > Selenomonadaceae > Quinella. The sequence continues at coordinate 60,886 of JAFRRH010000068.1, forward strand.
AACACCCTTAACAGCAACACCAACGCATTGCAAAAGAGCTTGCAGAAAGTCTCCAGCGGTATGAAAATCAACAGCGCACAGGACGACGCTTCGGGTTATGCAATTTCCGAGCGTATGCGCGTTCGTATTCGTTCGCTCGACCAAGCTAACCAGAATACCCAGAATGACTCCAGCTTAATGAAAACCGCAGAAGGCGCAGTCGGCAACACCGTCGAAATTCTCCGCGCTTTGAAGGAAAAGGCAATCAACGCCGCCAACGACTCCAACACCGACGAAGATCGCCAGACCATTCAAAAGGAAATCAACCAGTTCATCGACCAAATCGACGACAACGCCCTCGTGCAATTCAACGGCAAATATCTTATTGACGGTTCCAAAAACAACGCCACCATCAGCTCTAAGACCATTTTGCTCAACCAGAGTTTGGACGTTGCAACCGATATTAGTAGTGCCTTGACGAGCCTCAGAAACCGCGCTGGCGATTCGCTCGGCATTCAAGATTCCGACAAATTCCAGCTCTCTTGGGTTCAAAACGGCAATATCTATACGACCAGCGGTGATGTCTCCGCTGTGGAAACTTTGGATGGTCTCTTGGGGCAAGCGTCGGATTACGCAGACCTGCAGAGAACCGACGCTACTACCAGCGGTCTTATTCAGGCCGTAGGCGCAAAGGAAGCTACTACGACGGGTGAAAAAGTTGTAACTTCCGTTACAAATAATACTGGTTCGACGGCAACAATGACCGTTTCTTATCAGGTACCAAATGACGATAAGTCAGCTCTTGTATATACTACCGCTACTAAACAGAAAGACGATGGCGACACTTTTACCTATACTTACGATAAATACGAGATGCTTAGTACTACTAAACCTGCTATCGATAAATTCGGCAAGTCTGTTTACACTCCGGACAAAACGGCTGGCTTAACTGTTTCGGCAAAAGACGAGGGCGTTGATAAGCAACTCTCCGGTTTAACAATTAGCATTCTCGACCAGGACGGCAACGTCAAGAAGGCAGCTAATGCGGCTCTCGACCAATTTAAGCAGTATCAACGCGCAGAGAACAAGACTGGCGATATGTCGTTGAATTTCCACATCGGCTCGGAAGCAAACGTTGCGATTAAAGTCGGCATGAGTGATATGCGTTCGCAAGCACTCGGCTTGAAAGGCTCCGACGGCACCAGAATTGACGTCTTCACTAAAGAACGCGCAAATGCGGCAATCAACGTCATTGAAAACGCGCTGACCAAAGCTCTTGACCAGCAGACGACAATCGGCGCGATTGAAGCACGTCTCGAATACACCAGCACGAACCTCACGACTTCTAGCGAGAACGTCCAAGCGGCAGAGTCGACGATTCGCGATGCTGATATGGCTAAAGAAATGACCAACTACACCAAGAGCAACGTCCTCTTGCAGGCAGCTCAGGCTATGTTGGCTCAAGCAAACCAGAACAGCTCGGCAGTCCTCAGCTTGCTCCAGTAAAATTAATCGCGTCCCAAGTGGGCGCATGTTGTTCGATACTAAAAAAAGCTCGTCAGCTTCGGTTGGCGGGCTTTTTGCTTTAATTTGACAAACAGTTAAGCTTGTGATAAATTTTGTAATGAAAAGATGAAACCGATAAAATACTCTCAAACTAAGCTAACACAAACGAAACCCCTCTAAACGGATTGCTACACCGTCGGAGGGGTTTTCGTTTTGCCTTGACAAACAGTTAAATGTGTGATAAATTTTAAATACGATAAAATGAAATCTACAAGATGGTTTCGAACTAAGCTAACACAAACGAAAAACCCCGTGCAGAGTGATGAACTGTACGGGGTTTTCGTTTTGCCTTGACAAACAGTTAAGCTTGTGATAAATTTTTTACGTATCAATAAGCATACACATTCGCTAATAGAGCTTAGCATGATTAACACAAACGAAAAATCCCGCGTAGCTTGAGGAACTGCGCGGGGTTTTCGTTTTGCCATAACCGGTTGATGAAGCCGATTAGAGGGCGGGTAGGGGTTAATAACTCCTGCTACTTTTTGAAAAACCGATCGTAGAGATAACTGCCCAAAATCTTAGACAGCACATCCCAAACCAACGATAAAATGGTTTCGAACATTACTAACACCTCCTCTCGTTCGGTGTTCTGCCGTAGTGTTCGAGGAGTGTAGCATCGGCGAGATTATATCAGAAAGTTTTCAGCTGTTCAATATTTTGTAAAGGCGGGCTTTTGCTGTTGACGCGGAAAAATTTTCTTGATAAAGTTAGCGAAGATTTTTTTGGGAGGGATTTATATGCGCGGAGTAGATGTTTCGATTTTTAACGAGAATATTGATTGGCAAGCTTTGAAGGCGGCAGGCATTGATTTTGCAATTTGTCGCACGGGCTATGGTCGCACGGACGCCGACGAAAGTTTTCAGGCGCAAGTGGAAGGAGCGCACAAAGCAGGGCTTATTTGCGGAGCTTATCATTATTCCTACGCACTCACGGTTGAAGCCGCCGCTCAAGAGGCGCAGTTTTGCAAGCAGATTATCGAACGGGCGGGCGTCCTGTTGGAGTTGCCTATTTGGTTCTACATGGAGGACAGCGACACTTATAAAAAACGTCACGGCTTTGAATTCTCGCGCCAAAATGTAACCGCCATTTGCAAAGCTTTCCTCGACAATATCAAGCCGTTGAATTGCGGCGTTTACTCGTCGTATTCGTGGCTGGAGGAAATGATTGATTGGAAGTCGCTGGGCTGTGAAATTTGGTCGGCGCAGTGGGCTAAGGAAGATTCTTTCAAAGGGCGCATGTGGCAATACACTGACGCGCTTAAAATCGGCGGTCAAACTTTCAACGGAAATATTTTATACGAGGCTGGCGCACAAGCCGTTCTTGGACAGACGACGGAGCAACCTCAAGCCGCACCACAGACGACTAACGATTTGATTCACAGTATTTTAAGCTCGCACGCCAAAGACGAGCCGACTGCCGCACCTGCTCAACCGACGACGCCTAAACCTCAAGGAAATCCGTCTGCCGCCATTAACAGCATTTTGTCTAATATAAAACCACAAGCCGGCGCGACTAAGAGCACTACTGAACCGTCCGCTGATGACAAAATTCGTAGTATTTTAGCGAACGCTCGGAATAAAAAATAATAATCCTGTAATGTTATTCGTCCTATGTTAATTTTATTGGTTGACAGAGAAATTTTAGGTGTCTATAATTAGACAGCTTGCGCACAAAGAGCGATCAAATTATTTGGAGGTATTCAAACATGGCAGTTGGTAAGGTAAAGTGGTTTAGCGCGGAAAAAGGTTACGGATTCATTGCTCGCGAAGAGGGCGACGATGTTTTCGTACATTTCTCGGCCATTCAAAGTGACGGCTACAAAACTCTCGACGAAGGACAGTCCGTTTCGTTCGACATTATCGAGGGTGAACGCGGTCCGCAGGCGGCAAACGTTAAGAAACTTTAAGCGTTAAGAACCGCAAAATCTTATCTGTAAATGACTTGTTTCCGAAGGTCGATATGTCGGAGGCAAGTCATTTTCGTTTAGGAGCTGATTAAATGAAATTCGTATCGTGGAATGTTAACGGCTTGCGTGCGCGTCTTAAGAAAGATTTCATGCCCGCTTTTAAAAGTTTGGACGCGGATATTTTTGCCGTGCAGGAAATTAAAATGCAGGCGGGCGAGGCTATCTTAGAACTTGACGGTTATAAACAGTTTTGGAATTACGGCGAACGTAAAGGATATTCTGGTACGGCGATTTTTTCACGCATTGAACCAAAAGAATTTACTTGCGGGATTGGCGTTGACGAATTCGACAGCGAGGGGCGCGTTATCACTCTCGACTTTGAAAAAATTTTTTTCGTCAATGTCTACGTCCCAAATTCGCACAATCTCGAATGGCTTGAACGTCGCATGAGTTGGGAAAATTATTTCCGTGAATATCTGCGCGGGCTTGATAAAATTAAACCCGTTGTTGTCTGCGGAGATTTTAACGTGGCGCATCAGCCGATAGATTTAAAAAATCCCGCGTCGAATCATCACAACGCAGGATTCAGCGACGAGGAGCGCGGCAAGTTTACTGAACTTTTAAACGCTGGCTTCGTCGATATTTTCCGCCGCCGCAATCCCGATTTAACGGGGGCTTACACGTGGTGGAGCTATTTAAGAAAGGCTCGCCTCACGAACGCGGGCTGGCGCATTGATTATTTTTTAATCTCGGAACGATTAATTGATAAAATTGTAGACGCCACGATTGAGAGCAAAATTTTTGGCAGTGACCATTGCCCTATAACTTTAATCACCAGTTAACATAGCTAATTCCTCTGCTGTTACCTTAGTAGAGGAAATATTTTTTATCTGCTCGTCTTTAGTCAAGGAAACTTTTTGCTCGCCTGCAAATTCAATCGGCTCGGCGAAAATTTTTTTAAACGCCTCCTCTGCCGTATCGACAGCAAAAATTTTTAAGCCTAAGTGTCCCTTTGGAATGTCTTTAGCATTTTCTTTAGGTATAACCAAAGTTTTAATGCCCGCCTGCTTTGCGCCATAAGCTTTCTCGAATACGCCGCCAACAGGTCGAACTTTACCTTGCAAAGAAATTTCTCCGGTAACTGCCACGTCTTGACGGATTTTTTTACCAGTAACCGCACTAACCAAAGCCGCAAGAATCGCAGTGCCCGCGCTCGGTCCGTCAATGTTACCGCCGCCGATAACGTTTATGTGAACGTCAAAGTCGTGAATATCTTTACCCGTGACTTTACGCAAAACACTCGCAGCATTAAAAACGGAATCTTTAGCCATGCTACCTGCCGTCTCGTTGAAACGAATTGTGCCTTTGCCTTTCTCCGCGTCAAAGACAACTGCCTCAATCTCGATAACGGAACCGATAAAGCCGCTGACACCCAATCCAAAAATATGCCCGACGGTCGCCTTGCTTGAGGATTTTTTAGTGACGTATTGATAGAGGCGACTGACTTGTGCGACTTCGTAGACGTCTTGTTTAGAAATTTTAATAGGGCGGTCGATGTGCAAAACTTTATCTTCTGCGCGGTCAAGGGCTAAGCTGTAAGCGTCGGCAAGAATATTAATCGCCTTGCGCCCTTCAATCGTGTACTCGCTGATTGTCTCGGCTAATCCGTTCTCCAGTTCGACGTTGAGTTTCTGCGCGGCGTTTTGGACAATCTCGACGATATGCGCGGGTGTCAACGGCTCAAAATAAATTTCAGCACAGCGCGAACGTAACGCGGGATTAAGTGACGAAGCGTCGCGAGTTGTCGCACCAATTAAAACAAAATCGGCGGGCGCACCGTTCTCAAACAGCATTTTAACATACGGCGGAACTTTTTCGTTCGTCGGGTCGTAGTAGCTTGATTCAAAAAAGGCGCGTTTATCTTCCAAAACTTTAAGCAATTTATTCTGGAGCATAATATCCATTTCGCCGATTTCGTCGATAAATAAAATGCCGCCGTGCGCGTCCGTGACAAGTCCAGGCTTTGGTTCGGGAATGCCGCTGTCAGCAAGTTGACGTTGTGCACCTTGATAAATCGGGTCGTGAACGGAGCCAATTAGAGGATTTGTCACGTCGCGAGGATCCCAGCGTAAAGTTGTGCCGTCCGTTTCTATAAAAGGCGCGTCTTCATTAAAAGGACTAAGTTCCGTACCGCGCACCGCTTCTAAAACTAATCTTGCCGCCGTTGTTTTGCCGACGCCGGGCGGTCCGTATAAAATTAAATGTTGCGGATAAGGCGACGCCAACTTTGAACGCAAAGATTTAACCGCCCGCTCTTGTCCAACAATTTCTTCTAAAGATTGCGGGCGCAAAAGTTCCATAACCGACTGCGTGAGGTGAATTTCTTCCAGCTGTTGAAGTTCCTCGCGCTTTTGTTTATCGTGCGGTGTTTCCGCTTTTGGATCTTCCTCGCGCAAAACTTGCATACGAATATCCTTGACGTAATCTTGATGTTCCTTTTCCATTTTTTCGTTAATCTTGCGCTCGATTTTGTCCTCAATCTGCCGACGCGCCATAATGTCTGCTATCATCTCTGAAATCAGAAGAACTTGCCCGCGAATTTCTGATTTTTTAGGCGGCGGTGATAGCGTTGGATTTTCCTCTAAAATTCGGCGCAATGCCAGAACTCTTTCGGCGGGGTCGTGCGAACGCATATAACGGAGCGCGTCCATTTTGCCCGCCTGCAAAACCAATCTATCAGAACCCATTATATCAACGAGAATTCCATAGAGTGAGGAAATTTCTCGGTCAAGTTCAGTTTCCTGTCGCGATTGCGGAGCCTCTTTCTTGCCAAAAAATTTTTTGAACATGATTAACCTTCGACGACTTCAATTTTAATTTTAGTAGTAACTTCGGGGTGGAGTTTGATAACTGCGTCATAAACGCCCGCGCCCGTCACGTCGCCTTGAATGGAAATTTTGCGCTTGTCAACGTTGAGCGAATGATTTTCCTTGAGAGCTTTGGCAACGTCATTGCCACCGACGGAGCCGAAAAGTTTACCGTCCTTGCCAATACGCACGGGGATTTTCACGGAAATTTTTTCTAATTGTGCGCCCAAAAGTTTTGCCTCGTCAGCCTCTTGTTGAGCTTTACGGGCTTTATTTTCCGCATTGACTTTTGCAGAATTTAAATTCGCCGCATTTGCTTCGACAGCCAATTTACGCGGCAAAAGATAATTGCGCCCGTAGCCGTCCGAAACTTCGACGACTTCGCCTTTTGCGCCAACTTTTTTAACGTCTTCTTTCAATATAACTTTCATGTTTGTAGCCTCCTTAATTGCACTTGTGGCATTTATAACACAAGCGAATAATTTTGACAACTCATTGCGTTTAAGTCTTGAGCTTGCCAACAAGTTCACGAATATTTTTCAAGCCGCAACTGCGCAAATATTTTTCCAAGTCGTCAGCGATTTGCATAGTGATTGACGGTTCCGCAAAGTTCGCCGTGCCAATCGCTATTGCGGACGCCCCCGCCAAGAAAAATTCTGCCGCGTCTTCAGCTGAACGAATGCCGCCCATTCCGATTATCGGGACTTTAACGGCATTAGCAACTTGCCAAACCATACGCAACGCAACAGGTTTAATCGCGCCGCCAGAAAGCCCGCCCGTGATATTTCCGAGCGTCGGTCGCCACGTGTGAATATTTATTTCCATGCCCATTAGCGTATTTATTAACGACAGACAATCTGCGCCCGCCGATTCACAAGCACGCGCAATTTTTGTTATGTCGGTGACGTTCGGGCTAAGCTTGACGATAATTGGCTTGCGCGTATTTTTTTTAGCCACTTGAGTGACTTTAGCCGCCTGTCGTTCGTCGGTGCCGAAAATTATTCCGCCGTCTTTGACATTCGGGCAAGAAATATTTAGTTCAATCGCCGCGATGCCGTCAACGTCCAAAAGTTTTGCGAGCTTGCCATAATCTTCGACGCTTGAGCCGCTAACGTTTACAATGACATTCATTTTATTTTTAATGCGCGGCAAAATCATTGTTAAAAATTTTTCGACGCCGGGATTTTCCAAGCCAATACAATTCAGCATGCCGGAAGGCGTTTCAGTGATTCGCACTCCGTCATTGCCTCTGCGCGGCTTGAGAGTAATACATTTTACCATGACGCCGCCGAGCCGATTTAAGTCAACGAAGCTTTCAAATTCCTCTCCGAAACCGAACGTCCCTGACGCAGCAAAAATCGGAGTATTGAGTTTCATACCGCACAATTCGGTTTGCAAAATATTTTTTTTATCATTAAACCTGCGCGGCGCAAAATTTTTTCCATAGCGGGCGTCAATCCATTGCACGAGGTCAAAAAGATTTTTCAAACATTGCTTAGCCTCGTCTGCAGAAAATTCCTGTTCGTTATGAATTGCCGCGTTGCCCGCCTTCCTGCAGTAATGGAGTTTATCCGCTAAATTTTTATCTAAGCCGGCGTTCTCAATCATGTCGAACAGATTATCGGACGGAATTTTATTTTCTGCCGCATAAAGCCATTTAATCGCCGCGTCGAGAGCCGTCCGCACTAGCTTAACGCAAGAGTCGTAGGAACTTTGAAAAGCCTTTTCCGCGTCAATGCAATCTTTAGAAAATGAGCGATATTCGGGCTTGTCGTTGAGAAAAGAAAAATTATTCACGCGGCTCACCTCCAAAAACTTTTCGGGCGTCGAAAATGGGACCGTCCTTGCAAACTTTTTTTCTGCCATCGGCGGTATCAATCGAACAGCTCAAGCACGCCCCCAATCCGCAAGCCATGCGCTTTTCAAAGGAGACCTCGCACGGAATATTTTTTTCCATAGCGAATTTAGCGACGCCGCGCATCATAATTTCGGGACCGCAAGTCAAAATCGCCGAATAATTTTCCGCAGATAAAACTTCGGGTAGTAAATCAATCACGAAACCTTTTTTAGCGTAGGAGCCGTCGTCCGTTGTGATAAAAATTTTCCCGACATGCGGACGAAATTCCTCTTGCCAAAAGATTACTTCGTCGCGTGTTCTGCCGCCGATTAAAACATCAGCAGAAAATTGTTCCGCCGCGCAGAGCAGAGGAGCCAATCCCATGCCGCCGCCGACCAATAAAATTTTCCCGTCGTAAGTTGAAAAGCCGTTGCCGAGTGCGCCTAAAATATTTAAGCTTTCACCCGTCCGCCGCGCAGATAATTTTTCGGTTCCGCGTCCGACTGCACGATAAAAAATTTTAATTTTGCCGCCAGCCGTTGACGCTATGCCTAGCGGTCGTCGTAAAGTAAATTCGTCCGAAATTTTTACTTGAACAAATTGCCCCGCCCGCGAAATTTTTGCAAGCTCTGGCGCGTCAAGCGTTAATCGGAAAATTTTTTCGGCAACTTCCTCGTTCGATAAAATTTTTGTGTTAAAAGTGTTCATAAAAATTTCTCCTTTTGTCGATTGCTTGAATTTTCCACGCGAAGCTTAAATATCCTTTCAAAATTTTATTGCTTGACGGTCAACGGCAAAAAATATAAACTGCACCAAGTTAAAAATTAAGGAGGAAAATTTTATGCAAGTAACTAAAACAGCTCTCGAAGGCGTATTGATTTTGGAGCCGAAAGTTTTTGGCGACGCTCGCGGTTGGTTTATGGAGACGTGGTCGGCTCGCAAATTTGAGGCGGCGGGTTTGAACTTTAATTTTGTGCAGGACAATCAATCTTATTCGGCGCAAAAGGGAACTCTGCGCGGCTTGCACTATCAGACGGCTCCTTTTGCTCAAGCTAAGCTCGTCCGTTGCACACGCGGTAAACTTTTGGACGTGGCAGTTGATATTCGCGAAGGCTCGGAAACTTTTGCAAAGTGGGTTGCCGTCGAACTCACCGCCGATAATAAAAAGCAGTTGTTGATTCCTCGCGGATTTGCACATGGATTCTTGACGCTAACTGATGATGTGGAGATTCAGTATAAGGCGGATAATTTTTACGCTCCGAATTGCGACGGGAATATTCGTTGGGACGATTCGGAAATTAATATTGATTGGCCGTTTGCACCGACGATTTTAGCTGATAAAGACGCCAAAGCTCCGACACTTAAAGAACGTTTGGAGCGCGGCGAATTAAAATTTTAATCATGGAACTGACACGCGAACAACAAAAGGCAGTTGACGCACGCGGCGAAAATTTATTGATAGCGGCGGCGGCTGGCGCGGGCAAGACAAGAACTTTAACCGAACGTGTCGTAAAATTGATTGAGGAAAATTCCTGCGAAGTTGACGAACTTTTAATCATGACGTTCACGAAAGCGGCGGCTCAAGAAATGCGCTCGCGAATTCAATCCGCACTCATGAAACGTTTGGAGACCGAACTCGACACCGACAATCAAGCACACCTCGAAAAGCAGATAATTCTTTTGAGCGGCGCACAAATTTCAACGTTCCATTCGTTTTGCCAAGCGGTTTTGCGCAGAAATTTTTCGCGTATTGACCTTGACCCGAAATTTCGCGCGGCGGAAACTACTGAACTTGACATCTTAAAAAAGGAAGTTATCGAGGAGCTTTTCGAGGAAAATTATCTGAACGATACCTTTAAAAATTTCACGGACGAATTCGGCGGCAATGTTCACGGCGACGATAAAATTCACGAAATTATTATCGGCTTGCATGACTTTTCGCTGAGCATGCCGTATCCTGACAAATGGTTAGATAATCTTGCCGCGCCTTACGATTTGCCCGAATCTGCGCGGCTTGACGATACAATTTGGTTTAAATTTCTAAAACCGCATATCTTACAAACGCTTGAAAAAATTTTCGACGACTGCGCGGCGGCTTGCGAACTTGCCGAGCAAAATAATATTAAAGCCAAAATCATTCGCGGCGATTTTAATCAGATTAACGACTTGAAAACTTCACTCGACGATTGGAACGCGCTTTACGATAAAATTCGGGCGGTAAATTTTGCCAACTTTGGCGGCGGAAAGTTTGTTGACGACAAATTAATCATCAAAGACGCGATTAAAAATTTGCGCGACGGTTACAAGAAAAAACTTGAGGCATTGCGCGATAAATATTTCCTTGCCGACGAAAATAAAATGCTCGCCGATGTTCGCGAACTTTTTAAGCCGATTAAAGAACTCGTCCGTGTGACGAAAGCTTTTGCGAAAAAATTTTCCGAAGCAAAGCGCGAACGCGACATTATCGACTTTAATGACATGGAACATTTCGCACTGAAAATTTTCGACACTGCGCCCGAAGTTGCCGCCACTTATCGCGATAAATTTAAGTTTATTATGGTTGACGAATATCAAGATACAAACGGCGTGCAAGAGGCGATTATCCAAAAAATTTCTCGCGGCGACAATATTTTTTGCGTCGGCGACGTTAAGCAGTCTATTTATCGGTTCCGCCTCGTCGATTCCGCTAACTTCAAAGATAAAATGAATTCTTATCGCTGTATAAATCTATCCAAAAATTTCCGTAGTCGGGAAAAAATTATTGCGGCAGTCAACGAAATTTTTAAGCGGCTAATGAATAAGCGTGCGACTGAAATTGACTACGACGCGGCGGCGGCTTTGCAATTCGGCGCAAGTTATGCGGTCGGTGAAAATTATTTCGACGAACGCCCCGAATTTTATTTTATTAAGACGGAAAGAGACGACGACAACAAGACGATTGAAATTGAAATGCGCTTTATCGCTGGGAAAATTCACGAGCTGATTGCGTCTAAAAAACTTGTGCGCGACGGAGAAAATTATCGTCCCGTTGAGTTCAGGGATATTGTAATTTTACACCGCTCGCCTAAGACAACGGCGTTTGAAATTCTTGACACGCTAAAAAAATTTGGAGTACCGGCTTACGTGCCCGACGAGGAAAATTATTTTCAAGCCAATGAAATTCAAGTTATCATGAGCTTGCTAACTTTGTTGGACAATGCGCGGCAGGATATTCCACTTGTCGCCGTCATGTTAAGTTCGATTGGCGGATTCAGCGCGGAAGAGCTTGCCGAAATTAGAATTGCAAATCCCGACGTCGATTTTTATACGGCAGTTGCGAACGGCTCGGACAAGTGCAAAAACTTTTTAGCTAAGCTCAACATTTGGCGCGAAACGGCTCGTCAAATGGGCGTGCCTGAACTTTTAAGCAATCTTTATCGTGAAACGGGCTATTATGATTCTGTTGGCAGTGAGGAGCGCGGCGAGGCTCGTCAAGCTAATTTGCGAATTCTGATTGACCGCGCCGCCCAATTTGAATCAACTAATGCTCGCGGGCTGTCGAGGTTTATTGAGTTTATAAAGAAAATTCGCGACATGCAAAAAGATTTATCGACGGCGGCGACACTTGGCGAAAATGAAAACGTCGTGCGCGTCGTTACCATTCACAAGAGCAAAGGCTTGGAATATCCGGTAGTATTTGTTGCTGGCGTTGGAAAACAATTTAACGCGGAAGATTACACGCGAGCAAAACTTTTCATGCACAAAGAATTTGGCATTGGAGCGCACAGAACGCCGAAAAATTCCCAGCTAAAAGTTAAGACGTTGGCAACGCAAGCCGTATCAAAAAAAATCTCGGACGAGTCAATCGCTGAAGAGTTGCGGTTATTGTACGTGGCGATGACGCGGGCGGAAGAAAAATTATTTTTAGTCGGAACGACAACGAAAACCGCGCTAGAAAATTTGCGTGCCGTTGACGTGCCGGACGATTATGATATTTTATCGGCGGGAAAATTTATGGATTGGCTGTTGCCGATAAAAGACGCGCTCGAACCAGTTATAAAGTCGCGGCTCGTGGAATTATCGGAAGTCTTACAAATTAAAGAGCGGTCAATCGAAAAGGCGCAGAAAAAAATTGCTCAAGCACCCGAAAAACTTCCTGCAACGCCGCTTGAAAAAATTCCGGCAAAACTTTCTGTTACTGAACTTAAACGCCGCGCAGAGGAAGAAGAATTGCCACCGCTTGAAAAATTTGCGCAAAAAAAATTTGTATATCGTCGTCCGAACTTCATGCAGAAGAAAGAAATTTCCGGCGCAGAATTCGGCTCGCTTATGCATAAGATAATGCAGAGTTTGAACTTAAGCGGCGATTTGTCAGCTAAAGGAATTGCCGCGCAGATTGTGGAGCTTGCAAAGCGTGAAATTATTCCGCCGGAGCATGTCAAGCTGATTAAGGCAGAAAAAATTTCCAAGTTCTTCGCGAGTGAATTGGGGCAACGTTTAATAAAGTCGCAAGAATTTTATCGCGAATTACCGTTCAGCCGACTGATTGACGCGCAAAGATTTTTTCACGTCGACGAGAAAATTTTTATACAGGGCATAATTGATTTGCTGTTCAAAGACGCGACAGGGCGTTGGGTTTTGCTTGACTATAAAACAGATCGCGACGCAGAGGACATTTCCGAACGCTACAAAATCCAGATTGAACTTTACACGGCGGCAGTCGAGGCTTTGCTTAAAATAACCGTCGCTGAAAAATATCTTTATCTGCTAAATGGCGGGCGGCTTATAAAAATGTAAAAAAAATAACGTCTCCGGTGTCAGCTAACTCCGAAGACGCTTTTTTTTATTATCTTAATCGCGCAATGTGGAAAGTTCCAGTCACAAATTCTTTCCTGTGACAATGCGGACATTCATTGGCGATAATGCCGGTGTAGCCGCAAACTGGGTCGCGGTCGACGGGGTGATTGATTGAAAAATATCCCATGTCGGCATCGTGCATTGCCCTAACGAGAGCCTCGAACGCGGAAAGATTTTTCGTCGGGTCGCCGTCCATTTCGATATAGGCGATATGTCCCGCGTTGCAAATTGCGTGGTAGGGAGCCTCAATTCTAATTTTATCGCCCGCGCATATTGGAAAGTAAACCGGCACGTGACTTGAATTCGTCATATAAGGGCGGTCAGTCACGCCTTTTATATTGCCGTAAACTTTTCTATTTGCCCGCTGAAATTGTCCGGCAGTCGATTCGGCGGGCGTCCCAAATGTCGTCCAATTTCTTTTCTCGCGTTTAGTGTAGTCATCGGTGCGTTCGCGCAGATGTTTAACGATTTTTAAGCCGAGTTCCTGAGCCTCTTCGCTTTGCCCGTGATGTTTGCCGATTAACGCAACCAAACATTCCGCCAAGCCACAAAAACCTATTGAATAGCTCGCGTGCTTGAGTACGTCTTTAATTTTATCCGTTGGCTTGAGCTTATCCGAATCCATCCAGACGCCTTGCCCCATTAAGAACGGAAAATTATAAACGTGCTTCTCCTCAATCGTCTTGAGCCTTAGCAGTAAATAATCGTGGCAAAGCGTTATGTACTTGTCATAAAGCCGGAAAAATTCCTCGACATTACCTTTTGATTCTAGCGCAAGTTTTGGCAGATTAATCGTCACGAAAGCAAAATTGCCGCGACTGCCAGATTCTTCGCGCCCGTTAACGTTGCTCATAACACGAGTTCTACAATTCCCTGAGTTGATAAACGACAGAGTGAATTTATCCGTCGCTGTCTCAAGGTCGTAACTACATTTATCGAGACTGCCGAGCGTTTCAATCGAAGTGACTGCGATAATTTCCGGCGTTTTAGTTGATGATTCGACGTTCATGGAAAATTCCACGCGGTAACGAATTTTCGTAACCTCTTCGGCGTCATAATGATTGAGATAAAGTTTCGCAGGATAACCCAATGACTGCGCCAAAGCTAATTGTTGAAGGGCAAGTTCCTTGTTAGTTGAGCCAAGCTGAACTTTTGACTTTTTACTAATATGCCCATCGCCGTCAATCATCCCTGACAAGAAAGCCAAACGAACTTCACGCGAAGCAGAAAAAATTTCATTCGGCACAGAGCGTTCGATCTTAAGCTCGCCGCCGAAAAGATTTTTAAGATACGTGCTAAGTTTCTTTTGCTCACCGCAGATTCTAACTAAATCATAGCACCCTTTGACGCCACGATTGTAGTTTTGGACGTGACAATCAAAGTTCCAAGCTTTTTTGACGCTCTCAATATATTTAGCCTCAATATCTGCCTCCGTGTTACCGTCCAGAGCTACGCAAATATCATGCGAATAATTTCCGTCGGTTATCAGTAAGCCGAGAATGTACGCCAAATTTATATCGGTGATTGCATCGTCATTTTTTTCGGTCGGCAAGTCGTAATAAGTTTTAATTGTATCGCCGATTTTCAAATCTTTTACGTGAATGCGCCCGCGATTTTCCGTGTAAAGTGGATGGTCGGCAGTAACGAGAAGACTTCGCCCGTTGTCAAATTTAATGCGTGTCCAATTTCCCATGTCGGGATTTTTTACAAGCGTTTTTACTTCGACAAAACCGTTTTCACCGTCCCAAACTTCAAGTTCTGTAGGAAGTTTATACTCGCTTAAAGCTTGATGTGAAACCTCAGTATCAACACGTTGCCACAATCGCTTCAAGCCCTCACAATAAACGCGCCCTTTATATCGGTAAATGACAATCTCGTCACCGTCCGCGCAACCCATTGTAGCGACGCAACTGTTATAATCGCCCGGCTTGTAATATTGCAAATTATATGGCGCGTCAATGTTCACAAAGTTAGGGAATAATCTTTTCGCGCTAACTTTGCAAGCTTGACGGAATAAATCATAATTCGGGTCGTAAATGTTGTAGTTGACGCCGCTTTTAAGCTGAAAGACGCTAATCGGGAAAATAGGCGTCTCACCGTTGCCAAGTCCCGCGTCGATAGCGTTAAGAACTTCGCGAATCACGAGCCTACCTTCGGGGCTGGTGTCCATGCCATAGTTTATTGAACTGAACGGAACTTGCGCACCCGCCCGACTGTGTAGCGTGTTGAAGTTGTGAATCAACGCTTCCATTGCTTGATGAGTTTCCTCTTCGACGTCCGCGCATGCTAGTTTATAAATTTTCTCCGCGATTTTTTTATCACCAACAACTTGCGTTAGGTTATCGACGGCGGCGGGATTTTCTACCTCAGAATAAGTGCAAACATTAAAATCAACATCGCCCGCCGCTTGAAAGTCGCAGAATTCACTGGCGCGTTTAATCTCGTCGTGAATCGCTCGCTTAAAAGATTTTCGCACGCCTTCAGCCATTGCGTAATCAAAAGCGTTAATGCTTTGCCCGCCGAACATGTCATTTTGGTTGCTTTGAATGGCAATACACGCAAGCGACGCATAGGAGCGAATTGAATTTGGTTCGCGAAGGAAACCGTGCCCCGTCGAAAAGCCACCGTGAAAAAGTTTCAGCAAATCAATTTGGCAACAATTAAAAGTTATCAAACTGAAATCCTTGTCGTGAATGTGAATCCAATTTTCCTTATCAGCTTTGGCAAATTCTTCAGGCAAAACGTAATTGTCAACAAAGTGCTTGGAACTCTCCGCGCCAAGCTTGAGCATAATCCCCATTGAAGCATCAGTGTTAATATTAGCGTTGTCGCGCTTTAGGTCAATGTCCACCGAATCGGCGAAAAAAATATCGCGGTAGGTGTCCATTAATTTTTTCTGCGCGGCGCGGCGTTGGGAATGTTTTTGGCGGTAAACAATGAATTGCTTAGCCACGTCGAAGAAACCGTGCGCCATTAAACATTTCTCGACTTGATCTTGAATCGCTTCGACGCCGATAATTTCGTTTTCGGCAATGGCTTGCTCGACGGAATTTGTTACTAACTCCAAATCCTCTTCGGAAAGTTTATCGGCAGGGCTTGAGGCGTCTCGATTCGCACCAACTATCGCGTTGTAAATTTTTCTGCGGTCGTAATTAACCTTCTGCCCCGAACGCTTCCGAACTTTGACTAAATTCATGTAGCTCCCTCCTTTCAGAGTGTGAAAAAAAATGAGCTCCATCCTCCCTCCATTATATTCTTTGAAGTATTCGGCGCAGGTTCCAATTTTCCTTGTGTTGCCATTACGCCAAAGTCTTTGCAGAGGTTGATTTTATGCGTTGTAACAAAGTAGACGGCGAGAAAAATTTTTTTTGCAATTATCGCGGTGATTGATTATAATAAAAATGAAAAGAACTTGAAAAGGAGTGAGACTTTTGCCGACCGGAAGAATCCTCGATTTGAATGCGAAATCACAAGATCTAAAAGAAAACGAAATGCCCGCCGCGCTGATTTATTTTGAGGAGCGAGTGCCCGTATACGATTGGCAAGAATTATTTTTTATCGCGGTCAAGTGTCTTTACGCCGAATTCCCAGACACGATTAACAGCCTGTGCTCTACCGACCCGAAGAGAAATCTTTTTTTGCGGACGAATACAATCGACATGATCAGCCCGAAAAAAATCGCGCCGATAATTTATCTGGAGACACAACGAACGCCGCAACAAATTATCAAGGCGATAAAATTAATCTTCAGCCGCGCAAATGTCCGAAATATTCACATGCGCATTGAAGTTTACGAGCCACTTTATCCGCCGAAAAAATTCCCATTGCCAATTCCCAATTCCAAAATAAATTCTAAGCCCGTGTTGCATTTGAATCAGACGATTGAGGAAATGTTAGCAACTTTGGACGCAATGGAAAATTACGCGCCGAAGAAATCCAAAGTAGTTTTGCCGCACGCGAGTAGCTACGGACGAGTTGAGCCGCAAGTTTTTGGAAATTTATTTTTTGAGCTGGAAGGCACGCGGCACGGTCCTTTTGCTAACGAAAAAAATCGCTATGTCGCGCTTATGCAATGCCTCGCTGAACTCTATCCGTATCAAATTCTAAAAGAGGCGGGACATCACATTAACAGCGAACACCGCCTAACTTTAATGAAAGGTTCAAGTTATTTGTATTTCCGCGAACCTGTTGAGTTGCCGAACAATTTATTTATCGATAAAGATTTTCCTGACCGCGTCCTCGTCGAAAACGAACGATATTATCTGGCACGTTGCGGCCTTTACTTTGAAAGTGTGATGTTTAATGGATAAACAGCTTCCCGCGCAGAGAATCGCTTGGGTAGATTTCGCAAAAGGGATTGTGATAATTCTCGTTGTGCTCGGTCATACAATTCCTTTGAAAACAGATTTGAGCAAGTTTATTTTTGTTTTTCATATGCCGTTTTTCTTTATTATGGCGGGTTTCCTGCTTAACCTTGATAAATGGGGGGGGGTAAAAAACTATAAAACTTTCGTCTCTAAACTCGTTAAGCGTTTGCTTCTGCCGTATTATCTTGCGGAATTTTTATATTACCCGTTTTGGTTTATCGTTTGTTATAAGTTAGAATATTTGCGGTATATGTGGGGATGGACAAATGAAAATCCGCTCTTCGCTTTTGTAGAAATTTTTATCGGCAACGCTAATCCGGGTGCCGGTTTGATTTTGGGGCAACTGTGGTTTTTGCCAGCGTTATTCTGGACAGAAATTATTTTTATCAAACTGTTTAATTATCTGAATAAACTTGGCGCAGATGTGTTTGTCCTTACGATTGTAAGTTGTTCTTTTTTGGGTATATTTATCGGGAAGATTCATGCTTTGCCACTAGGAATAGATATTGCACTAGCCGCGCAGATTTTTGTATTGGTCGGCGTCTTGATTCGGAAATATGCTGTCGTTAATCGAATGAATTTAAAAATCTGTGTCGTACTTATGTTACTACTTGTACTTTCATTTTCTTTGAATATACGCTTTGACATGAATTATCGAAACTATGGCGACTTGTTTTTATCATACTCTGGAGCAATGACGGGTACGTTAATCATCATGAAACTTTCTATACTAATGAAGAACGGCAAAATTTTTTCGCTGATAAGTGATTGCGGACGACAAAGCATGATGATTCTGATTTTGCATCTGTTATTTGCAGGTATTTTCTATGAGATAATTGCCGCGACGACAAATTTTCCGCCAAAAGAATTTTTAACAAATCCGATAATAATTTTCGGCGCGACATTGTTTGGTGTCCTGATTCCGCTGTTTATCGCTAAAAAATTCGGCCAACTCCCCGTGTTAAAATATTTCTGCGTATAAAAAATATTTCCCGTCGCCGCTTGCTTATAGTTAACTTGATATTTTATAATTAATGGAAGTATTTTTAGGAGGCGGTGATTATGAAACTCACGCGCAGAGATTTTGTTAAAATCGCAGGGATAGCGGGATTGGTTGGATTAACAGGTAATTTTACAGCTTGCAACAACAATACGGCAGGTACGGGAAGTATTGCAGAAGCTGATAAACTTCCGCCTGCCGACAAAGCCACAGTTTACTTTTCTAAAAACATAGACGCGGAACATCTCATTTCACTTTATAATAAAATTAATTCGGAGATAAGCGGCAAGGTCGGAATAAAAGTTCATACGGGCGAACCGAACGGACCAAATATTTTGCCGCGCGACATGGTTAAAGCTTTCCAAGCTCAAATTCCCAACTCGGCAATCGTTGAGACGAATACGCTTTACGGCGGCGCACGCTCGACAACTGAACGCCACAGAAAAACTATTAAAGCTAATGGCTGGACATTTTGCCCTGTTGATATTCTCGACGAAGATGGCGACGTTAGTTTTCAAGTCAAAAAAGGGTTCCACCTAACCGAAGTTGCTATGGGCTCGCACTTGATTAATTATGATTCGCTTGTTGTTTTGACGCACTTTAAAGGACATGCAATGGGCGGTTTTGGCGGCAGTCTAAAAAATATTGCTATTGGTTGTGCATCTGGTAAAGTTGGCAAGGCACAAATTCACGGCAAAGATTGGGAAACGGGAAATGTATTTCTGGAACGCATGGTTGACAGCGGCAAGGCGATTTGTGACCATTTCGGCAGGAAAATTGTTTTTATAAACGTCTTGAATCGCCTTAGTGTTGATTGCGATTGTGTTGGCGCAGGTGCCACCGCTCCGGTTATGCCCGATTTGGGGATTCTCGCCTCGACAGATATTCTTGCCGTTGATAAAGCCGCAATCGATATGATTTATAATTTTCCAGACGATCGCAAAAACGATTTGATTACACGGATAGAAAGTCGTAGCGGGCGGCGTCAACTTTCCGCTATGGAGGAACTTCAAATGGGTACTTCTAATTATGAAATTATTTCCATTGATTGATAGCGGAGGAATTGAATGATCTACAAATTTAAGCAGGGCGACGAGTTTATTTTATTAGATGTTAATAGCGGAGCAGTTCATTTAATTGACGAGCCGACATTTAAAATTTTAGACGACTTCAACGGCACTAACGACGCGGAGATTTTATCTAAATATCCTGCCGCTGACACCGTTGAAATTTTGAGCGAACTTCATCAGCTGATTGACGCGGGCGAACTTTTTGCGCCAGAAATTGACGTGCCTCCGACGTTTGCAACTCGTGGAGTCGTGAAAAGTTTATGTCTTATGGTTGCGCAAGATTGCAATCTCCGCTGTAAATATTGTTTTGGCGACGGCGGAACTTTTGGACACCGCGCAGTTATGTCGGAGGAAGTCGGGCGGGCGGCTGTCGATTTTATTATAAAAAATTCGGGCATTCGTAAGCATTGCGAGATAGATTTTTTCGGCGGCGAGCCACTGATTAATTTCCGAACAGTTAAAGCCGTCACTGAATACGTTAGACAACGCGAGCAGGATACTGGCAAAACTTTTAAGCTGACGTTGACGACGAACGGCATTTTACTTGACGAAAAAATTTCTGCGTGGCTTAACGAGAATAATATTTCGCTGGTTTTAAGTTTGGACGGGCGCAAGGAAATTCACGACGCCATGAGACCCGACATTAGCGGGCGCGGCAGTTATGATAGAGTGATTAAAAATTTTAAACGATTTATCGACAGTCGCAACGGAGAAAATTATTATCTGCGCGGTACTTACACGAAAAAAAATTTGGACTTCGCGACGGACGTTTTGAGCATACACGACGCGGGCTTTGATATTTTATCCGTTGAGCCGGTTGTATTGAAAGATTCGCCACTTGCCTTGACCACAGAAGATTTGCCGAGAATTTGCGAAGAATACGACCGATTGACCGAAGCTTATCTGGAGCGTCGCCGCGCAGGACGAGGATTTTTCTTCTTTCACTTTAACGTTGACTTATCGAACGGACCTTGCGTTGCGAAAAGATTAGCGGGTTGTGGAGCGGGGCACGAATATTTTGCCGTAGCTGAAAACGGAGATTTGTATCCTTGTCATCAATTCGTTGGTCGCGAGCGATATAAGTTAGGAAATATTTTTGACGGAGTTGATAAATCTGCGCGACACTGGTTGAAATATTTCCGCGAGTCGCACGTTTTAAATAAGCCTAAATGCCGTGATTGTTGGGCTAAATTTTTCTGTAGTGGCGGCTGTCATGCAAACGCCGATTTATTTAACGGAGATATTCGAGAGCCTTACGAGGTCGGTTGTGAGATTCAGAAAAAACGCCTTGAGTGCGCCATTTACATTCAAGCCAAGCTCGCCGAATAAAACTTCCTGCGGCTAATAAAGAGGTTATAAAGTTATGACAAAATATTTAATGTTTCAAGGCACGAGTTCGCACGTTGGCAAAAGTATATTGACAACTGCGCTGTGCCGAATTTTTTTTCGCGAAGGGCGGCGCGTCGTTCCGTTCAAGGCACAAAATATGGCGTTAAACTCATTCGTGACGGCTGACGGCTTGGAAATGGGACGTGCACAAGTTGCACAGGCTGAGGCGGCAAATCTCGCGCCCCGTGTCGAAATGAATCCAGTTTTGCTAAAACCGACGGGCAACGCAACTTCGCAAGTTATAATTAACGGACGAGCAATCGGCGTTATGAGTGCGGCGGATTATCATCAAGGCTATTCGCTTAAGGCGTTCGAGGCGGTCAAGACGGCACTGCAAAAACTTTCCGCAGAATTCGATACGATAATAATTGAGGGGGCTGGCTCCCCTGCCGAAGTCAACTTGAAAGCCAACGATATTGTCAATATGCGCGTCGCCAAATATTTAAATGCGCCCGTGATCTTGGTTGCTGACATTGACAGAGGCGGCGCGTTGGCGTCATTGGTTGGCACGCTTGAATTGCTTGACGATGACGAACGCGAACTTGTTAAAGGGCTGGTAATTAATAAATTTCGCGGCGATGTTAATTTGCTTTTGCCTGCCGTCGATTTTTTGGAGAATAAAACAGGTAAGCCTGTGCTCGGTATCGTTCCGTTTATTGAAAAGCTCGGCATTGATGACGAAGACTCCGTTTCTTTGGACGATAAAATTTCCTGCGCGGGCGGCGAAATTAATATTGCGGTGATTCGGCTCAGCAAGCTCTCAAACTTCACGGACTTTGACAGCTTAGCGGGCGAGGCTGATGTTAATCTTTTTTACGCCACTGAACCCGACGAACTTGACGCCGCTGACGTGATTATTTTGCCGGGCAGTAAGAATACTTCGGAAGATTTAATAAGTCTACGCAAGAATAATTTTGCCGAAAAGATTTTGCGACGTGCGGAGGGCGGCGCGGCGATTGTCGGGATATGCGGCGGTTTTCAAATGCTCGGTGAAAAAATTTTTGACCCGCTCAAAACCGAATCAAATTACGTCGAACTTGACGGCTTAAAACTTTTGCCGATCGAAACGACTTTTACCGCCGAAAAGTTTACGCGCCAAATTTTTATGCCGGAATTGAATTTTACTTTTCTAAACCAAAATATTTCTGCTAAAAATCTTGAGGGTTATGAAATTCACAGCGGCGAATCCAATCTGCGCGGACAAAAAATTATCTCCGATAAAAATATTTTCGGCACTTATGTACACGGAATTTTTGATAACGACGACTTCCGTCGAAAATTTTTGAACGCTGTCCGCTTGAAAAAAAATCTGCCGCCACTTACCTCAACGCGAAACGTTCGGGCTGAAAAGCAAAAAAATTACGAACGACTTGCCAATATCGTCCGCCAAAGTTTGAATATGGACTTGCTAGAAAAAATCATTTCGCAAGATGTTTGATGAGTATAGGAAATTGTAATTGAAATTTTACCTACGCTATGATAGAATTGCAGAAAATTTTTTTGGCAGGTGAGCTGATTGAATTTTGTGGCGGCATTAAACGACGTAGCAGCAAAAAATTTGCACGTATTGGAGGAGCAAATAGGACTGGCAATCGCGGAAGATTCTTTTATATTTGAAGCTTGCGAGCCACTGTTCAAAGGCGGAAAAAGATTGCGTCCAATGCTATTTTTGTTATGTGCCAATTCAAAAACAGATTGTCCGCCCGAAAAAACTATGCCGCTGGCGACGGCTCTCGAATTGATTCACACAGCTAGCCTAGTGCACGATGACATTATCGACACGTCAAAAAAGCGGCGCGGCGTCGAAACTGCCAATTCCAAATACGGCGCACAAATCGCAGTGCTAATCGGCGATTATCTTTTTGCTAAAGCGTTTCAACTCGTCGCAGAAAATAATTACGGCGCGGAAGTCACGACGACTTTATCAAAGCTCGTTAAAAATCTTTGTGTCGGGGAAATCATGCAAGATCGTTCGCTCTTTGAAATTCCAACTTTGACTGAATACTACACGCGGATAAATCTCAAGACGGCGGTTTTTCTATCAAGCTGTTGTCGGCTCGGCGCGATTGTGTCTAAAATGGATAATCGCGAAATCGAAAATCTTACGGCTTACGGGTCGGGATTAGGGCTTGCTTTCCAAATTATCGATGACTTATTGGATTTTTTCGGCGACGAGAAAACTACAGGCAAACCTCGTGGCGGCGACTTGAAAAGCGGCGTGATAACTCTTCCCGTGATTCGTGCCCTTGAAACTAGCGACGAGGCTACGATGCTGAAAAGAATCGTCACGACCGGCGGAGATGTTGACGCCGCGATTAAAATTATTCAAATTACGGACGCGGTTGACTATTGCAGGACGCGAGCAGAGGCGCACATTGAATCAGCGCGGGTTAATCTTCCGTTTACGCTGAAAACTTCCGTTGCGCTTGCACTCGAACAAATTGCTGATTTTGTAGTAGACCGCACCCGATAAACATTTTTTGGGAGTTGGGAACAGTGACGTAAAAAGTGTAAAAACGTCTAATCAGGTAGACAAAAGTGCAGTGTAATGCTGAAAGCTCATAAACCAAAATAGCCATTGAGCCAGTTTGCCGCTTAAAGGCAGTCTAGCGTCGGGAAGCCAGTGCAGGTTGAAATAGTCCTGATAACTAAGAGGTAGAACTCCGAGGGTGATATGCGGACGTGGCACTTAAGCCGGAGGGCTTTGTACTCAGCAAATATTACGAAAGGAGAAGGCTACAAGATGAATCAACAAGTCGTCACCTGAAAGACGCTGTTGATATGTACCGGTGGCTAGCCGGAAAGTAACGACTGTGGAGTGTTACATAAACGTTAGTAGGTACGCCGAGAACGGACACGCAGAAGCAGTAAGATGAAATCGCGAGATTCACCCGAAACATCTTGGCATGGACATTTGTCTATGTTTAAAGTAGCAGTTGATAATATGAAACACATTAAGACGGTTAATAAGCCAAACTTGCAAGCCACGCTAACAAAGGGCGGTTGTGGCGAGTGTCAAGCGTCATGTCAGAGCGCGTGCAAAACCAGTTGCACTGTCGGTAATCAAGTTTGTGAGCGTCAAAAAAAATAATTTATAATTTGTCGGTGTCGTCGAATAATTCTCGGCGGCATTTTTTTGTAAAAAATATCGAAATGGTTTAGGAGTATCTATGAAAAAAATTTAAATTAGTATGATTTTCGCGCCTTCTCTCAACTTTACTTAGTTGATGTTTACAATTAGCAACGATACGCGAAATAAAGCCAGTTTTGTACCTAACTGTACTCAACTGTAATTTACCGAAATTCAAACACTCTGTAGACAATACGCAGACAAGAAAGCCGCCTCCACGTTGGGAAGAAGCTAAAATTTTGGTCGTACAAAATATTTCCGTCGAACTGCTTGCCGCCGAGAAAGAATGTGTTTAACCTTAGCAACTTCATCGGAATTATTGTACGTAATAACCATTTTTAATTCCTCCGTATTAAAAATATTATCAAAGGTAGAATCAAAATTCTATGCGCCAGAAGAAGAGCTTGTATAATATGAAATTCCGCTATCAACATGCCCGTTACGGCAGAAATTTTAACGTTAATAGAATTGTCGCCCGCGCTAATAGCGAAGGTCTCAACAATTTCAGTATCGAGCTGTTGAAGTGCAAGTTCTTCGGAAAAATCGAAGGTGAAAAGCGCGGTGCCAGAACCGCTTTACTTCCGTAGAAGCTAACGGTATTGCCGCTAACTACAAGCGAACGGAAAGTAACTTCGAGTTCATCGTTAACGCGGGGCAAGGCAGTTTGAAGTTTTCCTACCTTAACAAGGTTATCAGTAGTAGCCATAAAAAATTATCTCCAAAAATATCAACACCTGAGTCCGTGTGCACTCGTTCAAAGGACGCTGTTAACCAAAAACATCATCAAGCAACTGGTCAATTTCTTCATCAGTTGCGATTTGGGAATCATCGACGTTAGAGCCGCATTGATTGCTAAGAACATCATCCAGTAGTTGATTAATTTCCGCGTCGGTAGCAATTTGAGAATCGTCAATAGTTGCACTGCTACTAGCCGTGCTGCCTGAATCAACGATAAAATGCATGACGCGAATCAAAGCCCGCCTGCCGCCCTCTGCACAACGCAGATACCTTGTTCCGTCAAAAGACATTTTATTAAGCGGGTAAAGCAAAAAGCCCTTTTCAGGCTATTCCGAAATGGGCTTTATCTACAAGCTGACATCTCCCGATATTGGAAGTTTTTTTCTTGTCTGCGTATTGTTTACAGGACGATTGATAAAAATTATTTGCCGAATGCCTTTGCGACTTTAACGAGTTCGCCGCGAATTTTAATGTGCTGAGGACAAACTTTTTCGCAAGCACCGCATTTAATGCATTCGCCAGCATTTTTCTTATCATGCATTGTAACCAGCCATTGATACTGATTAGCGGCGAATTTTTTGTCTTTGTAAAGCGTCAAAACATTGTAAGCGGTGAATGAGCCGCTGATACCGATATTTTGCGGGCAAACTTTAGCGCAGTAATTGCAAGTGGTGCAAGGGATAATTGGCAAGCTCGCCAAAACTTTGCGTGCTTCGTCTATTGTTGCCTGTTCGGAGTCATTAAGCCGTTTGAAATTTTCCATGTAGTCGACGTTATCTTCCATTTGCGCAAGAGTACTCATGCCCGACAAGACAGCTATAACGCCGTCTAAACTTGCCGCAAAACGAATTGCCCAAGACGCCAAAGACACATTTGGATTTGCTTTTTTGAGAACATCAGCGACGACTTCGGGGGGATTTGCCAACATGCCTCCTTTAATCGGCTCCATGATAACAATCGGCTTGTTATGCTTGCGAGCGACCTCATAACAACCGTGCGATTGAATAGCGGGATTTTCCCAGTCCGCGTAGTTTATCTGGAGCTGAACGAATTCCGCTTCAGGGTGCTTAATCAAAATTTCGTCGAGTTCTTCGGGAGTGGAGTGGAAGGAAAATCCGACGTGCTTAATCAAACCCTCGCGCTTTTTCTCAAAGACGAAATCCCACATTTTGAAACGCTCAAAAAATTCCGTGCGCGTCTCTCCAAGATTGTGCAGGAGATAAAAATCAAAGTAGCCCGCGCCCGTCCTAGCCAGTGAAGTCTCAAATTGCGCGATTGCATCTTCCCGCGTCTTACAATTAATCCACGCAGCATTTTTCGTCGCCAACGTAAATTTATCACGCGGGTGACGTTCGACCAACGCTTGACGAATTGCGTCTTCACTGCCAGGATACGCCCACGCCGTATCAAAATACGTGAAGCCTTTCGACAGGAATAAATCGACCATATTTTTGACTTGCTCAAGGTCAATGGTCTCGTCCCCAAGTCGCGGCAGTCTCATAAGTCCGAAGCCTAACTTTTTAATTTCTTCACCGAGATAAGCCATGTTAAAACCTCCTAAAAATATACAAAAACTTTGCTCAAGAGTTCTTATGGTAAATATACTTTTTACGGCTTGTCCTGTCAATCACAAATTTATATTTATAAACAAGTCGCTACTTAATGGAAATATTTTTGCAGGGGAACTTGGACGGGCGAAGAATCAATCCTTTAAAACTTTTGGAGGTAATTATATGAAACGAGTTTACAATTTTAATCCTGGTCCGGCTACTTTGCCGCTTGAAGTTTTACAAGAGGCTCAAGCCGAATTTCTTAACTTTGACGAAACGGGTATGTCGATTATCGAAATCAGTCACCGCTCCAAGCCTTACGAGAAAGTTCACAACCAAGCTAAGGCGGATATTTTGGAGCTTATGAATCTCGGCGACGACTACGACGTTTTATTTATTCAGGGTGGCGCGTCGTTGCAATTCGCGATGATTCCCATGAACTTTGCAAGCAAGGAAAAACCTGGCTCCTACGTTTTGAGCGGAACTTTTTCTAGCAACGCTTACAAAGAGGCAAAAATTTTGGGCGTCGGTGAAGTTGCCGCCTCGACTAAAGAAGAAAATTTCTGCCGCGTCCCTCGTCAAGATGAACTCAAGATTAATCCGAACGCCGCCTATCTGCACGTCTGCTACAACAACACGATTTACGGCACGGAATTTCACTACGTCCCCGATACCGGCAATGTTCCGCTCTTCGCCGATATGTCAAGCGATATGCTTAGCCGTCCCGTCGACTTTAAAAAGTTTTCGCTGATTTATGCTGGCGTTCAAAAAAATTTAGGTCCTGCCGGAGTTGTGATTGTCGTTGCGCGTAAAAGTTTTATCGAAAAGAGTTCGGACTTTCTGCCGACAATGCTCCGTTACGATACTTTTTATAAAAAGAATTCGCTTTACAACACGCCGCCCGCCTTTAGCATTTATATGGTTGGCAAAGTTGCCGCGTGGATAAAAAATTGTGGCGGGCTTGAGGAAATGGCGCGTCGCAATTCAATCAAAGCTAAGCTCCTCTACGACGCCATTGATAATTCTGACAGCTTCTATCGTGGACACGCCGATAAAGATTCGCGCTCGTTTATGAACGTTACTTTCCGCTTGCCCAATGAAGATTTGGAGAAAAAATTTGTCGCCGAAGCTCTGGCAAAAAATTTGAGCGGCGTCAAAGGTCATCGTTCGGTTGGCGGTATGCGCGCCTCGATTTATAATGCCATGCCGATTGAGGGCGCGGAGGCTCTTGCCGACTTTATGAATCAATTCCGCAAAGCAAATGCTTAAACTGCCGCAAGTAATTTTCAGCAAAATAGTCCGCGCAGTCGTCGAATTTGAGCTAATTGATAATGGCGACAAAATTTTAATCGGCGTGTCGGGCGGCAAGGACAGTTTGCTTTTGACCTATGCGCTTGCAACCTTAAAACAACGCGCCAAAAAAATTTTTTCGTTAAGTGCGCTAACAATCAATCCGAAATTCACCGACGACTTTAGCGAAAAAATATCCGCCGTCAAAAATTTTTGTAACGAGCTGGGCATTGAACACGAAGTCCGCGAAGTTGATATTGCCGCCTTGATTCGCGAGCAGGAAAATAAAAGTCCGTGTTATACTTGCGCATATTTCCGCCGCGCAGCAGTCAATCGTTATGCTAATGAAATCGGCGCGAATAAAGTTGCATACGCTCATCATCTTGACGACGCTGTAGAAACTTTTTTTATGAGTTTGCTATCAAGCGGGCAGTTGACGACGTTTCAGCCGAAAACTTTTTTGGACAGGACAAATATCACGGTGATTCGCCCGCTGGTTTACGTTCGCGAGGTTGAGATAGAAAATTTTACGCGGGACTTTGACGTTTTAAAATCTCCGTGTCCATTCGACGGCTTAACGAATCGTCAGCGGATAAAAAATTTAATCGTTGACTTGGAGAAAGATTTTCCCGACTTGTTTAATCACTTAGCGGCGGCAATGCGGAAAAACTCAATCGGCGAGCTGTGGGACGCGCCTAAAACTCGTCAGCAAATGCGCGAGGAATATTTTGCGTTAAAATTTGGAGGAAGTCATCATGTTTAAAGAATTATGGCGGCGTAGAGTTAAACTTGTCGAGGCGGATTTGGTAAAAGAATTGTGCCGAACAAAATCGCTTGACGAAAATTTAATGCAGGCAATGGAGTATAGCTTAATGGCGGGTGGCAAGCGGTTAAGACCAATACTTTTAATGGCGGCGGCGGACGCGATTAACAATTCGGGCGAAAAATTCATAACCGTAGCCGACGCGCTGGAAATGATTCATACGTATTCGCTGATTCATGACGACTTGCCGGCAATGGACGATGACGACTATCGACGCGGAAAATTGACGAATCATAAAGTTTTCGGCGAGGCTACAGCGATTTTGGCGGGCGACGCGCTGTTGACATTGGCTTTTGAAGTCGCGCTTAGACAAGAAGGCGTTCCGCCCGAAATTTTATTAAAAGTTTTAAAAGAGATAAGCATTGCTTCAGGCGCGGCGGGCATGGTTGGCGGACAAGCGATTGATTTACGCTCAGAAGGCGTCCATATAGATTTTGCGACGCTTAAAACTATGCACAGCGGCAAAACGGGCGCACTTTTCAAGGCGGCAATTCGTTCGGGAGCAATTTTGGCTGGCACGACGGCTGAACAATTAAAAAGTTTGACACGATACGCTGAAAATTTCGGGCTTGCCTTCCAAATTACCGACGATATTTTAGACGTAACTGGCGATGAAAAAATTTTAGGCAAGCCGACCGGCTCCGACGAAAAAAATCATAAATCAACTTATGTCAGCTTGACTTCACTCGACGAGGCTAAAAATCTTGCGCAAGCGGCAGTTAATGAGGCATTGGACGCGTTGAAAACTTTTGGAGCGGAGGCAGATTTTTTGCGTGAAATTGTACAGTATTTAATTGCCCGCGAAAAATAATTTTCTCGAAAGGATTTTTCCTTGACTGCGCCGAATAGTTAAGCGAAATTTTTATAAGGAGATGTTTGTAATGAGAAAAATTTTTTTAACAACGCTGATGGTCATCATGATGATCGCGGCGACGGCATTGGCGGCTAACTGGCAACAGATTTACACCGACAACGACGACAACGTGATTTATTTCGATACGGATTCCGTGCAGGTCGTCGCGATGGACAGTACTCACGAAGACGTTACTTTCAGCGCGAAATTTCGCATGGAGTACAGCAACAAAGGTCGTCAAGCTTTAATTGATTGGTATCGCGATTATTCCATTATGCCGGCGGGTATCGAGAACCTTTCCTACGACATTTCGACGATTCAATTCAAACTTGAAAACGGCAAAAGATATTATCACATTTCTGACCGCGACTCTTACACCGCAAGCGGCGCGGAGATTAAGGGCATGCACTACACGAACGCAGAACCCAACTGGCAGGAAATTCCCGTTGCTTCGAATGTTGACGTTGAATACAACGAGGCAAAGCTGATTGTTGACGGCAAACTTTATAAACGAATCGATGCACAAGACCTTTAAATTTAAGGAGAGATTGTCACGGGGCTGTTGAAAAGATTAAACTCACCCGCCCAACTTCACACGATGAGCTTGGCTGAACTTGAGGAATTGGCGGGCGAAATTCGCGAGCTAATCTTGACGACGGTTTCAAAAAACGGAGGTCACCTCGCGCCGAGCTTGGGCACGGTCGAGTTGACACTTGCGCTTTATTCGGTGTTCGATTTTTCACGCGACAGATTGATTTGGGACGTCGGACACCAAGCTTATACGCATAAAATTTTAACAGGGCGACGCGACACATTCCACACGCTTAGGACTTTGGGAGGCATAACGGGCTTTCCGAAGCGTGCCGAGTCGCCTTTTGATTCTTTTGGCGTCGGACATGCCTCAACGTCAATTAGTGCCGCGTTAGGATTTTTGATTGCGGCGGAGATTGAGCAGGTGGAGCGCAAAGTTATCGCGGTTATTGGCGACGGAGCTTTAACGGGCGGCATGGCGTTCGAGGCTCTCAATCACGCGGGGCAACTCAAGAAAAATTTGCTCGTCATTCTCAACGATAACGAAATGTCGATTGATAAAAATGTCGGCGCATTGTCGGAGTATCTTTCCAAGATTCGTCTCAAGCCGCAATTCCACCGCGCTAAAAAAGAATTCGAGGACTTCGTTAAAAATATTCCCTTCCGTTCGGCTAGCGAAAAAATTTTACTTGCGGCAAATTCCGTTCGTATGGGCGTATCGGCGGCGATTTTTCCCGGCGCAATGTTCGAGGCTTTAGGATTCACTTATCTTGGACCGATTGACGGGCACGATATTAAGGGCATGAAGGACGTTTTTTCCCGCGTCGGTGTGATTAACGCGCCTGTCTTAATTCACGTGAACACAAAAAAGGGCAAAGGTTATGCGCCCGCTGAAACTTCGCCCGAAAAATTTCATGGCGTCGGCAAATTCGACAAAGCAACGGGACAAGTTATTAAGAAAAAATCTCCGCCGAGTTATACCGAAGTTTTTTCGCAAGCGGTGATTGACTGCGCGGCGCGTGATGAAAAAATTGTCGCGATAACTGCCGCAATGCCGACGGGTACAGGTTTAAAAAAGTTTGCAGAGAAATTTCCGCGCAGATTTTTCGACGTTGGAATTGCTGAGGAACACGCTGTAACTTTGGCGGCTGGCATGGCGGCTGGCGGACTTAAACCCGTCGTTGCGATTTATTCGACATTCATTCAGCGGGCATATGACCAAATACTTCACGACATTTGCTTACAAAATTTGCCGGTGGTTTTATGCTTAGACAGGGCGGGGCTAGTCGGCGAAGATGGCGCAACTCATCACGGAGCATTTGACTTGGCTTATCTGCGGACGATACCGAACATGAATATCCTCGCGCCTAAAGACGAAAACGAATTGCGGCAAATGATTTTCGCGGCTCTGCATAAAAATTTACCTGTAGCAATTCGCTATCCACGTGGTGCAGGCTTGGGCGTCGAAATTAAAACGGAACCCGAAAAAATTTCTTGGGGTAAGGCTGAAGTCGTCGAAAAAAATCCGTTAGCAGAAATTGCAATCTTCGCGGTCGGGACAATGATAAAAACTTCTTTGGAAGCGGCTAAACTTTTGCGCGATAAAAATATTTTCGTCGACGTGATAAACGCCCGATTCGTCAAACCGTTTGATAAAGAATTGATAAAAAAATCTGCGCGGGCTATGAAACTTTTAGTCACGTGCGAAGAGGGAACTTTAAACGGCGGATTCGGTTCAGCAGTCGCAGAATTTTTAGCAGACGAAAAAATTTCAACGCCGCTGTTAAGATTGGGCATAAAAGATAAATTCATTGAGCAGGGCACACGCAACGAACTTTTAGACATGTGCGGCTTGACGGCAGAAAAAATTTCACAGCGGATAATTGAACGGCTTAACGAATTAATTTTCGGTTTCTTAACGGTGACGACATGAAACAACGATTGGATATTTTATTGACGGAGAAAAATTTTTTTGACAGCCGCGCCCGCGCTAAAGCTATGATTATGGCGGGGAAAATTTTAGTCAACGGGCAAAAAGTTGACAAGGCGGGCACAATGATTCCTGTTGACGCTGAAATTCGTATCTTAGGTGAGGAAATGCCCTTCGTCAGTCGTGGCGGCTTGAAACTTCAAAAGGCTCTCGACGTTTTTAAAATAGTTTTAAGCGGAAAAATTGCGGCTGATGTTGGCGCGTCAACGGGCGGATTTACTGATTGCATGTTGCAGCACGGCGCGGCAAAAGTTTACGCGATTGATGTCGGCTATGGTCAACTGGCGTGGAAACTTCGTAGCAATGTGCAGGTCGTCAACATGGAGCGAACGAATATTCGCAACGTCACCCGCGCAGATTTTTACGACGAACTCGACTTTATATCAATCGACGTGGCGTTTATCTCGTTGGAAAAAGTTTTGCCGGTTGTCTTCGACGTGCTAACAGATTCGGGCGAAGTCGTTGCACTTATAAAGCCACAATTTGAAGCGGGGCGCGAACACGTCGGCAAAAAGGGCGTCGTCAAAGATAAAAAAGTTCACGCAACAGTTATCGAACGAATTTTAAACTTCGCGGCGGGCGTTGGATTTGGAGTTATCGGCTTGGATTTTTCGCCCGTCAAAGGTCCGGAAGGAAATATAGAATATCTCGCGTATTTGGAAAAAAATTTTTCGGCGGCGGACGTTGATATTTTATCGGTAGTTAATTCGGCACATGAGGAACTTAACAATGGCTAGGCAAAATGTTTTCGGGACGGTGTTTGGAGTTGATGCGGGCATGATGCAAATTGCGGTTTTCCCGAACATGAGTAAGCGGCGGGCGGGTGAAATCGTCGACCGCATTTTTAATTTTTATCACAACAAAGACGTGCGGCTTGTCATGCCTGCGACGGAGGCGCGTCAATTTCGCAAAGAGGAATATGGCTTGCCTTGCGTCGAGCGCGTTCATGTTGACATGGCACTTTCAATCGGCGGCGACGGCACTTTATTAGGAGTTTGCAGAAGATTCAGTGGGCAAAGCGTTCCTGTTTGCGGGATTAATCTTGGTACGCTGGGATTTTTGGCGGATATTGAGCCACGTGAATTGGAAAGCCGGCTTGCGAAAATTTTGGCGGGGCAATATCGCGTTGAACGTAGATTACTTTTAAGCGGCTACGTTCGCAATGAACTCGGCGAAAAATTTCTCGGCAACGCCATTAACGACGTTGTTATAACTAAGGGCGGCGTCGCTCGCATGTTGTATCTTAGTCTGTATGTTAATCAAACTCACCTCATGGACTACAAAGCGGACGGTTTAATTGTTTCCAGTCCTACGGGTTCGACGGCGTATTCATTGAGTGCGGGCGGTCCCATTTTAAATCCGACGGTTCGCGCCTTGCTTTTAACGCCGATTTGCGCTCATACTTTCCAAATGCGTCCGCTCATTGTCAACGAGGACGACGAAGTTTTTATAAAAATTTCTGCAACGCAAGATGTTATGGTTACGCTCGACGGGCAAGTCAGCCATAAAATTCAGCCTAACGACGATGTTGTTGTACGCAAAGCAACGGAATCTGCGCTGATTGTCAAATTCGACGACAAAAATTATTATGACGTTCTCAAAGCTAAAATGTGGAGCAACGCTTAAGGAGGAATTTTATGAACTTAAAATATCGGGCAATCAGAAGCTTAAAGGATTTGCATTGGACTAATTTTATTTGGTTGACAATCGCGGGCACGATTAATGCGTTTGGGGTTATGCTGTTCATGTATCCTGTAAAACTCTACGATAGCGGCATGTCCGGCGTATCAATGCTCCTCAATCAGCTCACGCCGGAAGTTTATACGCTGTCATTATTTTTGGTGATTTTTAACGTGCCGATTTTTATGTTCGGGCTGAAGAAGCAGGGCTTTGCGTTTACGGTTTATTCAGTCTTCGCGGTTGTTATCTATTCGGTTGCGTCGGGCTTTTTAACGGAATATTTTCCGCTGGACACAATCCCCGAATCACCGCTGGCGGGCAATGATTTATTACTCTGCGCGATATTTGGCGGAACGTTATCGGGAATAGGTAGCGGCTTAACGATTCGGGCGGGCGGCGCGATTGACGGCATTGACGTTTTATCAGTAATTTTTGCTAAGGGCTTAGGATTATCGCTCGGCTCGTTCGTCATGATTTTCGACACGATTTTATACGTTATCTGCGGAATTATTGTTGGCAGTTGGATTTTGCCGCTCTATTCGATTGTAACTTATTATATCGGCTCGCAAGTGGTTGATTTTGTCGTCGAAGGTTTAGACAGGTCGAAAAGCGCGATGATTGTTACGAATAAAGCGGAGGAAATTTCCAACGCGCTCAGTGAACAATTTCAAGCTAGCGGCACGATTATAAATGCTATCGGCGGCTACTCTAAAGAAGACAAGCAAATCATTTACTTCGTTATCAACCATTTTCAGATAAATAAGCTTAAGAAACTCGTATACGAGATTGACAAGACGGCGTTTATCTCTCTGTACGAGGTTTCTGACATAATCAGAAAAAAACAAATCACTCATCAGAAATAATTTTAATCTGGCTCCAATGACAAATTTGCTCCGTGTGATATAATTGCAAAAAAAATTTTAGGAGTGTCTTTTATGAAGAAAAAAATTTTGAGCAGTCTGTTGATTGGCGCGTTCGTTTTTGGCGTCGGCGCAGGAAATGTTGAGGTCAGCGCGTCTTCTCTCGATAAAGTTAAGGAAACCAAAGAGAAATACGACCTTGTTACAAATAACGGTTATGTCTATACTATTGAAGCACAGCTCGATAAAGTTAAGGAAACCAAAGAGAAATACGACAAGGCTAAGGATAAATTTGACAAAGCGCAGGATATGTTCGGAAAAAATAAATCGGACGATAAAAATCCGCCCGAACCGCCTAAAGATTCTAATGGAAATCCTATGGCTCCACCCAATGGCGACAACTCTAATCGTCCTGAACCGCCGAAAGATTCTAACGGAAATCCTATGGCTCCACCCAATGGCGACAACTCCAATCGTCCTGAACCGCCAAAAGACGCTAACGGAAATCCTATGGCTCCGCCCAATGGCAATCATCAAGAAAAATAAATCTACGTAAAAAAAATTATCGCCTACGCAATGACCGCGCAGGCGATTTATATTGTCAAATTTTATCGCAGTATTTAATCAGTCAACCTTAATTTTCATCCACAAACTATTATAGTATTCGTCCATTTGGTTGCCAAGATATTTATAAGTTTCTTGTCCTTTGTAAACTTCAGACGACGGGAAAGCGATAGGCGAATTTTTAAGTTCCTCGTCCTCTACAAGTTCACGGACACCGGTATTGGGCGTGGAATATCCTAAATGGTCAAAGTTTTTGGCGGCAATGTCGGGGCGGCACATGAAGTCAATAAATTTATGCGCGTTGTCAACATTCTGCGCGTCTTTAGTGATTACCCAGCCGTCAATCCAAAAATTCGTACCTTCTTTGGGGATTGCGAACGCCATATTCGGATTTTCCTTTAAAATAATCGGGGCCTCGCCGGAGAAGACTACGCCCATTGCCGCTTCGGAGTTGATAAGTTTATCTTTAACTTCGTCGACTACATAAGCTTGAACGAGCGGTTTTTGCTCAACCAACATTTCCTGCGCTTTTGCTAAAACTTCTTTATCCGTCTCGTTTAAGCTTTTGCCCATAATTTTAAGTGGAATCATAAGCGCATCACGAGCCGAATCTTGCATTAAAATTTGTCCTTTATATTTTTCGTTCCAAAGAATACTCCAGCTGTCAACGGGGTCAGTGACTTTCGTCTTGTCGTAGATGATTCCGAC
Organism: Selenomonadaceae bacterium; assembly: GCA_017428215.1. Lineage (GTDB taxonomy): Bacteria > Bacillota > Negativicutes > Selenomonadales > Selenomonadaceae > Quinella. Next base: position 96,423 of record JAFRRH010000068.1, read on the forward strand.
GGTTCCCCAGCAATACGGCACGGAATATTTGTTGCCAGGATCGAAAGTTTCAGCTTGCTTGAAGAATTCCTCGCCGATATATTTTTTTGCGTCGGGGAGCTTAGTAAAGTCGAGTGGCTGAATCAAATCGTTGCTGATGAGTTTTTGAATCATGTAATCGGACGGGCAAAGTACATCGTAATGAACTGCACCTTCCGCCACACGCGGATACATGCTCTCGTTAGTGTCGAACTCGTCAAGGATAACGTGAATGCCCGTTTCCTTCTCGAAAAGTTGCAAGACTTCGGGATTGAGATAATCGCCCCAGCTGTAAACGTAGACTTCGCTTTTAGGTTTGTCGCCACCGCCGCAACCGAACGTCAGCAAACTCACCAGAATCAAAATTAAAACTTTAAACTTCATGAGATAACCTCCTCATATTTTTTTAGCTTGCGACGATTAATCGCAAACAATATGACAAATATCAATATAAAGAAAAATACCAGCGTTGATAGCGCGTACATTTCGGGGTGAATTCCGATTTTCAGTTCCGCGTAAATTTCCGTCGTCAATGTATCGACGCCCGCGCCCTTCGTGAAGTGCGTTATTATAAAATCGTCAGCCGACATCGTGAACGCCAATAAAAATCCCGCGAAAATACTCGGACGCAACTCCGGCAGTACGACGCTCGTAAACGCCTTGAACGGCGACGCGCCCAAATCCAACGCCGCCTCGTAAAAACTTTTATCTAAAGCCATAAGTTGTGGCATGATACACAAAATTACATACGGCACGTTGAAGACGATATGCGCCAACAAAATCGACACGTAGCCGAGCTTTAGCCCTAATCCCATAAATAACAGCATTAGCGATATTCCCGTTACAATGTCCGCGTTCAAAATCGGAACGTTCGTTATGCTTAAAAATGTCGCCCGCCACTTGCGCGAAAGTTCTTTCATCGCCACGCAGGTTATCAAGCCCAAAAGCGTCGCAATTCCCGCCGATAACAATCCGATTGATAGCGTGTTAGAAAGCGCGTCAGCTATTCGGGCGTCGTTGAAAAGTTTTTCATACCAATTCAGCGTGAAGCCCGTCCAATGTCCACGATAACGGCTGGCGTTGAAAGATTGCGCAATTAAAACTCCAATCGGCGCGTAGAGGAAGAGGAAAATTATCGCGAGGTAAATTTGCTTGAGATATTTCATCAGACCGCCTCCTCCTCTTGCTTATCGAACGCCGCAGTTAACAACATATTCAGCACGATAAAAATCATGAGAATCACCGACAACGCGCAACCGATATGCCAATCATAATGGAAAGTAAATTCCTGCTCAATAATGTTGCCGATTAGTAAAAGTTTACCTCCGCCGAGTAGCGCACTGATTACAAACGTCGTAAGCGCGGGAATGAAAACCATTGTGATTCCGCTGATTGCGCCGGGTATACTCAACGGTAAAATTATTTTCGTGAACGTCTGCCACGAGTTCGCGCCCAAATCACGCGCCGCCTCTAAAATTCTTCTGTCAATCTTTGTCAACGAGATATACAGCGGCAAAACCATATACGGCAGATAATTATAAACCATTCCCAAGACGATTGCGCCAGGCGTGTTTATCATTTGCAAATCGGGCAAGTTCAGAAGACGCATTAGCTGATTGATTATTCCGTTGCCCTCAAGTATCGTCTGCCAAGCCATAGTTGACAGCAGAGAATTCATCCACAGCGGCAAAATAAATAGCAGGGAAATTATCGTCGTGTTGTCGCGTTGCCGTTCCGTCAAAATTAAACACAGCGGATAGGCGAGCAGTAAACAAATTACCGTGCTGATTAGCGCGAGCGCAACTGAAAGTTCCAGCGCGTCAAAGTAGCCGTGATTAAAAATCAATCCCATGTTGGCAAGCGAAAAATTTCCGTCGTAGTCAGTCACGCCGTACCAAATTATGCAAACCAGCGGAATAAATATAAAAAGCCCCGCCCAAATCAAAAACGGAGTTAATAAAATATTTCTCACGCCGCGATTAAACATCTTGAGCGACCTCCTCGTCTTCGGATTGAGGCTTGCTCATGATTTGAATATTTTCCGGCGCAACGTGTAGACTTACCTCCTCGCCAACCGTGCGTCCCGTCGTCGATTGAATCAGCCATTCAAAGCCGTCCGCCTCAACGTTAATATCGTAAGACATGCCCCAAAACACTACGCGAGTAACGACGCCATTAAAAGCACCTTCCTGCGGCGCGGCAAGTTTAATATCTTCAGGGCGAATTTGAACATCAACGGGACATTCTTCAGGAAAGCCGCTGTCAACGCAAGGATATTCACGTCCAAAAATCCTAACGACTTTATCGCGAACCATGACGCCATCAATTATATTACTGTCGCCAATAAAATCTGCAACGAACGCATTTTCCGGCTCGTTGTAGACATTTTCGGGTGTGCCGACTTGCTGAATGTAGCCCTGATTCATGACAACAACGCGGTCGCTCATTGAGAGAGCCTCTTCTTGGTCGTGTGTCACGAAAATAAAAGTTATGCCCGTCTCTTTGTTAATGCGGACAAGTTCACGGCGCATATTACGACGGAGTTTTAAATCCAACGCGCTCAATGGTTCGTCAAGCAATAAAACTTTCGGTTCGTTGACGACTGCGCGGGCGATAGCAATTCTCTGCTGTTGACCGCCGCTAAGTTTCGTTACGTCGTGTTTTTCGTAGCCGTCGAGATTGACGAGTTTTAAAGCATACTTAACTTTATCGCGAATGTAATCATCTGACTTGCCCGCGATTTTTGGTCCGAATGAAATATTTTCCTCAACGTTCATGTGAGAAAAGAGAGAATACCTTTGGAAAACTGTATTAACCGATCGTCGATTCGGCGGAAGATTTGTAATATCTTTGCCGTCGAAAATCACGCGCCCCGTGTCGGGCATTTCAAAGCCGCCGATTATCCTAAGCATTGTTGTCTTGCCACAACCAGAAGGTCCGAGCAACGTAATAAATTCGCTTTCGTAGATCGTCAAATCAATTTCGTCAAGCACGCGCAAATTCCCAAAGGATTTAGCGACGTTTTCCAAATGTATTAGTTCCCTTTTCATTTCCCAGCAACCTTTCAAAAAAAATTTTCCGCATTATACAAAAAAACGACGTTTCAATCAAGAAACGCCGTTAAAAATTTTTCAGCCGAGAATATCCGAGAATTTTTTGTTCACGTCGCGCATTGCTATCAAAATGTTATTCATTGTCTTGGCAAATTTTAGCATTTCGTCTTCGGAGTAGCGGCTCGCGTCATAATCCAACGACAAAAGGTATGTTCCGGTATCTTCAGATTCGACTTCTATGTCGAGCGCATTTTCAGCTGCGGAGATTTCATTTGGCGGCAAGTAAACCACTTCGGCGGGAGTGTCTGCAAAAATCAAATCGCCGTTAATGTACTTTTGGAAAATGAAACTTACGCAATCGTCTTCGAGTCCCTCGTTGTAAATAAGGTTTAGGCTTTTGCGATATTTCATGCCGATTTGATTTTGCCCTTCGAGCCTGTTAAGGAATTCTCCAATCGAAATGTCTTCGTGAAAATCCCACGCGCACGGATATTGCTCCAGCATCAGCCCCATTAATCGACGCTCGCGCATATTCGTCCGCCCGTTGTGTATCCAACTCATTATGGATTCCTTCGTGCCGGTTATCTTCGCCAAAGTTAACATGCTTGCGCCGAGAAAAAAATTATTCTCATTGATTCGCGTCGTGCGGAAAAATTCTTCCGTAAAATTTTTGAACTCATAACTTAATTTGCCCTGCGTCCATGCGGCGACGCCTTTAACATTCACGGGTGGCAAATGTTTAGCAGGGTCGAATGGTGCCAACATTTTTTTCCAGTAGGCGTGACCTTCGGCAAGTTCTTCGACAGGAATTTTCGATTCTTCCTCAACGTATTCCGCGTAACTGGGAGCAGTTTTTTTCTGCCGTCCACGATATGCCGCGTCCACCGCCTTGACGAACAGATACGAACTTGCCACACCGTCCATTATCGCGTGATAAAAATCGGCGTAAAGATACTTTGATTTCGGCGTCTGCATAAGATAAATTCGATAGAGCGGACGATTGATTAGGTAATACGGCTCGCGCAAGCTTTCCATGCGCTGTTGGAAATCTTTTTCGCTTAAACGTTCAAGAAAAACTCTTTCGGGTGCGCCGTCAAAAATTTGGCACAAGTCGCTGGTTTCGGGGTGAAAAATAAATCTGCAATGGAAAATATCGTATTCTTCCAAGACACTGTTAATCGCGTCCGCCAAGTGATTCATGTCAATCGAAGCGGAGAGCTTGAACAGTCCGCCGATATTCATCATTGTCGATTTGGCTTTGTTAAAATGCGTATCAACTAACCACCTTTGAATCGGGCGCAACGGATAATACTTCATAGAAATTTCCTCCTTATAAAGTTAAGATTTTTTCTTGCGCGAGTTTTTATCTTGCTCGTCGAAGAATTTTATAACGTCGTCGATAAATTTACGTCCCGCCTCTTCGGATATTATAGCTTGTTTTTCGTTGGCGGTAATTTCCTCGCGCAAAATTTTAAGCGTCGGGTCGAGGCGTCCAGCTTTAAGCGATTCGAGCGCAACTTTATCTGCGCGGGCAATTCGTTTAAGCTGTTCAAGTTGCGGCTTGCATTCGGCTAAATATGTTTGCGGCAGTCGGTTAAGCAAAATATCAACTGCGCGGTCAACTTCGGCAATTTTTTTATCAAGCGGCGCGAAGTCAACAAAAGTTTTCTTGCCCATGTCATAAATCAAGTTTTGCGCAAGCGTGGCAAATTCAATCGCGTCGGGCGGACCGACTTTAGCCCACCAATTTTCCATATGCCGCGAATGTTCAGCAAAAATTTTCATAGCGGGGGCAAGCGAGCCGAATTGTTCTTGCAAAACTTTATCCCAAGCTTGATCCGCGTTGTAAGTAGCAGGATTATTGGCGTAAATCGCGCCCGTCGCCAATGCAATCTTCGACAGCTGAACTTGTTCCATTGGATTAAAGAAAATCGCCGTCATTTTAGCCGTCGGAAGTTTTTCAATCGCGCCGAGTGCCAACTTTACATTGCGATTGCCGTCAGGCGTCAGTGAATAATCGTTAACGGGATAATTCCACCAAACGCCGACTTCGCGCCCGAAAATTTTATTAACTTCGACAAGTTCTTTATCGGTTATACCGTCGCAGACGACGCCGCGCCCGCTGTACAGCACGACAATTCGCGGGTCAAGATTCTCGGCAAGGTCGCGAGTGTAAGGCTTAACTTTGTCGCCCTTAACCATATCGAGATAAAAATATTCCGTCGGCACGGTGATAATCGGTGCAACGTCCTCGTAACGTTCGTGCAGATTTTTTTGCACGCGATTTAGGAACTTCGCCTGATTCTTGCCGCTTTCGTGATGATTGCCTTTATCGTCCTTGAGGTCATCAAAGAAAATTGCAAAGTCACGCACGCCGATATTATACATTGCGTCGAGCTTGCGAATCAGAGCGTTAAAATCGTCGTCGGATTTATAATTGAGGTCCAGTCCAGGCGACACGGCGAAGATAAATCGAACCTTATTTTCCTTAGCGATTTCAACCAGACGGCTCATTTCAGCGAGCTTTTCGGCAGGATAAGGCTTGCGCCATTTGTCGCGATGATACGGGTCGTCTTTGGGCGCGTAAATGTAGGAGTTCAAATTATTTTGGCGGCAGAATTCAATAATGTCTGCGCGGTCTTCAAAAGTCCAAGGGGTGCCGTAAAAACCTTCGACGACGCCGCGCAGAGGAATTGGCACCGCTTCAACTGAACTGCAGATAAAAATCATCATGGTGATAATCAGTAAAAATTTTTTCATTGTTGCTACTCCTTTTGTTATTTTAAAAAAAGTGCAAGCAGAACAGTGATTGTAATTCCCAAGCAACTGCCCGCTAAAATTTGGCTGTGTCTCATTGAAGAATCAATTTTATCCGCGAGTTTGTCAATCTTATCATCAAATTTTTTATCAAGTGCGTCAATCTTCGCGCCGAGTTTGTCAATTTTTTCGTCTTGCTTATCCATGTGAGCAGTTAATTCTTTGCGCGTGGAATCAATCTTCGCGTCGAGTTTGTCAATCTTATCGTCAAATTTTTTATCAAGCGCGTCAATCTTCGTGTCGAGTTTATCTTGACGATCCTCAATTCTGTCCATGCGAGCGTTAAGTTCTTTTCGAGAGTCGCGAAATTCCTCCTTTAGATCTCTAAGTTGCATTATAATGTAGTCGTCAGCCGTCAGAGGAATAATCCGCGAGGTACTTTCTTTAACTTGAGCTTCCGGCATGTTAATTACCTCCCTGCATCTCCTGATACGGACGGAAGTTTTTCAAGATACAAATCGGGCGTTTTTGCGAGGCGTTGCCAAATGGATTATCAATCAGCAAATCCGAAGCAAGTTGCGCGTTCATGCCAGGCGTTGCCCCGACGATTCGCGAACGCTTTAAGTCGTTGACGTCAGCAATCATTGCGCCAAAACAATTCAGCCGAGCCTTTAAGTCAGCAACAACTTTATCGACATTTTCTGGACCGTAGACGACGCATTTATCGAACGGCGGCATTGTGCCTGTCACGTCGTCGATTAAAGCCGCTTGACGCCCGCCCCATTTATAAAACAATCCGCGCATACCGACAACTTTACCTAAAAAGCCCGCGAACAACGCAAATGCAACGCGCCATTCGCCCTCCTTTTCCATTAAGGCTTGCATACCGTGCGGCGTCGCCAAACTTCCATAATCGGGAATAAATCTACAACAGAGACGAGCTAAGTTGCTAATCTCCATTTCGTCGGGGCGAATAATATTTCCCTGCGTTATCGCAACGACACTTTCAGCAACTGTAATCACGTCGTCAGCTCCGATTATGTCGCAAGTATATTTTTCTATCACGTCGACAATATCATCTTTCGGCGTCAAAATTCTGGTTGTTATCGGGATAATTTCCACGTTCATAAAAATTTTCACTCCTTAACCAATTCAACGCCGACAAGCTTAGCAAGTTCTTCGGCAGTCAAAATCACGCGGGCAATCGACCAATGCATAGGTGTCCGTCCGACTTCGCGATAAATAAATTCGACGGGAAAATCTACCATGCGAGCAACTGCCTCTTCCAACGAAAGATTTTTCCGCGCAGTCAACGTAACTTTTGCCACAAGATTTGCGCTCTGTTGATGTTCGATAACTAAAGCCTCAAAATAATCATCTTCGCGGGGAACGCCTTCACGTTCAGCCTTGCCGCGCACGTTCATTCCGTCATATTGCTCAAATGGCAACAGCGGATGACAAATGGCGTCGACAATCATAGCCGATTGCGTGCCCTCGTTGCGAAATTCTATCGTCGTTGAGAGTGTCACAGATTTTTCGTCACGACTTTCAACTTTAAACGGCGTGCGACTTTCTAACTTTGGAACAACTTTTTCCTGTCCACGATTTTTTAGATAAAGATATACAACCAATACAACTGCTAATGCCGCAACGATTAATCCTTCCAATATCGTTAGCAAAATTTTTCAACCCCTTTTCATTTATACAGCGCATTATAACCGAATCTTGAACTTTTGCAAAGCTTTACATTGCGCCGCGTTGCGAATATAATTGCGCGGGTAAAAATTTTTTAGTTTCAACGAGGTGTTAAGTTTGAAGAATCATACAAAGTACAGCAAAGGTTACTTCCTGCCGCCCGAAATGATTTTGGATTGGGCGAGCAAAGAATATCCCGAAAAGGCTCCAGTGTGGTGCAGTGTCGATTTGCGCGACGGTAATCAATCGCTGATTATTCCCATGAGCCTCGACGAGAAAATTGAATTTTATAAAACGCTCGTCAAAATCGGATTTAAAGAAATTGAGGTTGGCTTCCCTGCCGCCAGTGATACCGAATACGCGCTCCTTCGCAAGCTGATTGAAGATAATCTTATCCCCGACGACGTAACTGTTCAAGTTTTGACGCAAGCGCGAGAACATATCATAAAGAAAACTTTTGAGGCACTCGACGGCGCGAAAAATGCAATCGTCCACGTCTACAACTCAACAAGCGTTGCTCAGCGTGAACAAGTTTTTAAAATGTCTAAGGACGAAATTAAAAACATTGCAACCGACGGAGCGAAACTTTTGCTTGAGCTGACGAATAAAGCGGGCGCGAATTATCGCTTTGAATATTCGCCGGAAAGTTTCACGGGCACTGAACCCGAATATGCTTTGGAAGTTTGCAACGCCGTCCTCGACGTGTGGGAGCCTGTCATTGACCGCAGACCGATTATAAATATTCCCGTAACCGTCGAAATGAGTTTACCGCACATTTACGCCGCGCAGGTTGCTTACATTAATAAATATCTCAAGTTCCGCGATAAAGTTGTTTTAAGTCTCCACCCGCACAACGATAGAGGTTGCGGCGTGGCAGATTGCGAACTTGGACTTTTGGCGGGCGCGGACAGAATAGAGGGAACTCTCTTTGGCAACGGCGAACGCACTGGCAACGTTGATATTGTAACTTTAGCAATGAATATGTTTGCGCTCGGCGTCGACCCTGAACTTGACTTTACAAATATGCCCGCACTTGTCGAAATGTATGAGCGCGTAACTAGAATGCACGTTCACGACCGCCAACCTTACGCCGGCGCATTGGTGTTTACGGCGTTTAGCGGTTCTCATCAAGACGCGATTGCAAAAGGTATGCATTGGCGCGAGGAAAAAAATCCCGACCGCTGGACTGTTCCCTACTTGCCTATCGACCCTCACGACGTCGGACGCGAATACGACAGCGACGTTATCCGAATCAATTCACAGAGCGGCAAGGGCGGCGTCGGCTTCATCATGGAGCAAAAATACGGCATCGAAATGCCAAAGAAAATGCGCGAGGACTTCGGCTATTGTGTCAAGGCTGTTTCGGATAAAAAGCACAAAGAACTTTTGCCCGACGAAATTTATCAAATTTTCAGCGACCAATATGTCAACGTCGACAAGCCATATAAACTTATCGAATTTCACCTGCGCAAGGAGCCGGGCGGTGCTCGTGTCGGCAGTGTTGATTTGGAAGTCAACGGCGATCGCGTAACTTACATGGCTCGCGGCAACGGACGCCTCGACGCCGTATCCAATGCTCTGCAGAAAAATCTTGGTATAACCTATTCCAATCTGACTTACAACGAACACGCCCTTGAAATCGGACAATCTGCGCGGGCTATCGCTTACATTTCGATAACGGACGCGAACGGCAAAATTACTTGGGGTGCGGGCATGGACACCGACATTATCACCGCCTCAATTCAAGCTCTCATCAGCGCGATTAATCGCATGGTAATAAATAAATAATTCAAGTAAGAAATCGCAATCAAAAAGCCTCGACAGATAGATAATCGAGGCTTTTTAAATTACTAAATTGGATTAAATTCTTATTTGAGTTTCTTACAATTCCCTAACTGCTTATGAAAATTACATTGAGTGCCGCTCAGCTCCAAAAGTCTGCGATGTAAAGGAAATGCGAACTTGCCCAAACCCTTGCCCCGAAAGTCTGCCAACGCCCGCGAATTCTCCGAACTTGGCAAGCAAAAGAAATACTTTACGTACATCGTGATTCAACGCGCCAATGTCGTAAACAAAATTGCCACGAAAAGCTAGTGTCCCGCGATTTTTCGACAAGTGAAAAACTCTGCTCTCTCCGCGCCAATTAGTCAGACGAATCTGCATGGCAAGTTCGCGAATAAATTTTTTGTCGACGGCGGCGGGCATGGAGGATTGCGTCCATTTGTCGGCAAGCGAAGGGAAAATCAATTCAGGACGAGGATAAGGTGCGTCAAAATCGTCAATGCGGAACGACACGGGCGATATAAAATCAAAACTAATTTCCTTAGCGGGTGGAAATTTTTTGGCGGCGGCAATAAAATCTTTTATAGTTACTACTCCCGTATCGTCGCGGATATTTCCGTCACAAATTATTTTGACGACTCGCAAAGATAGCAAGCCCGCTTGAATTTTTTCATTGACGGATACGCTTAGAGCCGCTTGTAAAATTTCAGCATTGAGCCCTGTCACTCGCCAAAAAAATAGGTCTCCGCGTCGAACAGACCAATTTTCTTCAATGCTCGGAATTTTTTCTGCCGGCTCAAGAAAGGATACCGTGAACGGTTTTAAGTTGCATTCGTTATGTATGAAATCGCCTAAAGACTTAGAAAAATCATTTAGGATTTTGAAAAATGCCGCGTGCATTAGCCGCCCGTTGACTAGCGGTAAACGCGCCCCATTCTCCGCTCGTAAAACGTAGACAAGTGCCCCTATCATTTAACGACCTCGAAAATGGATTTAATCTTGGGCAAAGGCGCACGCTGTATAAACCGCTTGTCGACATCGCCTTTCTTGGTAACATTGCCGTTCATCGATTTGACCCAATCACTCCAACCTGTCCGCTCGGCGGGAGACCAATCCAAAATCATCTTTAACTCGTCCATGATTTTTTGCCACACCTCATCCATTTTGCACTCTACCAGATATTTTCGGAAAGCTTTAAGATAAACGTCGGGACGTTCTTGGCGACAAGGCTTTTTCCAACCGTCGCTGTCGAAAAGTTTGGTGTAAGCGTCATTACTTTCGACAAAAAGCGTTGGCTTGATTTTGACGCTACCGAAGCCGAAGGGCTTGCCCATACCGATTTTGTACGCCGAATTTTTCTGCCCGTCCAAATCGAATACCATCATGAACGCGCCCAATTCCTCCGCGCTTAGATTTTTGAAACGAATTTTCGCCGTAAATTTGCTACCCTTATCGAGCGGCGTCATTCTTTTAGCTAGGCGGCTGTCTTCGTTAGGCGATATTTGCCAATCATCTGCGGGCTTGTGCCAGTAAAGTTTGTAGCCGCGAATCTGCGCACCTGGTGCGTCCCAATACTTTAATTCCCTGCCGCCCTGCTTAAGATACAGCTGATAAGAAGTCGGATTGGGTTGCATGAGTAAATGAGCCGTAGCCGTTGGCAATTCGGAAAATTTTTCGGGTATGGCATCCTCGAAGTATACGCGACTTGCCCAAAATTTTTCCTTGCCGAAAACCGCGTCGGCGAAGTCAATCGAATCGTTGCCCAAAATTTTCACGAGCGCACCGATTCGATTTTCGTATGGAATGCGAAAACATTGCCCGTGACCAAATGCCGTGACGACGATTGTATCGTCAGAAATTTCTTTTTTCAAGAAGTGACAGGGGACTATAGTAGCCACGTCGGGGAAAGCCTTGCCCGTATTCTTTTCAAGTTTATCACGCGTCAAAAGATATTTGCTCTTTAAAAGGTCGACGCCTTTTCGGTTACGGTCGTGGCTGTAAGAGTTTAGAACTTCATCGGGAACTGCAAGCCACTTTTCGCGATTCGGCTCAATGTAATCCAAATCCGTATATCGAATAATTTGCTTACCATACTTGCGCGCCTCGTCATTAAATTCCGCCTCTGAAATTTTACCAGCGTCTTTCTTTTCGCGTAAAGCTTGCAAATCTTCCTTAAACTTCTTATAAGCCGCCGCGTCTAAAAGCCTTTCTGGTTTATTCGCCCACTGATTGCCCGTCACGATATAAGCAATTTTCCCGTCCCAATGAATTCGCGAGTCTCTGAATTTCACTGCGCCGTATTTTTTTTGAAAAGCTTTTATCGTAACGAAATCTTCAGGACGGTCGCTGGTATACTTTGAAGGCGCGATAAAATATTGCCCATTGGTCTTGCGAATCAGGAAGCCTGGATGCGCATTTTTCACGCGACGTTTTTTGCCGTCCTTATCCGTAGTATCTCTAACCATTCTATGTTCGTAAACCTTGTGAAGTTCTTCAGACCAGTTGTAGCCGTTAAGTTCGGCGTTTTTGTTTTCCATAAGGCAACGGAAATAGATGTGTTCGTCGTTGAAATCCACGCCATTTTTTTGAGAATCAGTCTGCCCGCGAAATGCGCCGCACGTCACGATTTTAAAAATATTTTTTATCATGCCGCGCAGTGACGAACCAGGTATAATCGGCGTGTCGTCGACGGGCGCAAAACTTTTCGAGCCTTGACCTCCGCCTATGAAAAGCGGCGTCAAAGCTTCAATCTTCAAAGAAATTTCGCCGCTGATATTTTCCGCCGCGCTGACGTGTTGTCCGAAATCTTCGACGTTTTCAAACTGCGCGGGCAAAACCTTATTGGGCAAGGAGACAAAGTTATAAGGCGCAGTCGCCTGATTTTTGGGGGGCGGCGGCAACGCGGCTTCTTCCTTATGTATTTTCATTCCTAAAGCCGCGCCGAGTTCGTCGAAGCCTTTCATTTTTGCCATATCAATCACCGTCCCAAGCAGATTCAATCGCAACGAAACGATAATCAACATAGCCACTCAAGCCCGTATCCTCGTCGCTGTCGATATAGTTTCGCGTCAACAGCCCGTAAAATTTTTTATCACCCTCGTCGCAAGGGATTATCATAGAAAGTTTGCGCTCCTCGTCGCAAAGCTTTATCCAGCCGTTCGCCGAAAATTTTTCGTCACGCTTGCCCCAAAGTCGCGCAAAACTGTCAGCATAAAATTTTTCTTCGCCGTCTCCGTCGCTGATGTATCGCCCTACGAAATTTTGTCCAGCTCGTTTGAGATGAAGTTCCGATTGGCTATTGAAAATACGACACTCCAACCAGTCATCAAAATTCGGCAGTTGATTGTCTTTTAGCAAAAGTTTTTCGCCGTCGAACTTGCCCCAAATAATGCTTTGAACTTGCCACCCTACGAAAATCGCCTGCGAAAATTTTTCATGCAAAAACTTTTCTAAAGCCTCCGTTGACGAGAATTCAACGTGCTCCGAATGAACTTTGCCCGCGCAGGGTTGCAAGCCAATTTTTTTCGCCAAATCCAAACCTCTCATAAGCCGTCACCTCCCGCGAATTTCTTCAATGCCGCCGCGAAGTTTTCAAGTTCAGCTTTATCGCCAACAATGACTTTGCCGTTCGCGTCGAGCTTGTAAGTTTTGCCGTCAAAATTGATTTCGGCGGACAATCCTTTGACAGTGCCGCGCCCGATAGATTTTTCGCCACCAATCGCCACGCGTCCGAACCACAAATCGCGCAGGAGGAAAATCGCAAGACCGGCTTCGTATTCTTCAGCCTCGCGAATCTCGAAATGCAACTTAAACGTCGAAGTGTTAGACTTTTTACTATAAGCGGGTTTAGTCGCGAAAAGCATTCCTTGCAAAGTGCCGCCCGTGATTCTGTCAATTTTATTGCGGCGATGTTCGATTTCAGCGAAATTTGCGGGCGCAACGTAACTTTCCGACACGATAAAGCGACTTTTAATTTTTTCGCCGTTCTTTAACGAACAGCCCATCAACTTTTCTAAAGCCTGCGCCTCCCCGCCAAGTTTAGCAAAAATGTATTCGGCGCGGTGACGCAAAATGCCCTTAATACTCGTACCAGGAATAACAAAATCTTCGCGACTTTTCATCGTAACGGCGGAAATACTTTTTTTCTTATCAGCTGCGCCAATATCGTAATCGCGAACAATAAACGAAGAATTAAAAACAAAATCCGCGTCGACTACAAAATCTTTCGGACTCGTGGAATTTTTTTCGCTTGACGGCAGAATTTTATTTGTAGCGGCGTTGCCTTGGAGCCACGCGGCAACATCTGCTTTATTATGAAAATCATAAAGTCCCGCGTTCAAGTCCTCAACAGTCACCAGTCCGAATCCTTTGGTAGTAAGTGCGCCAAGTCGAATACCATCTTGAAGTTTCTTCAACATACGGGCGACAACGTCCGAAATCTTTTCAAGCGAATGACAGCCGCGCAGATTTATCAAAATGCGAAGTTTACCGCTTGCGCCGCGCTCAATCGCCTCGTAATCAAATTTACCGCCGTCGACGCCAGTGCCCGTCAAGCCGTCAATTTTCACGCCGTCACGAGAAATTATTTCGCCGTTGACAAGCTCAATATCGTCAACCTGAATCGAACTTTGCATTTTATCCAAATCGCCAAAAATTTCTGTGACGGTTTTTGAATCAGTTTGCTTCAGCCAATCGCGCAGAACACCGCAAAGCGAAGTTCCAGGTATAAATGGCTTACCGTCTCGATTTTTCACGACGTGCGCATCACGAAAATTATCCGCAGTTTCGCCCGCGCCGTCTCCTATCAACAGCGGAGATTTCAAAATTAATTTGCCCTTGATTAAAATTTTCCCGATAACGCTTGATTTATTCATGAGCCGCGCCTCCTTTCGTCGCCGCCAATTTGCGGGCGAAGCGGAAATAATTCGTCAGATACTCAAGATAAATCGCGTCCTTAGAAAGGTCGTCTTGCGACAGTTTCAAATCGTCGAACAATGGCTTTATCTTCCGCAAATCAATTTCATTAGACATACTACGCGAATCAACCGGCAACGGAGCTTGTTCGGTCAGCACGTCATAAAATCTTTGCCCGTTCGCCATACGAAGATTATTTAAATGTTCCTCAAACAATTTACTGCCTTTGTCGAGGTCAGCTTGAAGTTGCGCCGAAATATTTTTACGGAGATTATTTTTGTCGACACGCATAAGAAAACTTTCAAGCCGCGCGAAAAAATGCGCATAATTACCGCCTTTGAGTTGCGGACGAAGTTTTTCGGCATCCTCGTTAGCGTAAATCCTTACCTGTTCCAAAAGTTGAGCCGTCAATATTTTTTTTGCCAGAGCAATCGTCTTGTCGGAAAAGTTTTCGGGACGGGGAAATTTTTCGTCTTCAAGTTTACCGCGTATGAATTTTTCCAAAGGCGTCCATAGCCGCAACTGCCCAAAGCCCTCTTCCGTGCGCATTCCTATGCCCGCGAAGATTTTCTCGACCAGTGATTTTCTTTCGTCCTTCGACAAGATAGAAACTTTAAGCTCAAAGACTGTACCCGCCGCCAATGCTGCTACTCGCGGACGTTTCATTCTCCACGGCACAACAAAATTTTCAATCTCGACACCCGCCGCGTATATTTTGCCGACTGAAAAATTTTCGCCAAACTTGATTTTGACTTCACGCTCCAAAACTTGCGCCGCGCTGATGAAACAATCCTCTGCTGGAATAAACGGCGTATCTAGGCGCAAGAAAATTTTTTCGCCAAAATTCTGCGCGGGCAACGGCTCAACTTCGCCAAAAGTCAAAAGACATTTGCCGTATTGCGTAAAGCGCGACCGTCCGATATAAGCTCTCAACTTGCCGCCGTCCAAATTCAGCCCGTCAAGGAGTTGGCGCAAAAGTTTTTCCTCACCGATAATCTCGCCGCAAAATGTTTGCCCGCCGTCAATCGCCTCGTAGTTGTAAATCTGCCCGACTTCGCTTTTACCCGTCAACCTCTCGAAAACTTCTTTGTCGTCGATAATTCCTTCGCCGCTACGACTCATGTGCATGAACATGTTCGTTTTTACGTGCGCCGAATAAATTTTTCCGCCGTCAAGCACACCGAACCCGCGAAAGCTTTTGTAGCCGGCTGGCGGCGGCTCTTTACCGTCCAGCAAGTCTTTAATCTTATCGCCGTCGCGAGTTCCTGCCTTTCCGCTTTGAAGCGACAGCGGCAATACAAATGACCGCTTGTTTTTAATTGCAGGATTGGCTGGCAAGAATCTCAAGCCGCCAAAAAAAATTTCGCGGAAGGATTTATCGTGAGCTTCGTCGATCAAATTTTTGATTTTGACGAATCGCGACGCCAATACTCCACGAATTATCGAGCCGCTGATTGTCGAATGTGTTTCCGTCATGATAGTCGAATTGCTTGCCGAAGACAGGACAAGCGGTGAAAGCGTTTGGAGAGAAATCTTTATTTTATGCACAATCTAAGCTCCTTTCGTGAAAAATTTTTCAACTAGCGTATCGGTTGAAGTGTTGCCGACCATTGCCCGACAGTTGATTCGCCCGAATCCGCGATTTCGTTTTGAGCCTGCCGCCGACAAATTTTTTATAGCTAATGCCAGCAAGTTCAAAATTTTTTCATCGTCGTTGCGCAAGATGATTCGTCCGAAAAATTCTGTACCGGCATCGAGTACGCGCAGATTGTGGAGCGATTGATTTACTGCTACGCCGTTTTCAAGCCGCGTCTGATAGCGCAGAGACGTAAACGAATTCAGCACATCAAACGTCGTGAAAATTTCAGGATACCTCCACTGCAAATATTTCCACTCCGCGCAGAAAGTTTCGTATTCGGCGGCGGGCAGTATATAAAAATTCGGCACGATAAGCTGAATGTCGCTCATCGAATGCCGATGAAAAATATTTTCAAGCGGTGCAAGATTTTCGGTGTCAAGCCCGCTAAGTTCAAACATTTCGCCGATTTCAAGTGCGCTCTCGTAAAGAAGCCCTTTGAATCTTTTGGCTGGAAAGTAGGGGAAACCAAGCGCGTCGTGAACTATCTCCGCGTCGACGTTCACATCAGCTTGACCCGAATTCAAATGAATCGGCGACAAAACTTTAATAGTCACGTCAAGTTCTGCCATATTTGATTCACCTCCTCGACGTAAAAATCCATAAGTTCTATCGCGTCGACGTAAGGCGTCGTTGAATTATGCCAAAGTTTTTTCTTGAAAACTTCCCAATCCGGAACCGTCGGTAAGGCTTGATTTTGTTTTTCCAGTTGACGCAAAAATTTTTGAGCATCATCTTCACCGCGCTGAAGGACGCCGCGCAGTTCCTTGATTTTATTGTTCGCCATAATCGGAGGATTTTTCTTTTTGCCTTCCCAAAATTGCTTCGTGCAGGAAAGGAGATTGTCCAGCTTGTGAGCGGAATCGCCCTCGCCGCAAACAAGATACGCGCCGAAATGTAAATTTTTCCCGCGAGCCCCGCGATATTGTGTTGATCGAATCTGTTCAAGAGTTGGAGGCTGTTCACCGTGCAGGATAGCGAAATCCAACCAACTTGAGCCGCGCGGAATTTCTTCCGTAGATAAAGCTTGTTCGCGCATAGATTTTTTTGCGGAGTCACAAAGTTGTTCGGCGAGTTTGTAGCCACGAAAGAAAGGATATTTCGTCGGGATAATCGCTATACCCGCGCAAGAATCCATGTGCCGCGAAATTTTTTCGGTAAGGTGTTCGGGCGCGTCTTCGGGAGTATCGGCGTCCAAATTTTCCATAAGTGTCTTTGTAAACAGAATAGCCATATTCGCAGGGCAAAGGAAAGTTACATCGTCTCCGCCGATTATCAGCGGGCGTATCGGCAAAAATTTCCCTTTGAGATCAAGTACATTTTTAAAGCCGCCCGCCGTTTTCATGCTGATGATTTTCGCCAATAGCTCGGCAAAGGCACCTTCAGTCTTACGGCGAATTTCGCGGGACAACTTGCGGCGTTCGCTCAAACTTTGGCAAGTACGAAATTTTACGCCCATATTGTTGCCGTCAACGTGAACGATTGCGAAATAATTGTTGCCTTCCTTTTGACCAAGTTTTTCAACTTCAAACGGAAATTCAAAGTCTTTTTGAACGTCGAGCTTTTTTAAGTCGAAAATTTGATTGAAGCGAGCACGCAAATTATTGTTAGCATCATCGGCGGCATCAGCTTTGACTGCGGTCTCCTGCGAATAAAATTTCTCTTCTCCAACGCCTATTGTGCCGTAAAAATTCGCCGCTTCGCCGTTAATTTCACAACTAAGCGTTAAGCCGGTGTAAGGTACATTGACGGCAGGGAAAATGTTATTTTGATTGTCCTTAAGCTTTTTGTACAGAACGTCGATATGCTCTTGATTGAGTTTGCCGTCGACGAGTTCAAGTTCTCCGATAGCCGCGCCGACCTTCAATCCGGGACGTTCGAGCAAAAGTTTGCGAGTAAAATTTTTGACAACCTCGACGGGCGAAACTTTTGCCGCCTCATCGAAAAGTAACAGGGCATTGCCGCCGCCGATATACGCCACGCAACAGGATTTCATTTTATCCCAAGGCTTAGCCTCATCATTGGCGGGCGTCCAAGCATCGTCGTCCGAAGAAAATTTTTCTTCTGGAAACATTTCCTTCAATACGCCCTCAATCAGCACGTCGAAAAAAACTCTGTCGACGATATAAGACGCACCAATATTAGTGCGAAGTTTGTTGCCCGAATATATGTAGCGTTGAATACTACGGGTGTCGAACAACAACGCTTTAAAAATTTTTTGAGCCACTTGCTCACCTCCTCGCCACGCATTATGACGTATTTAAGTAAAATTTTCAAGTAATCAAAAAAAAAAAGCCGCTACGCTTTCACGTAACGGTCAAAAATTCTTTCAGATTTATTTCGTCAGAATAGTCGTACTGCATTTTCGTAATCACCTCCAATGATTAATCAACGAATTCAAATTATTAAAACGGGAGCGGGAACGGCGGAGTCGGAAACGGGAACGGGAACATACTTTTCACCTCCTTTTAACACAAGACCGAAATTAGCGACGAAGAATCAACCACCAAAGAATTTCACCCAACATTTTATCACCTCCTTTCAATACAAGACCCGAATTCGACGAACTCTTTGCTACGCTATAAACATCACCGCCTTTCTTTATACTACCTCAAAACATATACTCGTAGGTAATCCGCCAAAGCAACAATTCCATATCTGCCATTTCGCACACCTTCCTTTTAGTATCAATTCTTATCGCGACGCGAGAAAATAGTTGCAGCAGTGGATGCACCAGCGACAAACATTACAACGGATTCGCAGGTAAGGGCGGTCTCAACAGCGGCGGAAATCAACGGTACTAAAAAAAACATACTTTTCAACTCCTTTAGCTATTCAGTTTTCAAGCGGTCGTGCTACCTTGACCTTACGCGCCTAATATAACCGACTGACACTTATTTTGCATTTCAATTTTCCTGTGAACATCAACTCCTTTAGTTATTCAGTTTTCAAGCGGTCGTGCTATCTTGACCTCACGTGCCTAATATAACCGACTGGCACTTACTTTGCATTTCAATTTTCCTGTGAACATCAACTCCTTTAGCTATTCAGTTTTCAAGCGGTCGTGCTACCTTGACCTTACGCGCCTAATATAACCGACTGGCACTTACTTTGCATTTCAATTTTCCTGTGAACATCAACTCCTTTAGTTATTCAGTTTTCAAGCGGTCGTGCTACCTTGACCTTACGCGCCTAATATAACCGACTGACACTTATTTTGCATTTCAATTTTCCTGTGAACATCATCTCCTTTTTTATCCAGTTTTCAAGCGGTCGTGCTACCTTGACCTCACGTGCCTAATATAACCGACTGGCACTTACTTTGCATTTCAATTTTCCTGTGAATCAAAAGTTTTTGTTGCGTCACAAAAATTTATGTGCTACATTAGAAAAAATTTTCGGAGCTGAAATTTCATGCGCTATATCATATGTTATGACATTCCCGACGACAAGACACGCGACAATATAGTTAATTACCTTGAGCGATTCGCTTGGCGCGTGCAATACAGCGTTTTCAGTTGTCGGCTCGACACGGCTCAAGCGGCTCTCGTGTGGAAAGATTTATTAGCAATCGCCGACCCCGATAAGGGCGATTCCGTCTTAATGGTGCCGCTTTGCAAGTCTTGCGAAAAAAATTTATTACTCTCCGTCAAACCGCTGGAGGAGGAAAAAGGCTTTCTCGTTGTGTGAGGTGAAAAATCTTGGGCGTACTTTATCTTTTATCGGCTGGCAGTGCCGCACATAAAGCCGGTCCACGCATTGTAGTCGAAAAAAATTCCGAAATTCTCGGTCGCTTGCCTATTCGCTTGATTGACGGCGTAGTTGTGGGACGCAACGCGCAACTTTCTACGCAAACTATTTTTGAACTCATGGAGCAACACATACCGATTTTTTATATCGACGGGCGCGGGAAAATAATCGGGCATTTCATTAACGAAAAACAATCGGCTACTCGTCTCTTACGTCAGCTTGAAATTTTCCGCGACCCCGTGAGGCAACTCGATTTGTCACGAGAAATTGTCGCTGAAAAAATTGCTAATCAGCGCGACCTACTTAAACGTTACGAAAAAACCGTTGGTGCCGACAAACTCGACAAGCCTGCAAAAAAATTAAAGCAAACTGCCGATAAACTTTCCGCCATGCAAACCCTTGACGAATTGCGCGGCGCGGAAGGAATTGCCTCAAAATTTTACTTCGCGACTTTTACCGACCTGCTAGATCAAAAGTGGAAGTGGAAGGAACGCTCTCAACACCCCGCCCGCGATCCGGTTAATGCCCTCCTCAATTACGGCTACGCTTTCCTAGAGCGTGAAGTACGTGTTGCCGCCGCACTCGCCGGTATGGACGCCCGCATTGGTTTTTTCCATGCTAATGACGGCAGAAAGGATTCGCTTATCTTTGACCTCATGGAGTTTTTCCGCCAGCCCGTAATTGACCGCCTCGTTTTAAACTTGTTCAACAAACGAATGATTCAGCCCGAACATTTTACGACGACGCCTGAAGAGTGCCGCTTAACTGAAGACGGTCGCATTGTCTTTTGTAATCGCTATGAAGAATACATGTCAAAAAAATATCGTGAATATGGCGATAAAACTTCCCGCGACGTGATTAATGAGCGCGTAAAGAAATTTTCTGCTTATCTCAATCGCTAAAAATTTTTCTTGCAATTTTATCCGGAACATGATATAAACTTATCAAACAGATTTAAAAACGGAAAAAGATGGGAGGTAACGTAACGACGCCATTTAAGCAAATCATTTTCCAAATTGCAAGGTTGGCGTCAAATCAACAATCACAGCACTTTTCTGAAATTCATATGATAAAATTTTTCGGAGAACGCAATCGAACAGCGAGTTTTTCTAATCACTTTCCAAAAGCTCGAAATTCGTGGCGTTACGACGCCCTCTAAAAACCCTACAGTCGTGCATGCCTCCTTACCGTTTACGGTTTTGAAACGCGCATACGTCGATGCCAATCACAAACAATTCAGGGAACTGTCGTGCATGCCTCCTTACCGTTTACGGTTTTGAAACTGTATAGATCAAATTTGACGAACGGGACACTATCACCCGTAGTCGTGCATGCCTCCTTACCGTTTACGGTTTTGAAACCCGCCAGGCATATTACCAAATATCCAGCTAATGGCGGTATCGAGTCGTGCATGCCTCCTTACCGTTTACGGTTTTGAAACACTTGTCGGACGGTATGGCAACAAAGGCGTTGTTTCGATAAGTCGTGCATGCCTCCTTACCGTTTACGGTTTTGAAACTTATCGAAACACTGATCGGAATGTCTCCGGTAATATACGAAAGTCGTGCATGCCTCCTTACCGTTTACGGTTTTGAAACATTTTCGCCATCGTTTCAAAGCATTTGCTGTCGGGTGGTGTAGTCGTGCATGCCTCCTTACCGTTTACGGTTTTGAAACTGGTTTGTTGAGTTTTCATTGTAATTCCTCCTTATTTAACTGTCGTGCATGCCTCCTTACCGTTTACGGTTTTGAAACATCTGTTCCTGGTGGTGCTGCTCCGTTATACTATGCGCACAAGTCGTGCATGCCTCCTTACCGTTTACGGTTTTGAAACTTATCACCTACTCGTAATGGAAGGTCCTCTTTGATGATAAAGTCGTGCATGCCTCCTTACCGTTTACGGTTTTGAAACTTTGACTGAGGGGAATTGGTATGTAATCTTGTTATCGGGATAGTCGTGCATGCCTCCTTACCGTTTACGGTTTTGAAACTGCCGAGAAACGTAATGGGACGAATACCCATACATGCCAACGGTCGTGCATGCCTCCTTACCGTTTACGGTTTTGAAACTGATAATGTATGTCCTAATTGTGGTTATCCTAGTATTGAGCTGTCGTGCATGCCTCCTTACCGTTTACGGTTTTGAAACCGCGTCGAAATGTAGAGCGAACGCCGTTTCCAATCGAGAGTCGTGCATGCCTCCTTACCGTTTACGGTTTTGAAACTCACATGTACTATTCTCATACCAATCTTCCTTTCTGTTTATAGTCGTGCATGCCTCCTTACCGTTTACGGTTTTGAAACTCACGGATACTCGCTCCCGAGTCCCTCCAAATGTACGAGAAGTCGTGCATGCCTCCTTACCGTTTACGGTTTTGAAACTCACGGATAC
>JAFRRH010000069.1 GCA_017428215.1 Selenomonadaceae bacterium
ACGCGGCTTACAAATATTTCGACTTGCGAGTGGAAATATTCACGCCGACTAAGCAAGGATTACGAGTTGACCGTTAATTCTGCTCAAACCTTGATTAAGATTTCCCATATTCACACCTTACTTAAGCGGTTATGAACACCGCTTCTTAGATAACGTTTTTGAGTTATTCCGGCAAAAACGACTAATAACAAAAGCGGTTGTGAAGTGGCAACCAAGCAGGGCAAGTACCAATGCTGGTACGGGCAAACTCCTTTATCTCCTAAGAAAGTGTCGCCACGTAGGGGCGGAACCTGCCGAAATGGGACGCTAAGCAGAAATACTAGTGATTGTTGGTAAATTAAAAGGGAATGAGGGAAGAAGCAATTAAGACGAAATTCTCAAAGCAGAGAGCCAATTTATCGTAACGTGTGGCAATGTGCCGATAATTCTTAATCTGATGAAAGAAACGTTCGACAATGTTGCTTATAAAGTTCAGCTTTAAAAGCCTGTTTCGTCTTGAAATTTGTTTTGTCCGGAATGCAGCCAACGGCAGAGAATTCTTCAAGATGAAGACGAATCGATTGACAAGAGTAAGCAAAGTCTGCAAGAATTTTTTTGCTCGAAAGGTCAACGTCGTCAAAAAGAGCAAGAGCCGGTTCACTGTCATGGATTTGAAAAAAAATAAACCAACGGATTTCGTGTCAATATGGGCAAGCATTATTTCATCCAGCTTCGCGTTGACACCTCAACTGCATTGCGCTATTATGATTTTGCCTAATTTGCACGATAAGGCTTCGTTTCTTTATACAATGAATGATTCAATGTTTTTTTGTTCGACGAGGTGATTTTTATGGCTAAAAATATTTTACTGTTGTTCCTTAGCTACGTGAAAAAAGACCCAGAAAAAACAAAGTTGAACGGCAAAGTCGTCATCTCAGAGGCCCGGTATGTAAACATTGACGGCGAAAATACTCAAACTACCAGCGAGTCTGCCTTTCGTTACTTGTTGAAAAAATTTCCGATTGACAAAATGTTTATTTTTGCCTCAAAAGGAGTTAACAACGAAATCGAAGGCTACCGCGACGATGACGGCAATCCTCAAACTCATTTGTCATTTACACTGGCGCGGTTTAAAAAATTTTTGCCTGATGTCGATTATTTCATTTTCAACTATGACGAATACGGCAATGACAATGATAATCTCAAATCCATTGCTCAAATGGCAAAACATATTCAAGAATACGTTGAAAGCGTCGACGGGCACGATGTTACTCTCCATGTCGATTTAACTGGCGGCATGCGTCATGTCAACATGATGATGCTTGAGCTTACCCGACTCCTTCAATACAGCGGCTTGCATGTCGGCAACGTACTTTACTCAAACTATGACAGCAATCCCAACAAACCCAATTTTGTCGAAGAAGTTCAAAATGTTTATGATCTTTTCCAACTCATTGCGGGCGTCGAGGAATTCGTCAACTTCGGCTCCGTTAAGGCTTTGGTTCCTTACTACGCAGGGCGAAAACTTTCCGAGCCTTTAAAGAAACTTTACAACTCCATGGGCAATTTCGCCGACGCCATTAAGCTTTGCCACTATGGTCAATTCCGAGAAGCAATCCAAAATCTTCATGATGCTGTTCACGACTTCGGCGAGTACGAGCCTGAAAACGTGGAAGATATTTTGATGGCGCGTCTTATCAAGCGTATTCACGACGATTATCACGACCTCATTGTCGTCCGTGACAAAGATGACTTGCGCATTATTCACTGGTGCCTTGAAAATGACTACTTGCAACAAGCTTTGACTCTCTACACCGAACGTATCCCCGAATATCTCGGTGAAAAATTTATTTCCCAATCTGAAGACGAAGCTAACAAACTTTCCGAATACGTCAAAAAAGACAAAATGGGGCGCAATCATTTTTACATTCTCCTGACCGATTATCCGCTTCGAAAAAATCACACCAATAAAGCATTCAAAAAACTTTGTGACGCCGTAAAAAGCGAAACAGTCGGCAGGAAAAGTCCCGACTTGGACGCCTGGATTAAATCTATCAATGAAAGACTCGCGCCTTTTAACGTCTCTGTCAAAGACGAAGCTCTCTTGCGCTCTCAAGTTGAAATCTTCAACAAAATTCGCCAAAGTCCAGATATTTTGAATGACCTCACTTCGCCCGCGCTCAATCCAATCCGTGCCATTATCAACGAACTTTTTGACGAACTTCTTGCTGTCGACAATAATCCCTTTATGCGCGGTAAAATTATTTTCGACTTCGTTAACAAATTGACCAACGACAAATTCACGAAATTTTTCCCGGACGTCGTTTTCGAAAAAAATATTTTCGAGCGTTTTCCGCGTGCTCACAAAGTTTACGAATTACTTTTTGACAAAATTTTTTCTGTTAACATTCCTCAAGAAAATTTCCTTAACATTATGGAAAAATATTTCATTATCCAGAGCGAGCGCAACCATAGCAATCACGCCCGCGAAGATTTTGGCAGATTCACTAAGCCAGACGACCTGCGCGACTTCATGTTTAATGCTCTTGACGAAATTAAAGCCAACTTGCCCGCTACGTAACAAAAAAGCCCGCCGTTTCCCGACGGGTTTACTTATTCGTATAATTGGCTTATCTCCGTGAATTTTTTGATTATCCGTTCCCGAAAACTTTTAGGCGCGAGTACCTTTGCCGTAGGACCCAGCGATAAGATTTTTTCCATTACCTCATCTTCGTCCACCGCGCTATAGCTTACCGTCAAAAAGTAGGTTCCGTCGTCCTGCAAACGCGCTTTTTTATCAAACGAACTCAACAACGCGAAACATCTTTCTACGGCATTGCGTTTCGGGCTAACTTCCAATGACACCTCGACGACTTTCTCGGAGTAAAATCTTTTCAATCTTTCGTCGATGTCGGGCGCGATAGGTTCTTTACTTAGCTTTACCTGTCCCATTTTTTCGGCAGGTATTTTTTCTATCGTCGTTTCATCTGCGCGGCAAACCACTACAAAATACTTGTCAGCCGCCAAATCATATTCTAATCGGCACGGTGTTAAAAGTTCCTCTTCACATAAAATTTTCCGCCGGCGTCTCAATGCTTCCGCTATAACCTTCAATTTGTCGGCGAATTTCTTACACCTCGACGATTGATTACTTATGCGCTCCTGTCGCCAAAAATCGTGTTCGTAGAGTAACGGAATTTCTTTCAAAGTACTCATTATTTTTTTATGCAACTCGGCGGGCAAAAGGAAATTAGTTTCTTCTGCCGTCAATACTGATTTTAACCATGAAAGTTCGGTATCGCTCGCAGGTAGCGAAATTTTTTTATCAAGTGGGATTTCAGCAATTCCGCTGTCATTGAAGTTGAATACTGCGTCGACGATAGCCTCTTCACGCATTCTTTCGGGTGCCTCCATGTAAATGAATTCTGGCAAGGAAAATATTCGCTCCAAAATTTCCTTGCGAGTGTAGTGCGCCCCTGAATGAATTTCGACGACGATTTTACACAGCAGACGGAACAAAGGATTTTTCGTATCGTCAAACAAACTTCGCATATTTTTCCAATGCCTCCTTTGCGTCGTGCCTCATTCTTTCACGTAGCTTTTGATTCAAAATTTCTGCCCACGGTTGAATTTTCCACAAGCGAGGATATATTTGTAACGGGTCGGGCGTTTCCACTGACCAAAGAAATTCGCCTTCCGATTCTTTGATTTTTTGCCCGCCCAATTCTTCAGTCAATATATTTTCGCGACGCCACTTTTCTTCCGTCGTAGTATATTTTACTTTCAAACGAACTTCGCGCAACCGTTCGCGCCCGTGTAAAAATTTTTCTGCTACCTCTTTGACGAGACTGACTGACGTAATTTTCTCTACTCTTAACCGCATAAGTTCTTTATCCCAAAGCGCAACTAGATATTGGCGACTGCACAGGAAATCCGTTTCGATTGCCAATGGCGTCACTATTATTGAAGCTTTACCTTCGCGCTCGACCAAAACTTTTCTTTTACGCCGAGCCGCTTCCATAATGCTCAATAAAATATCATCGTCTAGGATTCGGGCGAAATTGTTGTTTTTAAATTGGAATATTTCCCTTTCCGTTTCAGACGCGTCGATTAAACTTTTTAAGTTGTCGCACAGGAAATAGCCCGCTGTCCCTACGGGTGCCACATTCCGGTAAAATTTCAGCGCGTTGAACAGTATTTTTAATTCGTTCGCCGTCAAGTTGTTTAAAGGATTGGGCATTTTGCGGTACAAAATTTTGTTTGCCTTCGCGACTTTGACTACAATTCCCGAATCGACTAATTCGTTCAGCCGTCGACGAAAGCTTTGCAACCAGTCTGCGTCGAGGCGGTCAGGTTTATACTCCATTATCGCATATTCCGCCCGCTCCAATATTTCCGTCGCCGATAAAAATTCTTCTTCCTCCAGTACTTGTAGCAAGATAATTTTCTCTAAACATTGTTCGGGCAATAACGTCTTAAGCAAATACGATCTGTAGAAATAATTCCTTGTTCCGTGCCGAAAATCACCTACGAACGTGAAATAATAATACTTGTCGTGCCGCGTCACCTGCAAATTCTTTTCGGGTACGAAGAATCTTATCTGCCTTAGGAAATCGTCATAACTGCGAGGTCTCACGCCGAATCGTTCAAAAAGCATGCGATGATAGCAACCGTACGATACTAATCGCAGAAATTTTCTCATGCCCACATGCGTCCGATTGAATTTGTTCAATATTTTTGTAATCTTTTTCATGAATGAAGCTCCTTATTTTCGCTCACAGGATTTTTGATATGACGCCCGCTTTCGACGTAAGTTATAATACAGAAAAATGGGAAACAAAATGGTTGTAAGAAAGGATGTGTATCGCTTATGCCTTGGTTCATTATCGGATTCGTTATTACAGGTAATATGTTCCTTTCGTCGGAACGCTAATTTTTAAAGGAGGTGAAAATTATGAGTTTTATGCCGGATTTTGAAAATTCGTTGTCGATTGGTATGCTCGTTTTCTTCTGAGGAGTTGATGATTTTGATTTTAGATTATTACCTTTACCATAAATTTTTAGCCGTTGCGTCGTGAGTGCAGCGGCTTTTTTATTTCGAGGATATTTTCTCCAGAGCGGTCAGATAATTTTCTATCATATGCTTCAAGTCCGATATGGTCTTAGTCGCCTGCGCATTCGCGTGATTTACTTGGTTGCGCTCCTGCCGTATTTCGTAGTAATCTTTCAGGAATTTCAATGCCGTTCCCTCGTCGAAGGCTGTAGCGATTATTTTCTTCTCGAACAGCTCGCGATATATCTTTTCCCGATTTTCCCACTTGCTTTCCGACTTCTCGACGGGCGGCTTAACTTTCGTCACGGGCAACGCATTGCGTTCTATCTTGAATATTTCCAAAAGTTTGACGTTGGAAAATAACGCTATTGTCGGCAGTATTATTTCGTAATTCATCGTTCGGAGGAATTCGTAGAAATCCTTCTGATATATCGGATTGGATTTTCGCTCGTCATAAATCACCTGGAGAACTGCCGCCAATCGCGGACTGCGCTTTTTAAAGTCGACGAATTTAATTTTACTTCTCTGACACAATTCAAATCGGTATCTGTTGGTCTCGTATTCCGCGAAGAATTCTTTCAGCACACCATAGCAATTTTCATCGCTCAACTTTTGGCTTGGAAAATTTTTAAGCACTTCCCGCAGACTTCGGCAATAGGTTTTTACGGCTGATTCACGAAGTGCCTCGTCCGCTTTATCTTTGCCCTGATATGCTATTATTAATTGTTGTTGCCAATTCCGTCCAAATGAACGACCTTCCTGTTCCGCACGCTTTATCACGTCTGTATTTTTTGGTAGACAAATTTTTCGCTCAACCAGCTCTTCAGGCAACCACTCCGTACACAATGTCATTGACTGTTGCCAAAAGCCTTTGCGCATACACCAGCGTATAATTTCAGCTCGCGATTCTGCGCCGCCTATCAGCTTACCGTATTCGTGCTCTATCGTGTCGATTATCTTTGCGAACAATTCACTTTTTAAATCCTTGTCGGGTTCCTTGCGAAATGCCTTTATGTGTTCGCCTAAATTTTTCAGCTCGGTCTCTATCGCGCTCGTTCGACAAATTTTTATTGCTTCGGAAAAACGATTCATCGCCTCAAGCAAAGTCTTAACGGCTGGCGGAGGCTCCTCCCCAAAATATTCGTTCAATGCCTCTACGCTCCCGAATTTGACGAACTCATCTGCGCCCGTTATCAACGTGAACATTCGCTGTATTTCCGTCACTCGATACACTACGCGACTTGTTGGCTCGGAATAGAGTATCTCTCCGATTTTCACTCCACGATATTTCAACAGCTGGATTATCGACAACATCAGCATTGACGTATGCCGAAAACCGCCCGTCATGTCTGCGTGCACCGTCAATTCGGCTCCCTTTGTAAACTCTGTCATGGCGTCAGCTATCCGCGCTATCTGCAATATGTTCCGCTCAAGCTTGTTCGGGTCTTCACCCTCCTCCGAATAGTATTCTATCGAAAAACGCCCTGATAAATGTGGAAATTCTTTCGTCACTCGACGTTTAAGGAATTCCAAATGCGTAACGCCTCCGAATTCGTTTTCCGCCGGCACAAGCTTGTTTTTTACATAATCGCTCGCTATCAAAAATATTTTCGACAGCGAATCACCTGTTGCCTCCAGTTTTCTTTCCACGAAAACTATTGCCGATTCGTTTGTTTGTATCGCAGAGTACTCGCGTCCCTGTATGTTGCCATATTTTATCGGCTCGCTTAGTGAACGCGCATTTACTGGGCTTACGAAAGCTAGCATTATGTTTTGAGTCATTTCAATATTCCCTGAACTGTACAAATCTGAACGTCGACACTTGCCGCGTTGAGCCGTCGGGCATTATCTCTTCTTGAACTGTACGCTCGCTTGTTGCCGCCACGACCTTCACGCCCAAACTTTTCAGTTGCTCGACCAGCGCGAATGTGTAATTGAATTCCCCTTGACAAAGTACTGCCGCCGGCTTCATAGTCATTATCTTTTCCATGTTCTCACGAACAAGCTCGCGTACTTCCGCTGTTGTAGCGTCGGCTCGAATGAGCGGAAACGGCATATCCGCTATCTGACCGTAGATTTTCGATGCCGTTATTTGCTCGTTGCTCCACCTCTCCGACGGGTGATTTGTATGGTTGATAAATATTTTTTTCATTACTCACACTCCACCATTAATTTTTCGCCGTTAATTTAGCACAAAAAAGCACTGCTCGCAATAGAGAAGTCTTTTATTGCCTTTGAGAACCGGTGTTCATAAACGCTTAGGTAAGGTGTGAATATGGGAAATCTTAATCAAGGTTTTAGCAGAATTAACGCTTAGTTCGTAATCCTTTGAAAGACGACGAGAATGATTGAACCAAGCAAACTTTCTACTCTCAAGCCGAAATATTTGCATACTTCGTAGACAAAAGAGCCGCGATAACCACGCGCATACTTTCTTCAACGTTACATTTAACAACCAATATAATCGGTGACTATCTGCCTTTTTACTCCTTTCGTTTTTTTTCCATATCAAATCCTTTTTGCTCGACTGCCCCCGTTGTTTTCACGCTTTGAGAGTCAATTAATGCTCGCGTCGGTTCTTCACTTAAACCTGGTGAACACTGCTGGAAAATTACGCCACTGACAAGGCGTCTTTAGCAAGTACATCACTGCATTAACCAATTCGCGCTTTTCGATTTCTCCTATTGAAGAACAAGGGCTTGACAACTTCCCATTGCTCATCCGTTAGATCTGTTTCGTATTTTTTTCTATGAACACACGTTCTTACATATAACGGTGTCGTAAAAGTTTAAATTTAATTTCGTCAACCGTTTTTATAGGAGGATTACTACTCTTGCTCATGAGTATTTTATGCTAAACACAGCCGATAGGATAAATTGCTTCAGCGGCTAGGTAACGTAACATTGTGTTCGTGCGAAAAAAAGACTGTAAAAAGACCTCCCGTGATAGAATAAACATAGGAGGTTTAGCCCTGAAAGATTTGCTCAGCGTTTTGAATTCTCTTAAGAATCGCGGGTTGCGGGACATTTTAATTCTTTGTGCTACAAACATATTTTTATTATTCTGTAATTGCTTATCGCAAATGTGCGATTTAACAACCATTTTGCTACCTTTGGAATGTACTTTAATTTTAAACCCCCGAAACTCGGAATATTTTCGCTTTGTGTTAGAGCGTGTTGGTAAAGTCGAAAAATAAAACATAAGCAAAATCTTTGGTAAAATGAATTTGAAAAATCAGCCAAAGGAAAGTGCTTATGTCAAATTCATTTTATCACGAACGCTACTGCCTTACAAAAGCGCAACGAG
>JAFRRH010000070.1 GCA_017428215.1 Selenomonadaceae bacterium
GCCTCTGGTTTGACATGGAAACCATTTTCACCCGAAGTTAGAATAGCATAAGCCTCTGGTTTGACGTGGAAACCATTTTCACCCGAAGTTAGAATAGCATAAGCCTCTGGTTTGACGTGGAAACCATTTTCACCCGAAGTTAGAATAGCATAAGCCTCTGGTTTGACATGGAAACCATTTTCACCCGAAGTTAGAATAGCATAAGCCTCTGGTTTGACGTGGAAACCGCCTCTTGTGTGTGAAGAGGAAGTTCCAAGCGTGAGTTCAAAAGCGAATGCTTCTGGCTTGATGTGAAGCCCGCTATCAGCATTCTCCGAGAATTCAAATGAATAGGCTTCAGGTTTAACGTTGAATCCGTCCATAATTTAATCTCCTAAAGACAGTGCAAAGGTCTCTCCGCCGTAGGTAACAAGCACGGCAGACGCTTTATCGCTGGTCGGCGAAACGAGCGGATTGTACCAATTAATATCGTTCCAGCGAATGACAAAGGCAGGAGATTCTGCTGATGTAGTGAAAGGCAAAATAAAATCTTGGCTATTCTGGCTAAATGTCACTCTAAGTACAGGTTGTCTTTCTCCAATTACCGCATAAGCTTCGGGTTTGACGTGGAAACCATTTTCGGCAGGAATGATAATTGTATAAGCGGCAGGATTAACGTGGAAACCATTTTCGGCAGGAATGATAATTGTATAAGCGGCAGGATTAACGTGGAAACCATTTTCGGCAGGAATGATAATTGTATAAGCGGCAGGATTAACGTAGAAGCCGTCCATAGTTAATCGCCTGCCCGCCAACCAACTTGCAAATCGTTTATGGAAGAGAAGGTATTTCCTTCCGCGATTTCCCACACGTCGTAAATATGCGTATTTTTATCGAAATTAAGGTCTTGCGTGCCGTGCGGCTCGATAGTGTCGCCCGCTTTGGAAATGCCTGTGGCTCGCGCAACGTTAGAGCCGACACGATAACCGGGGTTGCCGTAAACAACGATATGATTGACAGGTTGATTGCCCCAAGTTGTACTCAAGTTATTTGCGTTGGTAGTCTGCAATAGAGTTTGCCCATTCTCGGTGGCAATATATTCGTCCGTGCCTAGAGTGAAATTGGTTATAGGTGTGCCCAGTGGCAGACGATAAATCGGAGTATTGGCAGGAATTCCGTCATCGCTTGGTAGTTCGCCTTCTCCGTCGTAAGTGGCTTGCCCGATGAGAATGTTTGACATATAGCAGTTACAGCTGATAGCGAAACTACAGCCGATATATTGTGGAATGTCTGGCATAGTCGCAGAGGAATAAGTTTGGTAGTCAGTGGTGTCGTCAATAGTTATGGTGCTAGTTGAAATGTAATTGCCTGTGGATTCGGCAGTCACAGCATAAGTGATAGAAATGTTGTGCAACCCTTCAGGCGTCTGGAGAAAATTGTTTTCCTCTGTAACAGTGCCGTCAATGTAACGTCGGATTGAACTGGAGCTTGTACCACTTTTCCGCAAATGCACGCCCACATCGGGATTAGAGAAAGCGGAAATTGAATGGCAAAATCCCACGCAAAGACCACTGCCGCCAATGTAAACGGTGAATTTAACAGACCACACTTTTTTATAAGTTTGTCCAACAGTCGGTTCAAAAGTAAAATCGACATTAGGAAAATATATGCGCGAGCCGCTTGTAAGGTGGAAAGCAACTCCGCTGTAAGGATTGTATTGCGCATTTTCAATAAATTCTACATTTGCATTTGAATCAAGTTGCATTAATCTGCCATAGCCGGGGTCAACGTGAACAATGTCCATAAGAAACCCTCCTTAAACTTGCCAGCCGACTTTCAAGCCGTCTAAGTCAGATAGTTTTGTGCCGCTATCAGCTTCCCACGCGACGAAAGCATTAGCGTCATTAGCAGTAGAAAGAGAACAGTTGCCGTGCGCAGTAATGCTGTCGTTGCCAGATTGAGAAATTCCATAAGCAGTTTCGATATTGGAGCCAACACGATAACCTGGGTTGCCATAGGTAACGATATGGCTTACTTTGCCTGTAGCACCAAACTTTGTAATTACGTCGCTGTTTTCACCTGCGTTGATAGTTGACAAAAGTGTTTGCCCTGCAGTGTTACCAACGTACTCTCCGTCACCTACAGATAAAAAATCGCCCGACGTATTCTTCAGCGGCAACTTAACAAGCAACATATCAGTTGTCAAACATGGGGAATAAGATGTGTCTGTTGCGACAATTATGTTAGAAATATATGTTTCAGGACTGTTAATGCTAATAGTACCGTTAAATATATTTTGTCTGTAACTTGAGGCACTGGCACCAGAATTATTATACCAACCACTTACCGTATGATTTAAATCACCTGTCACCACTACTTTGTGATTAATCAGGCTAGTGGTAATATTCATTCCGAAAGAAACGACGAAATTGTGAAATCCGGTCAGACTATATGTCGAAGTACTTGTATTGCCTGAATTCCCACCTGTAAAACAAGTACATGACGTTGGACCAATAGTCGCATAGTTCGCGCTAGACTTCACAGTAATAATTCCTGAACTGTCCGAACCGAAATAAGCAGAGAATCGAACACTTATAATGCCTGCCGAGTTCGGGGCATTAACGCTACGGCTTCCTTTAAAAGCGACGCCGTTAATGGGGTTATATTCTTCGTTTTCAACGCAAGTCACGCCGGCAAGACCTGCGCCGTAGCCGGGGTCGATGTAAACAATATCCATAAGAAAACCTCCTTAAATTTCAAGGGTTAAAAATATTATCGAGCTGTGAATCCCAATCGGGGTCATTGAATCCACCGCTCGGAGTGGCAACAATGTCATTAATCCACATAAAACCTTCTACAGTAGAAGATACGGTGTCGAGAGCAACGTTAAGGACTTCATTACCTTCGCCGTTCATCAGCAAGCTGTGCCCGATTTTGACGCCGCCTTTAATGGTCTTGGTAGCAGTTGGCAATACGTAATCAGAGCCGCCAATTACCGTTACATTATTTTCTAGCCAGTTCTCTACCAAATCTTTTATTCCGCCCGGTAAACCGCCCGCGCCATAGCAGTCTGGGCAACAGCAAGCGTCCATACTGCAACAATCGGAGCAACCTGCAATCGAACTACAGCAATCGCCGCACGTAACCGAACTGCAACAACCAAACCAGTCCATAAAATCACCTCCAATAAAAAATGCGCCTATCGCGCTTTATTGAAAACTTTTTCGCAAAGTGCAACTCGTTTCTTTTCAAGCTCCATAAGCTTTGCTCTGCGTTCGCTGTAGGAAAGATTTTCGTCGTTCTGAATTGCCCGCTCCCGATTGCTGATTTTGCGCATAGTTTCATTTGCCGCCTTTAATCGCTTGTACAGTGCAGGGTCAAAGTCATCGGGCTTTTCTTTCGTCTGCTTATAAGTGTTGTAATGCGACGTTTGCTCTTCATAAGCTTCGTAATATTCCTTGACTATTTTCGGATTTTTATGCGGCTCGAAAACGAAACGCCGAACCATTGGGAATTTATCGGGGTCGGTGCTCGGATTGGTTAGGAACCTGCCCATAAAGCCTAGATACCCGTTTATCATATAGTCAATCTTGCGCGGCGACCAACCTGTCATTTGTCCAAAGGCTTTAGCCACAGATGAAGTATTCGCGTCGTATTGTGCTTCGGCGTCTAAATGCTGTTCTCTAAGCGGCACAATCGGTGCGTCTCTAAAGAAGGAATAGTTGGTATAAGCCTCGATTGCAGGTGATATTATTGTTGCAGTCAGCGAGGGCAATGCGCCCTTAAAAGTTTCCCAAAATCTTTTACCTTCAAATGGTTTGTTATCAAAGGCGGCTCCTATAGTCTCGTCCGTGAGATTTGCCATAAAGCGCATTCCGAAATCAAAGCCCTTTGGAATTCTAAGCGCGGTACCTGTTATCGGATTTTTTATGGCTGGGAAAATCCAGTAAGTTTCTTTTTCCCAGTTTGGTGCTTGCTCGTATGCTTCTTTGTCGTCATCGTCGCCCGCATGTGCAATAGCCGCTTGCAATGCCGCCATTAATACACCGTGCGCCGCCGCTCTGAATAATTTGCCAAATAAAGGTTTGCTGTTGCCCTTCCTAAATTCCTTGCCAGCCTCTATCCACAAATTCAGCGATTGCACTGCGGCGTTTGCAAACAAGACTATTTGATTAACTTTGCGCGTTGAGCGTCCTGCCTTTGCAAAGTCTACAGACGCTTCACGGGCGGCAAGTGCGGCTAATTGCTTGTCGGTGATAGTTGCCGCTCTGCCTTTTGCAAGTTTGCCCTTCGCCAATTTGTAAGTTGTCAAGCGCGTTACGCTTTCTGTGAACTCCGAAATTTTCTGCATGTCGTCGAGTAGTTGCATAAAAGGCTTTCTGCGGTAACGTTGCAAGCGTGTACTCGTGGCTTCATCAATCGAACGTTGAATATAATCTACGTCGCCTGACACGAACGAGGCTTGCGCTCCACCGCTCATTTTCCAGTCTATTAAATCTTGGCTCATGCCCTTGCCTCTTGCGTCTTGAATTAATTCTTTAACGGCACTGCTCCACGCCCGCATGAAGTCGCCAATTATAAAAACGTCCTTGCCCAGTTGGTTATTGTGAATATAAGCGTCAGGCAAATCGCGGAAAATATTTCCTGCCGCGAAGTCAAGGTTGCCGCCCGTCAAACGCATACGCATAAATCCAGTTATCGCTCGCAACATTTTTGCAATCCACGTGCCGTCCGATTTACTTTGCAGAGAATCAACTGCGCGTTTAATTGCGGGGTCAGGCGTCTCCAAATATTTTATCTTGCCGTTCTCGCGGAACCGAATGATATTATCTGCGTCGGGATTACTGCTCGCCACTTCCGAAAGGTTGCTGTCAAAGCCGCCGAATCGCACTAAGTTTGCAAGCTCCAATTTAACTTTGTTGCGTTCACAAGCTTGAATTCTTCTGTGCGTGTTAGCTATCATAATTTGAATCGGCGACCACGTATCTCCCTCGTGTCCTTTTCTACGTTTCAAGTAGTCGAGTTTGGTATAATCCTCGTTTTCGTCAAAGACTTGCGCCATTGGCACGTAATTTTTCCAGCTATTCAAAACGCGAGAAAAAGTGTTATCTGTTATCAAGCCCGAATCATGTTCCATTGCAAGTAGAACTTTTGAGTATATCACTAAATCTTTTTGCGCTTCGCCGAATTTAGCCTCGCCCTGTTCTATAGTGACGTCTGCGGCGGCTTCTGTAGTGTAAGGGATTAACGGTTCCTTCAATTCGGGGTGAGCACGGTTATACTCGTACATTTCCTTGCTAAGCTTTGCAACGGCGTAAGTTTGCAACCCTTTCCAATCACCGCCAACGGATTTAATTATCGCATTGATTGGCTTGAATTTGTCGAAGTAAACGCCAGTATATTTCTCGCTCAACATAGCCCGTATTTTTTCAAGCTCGCTTGCTTTGCCATTAACCATTATATCTGCAATGGCTCCACTGCCGCGTGAAAGTTGCGCAAGCTGTTTAGGATTGACATTGTGCTTTATCAACTCTGCCACTTCGGGTGAAGAATTTTTAATTGCCGTGTCAACTATTTTTTGCAACGGTGATAAATCGTCTAGGACTTCTTCAGTAAAGTCACCTTCAAAAAAGGGCTTACTACGCATGTCAACGAGGGAACTGCTAATTTGTTCGTCGGCGGGCATGTCTGCAATTTCTTGGAATAAATTTCGGGTTTCCAGCAAAATATCAGCCATAGCAGGATTGTCTCGCATTGCTTTTTGAAACGCTTTCATTTCAGCCGAAGTGTTATTTAATGCGCCAGTTAACAACCAATCAGCGATTAAATTACTTTGCTCTGCAGTTGGATTTAGCTTGAGATTTTTGGCAATTTCCTTGCTAACAACAGGCAAAAGTTTATTCCAATCGTAGGTGTTGCGGCTCTGAATAAGTTTCTGCAAGTGGTCAACTACAATATCATTTGCGCCTTTGACATTGCCGTAAAGAATTCTGTACCAGCTAAGTTCCCTAAGTTTTGCCGTGATAACTTTCTTGCGCCGAATGGTTTTCTTATCCCCGCTAAACCACGATAATTTATTCTTGATTTTCTCGGTGAGTGATTCGTTTGAATTATCGCTGTCGATTGAGTATGCAATTTGCTTTGGAGTTTCGCGCTTGACTTTTACTGCGTGCTTTTTGCCGTTGAAAATTATTACAGCGTTTTCGTCGTGAATAATTGGTGTTGTTTTGTAGTTCGATTTAATGGCGCGAGCCGCCGCTTCACGAGCCTCCTGTTCACCGCCAGAATTTTTATAGTTGGGATTAGATTTTCCGATACCAAACGCAAATCCTTCAATCTTTTGTATCACGTGTTGCAATTCGTGAACGAGAGCTTGTTTTGCTCTGTCTGTCCAAACGTTTACAAGGTCTTTGTAAAGCGTGATTGTGTTGGTTGACGGATTGAATTGCCCTGCGCCAGTTATTTTATCGGAAGTTGTGACGTGCATATTTTTGAGCTGAGGATACGCCGCATAAAGTTTCGGGTTGAAATAAATTTCGCCAAGAGTAGCCTTGCCGTCACGCGCTAATTTGCCGAAATTTATCTTATCGAGGTTATCAGGAATTTCAAAACGCCATTTGTTATCCTTGCCTTTAACCCAGCCCGTATCCCGATAAATTTGGTCACGATTTGCGCCGCGTTCGTCCATTTGTTTGGCTCGCTTGAGAGATTCTTTGTCGGCGGTTTTGGCTTTCCTTCCTGCGAAGGAATATTTTGTTTCCTCGTCGTCTTGAAGTGAATCTAAGCTACGTCCGTTGGCAAGTTCAATATTTTTTTTGGCAAGTTCAATATTTTTTGTGCGATTGTTGTAGCGGAAAATTTTCTGCCCGTTCGGGTCAACTAAATCTTTTGCTATTCTGCCGAATTCATCTGCCAAAGCGATTGATTGTTTTGTTGTGAGCTTGCCACTGGGGTTTCTGAAATGGTCAATGAATTTGTTCATGGTGTCTTTCAACCACTGCACCACACGTTGAATTAAACCGCGATTCTTGCCCGCTATACTCTGCAAAAGTCCACTGCGTTTGGCAACGTCCTCAAATAGGTCAGCGATAATTTCTTCGTCAATCTCTTCGTCTGTTACCAAATCCGTGCGTCCAGTTTCCTTGAGATAAGCGTCTCTTTGCGCGTCGGTGATTCCTGCCGCTTTTGCAAGTTCGTCGTACAGTTTAGCGTTATTGCTTTTCAACCAGTGGCTTGCTTCGTGCCAGAAGACTTTACCGATTGGCATTTTGGAATTAACGTTGATATAACTTGTGCCGTTGGCGTGCGCTCCGTGAAAGTCGCCGTTCTCGTTGTTAAAGAAAACAGTTTGCGCACCGAGCTTATTGCCAAAATCTTGCTGTAACTTTTGCTGTGGCGTTAAGTCTTTATCGTCGACGAAATTATCAATCGTAGTATCAACTTCGCCATTGAGAGAAAACATTGGCATAGTTTGTCCGTTGTTTTCAACTTCTTGCCGCGCTTGCTTAATTAAATCTATCAGTGGTGCAGGTTCACTTTCGCCGAAAAGACTGCCTTGACGTGGGTCGCCTTGTTCTTGAATATTGCTTGCAGTTTTCTTTAGGAACGCCGCAATTTTATTCGGGGCGCGTTTGTAGCGGTCGAGGGCAGATAAAATTTCCTTCATCTCCGCTGAATCTTCGCCGAATAAACTTTGCTCCTGTAAATAGTTAGCAACGGGCTTGTTTTGGTCGCGAAGGGCTGATAATTTTTTAACAGCGTCAGAAATGGCAGATAAATCATACTTGTGCAAGGTGCCGTTTTTCATGCCCGCTTGAACTTTTGCGATAGTCGGAGCGGCGTTCAAAAGAGAGTTGGTTACACCGCGAACGTTATCATCAGTGCTTTCACTCATGCGAGAGATAAGTCCTTCATCGCCATAAGCCAAAGCAAAGAGCGTACGTTTCACGCGATTAATCCCGTCTTGATTTATTTTCCCGTCACTAGTTGTCAAACTATTGCGCTGGTCAGGCGTGGCAATGTCATTTAATGCGGCTCGCAAAAAATCAGTTGATTCGGCTTTTGTGAAGTCAACGCTATCATTTTGCGGGAACAAAGCAAGAGTGTTTGACGAAATTTTTTGAGCGTCGGATTGAGCTTGTTCGCTTGCGCCTAACCTTGCTCCGCCAGTCTGCGTTGTCGTTATGTCTTGTAAATCTTCGGAAGTCAAATCATTTGCCAATTCTCTAACCAAAACAGGTTGATTCATTTTAGAAATTTCGTCCAAGTTCAAGCCAAAACGATTAGCGTTTTTAATCAGCGCGTTTTTATAATTCTCACCTTTGCCGTTTTCGTAAGCGTAACGAATAGCGGCAGTACGTCCGTTGCCGTTCAAAACTACACCGTCTTTGCGAACAACAGGTGCGCCTTGATTCACGTCTCTGGCGTCCATTAAATCAGCGGGGTTGAGATTATTGCTCATGCTGATTAATTGCGCTTGCATGTTTGCACGTTCACGATTGCGCGGTTGAAGTTCAGAAGGATAATTTTTATTGGCAAAAACACCGCCGTTATCAATCACATGTGAAGAATTTAGCTCATTTGCCTCGACAACTTTGTATTTAACTTGATGTGGTGTTCTACTACCTGTGATGACTTCCGCTGTATTGCCGTAACGATTATTTTTTTGAACGGGTTGAATTTTTTGGAATTGTTGTGGTGCGGGTGATTGTTTGGACTGTTCGTTTTCGTATTTGCCAAATTGCCAATGCCCTTTGTTATTACGAACAACGTTACTTAAGATTTCACCAGTTTCATAATCAACGACAGTGCCGTCGTCTTCAATAACCAGATTGTCGTTATGATAATGCTCGCGAATGGATTGTTGCAAATCTTCGCGGGAATCTGCACTTCCTACGGTGTGCCATTTGCCTTTTGATTTTTCTTTAGTTTGAGATTCGAGGTTTATTCCTCCTGACGGGGTTTGCTCGTTATCTTGTGGGACGCTTTCAGGTGCCCTAACTTCGGAGGGTTGTTGAACAGGGGTAGGTTGGACTTGCGGCTTAATTTGAGCTTGAGTGCCATTTCTTTGCTGTTCTTGCAATTCTTGGTTATCTACTTCAGCGATTAAATTTCTTACTTGCCTTATAGCTTCCACACTGCCGTTTTCTAGTGCCGTGCTTAAACCCGACGTAGCGTCTACTTTGGATTTTACCGTGTTATATTTCGGGTTGCGTAAAGTACGGAGAACTTCTTTGCCTGCGGCTTTCCTTGCGTCTCTGTTTGCCGTTTTTAATTGTTCTATTTCAAGGTCTCGTTGCTTGCGCCCTTCTTCACGCATTGTTTCAAGGCGTTCATTTGTATCGAAGTTACCAAGATATTGTGCACGAGCGTAATTTTCACGAAGTGTTTCAGGAGAGACTTGTTGCGCTTCTTCGTTTTCCCTGCGTTCTGCGTCTCGCAAAGTTTCTTCGTCTTCACGAGCGTCCGATATAGCATTTCCTCGTGCAGTAATTGGGTCAACGCGAGTAGCCTCGTATCTTTCCCTACGTCGTCTAGCGTCGTCCGCCCTTAAGCCATAATTGTTTTCCGAATCTTTTTTTACTGCCGCGTCAAATTCGGCTCTTTCTTGACGCTTTTTTTCTTGCTGTGCTTGATATTTTTGAACTACCTTCTCGTTTTCTTGTCGTTGCAATTCGGCGGGGGTTGGCGTCTCGTCGTCGTTTACATAATGGGAATAATCGAAGGGAACGGCTTCGCCAGTTTCGTCGTTTGATAAATCAGCTTCACGTTCTCTTAGGACATTTTGAGTGTGTTGTGCCGACAATTTATCTAAAACTTGTTGAGCGCGGTACTTTAACGAATTCTTTTTCTGTTCTTCCGCTTGGATTACACTTTGCGGTGTGAATACAGTAGTTCCTTCAGCTGTCTTTGATTCAACGGCTTCATTAGCTGAAGTTTTATTTGAGGTAGACGTTTGCGGCGGAGATATTGCAAAAGCCCCCGCCTGTGAAAGCTTAGCTTGCCATTCTGCTATTTTTTTCGAGGAGCCGTTTTGCAGGGATTTAAAATCTACAGCTGGTACCGATATGCCGCTTTGATTAGCCAGCCGAAGTATAGCGTTGCCAATTTTCTTTTTGCCCTCGTGTGAAGTCCTTTTAGTAATGATTTTACTTGCCTGCTTGATTAATTTTTCGTTCCCAGATGTATTTGCGGGTTGAGTCAAAATATTTTCGGGTGGTTTGTTTTCTTTTACGGGGTTTTGCTGAATTGGCGCAGGTTGCGCTTGCTGTGGTTGTGGAATTGCAACGTTGTTTTGCTTTAAGATATTTTCCACTTCGGCGAAGTTGCCTTTATTCAAGGCATTTTGAAGTTTGAATAAAGTTGCGCCTTTGTTTTGGTCACCTTCAGCTCGGAGTTGTTCTAAGAAATTATTCGCTGTGCTTTTAATCGCCGCATTTCTTTGATACGGGTTTTCAGTTTGCACGACGTTTGAAGTATTCGTGGCAGGTTGCGTTGTTGATTGCGTTTGAGTTTCAGGAGCGGAGTTATCTTGAATGAATTTGCTAAGCTCTTCGCCGTAACGTTCGATAACGGCATTGCGATTTTCTGGCGTGCTTTGGAAAGCGTCCTTATCGTCGAACATGCCGTCGAAGAATTTGATACCGTCTTCGTCTTCGTTATTAATTGCCTCGTTGAAACGTTCGTTAGCAAATTTATCTAAAAGCTTTTGGGTCGTTGAATCTTCCGTGTTGATGTCGAAGAGTGGCTTAGTTTGTTCCTGTTGCTGTGGTGGTTGCTGAATTTGTCCTTGTGAAGAGTTATCGCCTTGAAGGTTGGAAACTTTAGCAATCCACGAGGGTGTTTGTCCTTGATAGAGCGGTTGCTCCATAACTTTATTTGCACTGCTACTGTTGCCGAATACGCGCCAATTTCCGTCCGCGTCTTTATGGTCTGCAACTAAAACGTGCTGATAAGTCTGCTTGCCGTCGTAGAAAATGATGTCGCCCTGCGCAACTTGAGATTCGTCGAAAGGAATAATTTCAACGCCCATTTTCTCAAGGCGGCTGTGCAAACTGTTTTCACCCTCGACTGTATTAACAACACCGTCGTCAACCATTTTCTTAAATTCGGGGTGTACATGTGAGAGAATTTTCGTGACTGCTTCTACACAACCGACAGTGCCGTTATCCATTTGTTTTCCGTCGAGAGACGTTCTCGCCGATTGCAAACCGCTCGCAAAGTCAATATTCGGCTGATTACCATTTGCACGACTTGACGGCGCAGAAATTCCTTCCATGCCTGCCGCGTAATTTTCAACCGAATCACCGAAGTAGCCATAGTTTTTCAAGACACTTGCAAATTCACGTTCGTTTTTCACGCCGCTGATTTCTGGATAATATTTAATGAAGTCGTCAACATAGGCGTCGGCATAATCTTTGGCGTTGT
Organism: Selenomonadaceae bacterium; assembly: GCA_017428215.1. GTDB lineage: Bacteria > Bacillota > Negativicutes > Selenomonadales > Selenomonadaceae > Quinella. The sequence goes on from JAFRRH010000070.1 coordinate 11,407, forward strand.
TGAAATGTCGATAATAATTGTTGCCGTCGGGTTGCTTGTTTTCTTCGCCGTTAGGTTCGGTTTGAGTTAAACCGCCAAAGTTATTGTTGTAGCGAGCATTTTCCGAATCGAAGTTTGCGCCAGCCTCGTGCGCCCATTGTTTATAAATAAGTTCGGGCGGAATATCGTAACCAAATTTTTCTTTGGCACGAGCCGAAGCATATTGAGCCGCGTCCCAAATTTCTGCTTGTTTTGCCGTGAGATTTGCACGAGCGGAATAATTTTCGTTAGAAATATTTTCTTGAGAGCCGCGCTCGTAATTCTCTTGATTTTCGTTTCTACCGCCGAGAGCTTGAACCGCACCGCCAAAGCCGCCAATAAGCAAAGCAGGATAGCGCACGCGTTCAGCCGCCTCGTATTGATTGGGTGCTCCGTTCCACGGTAGCCAACTGTAAGGCTCGCCAAGTGCCGCGTTCTGAATTCCTTGCTGGGCAAATTCTTCGTATTGTTCTTGTGCAGAGTTAACGGCGGCTCGTCCAGCAATTTGCAACGCTTTGTTTGCACCTTTCAACGGGCTGAAAAATGCGAGACCTTCAAGGGTGTTTGTCGCCAAAAGCAACGGAACATTTTTGCCCATTGTGATTAGCGATTCTTTAGTTGCCTCTTCTTCGCTCGCACCTTGATTCAAAAGCTCACGACGAGTTTCGCCACCTTCCATAGCACCTTCGACAGGCGCGGAAGTTAATCCGTATTGAACAGCTCGTGGCGCACCGCCCGCAAACCATTTTGCCGCACCGTACAGCCCGCGATTGATTAATCCTTGAGTGATTGCGTCGCCGCCAAATGCCGCCAGTCCACGTGCCGCCACTGCTTCGGGAAGAAGTGCCATGAATGGAGCAATCATAGCCGTAGAGGTAAGTTGCTCCGTTGCGTCGCTTGCAAAGCCACGCGGATTTGTAAAATATTCTCCTAAATCGTCGGTCGAGACACGATTTTTATTTGCTGTCGATTCTGAAGTTTCAATCGCCGCGTCAGCAGTTTTATCAGCGTGAATCATACTAGCCGCATTGCCAAGCAACCCCGACGCGCTACTAACGAACCGATTGCCAATCGCGCCAGTGAAAGTATCATCATCGCCGACATCAACTTTATTTTGTGCGTTTTTCAAAGCGGCGTCCGTAATATTTTGAGCAAAGTCACTTGCTGTATCGAGTGCACGTCGCCGCCATGAATTTTCGGGGAATTCTTCGCCGAGCCTTTCAGCCACGTTGCCCGCCGTTTCAGCCAAAAGCCCGCCCGCGAAATAGGGAACAGGACTGTCAATGACATTGTACGCTACTCCCGCAGGCGTAAAGTTGAATAAATTTTTGGTCGTGTCCCAAAATCCGCCGCCAGTTTCTTCAGGCTCCGCTTGCGGTGAAGTGGTGCCGATTATCTGCGACAGAGGAATTCTTCGATTATATTTCGTTTGAGTGCTGGAACTGTGTTTGCCCGTAATTTTTGATAAAGGTATCATTTCACCGCCTCCTGAAATTTTATTTAGGTGCCTTGAGATTTTTTAAATATTCTTCCTTGAAACGAGATGTCACTCCACTTGCCTCCAGCCAATTTGAAACGTATTGCCTGAATGTTTCCGTGTTACCGTTGGACTGGCTCCATAAATAAGCCAGAGTTTCATTGTTAGCCGTTTCGTCATCGGAAAATTCTTGTACGCCGCTTTGAACGCCAAGTTGCTCGCCCATTATATTTTCCAGTTGTTGCTTGAACTGCCGAATATCTGCAAGCTTGCCATTAAGTTCAGCAATCTCTTGCGGCTCTAAATCAACGCCGCCGTCTTTTATTTGTTTAAGAATTTTGTCTTCGTCGGCGTCAAGCATGTCATGAAGTTTCTTGCCATTCTCTATAGACGCTTTGTCAAATTTGCCAATATTCGGGTCAGGCGTTTTAATGCCGAAAGCCGCCTCCATGAAAGCTTTTTTGCGTTCGCCCTCGTAACCGAAATAATCGGCTAGCTTGCTGTATTGAGCGACGCCCTGCCAAAATTTTTTATCCTCAAGGTCTACGTCCAATTTTTTCAGATACTCAAGATTTCCGAGGTTGAGGTCGGCTCGAAGCCGTGCCGCCTCCTTGTTGATTTCGCCTTGATTACGCGCTAGCCACGTGCTGAATCTGTATTGGTCATAAGCATTTTCTTTGCCGTAACCGTGCTGTATTTCGTCACGTTGCAAAGTATTACGGAAATTATTGTTCGCTAATGCTATATTGTGTTTTGCCGCGTTGTCCTGATTTGCTCTGGTGACTTCGCCGCCTTTAAATAAAAGGTCAACTTGATTTCTATGGTCAATGTCTTGGTCTTCAAGCGTGTTATACCTATTGTAAGCCTCTTTAGCGTTCGGATAAATTGTCGCGTAGAAATTGGCAAGCGGGGAGCCTTCGTCTGCTAAAGCTCCAATAAATTGGTTGCCGTATTCATTCGTGATAAGTCCGTCGCGTCCATAGCTGTTTAAAAGTCCCGTAAGGTATTGTGTGCGGTCTTCTTGATATTCTCCTGTAACCATATCTGCAATCATTTTTGCTTTTCGCGGCGAATAACCATTTTGGAGTGAATGGATATATGCGTCGTTATAATATTGCCTTGAATTTCTGGAATATTGCCCCGTCATGGCTTCCATTAGGTCTTTTGTTTGTTGAGTGTAGAAATTTTTATAGGCGTCAGCGTATGAATCTTCTGCGCCGTAACCACTAAGGTCAATTCCTGCCGCTTGTGCTATATCCCGCAATAAACCCGCTTGAGCTTGTGCTGTCGCACGTTGTTCATCTGTTTTGGCGGCACCGTAATTTTCTTTTGCCTTTAAAATGTCTCTTTTCATGTTCAAGGCGTAAGGATTCGGAGTTTGTGGAATGGCAGAGGCGACTGCCTTATTTACCATTTCTGCGCCGCCGATTTGTTCTTGTGATTCTGGCGGCGGTTGTTCAGAAATTACAGGTTGCTCCGTGAGTAGCGGCAACGGTCGTTCTTCTCGTGGCTCCGATGTCAGCAAGCCTTGTATTATTGGCATAACAGCTTCTGGTGAAAAATCGTAAGTCATTTTACCACCCCGCTCGATTAAACAGATTGCTCCATTGATTCCAATTATTTTCGGGCGTCGTTACTCGTTGTTTCCAGAAATCTATATCGCCGAGAAGGTTTGAATTAGTTCTGCCGCGAGCGGTTAAATTAATACCGCTAAGGTCTGAAGTTGGCGGAGTTTGATTAACCAAAGCCGTCGTATCTGATGTGGTTTGGGGCGGATTCTTCCAAGCGTCCCAATTTCCACCGTTCTTGGCTAAATATTTTTGAATTATTTGATGTTGTTGAGGGTTAGTCGCCGACAAACGCGACAAAAATTCATTACGGTCGTTTTCCTTAAAATTAGCTACACCTTTCATGACATCACGAGCGTCGTATCTTGATTTCCAGTCGTCGAATAATCCGCGTAAAAGTTTTCCGAGAGCTAAACCAAACATCGTGTTCGGGTCAGAATTTTGCGCCATAGCTTGTTGCATTACCATTAGTTCTAGCGGACTTTTTCTTGTGCTCGTTAATGGTGCGTTGGTTACTTGGTTGTTTAAGATTGCCACTCTCTGTCACCTCACTTAAAAAACATTTTTGCTATCTGCGCCAGAAGTCCAATATTTTGCGCGTCCTGCTGATTTTGTTGAGCCATTGCTTGTTGAGCGAGTTGTTGAGTAGAATTTTGCCGTTGCGCAATTAAGTCGTTGCTTATCGTAGGATTTAACGGTTGAGCAAACTGTCCCAACTGTGCCGCTTTATTCATTCCATTTGATATTATTTCGTCCAAAGTGTGATTAGGCTCGCCCACTGAGCCTAAAAGCCCTTGTATTAATTGCGGCGATTCCTGTTGTCTTAAAAATTGTTCCCAGTCGTCTGTTCCGTACATTGTTTTTCCTCCTTAGAAAATGCCTGCCAATAAGCCACTTAGGAACCCGCCGCCGCTTTGTGTATTTGTCGTAGTAGTTGTACCTTTTCCGCCGATACCAGCCAGTGCACTTGAATTTGCTCCGACCATACCCAATGAAGCGTTCCATAAATTCAAAGAAGGTGCCATATATGCTTCTGCCGCCGCCGCCGCAAGTGCTATCGGTTGCCCCAAATGATTCAGTGCATTGGCTTGCATTCCGGCATTGGAATTGGTTGCATTGAGCTGATTGGCGAAGATTTGCTGATAGAGATTGCCCTTGCTGTTGAGTGCGCCGTTTTGATAACCATACATCTGATTATAAAGATTGCTCGCAGTATTGGTTTTCGTGTTGGCGTTATTGAAATTTTGTTGAGCGACATTTATCCCCGTATTGTAGCGATTTGCGTCGTTCGTGTAGATTTGTTGCGTTAGATTTGAATTCAGCGAGTTGGTATTTTGAGAGTTATTCATCTTCTGTTCAATGAGATTTGCCAATGTATTGTTTTTGTCCATAATCGCCGAATATTGATTTTGGGCAAGTCCCGCGTTCGTTGCATTTGCATTCATGGAATTAATCAACTGTTGCCCAGTAAGCCCAGCATTGGCGGCAACTTCCGACATAGTGTTATTAAATTGATTTTGAGTAAGCGCAGAATTTGCGTCGATAAAATTACGAGTATTGGTGAATTGGTTTTGAGTAAGTCCTGCATTAGTTGCCGTGCTACCCATATTGTTTTGATATTGCTGATTGGCTATGTTCGTATTGGCGTCAAGGACGTTACGTCGCGCCGAGAAATCTTGATTAGCCATATTTGCATTAGCACCTGTCGCCGTCAATGCGTCATTAAACCGATTTTGTGAAAGATTCGCATTAGCCAAAACTGCACCACTTAGGGCTTGATATGCTTGATTGGCGAACCCTGCATTTTGAGCAATGTTATTCATTTGGTCGTTGTATCTCTGTTGTGAATAGCCCGCATTCGTCGCGTTGTTGTTCATTACGTTTTGATAATTGCGATTGGAAAGTTCAGCGTTGGCGTTTATCATATCGCGAGCATTTGCGTAATTCTGCTGGGCTAGATTGACATTGGCGTCTGCAACATTACGAATATTGGAAAATTGATTCTGAATCAGCCCAGCATTAACTTGATTGGTATTTAGCTGGTTTGTATAACCTTGTTGAGCTAGATTGACATTAGCGTCCACAACGTTGCGACTATTCGCAAATTGATTTTGTGTCAACCCAGCATTTGTTTGATTGGTATTTAACTGATTCGTATAATTCTGCTGTGCTAAATTAGCGTTGGCAGTCGAAACGTCACGACTATTTGCGAACTGATTTTGCGTCAATCCCGCATTTGTGTTATTCGTATTTAGCTGGTTCGTATATCTCTGTTGAGCAAGATTTACGTTAGCGTCCACAACATCGCGCTTGTTGGAGTATCGTTGCTGTATCAAGTTTGAATTCGCCTGATTAGTATTGAGCTGATTGGAATAATTTTGCTGTGCGAGATTTGCATTTGCAGTTGAAACGTCACGGGCGTTAGAGAATTGATTTTGTACTAGCCCTGCATTTATGGTGCTTGTGTTCAATCTATTTGTGTATTTCTGCTGTGCAAGATTAACATTGGCGTCTACTATGTCACGAGAATTAGAGTATCTCTGTTGCGTCAATCCAGTGTTTGCTTGGTTTGTATTCAGCTGATTTGCATAATTTTGCTGGGCGAGGTTAACATTAGCGTCTGCAACATTGCGCGTGTTGGCAAACTGATTTTGAACATTTCCTGTTGAATACTGCAAACTATTCCAAACGTTGCCAAGCGCAGTCTGCTCGGTATTCGTAGCTCTGTCCAAATTTTGATTCTTATTGCCATAAATTTGTTGGTCAAAATTTGCCCTTGTGTTTATATTAGTCGCCGAGTTGCCTAGCTTTGTCTGCTGAAGATTTGCTTTTGTACCGAGATTTTGCACTGCGTTTCCATATTTTTGCTGGGTAAGATTTGAACCATACTGCAGATTATTACTCTGATTTTGGAGTTGTTGTTGAACAAGCCCCGCATTAACTTGGTTGGTATTGAGTGCATTGGCGTATCGTTGTTGTATCAAATTCCCCTTGCGGTCAATTTCCCATTGAAAATTATCAACCTGCATTTTCGTCATAAGTGCATTCTCTCGGTCGGTAGTTATCGCGTCGCTCCATTTATTTTGCGCCAAATTCTGCGAAGTATTAATGTTGTTAAGATAATTTTGCGCGGTTATGTCTGCGGCATTTCTGGCGATATTATTTATCGCCATGTTGGTTACGGAAGAATTCAAAATGCCTCGTTGTGCAAGTTCATTAACGGTACTTCCAAGAGTTTTTTGTAATGTGGTCGCGATTGAATCTTCCATTGCGTCGCGATATTTTTGCGGAATCGTGCCGTCTTGCAAGCCCGTTAAACTTCCGTCAACGACCGTATAAGCTTTTTTATTCCGAGTGATGTACTCGCTCAAGTCAACGTTTGCGTCGTCGGTTGCGCTTGATACCGAATCGGCATGGTCTTTCAAAAGTCCGTCGATAAGAGCCGTCACCGCGTCATTTTTGGGTATATAACCTTTTAAGCTATCATTCGCGTCAGATGTTGCTGTGTTATAGAGAGTTGGATAAGTAGTTAGTGCACTGTTTACGCTTGAAGTTTCAGCGTCGCCCAGACTTGCGATTGTGTCCAACCCGGCATTAGTTAAAGTTGCCGCCGCATTACTTTCTTTAGAGTAAGCGTCAAGCGAATCATTAACTAAAGTCGTCGCGGAATCACTTTTCGTTTGAATTTGATACAAGTCGCCGTTAATGGAATCAGTTGCGTTGGAACCTTTCGTGCTATAAGTTTGTAAACTCGGATTTGCTAAGTCAACCGCACCCGTATTTAACGTTACCGTGTTGCTTAAAAAATCAGACGCCAAAGAAGTTACCGCGTCATTGCTATTTGAAAAGATTTCGAGTTCAGGATTAGTTTCGTTGATTATGCCATTGTTTGCTTCCGACGCATGTTCCAAAGCTTTTTCCGCTATTCCCGTCGCTCTGCAATCTTGGCACCGATAAAATTGCAAACTCGGATTTGCTAAAGCAACCGCGCCCGCGTTCATCGACACTGCGCCATTTAGCGAATCTGACGTTGAAGTCGTTACCGTATCATTACTATTTACGAGGCTTTTGAGTTCGGGATTAATTTCGTTGACTAGGGTATCATTCGCGTCTGCGGCTAAAGATAATTTATCCGATGTCACAGAAGTAATTGTAGCGTTGCTTCCTGCAAAACTTTGCAAGCTAGGGTTCGCCAAGTTAACTGCGTCTGTGTTTATCGTTACTGCTTCATACAGCTTATCTGACACTAAAGAAGTTACTGCGTCATTACTACTTGCAAGGCTTTTGAGTTCAGGGTTAGTTTCGTTGACTATGGTATCGTTCGCGTCTGCGGCAAGAGATAATTTGGCTGATACCAAAGAAGTAATTGTATCATTACTTCCTGCCAAACCTAGTAATTTCGGATTTGCAAAATCCTTTGCACCCGTGTTTATTGTTACTGTGTTGCTTAAAAAATCAGACGCTAAAGAAAACGCATTTTCATTATCGGCAATATAAGAATCGTTAATGGAATTGGCAAGGCTTGTCTCTCCGTCGCCAGCCAAAATATAATGGCTAAAATCAGAAGCAACGCATTCCGTTGCTGAATTGCCCTGCGAAATGAATCCGTCCTTGCCTGTCAGTAAGCTGTCGTAATCGTTCGCAAGAGACGAATTTAAAGTAACATAACCCTTGATGTCTGAACTTACGAGCGTATACGCGTCATGATTTTCACCAACGTAGCCATTTAGACTTGTGCTTAAAGAATTAGCGGCGTCGGAGTTTAAAGTGCTAAGTCCGTTCAAGACGCTATCCGCGTCAGAAGTGGCGAGAGTATTTTGCTTTATGTAATGACCAAGTGTATCATTTGCAATGGACGCCGCGATTGAGTTTTGGTCTTGATACTCGTCAATATCATCGGACGCGAGGTCTTCTGCACCAGAGATTATAGTTATATACTCGTCCAAGTCTCCATTCGCGTCGCTGGTCACAGAAGTGTTTGAATCTGCAATGCCGCTAAGGACGCTCGTATATTTTTTGGTCGTACAGCAATTATTGCAAATAACCCTACTCAATCCGTCGTTGGCAATCAATGCGGCTGAGGAATTACTTGGTATAAAACTTTTCAGCGAATCCTTTGCTTCACTCGCCGCTGTGTTTAGAGAACTATAAATCGAAGTTAGGCTGTCAGAGGCGTCTGTAAATTTACCGTTTAATGTCGTCGCGAGACTGTCCTGCTTGCCCGCAATACTGTTAGCTACTGTTGAATAATCATTAGCTAATCCCGTCAATGATGTACTTGCGTTTGAGGCGGCGGTTAGATTTTCCTGCGGGTTTGTATAAATCATTGCGTGCAGAGCCGAAGTTGCTCGTTCTTGCGCCTCGCCGTTCAAATGAATGAAATACTCATCTAAACTGTCCGCACCGCCAACAACGTATTTGAAGCCGAGACGATTTTCCAGCACCGACATTGCATAATTGTTAAGCTTATGCGCATTTGGGGCTAAAGCTTCGGCATATTGGACGGCATATTCTTGCAACTGTAATTCGTATACCGTCGGCTCATAAGTTGCCTCCGAAGAAGTTGTTTGCCCTTTGAATCGCTGTAAATCGAATTTAAATTCCAACTGCCGTCACCTCCCACGTTATGAGCCAAGTATCTTTGCCAGCAGGTGAGGCTTGCCCTTTTTGCCCCGTGTTTTTGTCTGTGCAAAAATATCTGTTGCCTTGCTTTGTTTCCTCAATTCTGTCAATTTTGAAGCCCGCCAGTCGAATGTACGGCAGAATCGGACGGATACAAATTGTCCCTGCGACTTTATATTTGCTTGCGCGAGACATTTGCTCTACTACATCGCGCCAATATTGAAATTCTCCGCACATCTGATTCACGATTATCATTTTGCCCGTGTCGGCAATCTCCGCAAATCCTTTTTCCGGCAAATAAAAAAGTCCAAACTTTTTATCTCGTTTGAACTCTTCGTAATTTTTTTTATTGTAAAGCGCAATCCATTCTTCCAGCGTCTTGCTCATATTTCCACCACGTCCAAAACTATAGAATTGAAAATTATGCCTCCCGAAGTGCCGCGTCCCTCAATGTCTAAAAATTTATTCCGATAGACATTGCGATTTTGTGCCAAAACTGTTGGGTTTGATTGCTCCTCGTCGGAAATAAGTCGCCGCCTTGTACTTGAGCCATTTTCGTTGAGCGACAATTTCACTTTGACTTTACCGGCTGAAATTACTCCGCTCGTAAGTTCCATATCAATCGGAGTAAAAGAAACCACAGTATTTTTCAGCAAGTAATCGTAATGGCTTATTCTACGCTTGCATTTGAAATCCCAAGTTAATTCTTCCTCCGAATCATGGAAAACTTTTTCATCGAGCTTGGACACGCGGTCGGGCTTGATTACAAAAACTTCATCGTCAACCGATATAACGTCCAAAATCTGCGAATTGAATTGTCGTTTGTACCAACTTTGCGTCACAAGGTCGTACATCAATACAGCTTCGCCGTTTAAAATCCAAATTTGATTCAGCTTTGGAACGTATCGCACCAAAGAATTTTCCGTAACTTTTTTTATTTCCGATTCAATTAGTATCGCAATGTTTTGCGGTTTTGCGTTGCCATAAACATTCGACGCTTGAATATTTTGCACTTCATCACGACCGAGAGTAAATATTGAATCAGCCACCGCACAAATACTTAGCCGCCCGCTCATTTCCACATTGCGCGAGACTTCAACGAGTGACCACGAAGGAAATCCGATATTAAATCGATATGCACGTCGATTATTTTTCACCAAAAGCACGCCACTAGGCAAACTGACCATGCAAACTAACTCTCCGCCGTCCTTGTAGCCAATTTCCAAAAACTTTGCACTCGAATCAATATTAGCGTCTTCAATCCAATTTGTTTCATCACCTATACTGCTCAAATACAAATTATTCGTGTCCGTGACTAGCACTCTTCCTGCCTGAATACAAACACTCGTTGCCGTCGGCGAATTCAACGTAACCAACTCTGCACCATTGAAATATTGGAGCTTGCCACCGCTTGCAATCAACAACCCGTCTTCCCAACTCGTGCAAATCGGATATAATTCACCGCTCAAAGTTCCTAACTCGTCGCTTGTCGTGTTTGCTTTGAAGTCGAACGCATAAACTTTTTTATCTGCGTCGAAGAGCAACAATTTGCGATTTATGTCGTCGTACGCCGCTCCGAGTAAATTTTCAAATTTAAGCACGTCGATTGTCCCTGCAACCGTCTTTAGCTTGCCCGTCGCGTGGTCTACTTCAACATTGGTTGCTCGTGCCAGTTGGTTTTCGGCAATGCCGTCAACGCTCGTGCTTGTATTTAACCCGCCAGAAAAATCCGCGTGCACTATCTGGAACTGATTTTGGTGTTTTACTCCTAGTCTCATTGCCAATATCCTCGCGTTATTATCCCAACGGGCGGCGGAATTAATACTTGCTGAATTTGCGTGGCTATATTCGCCATGAGTTGGCTTTCCTGCGTCATGTCGTATTCATTGCCAACGCTCAAGCGAATTGCCGCATATTCAACCAAAAAATCATCAAATTCAGTCAAGAGTGGTGAATTATCTTCCCACGTCAATTCTTTTATATCGTCTACTGTGCGAATTGTGTAATCGGTCGGCTCCGTCGGCGTTGGATAAAAATTAATCGTCTGCGTGCCCGTCAAGTAAAATTCTTTTGGTTCGCCCGTTGCGTCGGCTTTATGAATTGCAAATGCCAATTCCGTTTCTTCCAACGCCTTGCCGTTCGCCGTCACACTGATTATTTTTGTCGGGCGTGTGTCAAGCTCGATTGCTTTTATGCCCGCCGCCAATGTCCCAATCTTTTCAGACATCAGCAAGGCGGGGCGCAACCTCGCTATTATTCGACGAATGAATCTTACGCCGCAATTTATGCAATCCAAAATATTCTCGTCGTCGTAAGTTATACAATCAGTATCGTGAAGGCGTTGCCTTATTCGCCTTGCCAATGTCTGTACGCTTAACATTTTAATCGTCCACCGATGAAGTCAATACATTTATGCAACCAAAGTCCGTCAAATTCGTGCCGTCGTATTTGAACTGCGCTTTCTTTAAGCCAAACATACGGTCAATACTGACGCCTACTTGATTACCATAATCGAACGTTTCCTCTTCCCAGCGCGGAGCAGTACCTTCTGCCAGAATACAAGCTTGTGCTCCTAAAAACAGCGCGTGCCCGACTTTGGCATTACTTGCACCAGTTTCAGTGCGTGGTACTCTTAAGCATTCGTGAATTACGACACCTTCATAGATTCCCATTGCGCCAGAGAATATCGGATTCTTTTCACCACGAATATTGGCGTGTTCTTGTGCCTCCAACCATTTCGGGTCACGACGCAAATCTCTTGCTTGATACGGGTCAATTACCATGACATAAGTTTCACGTCCGTCAATGCGAATTGGTTGGACAGCTGTGAGTTCGTCCTCTTGTGCCATGCGGCGTGCCTTGCCTATCAACGTTGTATCGAAAACATCAGCCGCTGTGATTGCGCCTTCCGACGTTTTTCCGCCCGCGTAAAGAATTCTGTCTGCGGTCGGAGCTTCGATTGTGTAGGGAAGTTCTGCGCCCGCTAAAGACGCGAACGGTGGATTTGTGCCTGTCAATACCGCGAAGATACTTAAGTCGAAGTAGCGAGCCAACCATGCCGACAAAACTTTGCGCATATCGGAGCGCATTTTCTCTTGCGTCTTTTGCTCTTCAAAACGTCCTGCAAGTTTTACTGCATTACGCACGCGGCTCAAATAAACCGTGCACGAACGGTAATTCATTTTTTCTTCCTTGCCTTCGAGCGTTTTATCTTCGATGACGCCCGCGCCGTTCAACGGCATGAGTAATGAAACTTCTATACTTGTACCTTTGCCACGACTTAAATCTTCCTGAATCTGGATTATGCTGTCGCGTCCGTGCCCCATGAATTTAGAGAAGTAACTTTCTTTCTTACCAAAGTCCCACGTACTTTTTGCCCAAGCCTTGAGTATTAACGCAGGATCTATTGTCGTGTTTCCAAATGTCGGTTGATATGCCATTTTTTATCTTTCCTTTCAATTAAAGCCAAGTAATTTATTTCGAGTTTTCTCGTCGAGTTTGGTGAAGTCACCTTCCAGTAATTTCTCAAAATCTCGTGCGCTTAGTTGTCCGTCGCTTGTTCCAGACGTTCCTTTGAGTTGGTCGGAGCGCGGCAGTTGCGGTGCAGGTTGTGCTTGCTTGGAAGCGGTTTTCTTTGCGCCACGAGTTCGATACGCCGCCTTTGCTTGTTCGTAATATTTTTTCACGACAAGCATTTCAGCAGGTGAGGCTATTTGCCGTTCTACGCGAAGATACGAGTTGGCGATAATTTGTTGCTCGTTGGGTTTAAGTTGCTCAAAGAATTCGTTAGTCGCAAACTTTTGAATCTCTTTGAAGTCAGGCTCGGCGAATTCCTTTTGCGCGAACTCGTTATAAGTTTGAGTTGCCGCCAAATGGTTGTTGTAGAATTGCTGGGCTTGTTGTTGCTGTGCTACTTGCGCTTGCTGAATTGCGTTATACACTCGGTTTTGCGCAATGCTCGTTGCTTGATTCCACTGCGCTATTCGCGGGTCATCTGCGTCGGCGTATTCCAAACTTGAAACGTCGTCTGTGCTCATGCCAGTTAAAGCCATTGCCTCTGCTTTTATCGCCTCACTAATTCGCGCTGAAACTTCTGGCGTAATTCGCATTTGCGGCGGTTGAAATTGCCTCTGTTGCGGAGCTTGTTGTGATTCTTGTGGCTGTTGAGCTTTTCGCTGATATTCCGCAAGTTGTGCTTTAAGTTGATTAGCCTCGTCTACTTTTTCTTTAAAGCGAGCATAGGGTACCGATTCTTCCGTTTGCGGTTTCGGCGGCTCCTCTTGTGTTTGCGGCTCTTCTTCAGGCTTTGGTTGTGACTTTTCCCACTCGGCAAGAGTTTCGCGGGCAATGTCTTCAGGCAAGCCGCCCAATTCTTCGGGTATCGGTTTTTCCTCTTCGGTTGACGTTTCAGGTTCCGAATTCGTAGGTTGTTCGGAAGGTTCTTCGTCAAAACGTTGCAAATTGAATTCAAACATTTCTATCTCTCCTTTAACGCCCTTAACGTCGGCGGCACGTTTAATTTTTCGACATACTTGCTTTGAATATCTCGATTATCGCGTCCAATGTTTTGTTGCTGTCACGGCAGTTGCCGTCCTTGTAATCCTCGATAAGTTTCAAACCGAATTCAAAAACTGCCGTTTTAAATTCGGTTTCCCCCTCTATAGGATTTTCATCTGCCAGATTCGCCAGATTCGTTCTTTCAAATTTCTCAAATTGTTTTTCCACGTATCGACGAGCGTCTTCTCCCGGGTCTTTATTCGCCATTCTTATTCCTCCAAACAGAAAAGCCGCCCCGAAGAGCGGCTTCTGCCGAATTTTTTCTACGCAATGATTACGTTAATTGAATCGGGCACAATCGCGTACACGCCGTTGAACTCGTTAATCGCAATCGTAACTATGTGCTTGACGGGCGGATTCGTCACCAGTGTTTGTTCTGCAAGGAACCAATGGTTGATTCCCCGCACCTGTTGCGTTCCCACATATACCAGAGGCTTATACGACGCTCCGACCATTCCGCCGACTGCGCTCCATGCCGACGCCGCCTTTTGTGGCATTTTCGTCAAGCCTTCAAAATTCTCAAACTCGATTTTACCTAACGTCATTTTTATCTACCTCCAATTTTATTACATAGCGGCTGGCATTATCCCGTTCATCGCGGATTGTACCGCCGCTGGATTTTCTTGCGGTTGCTGAACTGGCATTTGTTGCATTTGCGGCAACGGTACTTGTGGCATTTGCTGTGGCGGAACTTGCTGATTCATTTGCATTGCCAACTGCGGTGCCATTTGCTGTACCATTGTTTGTATGAAATAGTCTGCAATACTTCGGTCTATTAAGCCTGCCTGTGCCGCCATTGCAAACTGTATCGGTAGCGGGGCGTCCTTGAACGCGATTTGCATTCTGAAGTCCGCATTCTTAACCCGTTCAAGTTCCAACTCGTGTTGTTGTTGGGCTTGAATTTGTTCTTGCTGAATTTGTTGCTGTTGTTGCCAGCGCATTTTTATATCGTTCTTCTTCGGCAAGTCAGACAAATCTATCAAAGTCTCGAATATAGATTCATGCGGAATTCCCAATTTGCTTGCCGCGTCGACTAAACTCCACATTTGCGCTTGACGTTGTGTAGTCGAAGATTCAACATCGCTGATTACTATATCGAATTCACCTTGTGATAAATCGTTTAGCGTTTTGATTATCGTGCCCGCTATTGGGTCTTGAACTGCTACTTGTTCATTTATCGTGATGAACTGTTGTCCGTTTTCGCCCTCTACTCGGTAAACTTTTTCTGCCGTGTAGAATTGCGGCACTATTCCTGCATGTCCACGCCGTCCCCAAAGCAAATTCGCAATTTTTTTCTTCGCTCGTCTCAAGCTATCAAAAATCACAGCAAGATGAGTGACTGCTTGCTTTTGTCGAAGTTCGATTGCTCTGCCGCTTGCTTGGCTCGGAACATCTACGCCCAAAAGACTTTCATTTATTCCGCTGATTGCTTTCAAGTCTTCGGTCGCCGCTTGCTCTGCTTGAATTACTGCAGTTGGCGGATTCGTCGGCTCGCGTTCACGAATTTTGCCCATGCTTATCGCGCCAGACATTACTTTTTGAAAATGTCCCGGCAACGTGCCTTTGCGCTCGAATTCCGATTCTTGGTCTGGGGTCATTGCACCCTCTTCTATCCAACCGCCGCCGTTGGCTGAAGTATTGAGCAAGTGCAACGTCTGAATTCGCCGCTTGTTCAACTCTCGTTGCGGGTCTTTCATTGCTCGGACAAATCCCGCCGGCGTATCTCCTACCCCATAATAATGATAAACCATTGGAACGTAGGGAAATTTGCCGTGCTGATATGGACTTGTGATTTCTTCCAACAATGTCCTATCGAAGAACACGCACAACTTAACCTCATTCGTCGGTATATCTTGACTGTCCGCTATCATGCCTGCATTTATCATTTCGGGCGTTACTTGCTCTTGCGATAATGGTTGTCCGTCCACAGTAAGAAATATTGTGCGTTGTCCGTGTTCTCGATACCAACATTCCACAACTCGAACTTTTTGTAACTCGCTCGAATAATACAGCGGGTCAATATCGGGGCGCGTTTCTCCGTCTTCTTCCGCTGAATCATACACTGCGAAATTATTTTCTATTGCGTCGGCTTGTTCCGGATACACTTGCTTGAGTTCGTCTTTGGCTACCCACTTCGCCCTAATCAAAAACTTCGCGTCCGAAAAATCCAATTCATGTGCCTCCGGGTCTACGTAAATTCCAAACGGGTCTATTCGTTCTATTACTGCCTCGCCGTCTTGGATTTCATTATCTATTTTGTAACGAACTCCGAACCAGCCTAACCCGCCGATTGCACAATCCAGAAAAACTTGCGATTCTACCGCGTCGTAGTCGCTCCTATCCATTATATATTTCGTCATTCCGCGCCTTACTTGACAAAGTTCCACGTCGTCATTCGTGCGAGCTAGAAAATCTATGTCGTAGCGATTCAAACGTTGATAGCCACTCAATATATTTATCAAAGGCAAGATTCGATTGATAACTATTGCAGGGCGGTGTTCTTCTCGGAAAATTTTTAATTCGTCTTCAGTCCATTGCTTGCCCGCCGTGAATTCAAAATCTTCCTTAGCCTCTTCGCGCCATTTCTTGCCGCTGTCTACCGCCGCTTGAAACCATTTTCGACATTGACGAAGAGAATCGCTAGGCTCTGGCAACAAATTTTCTTCTTCCATTTTCTCACCTCCTCCAAAAAATCTACGGTAGAATCAAATTTCATTGCGACCAAAAACCGCCCGCGTACAAGATTGCCACGAATATCGCAACTGAAAAAAAATCGGTAACTGCATTGCGCCTTCTAACTTCCGTTTCCTTGCCGTGCGTCAAAATTGACATCAGCATGTGCAACGAAAAAATCACAATCATTAAAATTTGCGGAATACCCATTTCAATCTCTCCTCAATACGTCCACGCTGAACGGGTTATTTTATCGTGGTAATAATCTCTTTCACCGTAATTATCTTTTTTCCTGACTGGCACAAACGGGCGTGAAAGACAGGCATAAGCAATCGCGTCATAAGCGTGGTCTTCCGCGTCTGTGTCGGGCAATTCAGGTTTATGTTTATCGTGTCCTATCATCGGAATTGTTCTCAAGCAGTGTATACACGTCGAGAAAAATTTTATTGCGGGCTTATAATTCCCGTCTTCTAGCTCGTTACCTATCAGTCTTTGTTTGAAAGCGTTGGCTCCTTCTAATCTGCCCTTGCTACTCGGCATAAAACTTACCAATCCTTTTTTTATCAAGACGTTGTTAATTTCTTCCGCTATTGTCGGTCCCGTTACTCCTGTTCGTGCCCAACATGCCGAATCCAAGACCCCATACAGTAATCCCTCATCTGCCGTTTCAAACTCGGTAATTTTCTCGCCAATTTGCCGCGCAGTTTCACCAGTTCCGACATTTGGCTTGCCGCCCCAGCCGTATAGTTCTCGATAAACATATGCGTTACCGTCATAATCTATCGCAAACCAAACTACCGCATACGGTCGCGCCGTGCCAAAGTCCATTGAGCGAAACTTTACCCACTCTCGCGGTATTTCAAATGGCTTGACTACATGCAAACTTTCGCGCCACATACTGAAATATTGTCTACCTTCCAAACCCCATTGCCCGTCGCAAACGACTTTCGCTCTGTCAGGGTCTGTTCGTTCTATCTCTCTGAACAACGCCAAGTCATTTTCCGACAGCCACTCGTTATTTTTATAAGTCGTCGTCATCGCCAAGACGTTATCGCTAGGCGTATCAAAAAATCTCGCCTTAAGCCAGCTTGAGGCACTATACGGGTTGAACGTCAGAAGCCATTGAATATAGTATCCTTCCGGCAATATGCCGCGCAACGATTCATCTACTCGATTGAAATCTTCTTCCGAAACTTCGTAAGCCTCTTCAAGCCACGCGAAACATAAATGCCCCTTCTCCACCGCGATTGATGTTATCTTCATACTATCGTCCATTCCGCGAAAGATTATCTTCTGCCCCGTCGGAATGTACGTTATCTGCAGAGGATTAACCGTGAACTTCCAGAACTTTTCAACGCCGAGCCGATTTATCGCCCATTGCAACTGCGCATAACATGAATCTTTCAGCGTAGCTTGCGTTTGTCGAACTACCAACGCATTCGCCAGCGGCATTTGCATTAACCGCACTATTATCTTTAACGCCGCTGTTGTCGATTTCTTTGAGGCACGCGAACCTTTACATACGACATATCTTTGCTTACTTTTCCAAAACTCATCGTAGCCGCCGCCTATCACTTCTCTCATCGAACTTTTATTTTCCGAACTCATATCTCACCTCATACCCCTGCAGATACCCCTGCAGATACCCCTGCAGATACCCCTGCAGACACCTTTTATCTGTTGGCTTTAATTCTACGTTGCTTCTGCAACAAAACTAAGACTTTTATTAGAATCAGATTAAAGTTTCGTGGAATTTCAATGAAATTTCGGGGTTGCTTGCAGGACTTTTCTAACTTTTGTCGAACCTATACTCGTCCTACCGCAAGGTGCAAGACTTAAGATAGGAAAGGTCAAAAAGTCAAAGTCGAAAGGCTTATTTTTTTTGGGAGAAAGAGGACGCCCTTCGCATTAGATTTTTATCTCCTGTGTTTTGACGAGTTAAAAAGATGACACGCGAATCCGCAAGTCCATGTATACCCCATTCGTTTCGATATGCGGCTAGATGTCGTCGCGGATTACAACAGGCAACGCGCCCTGCACGTCGAGTTCTGCTTTGGTGATAAACATGCCTTTGACCTTTGCAAGCATTTCTGCCGCCTTCAATCGTTCCTTAGCTGACACTTGCACTTTGACCTTTTCGGGCTTGGTGTAACCTTTACCAGTCCCGACGTTAACAACGACTTCTTCGACAGTTTCGCCACGCATGACACTTGCCAGATACTCAAGTATCTCCTGCGTGTCCGCTGTTCGTTCGTTTTCGAGCTCTGCTGTACGTGACGCAAGGGCGGCTTGAATTGCAGGTCTCTGCATGTTCTCTTGCCCCGTTCTAAAAGCTGTCTTGGGAGAATAACCAGCAAGCCTTGCCGCTTCGGAGGCGTTGCCTTTGGTTTGAATGTAATAATCAACGAATAGTTTCTGCTTGACTGTTAGTTTTTGTTCCGGCATAAGATAGCCTCCTTTCAACAAAAAACCCCTTCCGATTTGGAAAGGGGATATTTTTTTTGAGTTTGTATTAAATATATCTGTGTAGATTTTGCCGCTGGGGTAGTTTCCATACCAACGACTTACAAACGCCGCGTATTTGACACGTGGCAAGCTTATTCGGGGTTATTTTGCGTTGCGGCTTGTGCTGTTTGTGCAGGCGGACTTTGTGGCGGTGTTTCGTTCCTAGTCGAAGACCACATAAAAGCCCACGTTGCGCCAGCGATTGCCGCTATTCCGACCATTGACGCGATTGTAAGATTTTGAATGTGCTTGAGTGCGCCTTTCACTTCGGCGTTGTGCTGGGCTTGCATTGCGTCTTGACGTTGGCGCAATTCGGCAATTTCCGCCGCACGTCGATTATCGCGGTCGCGCATTTCCTGCCGCATGTCGTGAACTTCCTGCATAAACGATTCAAACTTAGCCTCAAGACTACTTAAACGTTCTTCAGTCGTTGCCATTTTCCCCGCCGCCTTTCGTGTTGACTGCCTTAAGAAACTTCATCAGCGACTTTTGGGCGTCAGTTGGCAGTTGGTTGAATTCGTCGATTAGCTTGCGTTCCTCTGCCGACAACTGATTTTCCGGCTTGACTGTCACGACTTCCCCCGCGTGATTCGCGCCGTATGATTCAGCGGACAAGAATAGAAATTTTGCCAAACTTATTCCCAACGACGCCGCCTTTTGCTTGAATTCTTCCCGCTTACCTTTTGGAACGTCAAAGCCGATTGTGTCATAAGTTTTAGCACGATACTTTTGCACTGCTATTTTTTGGGATTGTGACGTTGCCATTGTCAATCACTCCTCTTTTTTGAGTGATTATATCACAGGTTTATTTTTTCTATCAACCAAAAAATTTTTTGAAGAAAATTTTCCCTTCGACTGCCGAAAAGTCAAAAAGTGGCGTCATTACGCGGTTTTCTGCCCAAAAAATTTTTTTGCAAAAGGGTATTGACATTTCCCTAAACAAGGTTTATAATCCGCAATGCAATCAAGGTTTAGACAAAGCAAGTAACAATCGAAAGAAAGTTACAAAGCTAGGAACCCTTGAAAGTTGAAAATCGAATATCGAAGTCAAGACGGAAAGTTGAAGTAACCGCTCGTTGTAGCTAGGAACTAAGACAGGAAGTCAAGACAGATGATAGGCGTTGCCGATTACGGCGCATGTAGGATAAGAAAATGTCTTCCGATAACGGGTACACCGCGAAGGGGTTTTCTGAAAGCAAATGCGTAGGAGCTGGTACCTCCCGAAATGTGGAATTAGCGAATCGGCAAGCTCCTTGAAAACTTAATATCAGCGTTGAGGAAAAACCTGTTTAGCACGATTGCAGGAAAAATATTTTGAGTTATTCCGGCAAAAACGGCTAATGACAAAAGCGGTTGTTAAGTGGCAACCAAGCAGGGCAAGTACCAATGCTGGTACGGAAAAACTCCTTTATCTCCTAATCTCCTAATAAAGCGTCGCCACGTAGGGGCGGAACCTGCCGAAATGGGACGCTAAGCAGAAATGCTAATCAAATTGGCTTTTTGGAAAGCGGAGCAATACAAGCAAGGGCTACCGTGAATTTGGCGGGAACAGCGAATGGCTTGCAACTACGCAATCGAAAAGCACGGTTTAAAAGGCTTGGCTGTCGATAATTCTTTCAAGTCTTTTGAACTGTGCTTTAAACAGGAGAACAGAAAGGGGAAATTAGAAATGATGATTGAGGAATTCACAGCGCGGACGGGCTATAAGCCGACGTGGGAAGAATACCGCGCCATTGAACAGCAATATTACGACTTCGACGGCAACAAGGACGCATTTTGCCAAATTTGGAAAGATAAGCAATGGGCACGCGACCAAGTTATAGTGGCAATCAATGACCGCTTGAATAAAGTTGCTAAGCACGAAGGCAAAACGCCGCGCGTTAAAGCACTTGCCGAATTCTTAGATACTATCGTTGATTTGTTTATCGCTTAATCCTGCCTGATGATGACGATTTGGCTAGTCGTCGAAACGCCCTGCGGGGCGTCGCGGGAAGCCGCAAAACTAATTGGGGATAATGGAAAGGGGATTATTAAAATGTGTATCAACGTAGAAAAGGCAATCGCCAAAACTCATAAGGCTTTGAACAGGGCGCAACGCCGTTGCAATGTAACGACTGCTCGTTATCTGGACGCAATGAAACCGCTTTATGTTGATTTTACGCCGATTACACCGCTGGTTGATTGCGTCAATCTCGGATTTGAATTTTGGTTTGCAACTTCGTTGTTTGAACGGTGCAACATATTCCGCAAGGTTAACGAATTCGGCATGTACCGTAGCATAACGCAAGGAAAGTTTGAGCGACTTCGTACACTCGAAAACAAGCTTTTAGACGCACGCGACCGCGCCGAAGACCTTGCTAACGACCTTGCCGACTACCTTAGAATTCAACCTAGTTTGTTTGATGACGAAGTACTTGCCGCTTTCGACGATGACGACGCCGCATAAATGGAAAGAATCAAGGCGTTATACCAGCGCACCGCTCAAAAGGCGGCGCGTTGCCTAATGTCTTGAAGTTTAAGGCAGATAATCACACGGAGATTTTGAAAGGGGATTTTTATCATGACAAGCAAAGAACAGTTAGAACGCGACGTAAAAGCCTATGTTGCAACGCTTGAGGGTCTCGTTAGCGGAAACTGCGAATGGTTTTACAACGACTATTGCGACAGCGACGACGACCGCGAAGAATACGGCGATAGCTACGCAAGATTGAGCAAATACTTTGAAGACGTTCTCGACGTTGAAATTATCAGTGACTTGCGCGGCGATTATCGCGGGGCGCGTGTTGCGCTCGGTCTCGGCGGTCCTAGTTTCTACCTTAACACTCGTAAAAGTTGCATTGAGGGTTATTGGTGGAGCGACTACGCCGAATGGCACGTTAACAACGCGGTTATTGACGCCGCTGACGAATACTTTTCGGAGCTGTGGGAAATGTCGCGGGGGTATTAATCATGCGCAAGAAAATTGACAACTGGCTTTACGAAAATTGCTGGGAATGTGTGCTGGGACTTGTTATCGGCGAATTCCTTGCCGCCATTACGCTTTATCCTTTTTAATCTGACGAAAAGCCGTTAGCCTGTCTACTGCGTGTTTCGTCACGTAGTAGGCGGGGTAATGCCTTTCACGGCAGATTATTCAATGGAGATAAGAAAGGGGATTTTAAAATGAGTAAATTTGTAGAGCAAATGAAAGCCGCGCAGAAAATTTCGCGCCGCATTGAACGCGCTTGCGACAGTGGCAACCTTTTCGATTGGTTTGCCGGTTCGCATATCGGAACGCATGGGGCTGATAATCTCGTATCCGCCAATGTCATTTTCGGGGATTGTCCGTATACGGAACTCGAATTCGACGCAAAAGCCAATAAAGCCTATGTTTACGTTGGTAGATTCGGTAAAGCCCGCGTGCCGCAACGCGCTATGTGGGAACTTCGCGAATTCTTCAACGACCTGCACAACTGCTAATTGGAGGGATTTTGAAATGAAAATCGCAAAATTCTGGCATGAAAATTTGCCTGCCGCCAAAGCTTGGCGCATGCTTGCACACATGCCCGCCACTCGGTTTATTGTACACGTATTTTATCGCACCAAGTGGGGGCGTTTGGGGCACGTCTGGAATAATTTTGAAACGCTCGCGGAGGCGAAAGAATTTGCCGCCCGTGAAAGTTATACGACAAAAGGCGGCTACAGAATCGAATTTGACGGCAACAATCACAAGCGCGTTGGGTATATCATTACAGGCGACCCCTACGACGAGGGGGAATATCAGCTGATTTCATGGCTGTTGCCTCGCGGAGTTTCCGAACTGCTTAACGAAAAGTAAAGGTTTTGCCTTAGGGCTATCGGTTGCCTGCCGCTCACGGTAGACACTCGATAGCCTTACACAAAGCCTTTAGGCGAAGTTTAACACGGGGAATTGAAAGGATAATGAGTTATGAGCATACAAATTCCGCAAGGTTGGGAAGTCAAAACTGTGTGTTACTTAGGAAGCTGGCACCCGCAAGACTTAGGCGACCAAAAAGCCCTGCAGAAGATTATTCCGTTAAAGTGTGGAAGTTATCTCGAAGCACGCACGCGCTACAAATGGAACGGGAAATCTTATACTTTAGTTTTAGAGGTTATGATTTTCTTCGATTACGTCGGAAAAGGAACGTATCCACACTTTCCTAGCTGGTCGAAATTAACCGTCCCTCGCGAATACACAATCAAGCACACGATTACTTTAAGAGAGCCTATTGAAATCATGCTCGGAACTAACTACAAACAAAAAAGTTTCAGTGGGCTTTGCTCTAAAGTCCGTCGCATTACCGACAAAAATTTAATCGACGCTGTAACTAACAATAACTGTTAAAGTCGTTACCCTACGCCTTAAGAGACAGATAAGGCGTAGCATAATGCCTTTGCAGATTGTTAACACGATATTTTAAAAGAAGTTTTTATCATGGGTAAAACCGAACTCAACGCTACTGTCTATGCTCTTCGCAAATTGCGCCTTGAAGCTGAAAGGTTGCAAGAGAACATTGACGCTTTGACTGAAAAAATCAAGGTTGAAATGGACGCTCGCGAAGTTGACACTCTTACTGGTTCGGACTGGAAAGTTACGTATAAGTTAGTAACTCAAAACCGCCTTGACAGCGCGGCACTCAAGCGCGAACTTCCCGACGTTGCCGCTCGTTACAACAAAGTTTCAAGTTATAAACGGTTTGTCCTGTCCTAAAGGATTTAACCGTAGCCAAATGGAATAATCAGTTACCGTTCGGCGGTCTTGTCGGGCGATAGCTGGTTTAACTCGAAAGGAGAATGTTTTATGAAAAAATTTCACACCTTTGCGGAAGTCCGTCAAGAGTTGGACGCCGTGCAAAAAGAACTTATTCAACGCCACCTTCGCTACAATGACGACACCGACACTTACTACGCAAAAAAAGGCGACGAAGAAGGGCGCGTTTTGTGCAAAAAGTACAAAGCCTTGAGCCGTGTGTTAAATGCCGCTTACCAGCTCAATGAACTCTACGAAGAAAATTAAACACTGTGAACTAAATAAAAAATCGCAAAGCAAAACCGCCTCGGTTAATCGGGGCGGTTTTTTTATTTCAAGCGGTCTCCCGCGTTATTTTCCAGTGTGATTATATCAGCTTATGTTTTGTGCCGCAATATGCAAGCATATGACATTTTCCAAAATTTTGTCGTGTAGTCGGAAAATATGGCGCAGTGTAAAATGCATACGCCGCGCAGTTTCCTTGAACGATAAGCACTCTACATAACGCAGGACAAGTAAAGTTTGATATGTGGCGTCCTCGACTTCGCGAAGGATTTTTTCTGCAAGCTCCGTTTTCGTCAAGATTAGTTGTCCGCGCAGATTATCAAGCTCGTGCTCGGTTTCAACAAGGCTTAGCGTGATTTTTTCTACGCGGGATTTTGCCTCGTTAGAATGCGGCAAGCCGTCTAGTATTGGTACAAGATTTTCTGCCGCTGTCTGCAACGATTGTAGCCGTGATTCAACGTCGTGAATTCTTTTCTTAAGCTCGCGGACGCGATTTAATTCCTGTTCAGTCAAACAGTTCACCACCTTTCTTATTGATGTTTAACTCGGTCGGATTCTTCGGCTTGTTTTGCGTCGTTCCAAGTAGTAAGGTCTCCGGTAAGATAACCGGTAATGCGGCGGATTCTTTCAAACTTTTCATGACGTGCTGTCCAATTTAAATCAACTGCGCCGTCATCACAAAGCTTGACTTCGACACTTGAAACTTCGGGAACGTGCTTTTTAACGAATTTTACATAGGATTCTAATTCTTCGTGGTCGGCTTTAAAGTCCGCCGTGATTCTTACTCCGTCTATTATCATGATTTATTTCTCCTTAACAGTTCCGCTAAGCGCGTACTTGGTTCAAATGCCACATAGGGTTTTTCGCGAAAGAATACTACGCTGAAAGTTCCAAAACGCGACAAGGTTACTTTCCCGTCTTCGATTATCTTTTTTGTTAGTATATCGAACACGTCATCAACTGCCGCCTCTACTAACCTTTTGTTTCCGGTGCTCGTAACTCGTTGTTTGAAGATTATCGCTGATGTCAATTCGCTTTTAGTCATGATTTGCTCCTTTACGCACCAAAGAGGAAACAGATTACTCTGTCTCCTCTATTTTTTATTTGCACCATTCGACTTTCATCATCTCAAGGATAGCCAATTTCTTTTTGCTCTGGTGTCCGCGAAGGTATTTATCACGGAGCAAGCGATAATTACGCTCGTCAAGGAAACCATACTCGCCGCCAATTCGACGTAAATCACGGGCGATTTGTCCACAGATTTTGCCGTGTTCAGCTTCCTTGCGTTCGAGGAAGAATTCAATTTCCTTGCGCGTTATCGCGTCGAATTTATTCAGATTCATTGCTGATTCTCCTGTTTATGGTCGGTCTTCTCCGCGTCGCGTTCCTGCAACCATTTTTGATATTCTATATCGGCAAAAGTTTCAGGGGAGCGTTCGTATTCGGCAAAATCAACATAAACTTCTTTACCGTTGACGTGAATTATCGGCATGATATTTCCTCCTTTAATTTGTCATCAGCGGCTAGCTTGCGTTTGGTGTCGGAGTGAATTCGATTAGCAAGGCAAGCAGGGCAACCGCCGTGATTGCGACAAGTTTTATCGAAAGCTTCGCCGCCTTAACAATGTCTGGGGAGAGTGTCACGGTAATCCTTTTTTTTCATTGCCGTTCTCCGTTTCAGTTTTATGGATTATACAGCATAACTCACGACCGATATAAATCATCTCAAGAGCTGTTTCCAGAGAGGCGGTTGTTTGGGCAACTTCTATTGCATGGTCTCTAATCGCGATAAGCCTGTCTAAAACTTTTTTGTCCATTCCAATTCCTCCTTTCATTTGTCATCAGCGGCTAGCTTGCGTTTGGTGTCGGAGTGAGTTCGATTAGACAGGCAAGCAGGGCAACCGCCGTGATTGCGACAAGTGCGGTCGAAAGCTTTGCCGCCGCGAAAAGGCTTGCGCCGTTCCTTGCCCATGTGTTTATCAAAGCTCATAATGCCTCGCGCAATTCGTAGATAATATCTCGTGCGTCTTCCACGACATCAATAATTTCATCTCTATCAAATTCGTCAGAGATGTCGAAGTCAAGCCCTTGCAACTTTTGAATAGCGTCGTCAAGTTTCGTGTCCAGCTGTTCCAGCTTTTCAATCAAAGTTTCCTGATTCATTTGAGTTCCTCCAGTTCGATAATGATATGCGGTTCGCCGTAATTTTTCGTACCGCTAATTTGAGTAACTTGCCCATCGTCTTTGTAGCAAATGCCGTTAAGGGCGTCCATTACGGCTTTAAGGAAGTTATCAACGTCGCCCCATTGAGCTGTTAATAACCCTTTGCGACGTTTGAAAAAATCAGCGTGAAGACGAATACGCCCTTTGAGAGGCTCGCGTCCTTTCATAGCCGCCAAAGCGTAGTAACCTAATTCGTCTTTGAAGTTGGAATAACGCCGGCAGTTGTATCGACGCTTGCCTTGTGTCATTACTCGCTTAAAGGGTATGGGCTTAATTGGCGCGTTGATTTTAATCATCAACATGCCCGACGACTTCAAGCTCGTAAATGCCGCCACTGTCAAGGTCAGTCACCCAACCAGAAGACGCTTCCCACATGAACGTTCCTTCATCGAAGATAACCTCCCCGACTTCATAATTACCGTCTGGAGTGAGAGCTTTGACTTTATCGCCCTCGAAAATTTCTCTGCCGTTTTTGTCGAGAATACCGCTACCGAGTTCACCGTTGACGGTCTCAATCTTAACGACTGGCAAGCCGTATTCGTTGATGACGCGCTGTCTAATGTTATGTTTCACGATAAATCCTCCTTTAATAAATTGCTGAATAGGACGTATTCTTTTTCAAACTTCAAAGGTACAACGCCCGTTGCTCCGTTGCGGTTTTTCGCAATTATCAGCTCCGCTATATTTTTTTTTGTCGTGTCGTGCTCGTAGTATTCTTCGCGGTAGAGGAACATGACAATATCGGCGTCCTGTTCGATTGAGCCGGATTCTCTTAAGTCACTAAGTTGTGGCTTTTTTTCTGCTCGCATTTCCACTGCCCGGCTTAGTTGACTTAACGCCAATATCGGTACGTCCAATTCTCGTGCTAAGGCTTTCAGTCCGCGTGATAGCTCTGATACTTCCTGTACACGATTGCCTTTGTAGCGGTCATCACACTGTATTAGTTGTAGATAGTCGATAACGATTAAATCTAGCCCGTGTTCCCTTTTGATTTTTCGCGCTTTCGTTTTTAATTCCGTCAGCGTTATTCCCATTGTGTCATCTACGAACATTTTCATCTCTGCCAACGTTGTTGTCGCTCGCAGTACGGCTTGCAATTCTCCGTCCGTAAACGTTCGGTTCTGCACTCGCATTGCATTTATCCGGCTCAACGAACTTATAAACCGTACTCCTAATTGCGAACGGCTCATTTCCAGCGAAAACAGCAAGACTACATGACCTCGCGCTACTTGCGACACTATATTTAACGCTAGTGCCGTTTTGCCCATTGACGGACGTGCCGCCAAGATTATTAAATCCGATTTCTTCAATCCGCTTGTAATTGTGTCCAGATAGAGGAGACCAGTTGCTAAACCTCGCGTCTCTTCTTCTCCTTTGGTTAGTTCCGTCCACACTTCTATCGCGAAATCATGGGCTGTTTTTATTTTTTGATAACTCTGCCCCGCCGCCTCTGTGAGCTTTTGTTCCGTCTCCGCTAATATTTCAGCCACCGTTGCTTGCTCCTTTTGCGCATTTATTACAAGCTCTCGCCCTATTTCTATCATACGCCTAAGTTGCGACATTTCCTTTATTGCTGTGGCATATTCGGGCACTCGTCCTGTCGTGTGTTCCGAATTCAGCAAGCCGTACAAGTACTTGCGTGTCACGCTTTTTAATTTGCCCGCTAATTCTAGCTCCCTTTCCACTAGCAATATATCTATCAGCGTTCCTGCCTCATTGAGTTTTACTATTGCTCTATATATTTCTTTGTGTTCGGGGCGATAAAAATCTTCCGCTTTTAAAATTTCCGTTGCCTCTGGAACTGCCACACCGTCTTTGAGCATTAACGCACTCAACAGTTTTTTTTCCATTTCGACATCTGCTTTTACGTCTGTCAAGTTCATTTGCATTTCTCCCGCGCAGGGGCGAGGAGCGACTTTTACCGCCGCTCCTTTCCTGCTTGTTTTTAGGCTATTTCTACTGTGAATGTGTCGGGAAGAATTTGTCCGCGCAGTCCTTCAATCGGAATTACCTCGCCTGTTTCCTCGTCTGTGTAATAGACTTTTTTGCCCTCGATTGAAAGATTAGGCTTTAACAAGCTCCATGCTACGCTTTCTTCCGTCTTGACTTGCACGTATTGCGGGAAGTTCGACTTTACCAGCGTCATCAAAGGTTTACTTTTACTCGTTACTTCCCGATTTTCCAAGTCGTAGAATTTCGGGCTTTGTTTATGGAATTTGAGTTTTCCGCTCGGCAACTTCAATGACTTGCGTCCTTCGGGCAGATTTTCTACCGCATATCGGCGAAGGGTTTCAGTTAAGACTGCTATCTCCTGCCTCATCGGTTCGCATTTCAACTTGCACAGATTTTCCGCCACCGCGATTTTCTTCTCGTAATGCTCCTTGAATTCGTCGCGTTCGACTTCTGCCGCCTTGATTTGCGCGTTGTATTCGGCTATCTGCTCTAACAAGTCATCGGCTTGCGTTTTCGTTAATTCCTCATTCATGCCGCAACCTCCTCGACTTCGACGAAAGGCGCGATTGGGATAATCAGCGATAAATCTGTTCCCGTATCGACGCCACCGTTTTTAATGCGCCATACGATGCGGAAACGGGCGTGTATGAATTCCACTACGAGACGCGCTTTGTACTTGACTGGTTCAAGGGCGAGAATATCTCTTATCAAACTTCCGTCTCCGATAATTTTTGCCGCGCCGTCAAAGTCGATAGAAAGGGTATCTCCCTCGAAGATTTCTTGCCCGTTTTTATCCTTGATTCCACTGCCGAACTTTATTTCCATAGGGCATACTGCCCCGTTTTGAAGTTTTATGTTCCGAATCATGCTTGTACCTCCACATTGAGCGGTTCTTCTTCGCTGATTACTTCGCCCGTTTCCGCGTCTACCGTTTCTTCGGGCAAATAAACTTCGTCGCGATTTTGCACGTTGCCGCCGTTATCCACGTATGTGAACGTGTCGCGGTCTACTACTGACTGGTCGCCCGCAAGTGCCGTTATCATATCCGCGCTTAACACTCCCCACGTCCGCAACAATCTTTTCAGTACAGTCTTAGCCGCCATTTCGTCAAAATTAGTCGTCCAAGGGGAATAATTTTTGCCGTAGCTCTGCGAATATTTTTTGGCGTGCGCCTCTATTTCAGCTTTAGTCATGTACAACGTTTTTTCAAAACCGTTAATCAGCCGCATGTACGCCACATAACCTACAACTTCGTCAGAAATTTTTTCGCCAAACTCCGGTTCGCCTATTGGGTTAAAGCCGCGAATTTCTCCGTCGTAGACTTTACCCGCGTGCAGGCGCGTATATTGCCCTGTCCTGTGTGCAAGTTGCACATAGCCGCGAACTCCGACTTGAAATTGCGCTTTACCCTTGAACGGCACGATGAAGGCATGACCAAGACCGGGCGTTATCGGCAACTTCAATGTCTCCGCCAAGAATGCCGCTCCCAAAATACTTTTGCCGTCGCATTGTTGAAGTTGCGGACTGCCGTTGTACACGCTCAACACTGCGCTCGTAAACGGTACCGCATTCTTGCCCAAGCGTTCTGCAATTTTTTTCTTGACACCTTCATTGTTAAGCCAGACCGTCAAACTTTGATTCGCCATTTCTTATTCCTCCAGTGCTAAAGCTATCAATATGCCGTTGAGCATTATCATTAACCCTTGCAATTCGAGTGGCAAGTCCAATATGAGCAGGTTGATTATCGTAAAGGCTGACAGCACCAATGTTATTGGCATTATCGGTAAGTCCATTTCGCCTAACTCCCGCCACAATTCTTTTAACCACTTCATGCCGTTGCTCCGAAAAGTGTTGCCATTGGGGATTCTTGCTCGCACAACGGCAACTTGCCATGTTTTTTCAGCTCGTTGTACAGGAACATTCTGCCGCGTTGCGTCCATTTCATCTGCGTTGCGGAGCCGCCGTTTTTCGTCACGACCGTTTCAGTCACCGTGTAGCCCTTGCCGACGTAATCTTGATACAGCACCCACGTCCTACCAACCGGATATTGGATTTTGAGCGAGTAAAGCAGTTGATTAAACATTGCTCCGCCCATTCCATAATCTTTCGCGATTACTGTCACGTTCAACGCCTCTGGACTTTGCAGAATTCTTTCGCAGTAGTCCGCTTTCGGCTTAAGTTCTGCCGCTTGCAATAATGCCGCGTCGCGTTCCGTTTTCACCCGTTTATACGCCGTCATCAGCTCTTCGATAAAACGGTCGGGGTTGCGAACTATTTCATCGACTTTTGCCTCCGTCGCGTAAAATCCGCCTTTCCGGATACTCGGCAACACTTCACTTGTCACCCATTTGCGGAATCTTTTAGCCTCCGGTTTGCGGCTATCAAGAATCACGTCATACAAACCGTCTTCATTGATGAAAGTCACATTTTGGCTACGACCAAGTGCGTCCGAGATGACCTCGATTGAAACGACCCCATCTCCAAGACGCTTTTTAACGTCGCTCGGATTGCCGATTGCAAGAATTTTGCAAACGTCGGAAAGACAGAATCGCGGATTTTCAGCGTTCCCCACTACACGCACTCCGCCAAATTCGGGGTGATTGAAGATTTGAATTGCTTGTGACATAAAATTTCCTCCTAAAACACTTGCCTTTCAGCCCCCGCCGTGTTACACTCTTCGCGCGATTTATATTAGAGTGTTCACGGCGGTAGCTTTTTGGCTAGCGTTTATTTTTTTACGCTAAATCGAATTCGTCTGCTCCGCTAAAATACGCGTCATGCAGGGCTCGAATCACTTCGCTTGCCCTTTCGTGGCTTTCATAATGTGAAAGGACAATTTCATCGTCGCCGACTGTCATCCAGACTTTTACGCCTTTGCAACCGCCGTCGAAGTTTTTAGGCTCTTCGGGCAATTCACAGATTACCTTGCCGCTTTTGATGATTTTCATGCTGTCCGCCCCCGATTTTCTGCGTAGTACTGACGATTCCGCGCCAGTTCCTCTTCGTGCCTCGCCCAATAACGGCGGCGGAAGTTTTCACGGCATTGTCTACGGTGCGCCTCTTTATAGCATTCGTCCGAACAGTATTTATAACGCCCGTCCGAAAGTCTAAATGGTGCGCCGCAATTTGCACATCTTTTCATTTTACTCACCTCTCTGGGAAGGGGATTATCTTCCCGTGCTCGCCTTCCCGAAGTTTCTCTCTCCACCATTTCTTCAGCAAGCGGATTGTCTCTTCGGGCAATAACTTTTTTTCTTCCAGTTCGCGAAGTCGTTGCGTGCCGGATTTCGCCTCTGCTAGCGTCATGCCGTCTTCCTCGCGTAGAATTCTTCCAACATTTTCAACGCCTCTGCCTCATCTTCCGATGTTGGCGTGAAGTCAGGCAACATACCCTTATGAATGAAGCTATATTTCTTGCCCAGACATGTGCTCTCGACACTCGTCGGCAGGGCGTACAGCCTGTCTACTATTCTGTCCAACCGTTTCCACAGTTCGTATGCCTCCCGCGATTCTTCGCGCAACCTCTTGGATTGAACTCGAACGGCTTCACGAATTGTCACGGGCGGTTCAAACAACGTATTGAATGCAAAAAGCTTATCGGGCGTCTTGTCCATCCACTTTTTAAACGCCGCTCTTCTAAGCCTGCTCACTGATTCAATACGCTTTTGCTGTTCCTCATTCGTCATCATGATTCTCTCCTCCTAAGATTTGCCCAATGTAGCCCTAAGGTTATCAAGGGCGCGTAGTTGTTCTTTCGTACTTTCGCTTTTCTCTTTCGCCTTTTCTTTCGTTGTCGGCTTCAGACTGTCATAGACTGTTTTGAAGTAAGCGAAATGGTCATTCACTCTTTCTCCTTTGCTTTTTGTACTAGCCAACGCTTTTTGCGCTCGCTCGTAATCCTTCGCCGCTAGTTGTTCTAGCTCTAAGGCTCGGTTCCCGCGCAAGTCATAGCCGAACGCTTTCAGCCACTCGCCTTGTATGTCGTTGGCGTCGAATTTGGACGAGCTTAAAGGTAACGCCTGCGTGTGCGCGTCGGCTTCGGCGTTGGTTGCCGCCGCAACGTCCCCCGTCCCCCTCGCGCCCGCGTCGTCTTGCTGTCTTCTGTCTTCTTGTGATTCAATTAAGGGTATAGAAAACAAAGCCGACTGCGCAGGGGTGTCCGCAGGGGTGTCCGCAGGGGTGTCCGCAGGGGTAATTTGGGCTAGCCGATATTCGGTTGGCTTATCACCACTGCCGCGCTTGAAGTCGATTAAACCTTTCAGCTTTAAACGCGCTTTTGCTCTGCGTATGGTGTCAATGCTTATGGGCTTGCCCGTGCTGTCGTACAATCTGCACAACTCTTGCAACTCTCTATCGGATATACGAACTGTGTCCGCCCAATGAGCGCGGTTGAATTTGTTAAAGATATGCAAACAAATCAACTGGTCATGACCTGTAACCGCTCGCTCCGCGAAAGCTTCAAACAGCTTGTTAAGGTACGTTAAAGGCTTGTCCATAATGCCACCTCCTTATTTAGTTTTGAAAGAACGTGGCAGAACATCTATCCTCCTTTCATGCCACTCGATTGTTAACCACGCTTTTCCGAGAGTTCCGCGCTTTTAAATTCACGCGGCTCGAAATTGCGCCCTGTCCTTTGTTTCCAAAGGCTCAATTCAGCCCTCCGTTGCTGGAGGGTTGAACTCGGTCTTTGAAAAGTTTTATGCGGCTTGCTCAATTATCGGCAAGTAACCACTATGCTTGAGTAGTTTGTAAAGACCAAGGCGACCTTTTTGCGTCCAATAAGTGTGTACACTACAGTGAATTTCACCGTCGCCGCCGATGTATTTGTGAGTTTTAGTCTGCGACCAACCTTGTGACGCATATTGGTGGTAGAGCAACCACGTCATGCCTTGCTTGAACTGAACGCCGCATTCGTGAAGAAGTTTGTTGAATTTTTTTGCGCTATAACCGTAATCTTTGGCAATGACACTGGTAGTAACCAAGTCGGTGCATTGTAGAATAGTATCACAGTAATCGAGCTTGGGTTTAGCTTCGGCAAGTTGAACTTTGAGCAAAGCGGCTTCGTCCTGCTTGGCTTTCAGTTCGGTTAAGATACCAATCGCCCAAGTAGGGTCGGCGATAGACTTGCTGATAAAGTCACTCGTCGCGTAAACGCCGTGCTTACGAATCGAAGGTAAAACTGTTTCGCAAACCCAATCAGAAAATCTTTCGGCGTTGGGCAATTTGCTCCGCATGACGAGCTTATACATGCCCGCTTCATTGATTACCGTCATATTCTGCGTTCCAGAGGGTGTCGCGATTTGCGATACCCTTTTGAATTTATCCGGTACGTGTTTTGTTAAGGCGTCGTTGGGATTGGCATAACCCAAAGCGATTGCCACGTCACGCCCGACGAAGAAGGCTTCGCCGTCCAGTTCGATAACGCGAACTTCGCCAAATTCGGGATTGTTAAAAATGGTTAATTCTTTCATGATAAGGCTCCTTTCTAAGCGCAAAGGCTCAAGTCATACCAGCGGGTTTGACTTCAACCTTTGATGATTCGCCGTGATACAAACCCTGTGCACGGGATTTATATCGTCGGGTTAAGTTTTACCAGAGAGTGTCGTAGCCTCCAGTCATTTTGCCCCAGTCCGGCTCGTACTTAACGTCATCAGCACCGCCCGACCAATCAATGTCGTATTTGTCCAAGACGAGTTCAATATCTACGTGGTCGGTGCAGTAGCCGTGTTCGTCATCATAACTGCCAGCGCAGTCAAGCTTTTTGCGGCTTATGTCAAGGTAATCCCAGTTGCGCGGGTGCGTGCATTGCTCTAAGTCCTCTTTGAGTTGCTTGCGCTCGCCGTTGGTTAAGTGCCTAACGTCGCCACTGTAGTGAAATCCAATCGTCATTTCTCATCAACCTTTCTTTTTTTGTTTTTTTATATAAGCTTGCCAAAGCTTTTGTTACTTGCATTATATACCAGTAACAATTTTGTGTCAATAGTTTTGTAACGTTTTTGTTGATTCTTTTTAAATGAAGATTTATAATAAAGCAGATTTAAGGGGGAGATAAAAATGAAAGTAGCAGAGAGTTTGAAAAGGTTTCGCAAAAGTGCCCGATTAACTCAAGATGATGTTGCCAACGTTCTCAAGATAAAACGTCCTGCTTACAGTAGATACGAGACTGGGCAATTCGTCCCTCGTGCTGATGTCATAGTCAAGCTTGCGCAAACTTACAATGTTTCGTCGGATTATTTATTGGGCTTGAGTGATATGCCGAACCCAACTCTTTTTGATGAAAAGGAAGTTGAGGCGGCGTTTGCGCTTCGCGACGCGGTTAGAGCGGCAACTGCGGGGCAAATTATTACGCAAGACCAACCAGTTAGCGAGGTGAAACGTGGTAGTATATAAGGTCACGAACAAAATCAACGGAATGTTATATGTCGGAATGACACGGCGCAAGCTTGAACAGAGATTAGTTGAACACTCGAAGGCAAATACACCGCTGGGCGAGGCAATACGCAATTTAGGCATTGAGAACTTTGCTATTGAAGTAATTGAGGAATGCCAAACGCAGGAACAAGCTAGTCAAAAGGAACGGTTTTACGTAAAAGAATTTGAGTGCAGGGTGCCAAACGGTTACAACCAAACTGACGGTGGGGAGCCCGGACATCCTAAAGCTGATAAAATCGTTTCTATCTGTTCACAAGACGCTGAAAAGTCTGCTCTTGATTTGCTCGTCGAAGAGAACAAGTTGACTTCTGATGATAAAATTTTTATAGAAACTTTTTTGAGAGCCACCTCCTGTTCGCGTGCATTTCTTAGAAATATTTGGTTCCAGATTAGTAAAAACGGGGAATGCGAGCCTAGTGCTTCAATCATCGTCTCTCTCGCGAAATTCTTCAATGTTTCGTCAGATTATCTGTTAGGATTGAGCGATGAACCGCAGTTGCCGGACGAGAAGACTATGGCGTTTATTCGGTCATTACAAGCCTATTGGAACGGGGGATAAGTGGTGCCTAAGCAATACAAGCCTGCGGCGAAAAA
This sequence comes from Selenomonadaceae bacterium, assembly GCA_017428215.1. Classification (GTDB taxonomy): domain Bacteria; phylum Bacillota; class Negativicutes; order Selenomonadales; family Selenomonadaceae; genus Quinella. Next base: position 46,063 of record JAFRRH010000070.1, read on the forward strand.
ACTGACGGGCAAGAGTGGCAATTCTCAGATAAAAGTTGTCGCGGATATTTTAATGGGAAAAGTCGAGTTGTCAGAAACTCAAGCCATATCAGTGTCCTTGATTCGTAATGAATTGCAACAGGAGTTCGTTGCCGTCCGAAGGTTGTACAGGTCAAAGAGCGGTGATAACTGGAAATCACAGGATAAAATTTGGTTCCCTTTCAAAAATATGTACGAGATATGCGCCATTTTAATCAACGCTTTTAGTGAAGGGAATAAACTCGGTTGGGGCAACACCTATCAATCTACCCCGCTAGTTTACACATTGGGCAACGATGAATGCACGTCGAGCGAGAAAGAGCGGGAACTGTCTCCGTTGGAACTAACGCCGCTGAATGCTCAAGATTGATAGAAGACATTGGCGTTGATTCGAGCGGCACAGGCTTTCCAGTCGGAGCAACCAGCCGCGCAGTGACGCAGGAGCAGAAGAATGGAGATAATTGAAGTTGAAACGTCTTCGGCTATTGAAAAGATTGTTTATGATGATAGCGAGATGTTTATCAAGTTCGTTGGGAATGGCTGGTATCTTTACCGCAATTTCCCTGCGACGTTGTTTGCCGAATTCAAGGTTGCGGCGTCTAAAGGCGCATTTCTTAATCAGCGTATCAAGCCGTGTTTTAAAGGCGAGCCTTGCGCTAATCTGGAACTTTGAAAGGGTACCAATGACTGTTGGGCATGAAAGCAACGCCGTTCCACTGGATAATAATCCAGCTGTAAGGGTTGCATTTATCGTGTCTTTGCTGAATGAATTCAACGAGTGGAGCGCACAATTTCTCAAATTCTTTGTGGTCTTGTTCGCTCCATTCCCCTTTTGTGGGGTCGTCTATTACTTGGTAATGCACGCCGTTGCCGTTTGGGGCTGTTCGGCATATTGTGTTTGGATTCATTGTTGATTCCTTTCTCCGCTTTCGAGCGGATATTCTTTTTTAGAACGTTCGTTAAGCCAAGCGCAGAGGATAGCAAGAAATTCGGAATAGCTTTCTTGGTCAAACCCGTCACGAATACTCGCAAGTAGCTCAAGTAAACACTCGGCAATTTCAATACAATTTCCTTCGGCAAGCGTTTCTGTGCCAGCCTCGTCTTTAATCGCAACAACGCCTATCATCTTGTGAACTTGCATTGTTCGTTGTATAAGGTCGGTTAATTCTGTTGTATTTTTCATTGTGGATTCCTTTCATTGGAGGTTTGATAATGGAGATAGTTGAAGTTAATTCGTCCGCAATAGCCGAGATAGGTTACGAAGACGGAGTATTGATGATTCGTTTTCATGCACAGTACAAGCCGTATTATTTCCCGAACGTGTCAGAACAACTTTTCAAAGCTTTTCTGTCGGCACAATCGAAGGGGAAATTTTTCAATGAGCATATCAAAGACAAGTACATGCCGTTACCTTAGTCGGGGACTTCAAAACTTGCGCCAAGTTCGCCTGAAACTAATTCAGCAGAAGCCCAGTCAATGATGATTTTTTCGTAAGGCGTGTGATTTTTCTGGAGATATTCAACAACAGGTTTGCACACGCGGCGCAGTTCCTCAATTTTGGCTACGCGTTTGCTTGGTAGTTCTGCGTCCGAAATGACTTTTTGGTAATCCAACATAATTATTTCCTTTCTCCGCCTACGGGCGGTTTTTTCTTAGTAGCAGTAGTGAACTTCCCAATCGCCGACGTGCTTGTGTCGTCGAGTTAAGTGGTACCAAGCACCCCAGAAGGTCAAATGCGTCACCTCGTCTAAGAATACGGCGCATTGCTTAAGAGAATCAAAACTTATGGAGCGTGTCCCTTTCTTTATGACGACAGGCACGGGGCGCGTTTTGCTGGTAATTTCACCGTGAAGTAACCAGAGCATGTGCGGTTGCGAGATTATGATTTTCTTTCCGTCGTCGGTGCGTAAAGTCATTTGCTTAGAATTGTGCTTAGAAAGTTGCCACTTAAGAATCTTTCCAGTCTCACGATTACGCAAGACACCACGAGAATTCATTTCATAACGCGGAGCCTGTGGAATAATTTCAAAGCTCATGATTCAATCCTCAAATCTTTTGTTGATGACTTTTAAAAGGCGTTTGGACAACTGTTCGCAAATTCCGACGAATAAAAATGTTGCGTTTATAGCGATAACAAGCAGTGTCGCGCTGAATACAACGCCTAAAATCAGACAGGCAACGCTCCCTATAATTTGTAACGTTTCCATGATTCAATCCTCAAAATGGAGTGTCCGCGTCGTCAACAGGCTCGCCGTCAAAATCATCGGCGGGTTTTTTCTTACTGTCGGCGAATTCCCAATTCTCAACGATAATGTCAGTGGCGGTGCGTTCGTTGCCGTCTTTGTCTTTGTACTTGGAAGTTTGCAAACGCCCTTCAAGAAGAATTCTACTGCCTTTAGCGAGATATTTACCCATGTTTTCAGCGGATTTATCCCAGACAACGAGATTGAAGAAGTCAACGGTTTTGTCCTTGCTGAAAGGGCGATTAACCGCAATACCGACACGAGCATAAGCCTTACCTGTGTTCGTGTAGCGAACTTCGGGGTCTTTAGTTAAGTTGCCGCTAAGAAAAACTTTGTTCATGAGAATTGCTCCTTATTTTTTTCTTCAAGTCAACCCTCCGTCGGCGGAGGGCTGAATTCAAGATAGGGTGGGATTTTTAATGGATAACCCCGTTCAGCTTTGAGGAGGTACCTCGCCTTGCGACTAGGGATAACCGCCGAGAAAGGCTCCGGCAATTCACAAGCGAAAATCTTGCGTCGCGAATCTATATAATGGAAAGGAGATGATGATTGGGGCGGGCAGTCGGAATTGAACCGACGCTTGCGCACTTTGTGACGAATAGTCGGATTTTAACCGACATTTGCGCCCCCTGTTGCCCGCATATAAAGCCTCCGTTTGGTGGACGGTGACTGTCTCCTTATTTGATATATTCATCAGCAACTTTGGCATAAGCCCTAACTCGTTTCATGACCTCAAAAACCAAATCAGTGTAGTCAACCACGCTTTTTGAACATGTCAGTTCTTTGCGCTTTTCGGTAATGAAGTTAGCCAAATCACTGATAGCTATTTTGGCGGCGTCAACTTCCTCATCGTCGCCTATTGGGATATTCGGGTTATCGTTTTCAGCGATAGCGTCAAGTTCGCCACGTTCGCCGTAAAGAAAATCGTTAATCTCGTTCGGTGTACCTTTAAGATAAATTTCCATATCAAAACCTCCTAAATAGTGGCATAAGTCCAGACGAAGAGTAAAACGCCAAGACTGAACCCTACAGCTAACCCTGCACCAGCGAAGGGCAGATAATCTTCAAGAAAACTTTTCATTTTGTCACCCTGTATGTGATATACTTCCCTCGAAAGGAGGAATAGTTATGATTGATAAAGAGAAACTGCGTTACGATTTGGCTCTGCAAGCCGCCGCCTTGATGACGTTGCGGGAACTCAACAAGGGCGCGATAGCTACCTCTGTCGGCTTAATTCCGGACAAATTTCTCATTGCCTACGAGCAATACGACGAACCGGCTTTCAACAAAAAGCTTGATGAAATCGTCGAGAAACTCAATCAGTCAAAATGATTCGTCTTTAAGTTTCTCTTCACGGCGCATTACTTCGAGTTGTATCAGAGTAAGAAAAGCCTGCATTTCGTGAAGGGTAAATCCTTGCTGTCTGCACTCTGCAATAGTGTGTTCGGTAAGGGTTTTTACTTTCGTACAATCCTTTTCGGTCATCTACCCACCTCATTTGTTTTTTTATAATCATCTCGAAAGGAATATTTTTATGAAAGATTTTGTTCGTTTTAATCCGGTTGCAGAATCAATGTTGAAAGTCCTTGTGGCTCATGATTGCGCCAACCCCGATAACCTTAGCTTTGCCTTGAGTTGCGATAAGCTTACTCTCGGCAAAAATCTCCGTTTCTTGTTGGAAGAAGGCTACGTTGTAAATGCCAATCCCGAACACTCCGGTAAAGTTTATCCAAATGACAACTACAGAATCACTGTCGCCGGTGAAAATTACTTGAGTAGTTTGAAGTTTTATTCCACAAGAGACCGGAGACAGCATTGGATTAATATCATTAACGGAGCAATCGCATTAGTCGCACTCGTTAGGGCTTTCTGGGGCGACATTATTTCAGCATTACAACGATGAGTACCGCGAGATTGAATCCGCAAATGATTAACGAAACGTCTCTGCTGTCAAAAGCTTGGTAGATTTCAACTACGTCCGCCAATATTTTCTTCATCTTCCCGCCTCATTTCTGTCTTCCGTTTGCGTCGTCGAATTATTATACGATTTTTGATTGTTAAAGGCGTCAAAAAAAAGTTCCTCCATAGAAATTCCGCTATCATCTTGCAAACGTTTCATAATGTGAGGTAAAGGTGTTGTTATGCCAAGTTCCCACAGAGACCAAGTTTGTTGTGTGACACTATATATTTTTGACATTTCGAGTTGTGTTCGTCCGCCGCGAAATTCTATGAGTTTAGTTCTTTTCATTTTGTCACCTCTTTTAACAACCTTAAATTGTTTTTGTATAATACAATTGAAAATCGTATTTGTCAAGAGGTAAAACAATTTTTTTGCTATTTCTTTTTACAAGTAATGATTGTATAATATAAATGAAAGGGGTGACTGTTATGTTGGCGAGGAAATTAAAGGAATTAAGAGGTAGCATGAAAATTACTCAATCTGAACTTGCTGAACACTTCGGAATTACGCAGCAAGCAGTTGCCAGATGGGAGCGCGGCAAATCTAAGCCTGACTCTGATACTCTGAAAGAACTTGCGGTTTATTTTGGGGTGACAGTAGATTATTTACTTGACGATGAACAATTCGAGAAAAGTTCCGGACTTCGTTTGGCTGATGATGAGACAAAATTAATTTATGATTATCGTTGCCTTGATACGAGCGGTAAAAATTTAATTCTTAGCATGATAGAACGACTTTGCGGGTCTGGAGTAGTTCAAAACAAAATCAAGAACAATTTTGGAGTAGTGGGCGGGGATTTCAATTCGGGAGTGACGATAGGCTGAGGCGGGAGTTGATAATGGGGGTGTGGAATGATAAAATATGGGCAAAAGAATGAAGCTATATAGTTAGAGAGGTGACAGACGTGAGTAATCCAGTAAAAGCAAGAATCGCTTATGTTGGGTCGTCATTGGAGAACGGCGAGATGGAAATACGCGAGTTGGTACCGGCATTGCTCGCGTTTTCTGATTTAGTTGAACATGCCAATCGTGTGCTCGGCGGCAAACAAAGAATCAAGGTAATGTTAAACCAAGACAGTTTAAAGCGTGGTTCTTTTGACATAACCTTTTTGCTTGAGGCGAGTATTATCGAACAAGCAAAAATTTTTTTTGGATTTTCTCCACAAATTTCGTTGGAAACAATTTTACTGTCGCTGGGTTGGAGCGAATTTGGAAAGGTTGCAGATGTTGTAACAGTTTCAACGCCTGTAGTCGGCGGGGTCTTTTGGTTAATAAAGAAAATTCGCGGAAAAAAGATAGACCGAATTAACCACAAAAATGATAGAGTAGAAATAACTTTAAACGACGGCGAAAGGATATTGACAGACGAGAATACGTTGAAGATTTTTCTCGATATAAAATGTCGTGTCAGTATAGAGAAAATAATAGAGCCAGTAAAACGCGAAGGAATAGAGGCATTTGAATTGAGGAATCCCGAATCGAAAAATGACGATAAGCCTATCGAACGGATAAGAAAAGATGAAGCCTCGTTATTTGACGCTCCTGCCGAAGAATTTCCAAACGAGGAATTAAAGCCGTCGTTGGAACAGGAAGGGATTTTTAAGATAGTTTCAGTGAATTTTGATGACGGAAAGTGGAAATTTAATGACGGCGACAGTTCTTTTTGGGCGTCTATGGAAGATAAGGGATTTAATGTGCGAATAAAAAATCGCGAAATAAATTTTGCATGTGGAGATATGTTGGCGGTAAAATATTTCACCCAGCAAAGGATTCGCAACGGTAATTTAACTAAAGAAACAACAGTTATAAAAGTCATTAAAGTTATGAAACAACCAGAGCAAATAACATTAAACTTTGCCGCAGAAGAAAACAAAAAAGCCCCCTCCGAATAGGAAGGGGCGAATTTATTTTATGGACGGAAAGTCATTGGTTATTTTTGACACGTCTAAGTCATTCGGAAAGGAATTGCCTTTCCTGTTCGGTTTGGGCGGCGTCGATAAAATTTTCAATGTGCCTTATCTTTATCGTCGTAAAGAATATTCCCGTCGAACTGATTGCCGCCGATTTGGAGTTTGTCAGTGAACTGCCACATGTAACCTTTGAAGTCGTCGAAACGTCCCCATTGAGCGTTCCAAACAGGGCAATTCAAACTGCGCCAGTCAATGTAATCATGAAGCCAAGAATAGGAAGCATAAATGCCACAATCGAGGGGCTTGATTGTATCGAGGAAAGCACGGCAGATATTAGTAACGTTGCGCTTGCTGAAAATAAAACCGTGTTGTTCTTTCCAGTGGTCAGCGTCTTCAATATCGAAGAAAACGGGAAGTTCGAGAAGAACGCCTGCCTCGTGAATAATACGCTTGCAGAAGTCAGCCTCAATCACGGCGTCGGCAGGAGTTAATGCGTAGGAGTAATGATAGGCTCCGCACTTCATATCGACAGCACGGGCACCATTGACATTACGCTGAAAAGTTTCGTCGAAACCGTTTTTGCCGTAACCAGTCCTGCAGATAGCAAAGTCGATACCGTTGTCTTTGAGCAGTTGCCAATCAACGAAATCATTGTGAAAAGAAACGTCAACGCCTTTCATGATAATCAATCCTTAAGCGGTAATGGTGATTTCAACGGAGCAAGCTTTGTAGTTAGCAGTCTCAGTGAAACCGACTTTGAAAGTGACAGTCTCGGTTAAAGTCGGTGCGGAGCCAAGGTAGAAAGGTTTAACGGCAATACTAGCACCGTTCTTGAATACCTTAAAGCGCAAGCCGACGGCAATCGGAGCTGTGCCAATAAAAATGTCGCCGTCGCCGTTATAAGTTAAGTTGCAAGTAGAGCCAATCATTTCGCCGTTGTCGCTTTCAAAAGAAGCCAGCGAATAATTCGTGACGGTGGCGGTTAAAGTCGGGGCGGTTTTAGAAGCAGAACCGGAACTGGAGCCAGAGCCGTCGATTTTATCAGCGATATGTTCAGCCAAAGAGAGAATGTGTTTAACCTTAACAACTTCATCGGGATTATTGTACGTAATAGACATTTTTAGTTCCTCCTAATTAAAAATATTATCAAGCGCAGAATCAAAATCCTGCGCGGAAGCTATACTCGGATTGAAAGCGGAATCAAGCGCAGAATCAAAATCCTGCGCGGAAGCTATACTCGGATTAAAAGCGGAATCAAGCGCGGAATCAAAATCCTGCGCGGAAGCTATACTCGGATTGAAAGCGGAATCGAGGGCAGTTTCAAATTCGGCGAAGTCAGAAGAAGAGCCAGAATCATAGGAAACGCCGCCTTGCAAACTAATCTGCAATAGCGTGTAATTTTTAGCGGCAGAAGCAAGAGATTCAAGGTGCTTGCCGAGTACAAAATCATTAGCTGAATTGGTCATAGAAAAAACTCCTTATTTGGGCGTGAAATTTTCGCTGTGGATAGCAACGCCGTCATAAATTTGGAAATGGGAAATGGTGCCGACAATGCTAGCACTGAGAGTATAATTATTGGTGCCAAGAAAAATATAACGCGCCAATCGCTCAATGGAGCAAGTTTGAGTTGCTTTAAGTTCGCCGTCGATAAAATATTTGAGTGCTGAATCGTCGTGAGAATAATTTAATTCGAAATGACGAAGAGCCCCAATCAAATTACTAAGTGTTACAGAACCAAGAAAAGAGCCACTGCCGTTAAATACTTCAGTGGAAAAAGAGGAGGCGGTATTGTCCCTGCGCAAATCAATTTCCCCTAAACGTGCATTGCTCAAGGAAGCCGCCGCCGAAAAAGGCGCACAGTAACCCGCAGAAGAAGAATCCATATTGGCATAAAAACGGATAGTGAAATCTTGCCCGCCGAAAGTGACTGGCTCATTAGAGCGCAGATAAGTTTTATTGAAATTAGCGGCCCCATCAGAAACGGTGACAGTGCCGGCCGGGTTCCACACGACGGAGCAGTTATCGGTTAAATCTTCGTTAAAGGGGCTATCGACGATTAAATATTGGCTGTAGTCAGATGTGGACTGTTGGTCGCCCGAATTACCGAAAATGTTATCAAGCATAGCGGTAATGTCAGCGTCGGAGGCAGTCTTTTGCTCAATATAATTTTTCGCGCCAGATAAAGCGGCTCGCAAATGTTGTTCAAGAATAACATTGTTAGCCATAGAAAAACCTCCTTAAAAACAAACGGGCAGGAGCAAAGTTCCGCCCGCCATTTTAGAGTAAGTCAAGAATTAGTCGCCGTCGATTTATTATTCAGAGGGGAAATATTCTTCAAGCATTGCGTTGACATCAGCGTCGATAGCAATCTTAATGCCACTATCGACGATTGCGCCATTAGCACCAAAGACAACGATATTGCCGCTTACGCCCTGAACTTTATCGACTTTGCCGCTAAGGTCGATGTTAACGGCTTTATTAGCGTCGGGAGTAAGAGCAGAGCCGTCAACTTTCACGGTCTCGATAACGTTTACATCTGCGTTTTCGGCAATGCCCGCGAGTTTGGTTTTCTCTGCGGTCGTGTAATCGTTAGTCGAAAGAATTTTGGAGCCGTCTTTTTGGACGTAATTGGTGAGGTTGATAGTGCCGCCGAAATTATCCCAACCTGTGGAAGTCTTGACGACGTTATCACCAGCTTTGATAGCAACGCCGTTTTCGTCGGTGCCGCCTGCCGCAGTGATGTTGTACATGTCGCCGACTTCAGCATTGAGAGGCAACGCCGCGAAGGAAGCAACGGAGCCTTTGACTTTAACACCGCCGCTAATATCGGACTTGAGAGCGTAGTTGGAAAGGTCGATGTTGACGGCTTTGTTAGCGTCGGGGGTAAGGGCTACGTTATTAACCTTGACGGTATCAATGACGTTAGCTTCTGCGCCGTCGTATTTGGTGTCGAGCGCAGTGAGTTCGGTTTTAACTTTGCTAGCGAGACTGGCGAGGTGACCGAGTTTCGCCACATCGTTTGCGTTGTAAGACATAAAGAATCTCTCCTTAAATATATTTTTCAAACGCCGCAATGTGTGCACTCAAAGGGCGATTGATTGCGATTAATTGTTATTCCACATGTCATTCACATCTGCGTCAAAATCGGTTGCAGAGGAATCACCTGTGGTGTCATTCCAAATATCGTCTATATTGAAATTTTGCTCGCTTGTACTGCTTGAATTTGACGAGCCGCCGCCGCCCGAATCAACGCTAAAAGGAACGACGCGAGCTTCACTATTACCGTCAATACAGCGCAGATAAATCGTAACGTTTTGGAATGTATATTTTTGCAGAGGCTCAAGTAAAAGCCCGCTACTTGGCTCATTAGAATTTGAAACTTCGATTGTTTTGAATCGGCTCGGATTTTGAATCGTGCCAGAAGTTTCGCTGATTTTAGTGAATTGTTTAGAGAGAGGATAGTTCATTGCAAATCACCTCTTACTTTTGAATGCTTGCTCGTGATTAAATTGCGTAACTCGTTAAAATTACGCGAGGAATTTTCTTCGAGCTTATCAAGTCGTTTTTCGATGTCAGAAAGTTGGAAACTGAAACTGTTGATTTTTTCAGTAAGCTTTGTGATAGAATCAGCCAAAGCTTTTTGAGATTCGGATAAAGTAGCAGTCGTTTTTGTTAGTTCGGTCAAAGAACTCAAGCCTTTAGTGAGTAAAAGCAAAGTAACGACGCCCAAAATGCCAAATTCAGCACATTTCAAAACTAAATCTTCCATAAAAATCACTTCCTTAAGTGGAAAGAGCAAAAATTTCCCCTTTGTACATAATATTAACAATGGAGGCATTAGAACTGCTCGGTGAAACGAGCGGATTGTACCAGTTAAGACCGTTCCAGCGAATGGTAACGGCGGGAGATTCCGCAGACAAGGTAAAGGGCACAAGGACATTTTCGCCGTTATGCCTGACTGCTAATCTAAGTACAAGTTGTTTGTTGCCAATTATTAAATCAAAGGCAAATGCCTCTGGTTTAACGTGGAAGCCGTTATCGGCTCCAACCAAGAATTCAAAAGCGTATGCTCTAGGTCTAACGTGAAAGCCGTTATCTGTACCCGCTAAAAATTCAAAAGCGAATGCTTCAGGCTTGATGTGAAAACCGCTGTCAGTCCCAACTAAGAATTCAAAAGCATACGCTCTGGGTGTAATATGAAATCCTTCTTTATCAGAAGTATCAGGTGGTAAAATAGCATAAGCTTCTGGTTTGACATGGAAACCATTTTCACCCGAAGTTAGAATAGCATAAGCCTCTGGTTTGACATGGAAACCATTTTCACCCGAAGTTAGAATAGCATAAGCCTCTGGTTTGACATGGAAACCATTTTCACCCGAAGTTAGA
>JAFRRH010000071.1 GCA_017428215.1 Selenomonadaceae bacterium
AATCTTAATCAAGGTTTGAGCAGAAGTAACGCTCAGCTCGTAATCCTTTCTTAGTAGGCGTGAATATTTCCACTCGCAAGCCGAAATATTTGTAAGCCGCGTAGACAAAAGAATCGCGATAACCGCCATCTGCACATATTTTCTCCAAAGTCGGATAAGCAAAAGTGGCTAAACCTGCTACCCAATAACCCATTGTGCACTGTAAATTTCGCTTTTCCCATTTGTACTTTCTCATATTGAAGAACAAAGGCTCTATAACTTCCCATTGCTCTTCCGTTATATCTGTTTCGTATTTTTTTCTATGAACACACGTTCTTAGATTTCGCTTGACTCTTTATAGTCAATCGCTAAAACTTTCATCGTTTATTAAACGTCCAAGAGTAGCACCGTTTTTCAGTGTAGGTTCTTGTCTTGCTCGAATCCTTATTTCGATTGAGTAATTGATATGAAATTGTCAAAGACTTGTGCCCATTGCTCCAGCTCCATTACAGTACCTTTCCTTGTTCAGATAATCCTATCTTTACATATAGCCTTAGTTTTTTACTTTGAGCCTGTAACACATTATGGTATTTCATACGGGGCATTTTTGCCACACCTACGACGATTTAACGTCCACTACATTTCTGCAGTGTATGTATCTAGGGGATGTTGGTAAAGTCAATTAAAAAAAAGACACAAGCAATCTTTGATACAATACTACCATAACGATTGTGTCGGTAAAAACAATTTCTTACAGCAAGAACGGAGCAACTTTTATGTCATTGACATTGCCGGCAATGAGTAAAAGTTTCAGTGGGCGGCAGTATTCATTAACAGTAGCATGTATTTTGGTGATATTAGCACCTTTGCTTTTTCCTAGATGTTGGTCGCCCCTTTTTTTTGCGCCCAAACCTTATCGTTGGACTTTGACAAATGTGGAATCGAGGCTTATTTCTTCTGGGACGACGTCTTTAGTCAGCTCAGCGAAAATAGCTTCAAAGACGCCCTTTTGTTGCAGGAGACAAAAATATCTGTAGACGCTGTTCCAGTTACCGAGAACATAAGGCAAAGCTCACCACGTACCAGCGTTTTTCAACATCCATTATCCCACTTAGAGTCCGGTGCAAATTAAGACACGGTCGCTCTTTTTTTCCTTTTCCATCGACCAACGACTTTTTGAGCTTTTCCCATTCCGCATCGGTTAGTTCATATAATCTCTTTCTTTATTCAATAATTATTTTATTACCTTTTATCCACAGTTCCTAGAACGAATTCAAAATCCCGTCCAAACCTTCGTGACGATAAATTTCTTTGTAGTGTTGTAAATTCTGTTGAATGATATTATCCAAAGCTCGCATGCTAAGCATTTCGACGGGAGCGCGGTCGTCAGTCAAAATATTTTCTCCAAAAGCTGGTGTCGCCCAATTATCTGCAATGTGAATCATAAGCCGCGATAAATTTCCGTCGTCAAGTTTCTCTGCGCGGGCGTGAAGTTCATTCAAAATTTTACCGTCCGCCGCCGCAAATAAAACTCTGTTCGTAACACCGCGTGCGTCGATAGTTTTTATGGCGGAGAAATTTTTTGCAATCGTGTCAATCAAGTATTCGTTAATATTGCCCGCGCCGCTTGCCCGCATATTCATATTGACGACCATAACGCCGCCCGCCGCCAAATGATTCTTAACCTGCGAAAAAAATTCCGTCGAACTCATCTGGAACGGCGGAGATATATCTTGAAAGGCGTCAACTAAAATCACGTCGTAAATATTTTTGTCGGCTTGCAAAAATGCGCGTCCGTCATAAGTCACAACTTCCACGTCTTCGGGCAAATCAAAATATTTTTTAGCGAGCGCGGTAATTTTCTCGTCAATTTCAACGCCAGTTATCTGCGCGGCGGGAAAATATTTCTTGCATTGTTCAGCAAAAGTTCCCGTGCCCATTCCCAAAATCAAAATTTTTTTACCGTCGGTGAGGAGCGGAGCCGCCAGCGCATAATCGTAGTACATGCCCGTTAATCCTCCGCCCTTGACTTTGAGCGATTGCACGCCAAATAAAACATTGGTCGAGAAAATAATTTTGTCAGGCGTTTCTTTAACTTGCAGATAGTTGTAAATTGATTCGCCCTCGTAAAGCAAATTTTTCTCCCAAAATGCAAAACTGTTTGAACTGCCGACAATGCCGCATAAAATAAAAATTACAACGGCGACCGCGCAGAAAATTTTCTTAGTGCCGACACTTACAAAATAAATTATTCCAATAAGCAAGAGGACGCCAGAAAAAATAAAAAAAGTTATGGCAGTGCCTACGGTGGGAATTGTTAAGAAGGTTGGCAAAAATGTCCCGATAATGCTACCGATTGTGTTGAAGGCATTCAAATTTCCGACGATACGCCCGTTGTGTTCGAGGTTATCGGTTGCGTATTTGACAAGAGAGGGCGTGACAGTTCCAAGCAAAAACAGCGGCAGGACAAAAATCGCCATGCACGACAAGAACGCCGCCCAAATTAAAAGATTGGTGTCGATGGCGACGATCAAAATTCCGGCGAGCGCGAGGATTAAATATTTTCCGAGCACGGGTATTGCGCCAATCCACAAAGCCGCGATTATCAGCCGTAGATAAAGTTTTGCGGGGTTCGCGTCTAAATCTGCGCGGCGACCGCCCCAAACATTTCCTAAAGCCAACGCAATCATTATCGTGCCAATTATAATCGTCCAAACTATTTGTGACGAGCTAAAATACGGCGCGAGCAGTCGAGCGGCTCCGAGTTCAACCGCCATTATCGACATTCCCGAAAAAAATTCTGTGGCGTAGAGAAAATTTTTGTTGGCAAGCAGAGGAGAAATTTTTTCCATTGAGTTCAGTCCTTTAAAATATCTTAAGCGTTGAAATTTATTTTAGCAAAAAAAATCCCCTCGCGCTGTGCAAGGGGAAAAATTTTTTTTTACTTCTTTTGTTCGGCAAGGAACTTTTCAAGCGTTTTACCGCCGACGCCCCAATTATCTAAATCGTTTTCTTTGACCAGGACGTAGAAAAATTTTTCATCGACGCCCAAAATTTCGCTGGCAGTCTTTGTTAAGCCCGCGATTAACTTTTCTTTCTGCTCCTTAGTCGGGTGAACTGCATCGATTGAAATTAACGGCATAATTATTCCTCCTTTAAAAGTTTAACAACGGCTTCACCAACGCCCGCTGCAGACGCCGGATTTTGTCCGGTGACGAGCCGCCCGTCTTCCACAACATGATTGCTCCAATTCGTCGCCGCATGGTGAATCGCGCCGTGATTTTTAAGCTCTGTCTCCAACAGAAACGGTACGATATTTGTAGCTTGAACGTCTGCTTCTTCGCCGTTAGTGAACGCCGTCAAATTTTTCCCGTAGACAAGAAATTTACCGTCGCTGAGTTTGACGTTAACCAAAGCCGCAGGACCATGACAGACTGCAGAGACAATTCCGCCGCGTTCGTAAATTTCGCGGGTAACTTTATCAATCGCCGCACTGTCAGGAAAATCCCACATGACGCCATGACCGCCCGCAAAAAATATCGCGTCAAAGTCAGCGGTGTTTACGTCGTCAAGCTTAATCGTATTGGTGAGCTTGGCTTGAAAATTTTCGTCGTCCCAAAACTTTTTGTTAATCGGGTCGTTAAAGTCGAGACTGTCTTTGTCAATCGGAGGCTTGCCGCCCTTAATCGAAGCCAGCTCGTAAGCAATGCCAGCCGTCGAAAATTTTTTCAGCGGGTGCGTTAATTCGCTAAGCCAAAAGCCTGTTGGGATTCCCGTCGCGCCCTTAACGTTGTTACTCGTCACGACACACAAAATTTTTTTCATGTGCAACAACTCCTGTTAAAATTTTTGTGACAAAATTATTTTAGTTGGTTGATAATCAATCGTTTGTTCAACTTGAATTAATGATTTGGCTTGTTTACGAAAATTTTTGTACGCATTAGACGCAAAATATTTTTGAGCCGCCGTCGCGTCGCTGAAAATTATCATTGTGTGCAAAAAGTTTGGGCGGGGTTGCTCGGCAGTGACGAACGCTCCCATAATGCCGACTTCATCACGTACAGCGCGGATTGCCTCTTCAGAAATTATCTGCTGAAATTTGGCAAGGTTTTCGGGCGCAATTTCAAAGCGGTTAGTTTGAACAATAGTTCCGACGCCGCTTTCTTTTTGTTCAAGGACAATTCCGTTGACGGGCAGAAGTTTCAAGCCGGCAAGAATCGGTAACCGTTCAGCGCGATATTGCTGGAAGGCGGGACTAGTGCTGTGAATTCGATAAGCTTCGTCGCTCTCGTAAATTTCAAGCAGTCGCATTAAGTTTGGATTATTTTTTTCAATTACGCCGTAAAGTGCATACGTTCCGGATTCATTTGCCGTTGTCGGAGCCAATACCCTTGCGCCAATTTCAATCATCTGCGACATTGTGCCGGCGGTTGATTCAACTACTGCCCATTGCACTCGCGGCATATTTCCTTCAGGCGTGCGGATTGATTTCGCGCTCGCTGTTGCTGTCAGCATAATCATCACTCCCAACACGATTAGAAAAAATTTTTTCATGCTTCAACCTCCCAGCAAAGTTCGTGCGTTGTCGACGTAAATTTTTTCCATCCAACCGCGCCGAGAAATTTCTTTATCAAAAAGTTTTTTCCTGCCGAGTATGACTTGCGCGGGCACGTAGGGATAATCGGTGCCGAAAATAATTTTGTCGAGGTTTGTGACTTTTAAGAGAATGTCGAATTGTTCGGGCATTGGGTCGCCTGCCGTGTCGAAGAATAATTTTTCAAAGCCTGTCGCAAAATTAACCGGCTCCATTAAATTCATTGACGCAAGCATTTTAAACATTGAATCGGCGCGTTGTTTCATGTAAGGCAGGAACGATCCGCAATGCGGAACGATTATTTTTAAGTTTGGGAATTTTTCAAGTGTTCGGTTAGCCAGCATATTTAAAACTGCCCGCGTGGTGTCAGCGGGATATTCAAACAACGCCATAACCTTGCCTGTGACGACATTTTTTCTTGGCAACTCCCGCGCAGGACTTGGATGTATTATCACGAGCGATTTTTTTTCGTTGAGCGCGGAGAAAATCGGGTCGAGCTGTTCATCGCCCAAATAAACGCCGTCAGAATTGCTCGCAACTTTCACTCCCAACGCACCAAGTTTTTCCGTCGCATAATGAAATTCTTCGATGGAGCCTTCGACGTTGGGCAAGGGCAATGTCGCCACGAATCCGAAACGTTTTGGAAAGCGTCGGCACAATTCGGCGAACTCCTCGTTAATTTCTCGTGCGGCGAATTTATCGGAAATATGCGGCGTCGCCATTGATAAAATTGTAAAGTCTATACCTGCCGCGTCCATGAATTGCAAATGCGCTTCCACGTTCCATTTCGGCAACGGAAAACCCTCTTCCGCCGCCGCGTCAATTTTTAATATTTTTAATGCGTTGATATAGCTCGGTAGGATTGCGTGCGCATGAAAGTCGATTGTTCTTGCCGAAAAGTTTTCTGTTGCCTCTGCCGTCATTGCCAAGCCTCCTATAGTAAGTGCTAAACTCATTTTTAAAAATTCTCGTCGATTCATAATCTCACCCAAAAAAATTTTATCATGTAGAGTAAACTTTAAGTCAAGGAAAGTTGATATTTTTATCCACCGATTAATTTATGTTGCATGAAGTAGCCAAAAGTAGTATACTGCGCAAATCAAAGGAGGTAAAAGTTATGCAGAAGTTTGAGAAGTGGCAAGGTTGCGGGAACGATTTTATAATCATTGACGGCGGAGAAATTCATTCGCCGGAAAAAATTAAACAGCTCTGCGACAGACATTTTGGAATCGGCGCGGACGGCGTGATTTATATTCAAAGTTCGACGAAAGCGGCGACGCGCATGAGAATTTTCAATGCGGACGGCTCCGAGCCGGAAATGTGCGGCAATGGTATTCGTTGTTTTGCGCGTTATCTTTTGAGCGGCGATAAATTCTTCAGCGACGACGATTTAACGGTTGAGACGGGCGCGGGGATTCTTACTGTCAGCATGAAATACGATTTGGTAACAGTCGACATGGGCGAGCCAATTTTTAACGCCGATTTAATTCCTGTTGACGGCTTCGGAAGCCAAAAACTCGTCGGCGAGCCGATTGAAGTTGACGGCGTGACTTATAAGATGACTTGTGTCAGCATGGGCAACCCGCATTGCGTGATTTTCGTCGACGATATTAAAAAAATTGACTTAGAACATATCGGACCGAAATTTGAGACGCATAAGTTTTTCCCGCGCAAAACTAATACCGAATTTGTCCAGAAAATCGGCGAGAATAAGTTACGTATGAGAGTTTGGGAGCGCGGTAGCGGAATTACATTGGCTTGCGGCACTGGAACTTGTGCTACGGCGGTTGCGGCGAATTTAAACGGCTTGACGGGCAGAAAATGTACCGTAATTCTTGACGGCGGCGAACTTCAAATCGATTGGCGCGAAAATAATCATGTTTTCATGACAGGACCCGCTGAAAAAGTTTTCGAGGGCAACTTTTAATGCAAAAGGGTTTATTGATTGTAATATCTGGCGCGAGCGGCACGGGCAAGGGTACAGTTTGCAAGAAATTGTTGGCTGACTTGCCCAAAGTCGCTTATTCCATTTCGGCGACAACGAGAACTCCGCGTCCAGGTGAAGTTGACGGCAGAGAATACTATTTTTTGAGCGTCGAAGAGTTCAAAACGTGGATTGCCGAAGAAAAATTCCTCGAATACGCCAATGTCTACGGAAATTTTTATGGCACGCCGCTAAATAAAATTGAGGAACGACTCAATCGCGGCGAAGATATTCTTTTGGAAATTGACGTTCAAGGCGCACTCAACGTTAAGAAAAAATGCCCCGACGGAATTTATATTTTCCTGTTGCCGCCGAGTTTGGACGAACTTAAACGCCGAATCGAGGGACGCGGCACCGAAAATCCCGAATCTTTAGCGCGTAGATTGAAAAACGCCGTCGCCGAAATAAAAATCGGTCTGCAATATGATTATGCCGTAGTAAATGACACGATTGACAACGCTACCGCGCAGATTAAAACTATTTTGGCGGCGGAACGCTTAAAAATCGCTCGCAACCTTGACAAATTTAATTTAGAGGGAGGATTTTAAATGAAATTAAACGCAACGCCTCTTAGCATGGTAAATCCGTCGACTGATTCTATGCTTAAACAAACTCACAGTAGATACGCGCTTGTTGTCCTTGCCAGTAAACGCGCTCGCGAACTTTTGAGCGGTAAACCTTGCCGTGTCGAAAATCGCGCAACTAAATTCGTTACAAACGCTATGGAAGAGATTAACGAGGGCAAAATTTCTTACACGATAAAGGATTAAGCCATGCTTGATAAAAAAAATATTTTAATCGGCGTTACAGGCGGAATTGCCGCTTACAAAGTCGTCGAAGTCGCTAGCAGACTAAAAAAAGCTGGCGCAAATGTCCGCGTGATGATGACTCGTGCCGCTACCGAATTCGTTTCGCCGAGAACTTTTCAAGAAATTACAGGCAACGCCGTGTTCGTCGAAATGTTCGGTGACGCGGCGCATTTTCATGTTGCACACGTCGCACTAGCCGATTTCGCCGACTTGGTATTAATCGCGCCTGCTACCGCAAATTTTTTGGCTAAAGCCGCTCATGGAATAGCCGACGACCTCTTGACGACTACAATTTTGGCTTTCGATAAAGAAATTTTAATCGCGCCGTCAATGAATACCAAAATGTATGAAAACCCCGCGACGCAAGCTAATTTAGCGATTTTAAAAGCTCGCGGTGTGAAAATTTTGGAGCCTGCGTCGGGAAATTTGGCGTGCGGTGTCGTTGGTAAAGGACGCTTGCCCGAACCCGAAGAAATTTTCGCCACCATTGAAAAAATCTTTGCTCCCAGTACAAAAGCTTTGAGCGGGAAAAAAATTCTCGTGACAGCGGGCGGCACTGTTGAGGCGATTGATCCCGTTAGATATATCGGCAACCGTTCAAGCGGGCGTATGGGCTACGAAATCGCTAAATCTGCCGTAAATGCCGGCGCGGAAGTTATTTTAATCTCCGGTAAAAGCGAGCTTGAGCCGCCTAACGATTTAAAATTTATAAAAATCGAATCCGCGTTGCAAATGCGCGAGGCTGTCTTAAAGGATTTTGATTCCGTCGACGCTGTGATTATGTCCGCCGCCGTTGCGGATTATCGCGTTAAAAATCCCGCCGCGCAGAAGATTAAAAAATCTGCTGATACATTGACTTTGGAGCTTGTGAAAAATCCCGACATATTAAAAGAACTCGGAGGCTTGAAAAATTCTCAAGTGCTCGTCGGATTTGCCGCCGAAACTCAAAATATTTTGGAGTACGCCAATAAAAAACTCGTCGAAAAAAATTTGGACTTCATAGTTGCCAATGATGTCACTGCTGAGGGCGCAGGGTTCGGCGTCTCAACTAATATTGCGTCGATTATTTGGCGCGGAGGCAATGTTGAAAACTTCCCTAAGATGAGCAAAGCTGATTTGGCGGAGAAAATCATTGAGCGCGTCGCAAGTTTATTAAATAATGATAAAAAATTTCCCGCCGCAAATGTCAATCAGTAAATTTTCAGAAAAGTATGCTAGGCTTGCGTAAACTCTACAGGAGGTGAAGTTTATGCTTGATAAAGCAATAAAATTTTTCATAACGTTGACGTGCGCAATAGTTGGCGGCGCGGCGTTTCATCAGGTAAGCCCATTCGTAATCTCCTATATCAATCTTGAGTTCTTCCAAATCAACACGGGAATTTTTCGGTTGACTATGGCAAATTTAGTCTGCATTTTAGTCGGCGCAACCGTTGGAGGACTTACTGGTTGGTTTGTTTCACCATTTTTAATTAACAGACTCAAAAAATTTACCTCATTTGTCGAAAAACAGCTTAGTAAAATGCCAATCAACGACGTTATCGCCGGCGCAGTTGGTTTGGCTATCGGACTTATAATCGCGAATTTATTGGGCAGTGCTTTTGCGCGAATTCCTATCGTTGGAAATTATATTCCTATTATTTTTAGCATCGTGCTCGGCTATTTGGGCGTAAAAATCACAATTAAAAAACGTAAAGAAATTACCGGCAGTTTTGACTTCATAAAAGAAATTTTACGCAATAGAGAGGCTGATAAAGCCGCAAAAGAAACTAAAGAGGTTACAGCTCCCGAAAAACCAGTTGAAGAACCCGTTAAAGAACCTGCGCAAGAGGAAACTCCACCTGTCGAACGCGCAAAAGTTAATTTAGTCAAGCTCAAAGAGCATAAAGATAAAAATTATAAACTTCTGGACACGAACGTAATTATTGACGGGCGAATTGCTGACATTTGCAATACCGGCTTTTTGGAAGGTACGATTTTAATTCCCGTTTTCGTGCTAGAGGAGCTTCAATATATCGCTGATTCGTCCGATACGCTTAGGAGAGTGCGCGGGCGTCGCGGCTTGGATATTCTGCAAAAAATTCGCGAGGATTCTAGCCTTGAAGTCGAAATTATGAACATTGACTTCGACGATGTGCAGGGCGTTGACTCGAAATTAGTCCGTTTAGCCCAAAAAATCGGCGGCAAAATTATCACCAACGATTTTAATCTTAATAAAGTCGCTCAACTGCGCGGCGTCGACGTTTTGAACATAAATGAATTGTCCAACGCTGTTAAACCCGTCGTGATTCCAGGCGAAACTATGAAAGTTCAAGTCGTTAAGGACGGCAAGGAACCCGGTCAAGGCGTCGCGTATCTCGACGATGGCACGATGATTGTTATCGAAAATGGTCATAGATATTTGAGCAGAACAATTTCCGTTGAAGTCACTAGCGCGTTACAAACTTCGGCGGGCAGAATGATTTTCGCTAAACCACGTTGAAAAATTTTTCGGAGCCAGACGGCTCCTTTTTTTTGGAGTGATAGCAATGAAAACCGTTGCGGAAGTTTTAAAATCGGCGACGATACAGCTTGAGGAAAATGGAATTGATACGCCACGCCTCGACGCAGAAATTTTATTGGCGCACGTTTTAGGTTGGCGGCGATTAACTTTGTACGTTGACGCAGAAAAAAATTTGCCGCTCGAATCAATCTTGCGCTTCAACGAATTAATAAATCAACGGCTGAAAAGAATCCCAGTGGCATATCTGACGGGCACAAAAGATTTTATGGGCTTGGCGTTCGCCGTCAACGAAAATGTTTTAATCCCGCGCCCAGATACCGAAATTTTAACTGAACTTGTCGGGGAATATCTGCACGGATTAAATAAAAATACAATTTTTGCAGACTTGGGAACTGGTAGCGGCGCAATTTGCATTTCTATTCTAAAGTTTGTAAAATCTGCGCGGGCAATCGCCGTTGACATATCCGCAGAGGCTTTGAAAGTCGTCAAATTCAACGCGCAAAAGTTTCACGTTGACGACAGAATAAATTTTTACTGCGGAGACTTATTCGCGCCGCTTAAAGGAAAAATTTTCGACGCTGTAGTTTCAAACCCGCCGTATATCCCAACCAACGAGCTAAAAACTTTGCAATCAGAAGTAAAAAAAGAACCGCAAATTGCACTGGACGGCGGCGAGGACGGTTTAAATTTTTATCGGCGAATTGTAAGCGACGCGCCAAAATTTTTAGTCGACGGCGGACTTTTGGCAGTCGAAATCGGAATAAATCAGGCGTCGGCAGTCAAAACTTTATTCGAGAAAAATAATTTTGTCGACGTGGAAATTTTTAAAGACTTGGCAGGAATTAAACGAGCTGTAGCAGGGAGAAAATTTTTATGAATAATTTTGACGGCGTGTTAAACAGTTTCTGATTCAAAAAATTTTTCGGCGGCTTGTCTTTTCATGCAAAGTTCAATTATAATTGGCGGCAAATAGGAGGGAGGCGAAGTCTTGATAAAAAAATTGAGTGAACTGGCATTGTTGATACCCGACGCGAAAATTTTAGGCGCAGACGTTGAGATAAGTGGCATTGAGCACGACTCGCGCAAAGTTGAGCCGAAAAATTTATTCGTGTGCATGGAAGGCGCACACGTTGACGGACATAATTTTATACCGCAGGCAACGGCTAAGGGCGCGGTTGCGATTTTAACGACGCGAAAAAATTTCACGCCGCTTGAAAATATTTCCGTGCTGATTGTCCCCGACATGCTTAACGCGCTGGCAGTTATCGTTCCGTATTTTTATGATTATCCTGCGCGGCAAATGCGAGTAATCGGAATCACAGGTACGAACGGCAAAACGACGACAACTTACATGCTCCGAGAAATTTTTACCTGCGCGGGCTTTAAAGTCGGGTTAATCGGAACGATTCAGATTTTAATTGGCGACGAAAGTTTTCCCGTGCGCAACACTACACCTAACGTAATTGACTTGCAAAAAATTTTGGCGGACATGTTAGCTAAAAAAGTTCAAGTCGTCGTTATGGAAGTTTCGAGCCACGCATTGTCGGAGCATAGGGTTGCGGGAGTGGAATTTGACACGGCGATTTTTACGAACTTGACGCAAGATCACTTGGACTTTCACGGCACACTTGAAAATTATTTACGGGCGAAGACAAAACTTTTTGACATGGTATCGCGCAGAGGTCGCAAGCAAAATAAAACCGCCGTTATAAACGTTGACGACGCGGCAAGCGCAGAAGTTTTAAAACATTGCCTGTGCAAAAAAATTACTTACAGCGTGAAAAATCCTTCAGACCTGCGCGGCACCGAAGTTAATTTACGAGCCGACGGTATGAACTTTAAGATTGGCGACGCTATAAATTTAAATTTACATATCACGGGGCTGTTCAATGTTTATAACGTGTTGGCGGCGAGCGGCGCGGCGTTGGCTGAAAATATTAGAGCAGACATCATTAAACGCGCCTTAGAAAATTTTAAGAGCGTGCCCGGACGATTTGAACGGATTTTTTCCGACGCGCCCTTTGAAGTTATCGTTGACTATGCACACACACCAGACGGCGTTAAAAATGTTTTGGAGACTGCCGCGCAGATTGCGACGGGTAAAATTATTACGGTGTTTGGTTGCGGTGGGGATAGAGATAATAGCAAGCGTCCGATTATGGGCAAGCTTGCCGCCGAATTCAGCGACGTTATAATTGCCACGAGCGACAATCCGCGCACCGAAGACCCTGAAAAAATTTTAGACGACATTGAAGTTGGCATTGGCAAAAAAATTCACGAGCGCATTGTTGATAGGCGAGTTGCGATTTTCAGAGCGATTGAGCTTGCGAAGGCGGGCGATATAGTTTTAATTTTGGGTAAAGGGCACGAAACGTATCAAATCCTCAACACGGGAACGATTCATTTCGACGACAGAGAGATTGCGCGGGAGGCAATAAAAAAATGGATAAGTTAAGCTTGAAAGAAGTCGCTCTGGTTACGGGCGCAGAGGCAAATTCGGACGCAGAAATTTTTTTCGAGGGCGTTTCAACTGACAGCAGGAAAATTCAGAGCGGCGAGTTGTTCGTTGCGCTAAAGGGCGAAAATTGCAACGGCGAATCTTTTGCTAAAGACGCGCTAAAAAAAGGTGCGGCGGCGATTCTCGTAAGCAAAACCGCCAAAAGAGTTCCGGAGGGCGTCGTCCTTAAAGTTGAAGACACTTTGACGGCTTATCGGCAAATTGCTGGAGCGTGGCGCGACCGCTTTCAAATTCCGATTGTAGCAGTTACAGGTTCCAATGGCAAAACTACGACTAAAGATTTAACTGCCGCCGCGCTGAACGGTTTAGGACACGTGCAAAAGACTTCAGGAAATTTTAATAACGAGGTCGGCGTCCCGATGACTTTGCTTGAATTAAAAGATAAACATAAAGCGGCAGTCGTGGAAATCGGAATGCGTGGACTTGGACAGATTGAAACTTTAGCGCAGGTTGTCAAGCCGATGATTGGAATTGTCACGAACGTAAGCGAGGCGCATATTGAACTTTTAGGCTCCATTGAAAATATTGCTAAGGCTAAGGGCGAATTGGTTGAGGCGATTCAAGCGGGCGGCACAATTATTTTGAACGCGGACAATCGTCATACGGCGGATATGAAAAATTTGGCGGGCGAAGGCGTAAAAGTTCTGACTTACTCGTTGGAAAACGAAACTGCTGACTTCGTTGCGAAAAATATTTTAATCGGTAGCGTGTCGACGGAATTTATTTTGAGTTTCAGAGGCAGGGAATATGATTTTGAAATCTCAATGCTCGGTCGCCACAACGTTTCAAATGCACTGGCTGCTATTGCGGCGGGTTACGCTTGCGGCTTGAAAGTTCCGGAAGTTCAACGCGGCTTTTCGACTTTAACGACAACCAAGATGCGCTATGAGGTTATTCGGCGCGACGGCTTGACAATTATCAATGACGCTTATAACGCAAGTCCCGCCTCAATGCGTGCGGCGATTCATACGACTTCGGAAGTTTACGACGGGCGGTTGATTGCCGTTTTAGGCGACATGTTGGAGCTTGGCGAAATTTCGGAGACAGTTCACAGGGAAATTGGCGCGGAGCTAGTTGAACATAAATTCGACACGTTGATAACTTTGGGCGAGCTTGGGAAATTTATAGCGGAAGGCGCACGCGAGGCGGGTTTGGAAAATGTTTATACCTTCGACACGCACGAAGACGCCGCTAAAAAAATCTTGGAAATTGTCCGCGACGGTGACACGATTTTATTTAAAGCTTCGCATGTCATGCATATGGAAAAAATTATTGAGCTGATTTAAATGAGTAAACTTGAAAAACTTCTTCAAAGAATCAAAAACAATCCTAAAACCGTCCGTTTTGAAGAACTCGACAAAATACTTTCAAATGCCGAATACGAATGCGCTCAACCCGGTCGTGGCTCAAGTCATTACACTTACCGAAAACAAGGAAAAAATCCCATAACTATCCCTTATCAAAGACCGTTCGTTCATGAAGTTTATGTTCGCAAGGTTGTTCGGGAACTGAATTTGTAATCCAAAAGGAGAAATTTTTATGGAAAATAAAATGACTGCTGAAAAAAATTTAGAATACTACGCGGCGTTGCCTTATGAAATTACAATCACGCCTTCACCTGAGGGCGGTTACGTCGCGACAATACCCGACTTGCCCGGTTGCATAACTCAAGGCGATACTCGTTTGGAAGTTCTCGAAATGATTGAGGACGCAAAACTTTGCTGGCTGGAAGCAGCGTTGGATTTGGGAGAGCCGATTGATGAGCCAGATTGGGATTTATACAACGGAAAATTGAATTTGCGCATTCCCAAGAGCCTGCATAGGAAATTGGCGGAAAGTGCCAAGCGCGAGGGTGTACGACTTAATCAGTTGGCAATTTATTTAATGGCGAACGGAATCGGCGAACAATTAATGGATAAGCAGGGTTAAATAATGGAGAAACTTTTAATCGCGGGAGCAATCGCGGCGGGCGTCGTTATTATGCTTGCGCCGATTTGTATTCCGATTTTGCATAAACTTAAATTCGGGCAGAGTATTCGCGAGGAAGGACCAAAAAGTCATCAAGTCAAAAGCGGTACGCCGACAATGGGCGGAATATTTTTAATCGCGGGCATTGTCGCGGCGACGCTGATAATTGCTGATTGGAACGCTGAAATTTTCCTTGCGCTATTTATTTTGCTCGGACATTTTATCTTGGGATTTATTGACGATTATTTAAAAGTTGTCCGCAAGCATAATCAAGGACTTCTCGCCCGCTACAAACTTTTGGGACAAATTATAATCGCCGTGATTGTAACTTTTGTCGCGAGTTCGCTTTTGGTTGACTTTGAGCCGGAAATTTGGTTGCCTGTGCTTAACGAAAAAATTTGGGCGGGAACGTTATATTTGCCGTTCATGTTCGTTGTAATGGTTGGAGCGTCGAATGCGGTAAACTTAACGGACGGACTTGACGGATTGGCGTCGGGGTGCATGGCGATAGCGGCAAGTTGTTACGCTGTAGTTTGTTTATTAACGGGTCATGAGGAATTAGCGATATTCTGCGCGGCGATTGTCGGAGCGTGTATAGGCTTTTTAAAATTTAACTTTCACCCTGCCAAAGTTTTCATGGGTGATACTGGCTCATTAGCATTAGGCGGAGCATTTGCGGCTGTCGGTATCTTGACGCGCACGGAAATTTTATTGGCTATTATCGGCTTTGTGTTCGTATGCGAGGCGTTATCAGTAATTTTGCAAGTCATTTCGTTTCAAACGACGGGCAAGCGAATTTTCCGCATGAGTCCGTTGCATCATCATTTCGAGTTGGGCGGCTGGTCAGAGGTTAAAGTCGTCTTCATATTTTGGACGGTCGGATTAATCGCGGGTATTATCGGGCTATCAATGTTGTAAGGGGGATTAACTAATGAAAAATGTTGAGAATTGCAAGCTACTTGTAAACGAGCTTATCGACATAAACATCCGGCAACGCGAGATTGTTCGGAAAATCGGCAACTATGTCGCTCAGGACGGCGGCAACGAACATTTGCTGGACGCGCTGAAAAATTATCTTGAGAAAATCGACGATTTGGAGAATGCCGGGCGAGAGCTTTACATTGTGATTGAAAATCTTTTTGTGGACGACGTGCTTAACCACGCCAAGCGGAAATAATTTTTGGAGTGACTTTAATGGATTTGGAAAATAAAAAAATTTTAGTAATCGGCGCGGCTCGAAGCGGCATTGCGGCGGCGAAAATTTTACACGAACTCGGTAATCAAGTAATTTTGAGCGACGCTAAAGAAAATCTCGACATAAACCTATCTGGCGTCGAAATAAAACTCGGCAAGCAGACGGAAGAACTTTTAATCGGCGTAGATAAAATAATTGTCTCACCTGCTGTCCCGATAAAAATTCCGCTACTCAAGGCGGCGGCGCAAAAAAATATTCCGATTATTAGCGAAGTCGAATTTGCTTACGGCTTGGCGAAATCTCCGATTTGCGCGGTGACAGGTACCAACGGCAAAACTACGACGGTTACACTGCTTGGACTTTTACTTAAGGAAAAATTTTCTAAAGTCGGCGTCGGCGGTAATATCGGATTTCCGTTATCTGAAGTTGCTTTGGAAATTGGCGCGGGCGGATATTTAGCTGTAGAAATTTCAAGCTATCAAATGGAAGCGACGAAAAATTTCAAGCCGCACATTTCCGCAATTTTAAACGTCACGCCTGACCATTTGAAACGTCACGGCTCAATGGAAGTTTATCAGCTCATGAAGGAAAAAATTTTCGCTCAACAGACCGCCGAAGATTTTTTGATTCTGAATTACGACGACGAACGGACTCGCGACATGATTAATCGCGCCGCTTGCAAAGTTTTATATTTCAGCAGACAGCGTGAACTTGCTGAGGGCGCGTTCATTAAAAATAATTCGCTCGTCATAAGATTTAATGGCGCAACTCATAAACTTTGCACGATTAACGAACTCGGCATAAAGGGCGGGCACAACGTCGAGAATGCTTTGGCGGCGTCGCTTATGGCATATTTGGCGGGCGTCGAGGCTGAAAAAATTTCTAAAGTTTTAAAGAGTTTTCAAGGTGTCGAACACAGGATAGAATTTGTTCGCGAACTTGACGGCGTGAAATATTACAACGATTCAAAGGCGACCAACACGGACTCAGCAATTAAGGCTTTGGAAACTTTCGCAGGACATATCGTCTTAATTGCGGGCGGCGACGACAAGGGCACCAATTTAACGGACTTTTTAAATCTCGTCAATGAGCGCGTTGATTATCTAATTTTAGTTGGTGACGCGGCGTCAAGGTTTAAAACTTGTGCCCTTGATAAAAATTTCCCTGCCGAAAAGATTTTAGAGGCGGGCTATTCAATGGAACGCGCCGTTTCGCTTGCCAAAGAAATTTCCCGTCCGCCGCAAGTCGTGTTGCTTAGTCCTGCGTGTGCAAGCTTTGACATGTACAGCGACTTCGAGGAGCGCGGCAGAGATTTTAAGAGAATTGTTCACGGACTTAAGTAAACGAAAAGATTCGCCCGTACATTCGGTGCAAGCTGACTGCAAATCAACGGCATTCCGATCATAGACGAATCTTTTCATTGGGCAAAGATTTGACGTGCGCCCCACAAACACGCCCACCGCCGCCGTTAGCGGTGTCGCTTAATGGATAACAACCAATAACGGCACATGTTGCGTCCAAGCGGGATACTGCGAAAATCTTTGTCCGAAAAAATTTTATCACAGGTGAAAGGCAACTTCAACTAACTATGAAAATAATCGTATCGGGCGGCGGCACGGGCGGGCATATTTACCCCGCGCTAACGCTCATTGACGCAATTAAAAATAAACGCCCCGACGCTGAATTTTTATACGTCGGCACGGAAAAAGGCTTGGAGGCTGACATTGTTCCGAAGGCGGGAATAAATTTTACTGCGCTGAAATTGGAGGGCGGGCTTGAACGTCGTTTTACACTGGAAAATATTTCTCGTGCCGCCAATGCTATCTGGAGCATAAAATCTGCCGGCGACATTGTAAAAAATTTCAAGCCTAGTGTGGTCGTCGGGACGGGCGGATATGTCTGTGGACCGATTCTTCTTGCCGCCAGCCTTATGAAAGTTCCGACGCTCATTCAGGAGCAAAACGCCGTTGCTGGTGTCACTAATAAAATTTTATCTAAGTTCGTAAAAAAAATCGCCGTCGGCACCAAAGACGCGATTAAAAATTTTCCCGCCAATAAAACCGTTTACACCGGCAATCCGATTCGCCAAGAAGTTCTCGCCGCAAAAAAATCTGACGGCTTAAAGGAATTCAGTTTCACCGACGACAAGCCGATTATTTTAATTTCGGGCGGATCGCGCGGCGCAAGAAGTATTAACAATGCAATGATTGACGTTTTAAAATCAGCGGCTCAAAAAAATTCTGCGCAATTTCTGCACGTCACCGGCAAGGGCGAATTTAATTCCGTCGTGGAAAAATTATCCGACCTCGACGCGCCGAATATAAGAATTGTTCCTTATCTTTACAACATGCCGACGGCTATGGCTATGGCTGACCTTGCAATCTTCCGCGCAGGTGCAACCGGACTTGCCGAATTGACAGCGCGAGGTATTCCCTCAATTTTAATTCCGTATCCATACGCGGCGGAAAATCACCAAGAATTTAATGCGCGTTCACTCGTCGAAGCTGGCGCGGCTCGCATGATTCTCAACAAAGATTTGACGGCGGAAATTTTAATTAAAAATCTTGACGAACTCTTAGTTTCACCAGAAAAATTAAAATCAATGGCGCAAGCAAGTTTATCACTCGGTAAACCGAACGCCGCCGACGAAATCGCCGATTTGATTTTGAAATTGGTTTAAGGAGGAAAAATAATTTGAAACTTGACAGCTTGAAAAAATTTCACTTTATAGGTATAGGCGGCGCGGGAATGAGTGCGCTTGCCAAAATTTTAATCGAAAGCGGACGTGAAGTTAGCGGCTCGGACGCTAAAGACTCTCCAACGCTCGATATGCTTAAAAAGCTCGGTGCGAGGGTTTTCGTTGGGCACAAGGCTAAAAATATTCTCGACGAGGTAGGCAATCCCGTTGAGGCTATAGTTTGTTCGTCGGCAATTCCAGCTGATAATCCTGAAATTATCGCGGCGAGTAAATTTAAAATTCCTAAGTTGCACCGCTCCGACATTAACGCTTATCTATTAAACTCGCGTAAAGGAATTGCAGTTGCAGGTTCGCACGGTAAAACTACAACGACTTCAATGATTGGCTACGTGTTGCACAGCGCGGACGTTGACCCGACAATTATAATCGGCGGCGAATCAACCGACTTGGGCACGGGCGCGATTTTGGGCAAAAGTGATTGGCTCGTTAGCGAGGCGGACGAGAGCGACGGTTCTTTTGTTACACTCAAGCCGAAAATTTCCGTCGTCACCAACATTGAAGACGACCACCTCGACCACTACGGCACAATGGAAAGGATTCGCGCCGCGTTTAAAATTTTTATAGAGAACCTCGACCGCGAGGAAGGCGTTGCAGTTTTATGTTTCGACAATGAAAATCTGCGCGAGCTTGCAAAAAAAATTGACCGCAAAATTATTTCCTACGCGATTGACAATGACGCAGATTTTACAGCAAAAAATATTCGCACGATGACTAAGGGAGTTACCTTCGACGCCTTTAATCGGGAAAAGTTTTTAGGTAAAGTTCAGCTGTCAATTCACGGGCGGCACAATGTTTTAAACGCGCTGGCGACGATTGCAACGGCTCTTAAAGTCGGTGTGACCTTCAATAAAATTGCCGAGGCGTTGAGCCATTTTCACGGCGCGAAAAGACGTTTTCAAACTAAAGGGCGCGTCAGAAATATTTTGGTAGTCGACGATTATGCGCACCACCCGACGGAAATTGCCGCAACGCTTAAAGCCGCACGCGAAACTAAGCCCAATAAAATCATTTGTATTTTCCAACCGCACAGATATTCCAGAACGCAACTTTTGCTTAAAGATTTCGGCGGCGCGTTCAAAGAAGCAGACATGTTAATTTTGACGGACGTTTACTCGGCGGGCGAAGAAAAAATTTCGGGCGTCAGCGGCGAGTCAATTCTTAAGGAAGTTTTGAGCACGACGAATCAAGCCGTTTCCTACATTCCCAAGCGCGAGAATATTGCCGCCGCGATTAAAGACCAGTTGTCGCCGGGCGATTTAGTTATAACAATGGGTGCGGGCGATATTTATAAAACCGGCGAGGAAATTTTGGAGGCTCTTAAGGATTGGAGCGGCAAAAAAATTGTCGTCGTGTGCGGTGGCACGTCTACAGAGGCGGAAGTTTCTCGGCGCACGGGCAAAGCGATTTATGACGCGCTTAAATCTAAAAATTATAACGTCGAACTCCTCGAACTTAATCCGCAGACTTTTGCCTCCACCATTCGCGAAAAAAATTGCACGATAGTTTTTAATGCGGTACACGGCAAATACGGCGAGGACGGCTTGATTCAGGGTACGCTTGACATGTTGAAAATTCCCTATACGGGTTCGGGCGTACTCTCCGCCGCGCTAACTATGGATAAAGTTGCCACGAAACATTTCCTTAACTCCGCGAATCTTTCCACTCCGAAATTTACTGTTTATCGCGAAGTTGATAGGCGCGACGAGCTTGCCGTCGAGATTGAAAAGAATTTCGGCTTGCCCGTAGTGATTAAGGCGGCGTCGCAAGGCTCAAGTATCGGTGTAAATATCGTTGAACATGCTGATGACATTGACGCGGCGATTGATGACGCCTTTGCTTTTGGCGACGAAATTTTAGTTGAGGAATTTATCAAAGGGCGCGAATTGACGGTTGCGGTTTGCGGCAATGAGGACGAGGCGGAAACTTTACCCGTCATTGAAATTACCACGACGACTGGTCGCTACGATTATAAAAGCAAATATACTAAGGGCATGTCAACGCATATTGTTCCCGCGCAGATTTCCGACGAATTGACTGCCGAAGTTAAACAATTGGCAGTCGCGGCGTTTAAGCTGTGCAAATGTGCTGGCGTCGCTCGTGTCGATATGATGTTGTCCGAAGAAAATATTCCTTACGTTATAGAAGTCAATTCGGTACCAGGCATGACGGAAACTTCTTTGGTGCCCGACGCGGCAAGAGCGGCAGGTATTGAATTTCCGGAGCTGTGTGAAAAGATTTTGGCGTTCGCTGAATTTTAAAAAGGAGAATTTTTGATATGAAAAAAATTATCGCGGTGGACGGTCCGGCGGGTGCGGGCAAAAGTACCGTATCTAAAATCGTTGCGGCTCGGCTTGGCTATACTTACATTGATACCGGCGCAATGTATCGGGCGGTCGCGCTGAAAGTTTTGGAGAACGGCAAATCTGTCGAAGACGTGATACGTGACATTGAAATTAAATTGGACGAAGCGGGAAAAGTTTTTCTTGACGGGCGCGAAGTTACCAAAGAAATCCGCACGCCTGAAGTTAGTCGCGGGGCGTCGGACGTTGCAAAGTGCGGATTCGTTCGTAAAAAGTTAACGGAACTGCAAAGGCAAATGGCAACTCAAGGTTCGGTGATAATGGACGGGCGCGACATTGGCACGCAAGTTTTGCCGAACGCGGACTTAAAAATATTTTTAACGGCAACAGTTGAGGAGCGGGCACGGCGACGTTTTGAGGAACTTAAAGCAAAAGGATTCGCGGCGGATTTTGAGCAGATAAAAAAAGAAATTTCCCTGCGCGATAAACAAGACAGCGAGCGGGAAATTGCGCCGTTAGCAATGGCAGAAGACGCCATACTTTTAGACACGACAAATTTAACGATTGAACAGGTTGTTGCAAAAATTTTGCGGCTTGCACAAGCATAAAAATTTCTACAAAAAAATTATCCCCTCCAAAGTTGGAAGGGATTTTTTATTGAACAAAAAAGTTTTACGCAAGTACACGAGCGAGACGCATAAATTCGGGATTG
>JAFRRH010000072.1 GCA_017428215.1 Selenomonadaceae bacterium
AATCTTAATCAAGGTTTGAGCAGAAGTAACGCTCAGCTCGTAATCCTTTCTTAGTAGGCGTGAATATTTCCACTCGCAAGCCGAAATATTTGTAAGCCGCGTAGACAAAAGAATCGCGATAACCGCCATCTGCACATATTTCTCCAACGTTATATTTAACAACCAATATAATCGGTGACTATCTGCCTTTTGACGAGTAAGCTTCACAAGATGAGTGAGAATTGAGTCCCACAGTCCGCTGAGGTGCGCTCGTCGATAAAAGCTGTGCACAGTAAAATGCGCCACTGACAGCCTGTCTTTACCAGGTACAGTACTGCATTTACCAATTCGCATTTTTCCCAATTGCGATTTCGCATATTGACGAACAAGGAAGCAATAACTTTCCATTGCTCGTCCGTTAAATCTGTTTCGTATTTTTTTCTATGAACACACGTTCTTAGAATGAGTTTGACATAAGTAATTTCCTTTGAATGTTTTTCAAACTCATTTTACCAAAGATTTTGCTTATGTTTTACTTTTGGACTTTACCAACACTCTCTACTACGCTACGATTCTCTTACGTCGCGAATTTATATAATGGAAAAGTTATTATAATAGGGCGAGCAGTTGGATTTGAACCAACACCTTCAAGCGTCCTAGCTGTTATACCTAATTTTTAATATTATGCCCGCATATTGAGCCGCTAAAAAGCGTCAAGTATTAATTCTTGTTATTAAACTTATTTGGTTTCGTTGAGACATTTTTTTACGGCGTCGGCAACAACGTTGATAAAGTTTATTTTGACTTACTCGTCAGGCGGAATTACCTTGCCTTCGTCGTCTTCTTTATCTGCGTCTTTGTCGATGAATCGGAGTACTGCGCCTTCGCCGAAAAGTTTCTTCAACTCTTCCGGTGTACCTTCGAGGATAAATTTCATTGCTATCACTCTTTAAATTCTCCACGCTTTTTTGCGCGGCAGTGCTTTTACTGGACTAAGCCAAAATCTTTTTTTGCTCAGAGTTGACGTAAAGCGGGGTTAAAAGTCTCGCATTGGCAAACGCGCCGATTGCCGACTTTGAAACGCCTTAAATCTTCGTCGCTTCTCCTGCCCGAATCAATCTGTCCGTAGGCAGGAAAAACTTCCCATCGAGTTCTTTGACCAATTCAAGAAACGGTTGCAATTCGGCGGCGACGCTTTGAAATTTTTGCGCCTGTGATGTCAATCTCTGCAATGTTTCTAAATCTACCGTGTTCAAAATTTTGTTCTTCATTTTGTCGGGATATTGAACAGTAAATTGCCGCTATCGCTCATAACTTGTGGGAAACCCCTCGTTCCATTTTTCTATGGCGCGTTGACGACTGTTTGAATCGCCTCTTTAGTTTGCTCGTCGGCTACTACGTAGGAAAGATTGAACGTCTCAATGACTATTCCAAACTCTTCAATCGAACCTCTGAACTTGTCAAAAATTTTCGCGTTAATTTCGGGACGTTTGTCGCCAACCAAGTCCATTAAACCATATTGGCTGGTGACTTCGTTAATCGCTTGATACATTTCGTTTTTGATGTAACCAGTCTCGATTTTTTCTGTGGATTGCCTGCGAAGTTCCAAATAAGGCAACGTCAATTCCAAAATTTCCTACTTTTTGAGTTAAACTCACTCGTCATTGTCCTCTTTGAAAAGCTTTTTGATAGTATTAAGGATAGAATCGCTCGCGCTTTTCCATGTTCGATTGATAAATAAATCAACGCCAAGAACAGGAAAATTACGCAAACAATAAAAAATACTCTAAAATTATCACCTTCTCAACTTTGCTTGATTCTATATTATTGATAGATTAATATTCTATTTTGGCATTTTAATTAGTAAAAAAATTTTGTGACTTACAATGAAGAATAGCGGCAAGCAACGGAATTGTTTATCCTTTAAATTTGTGCCGACCGTTTTCATGCTTCCAATAAGTCGATTGGTTTTTAAAGCCGAATTCTTTACATCGAGATTTTATAAACTCCAAATTAAATTCTGTCATATCAAGTCCTCTTACTTTTCTGTTTTAGAAAAGTTCATGTTTTTTATGCGATTTTTAAAAATATATTTCTTTTCCAATTTGGAAATGCTATAATTACAAAAAAATTAGGAGGTGTGCTGAAATGAGTGTTGCCAGTAA
The DNA here is from genome assembly GCA_017428215.1 of Selenomonadaceae bacterium. Lineage (GTDB taxonomy): Bacteria > Bacillota > Negativicutes > Selenomonadales > Selenomonadaceae > Quinella. The sequence continues at coordinate 2,145 of JAFRRH010000072.1, forward strand.
CATCGCGTATCTGCGAAAGAATTTTGACATGACGCAAAAAGAGCTTAGCGAACGTACAGGAATCAATCAAAGTGTTCTCAGCCGTATTGAAAATGGCACGCGTCCTGTCCGTGATGACGAGTTAAAAATTTTTGCTGATTTTTTCAATGTTTCGACAGATTATCTCCTTGATAAGGAAACCACCGTTGCTGAATTTAGCAGAGATGAGACTAATCTGATTTATGATTATCGTTGGCTTGACTCCGACAGCAAAAATCTTGTGTTGGGTATGATAAAACGACTTCGTGTAATAAGTTCTCCTAAATCAAACAAATCGGTTATTAGACAAAATAGCGAAAACGGAAGTAATTTCGGTGTTGTGGGCGGCAACTTCGATTCAAATGTGACGGTAAGGCAATAAAAGTTCGGAGGCGGGAGCATGAAAAAATATTTGTCAGTCGCGAATAAAATAAAAAGCCCTCCTTTCGGGAGGGTAAATTTTTAGGCGGTGATAATATGGCGCAAGTGCGAATCAGAAAACGTGAAAAAACTTTCAGCTATGCCTTTGAGGCGAGCAAGGTAGAAGGCAAGTGCAAGGGCGTAGAAAAGGGTGGCTATGCGACAAAGGCGAAGGAATATAAAGCGGGCGTAGCTACTTACAATGACTTCCTGCACGGAAATATCGGGATAACGAGCGAATTAATCATACTGAAAGTCTTTATGGTGAATTGGCTAGATAATGTCGTTGCGCTCAATGTTAAGCCGACTTCAATGCAAACGTATCAATCACATGTCAAAAATCAGATAACGCCGAATTTAGGAGAAGTCAAGATATAGGATTTAACGCCCGCAATACTCGATAAATGGCTTCGAGCTTTACAAAAAGCGGGGCAGTCACATAATACAATATCTGCAATACACGCGCCGATTCATCATGTACTTGATTATGCCGTTTATCCCGCACAATTAATCAGCTTTAATCCCGCGAATTATATCAAGGTACCGAAAAACGCGCCTAAAAATATCGTTAAACGCCATATCATTTTACTTGAACAATTTAAAGCTCTGCTGGAAAAAATGTCCGTTTGGCACGCCGCTTTATATCCCGCTGTGGCTGTTGTATCATACAGGAATGAGAATCCGGGCGAAGCGAATAAATTTAAGTAGGCAGATAATATATATCAGCAAGCATGATTATTATTTTTCGACGCTCAAGACACAGGCAAGCAAGCGATATATAATAACCGGCGATTGCTTGTTGAATGAATTGCGGCGTTGGCAGAATCAGCAAGAGGAAAATGAAAAACACTTCGGCTACATTTACCTTTGTATTTACCGTGAAGGTGCGACTTGTTCAGTAGTGAAAAGCTACTGCGCTTAAATATAGCGAACCGGTTATCCGAAGGGTGGAATGAAGGAGTAACGCCCTGAAACGCCCTCCTTGATACTCTAACTGGCGGAAACGTCAGAAGCTCGGTGAAGTCGGCACAGAGACATCGTAACACTAAAATGACGAAAGCGGCTCAGCGGTGGGCTGTGTGTCCTATATACTGGAGGTCTATAAATCAATTAAGGTTAGAATGTCCCGAAAAGGGACTGACGAAATTGCGAAAGTACGGGTCTAAAGTAGGAAACTGTAGAAATGCAGTTGGCGTGAAAGCGTCGTAAGTGTGGCAAAGTAAGAATCTTCGCTATGAAATGCCATATAGTGTTAGAGGTACTGTCCAGCTTACAGGCTCATAGCAAAAACCTAAGGCTGAATGCAAAGATAGGATTATCGGAACAAGGAAAGGTGCCGAACGTCAGTAAGCCGGCGAAGAAAAATAAGCGGTTGAATCGGCACTGAAAAGTAGTGCTCGAACCGAAGAAGTTTCTGTAATGGAAATGGAGGAATGGGCACAAGTCTTTGACAATTTTATATCAATCACTCAATCGGATAAGGATTCGAGCAAGACCAAAAGTGTCGCTCCAAGAAGGGAGTGATGCCTTATGCCAAAGGAAAACATTTACAACGACCTGTACACACGGGCAAAAAAAGTAAACACTTCACAAATCTAATGCCGCTTGTCCTTAGCAGTGAAAACATCTTGCTGGCGTACAGGAACATCAAGAACAACACAGGTAGCAAAACAGCCGGAACGGATAAGCTGACAATAGCGGACATTGGCAAGCTGACGCCAGAAAAAGTAACCGCGAAAGTCAGATATATCGTATCGGGAACAAAAAAAGGCTATCGACCTAAACCCATAAGAAGAAAGGACATTCCAAAGCCTAATGGAAGCACGCGCCCACTGGGAATCCCTTGCATATGGGACAGACTGATTCAGCAATGTTTTAAGCAAGTGTTAGAGCCAATCTGCGAGGCGCAATTCAGCAAGCATAGCTACGGATTTAGACCAAATCGCTCTGTCGAACACGCAATCGCAAATGTTTATACACGACTTCACCACAGTTTGACATATTACGTCATCGATAAGGGCTTTTCGACAATGTGAATCATGTAAAGCTAATTCGGCAAATGTATATCGTGCGTTATGCAGATGACTTCCGTATCTTCTGCCGGACGAAAACGGCGGCTGAAAAGACAAAAATTGCTATCACGCAATGGCTCAAAGAACGACTGAAATTGGAAGTGTCGCAAGATAAGACAAGAGTAGTCAACATCAAGCGCAGATATTCTGAGTTTTTAGGTTTTAAAATCAAAGTTCATTCTAAGAAGGGGAAGCAGGTAGTCAAATCTCATATTAGCGGCAGACAACAAAAAAACAAGAAGAAGTTCTCGTTGAGCAGGTAAAGAGAATTGCACGACCAAAGAAAAATCAGGCTGAAGAAATTTGGCAATACAACAAAATGGTTATGGGAATGCATAATTATTACCAAATCGCAACGAACATATCAGTGGAAGCTAGCAAATTCAGCAGGGCAGTTATGACGGTCATCACAAACAGACTTAAGGGAATTTGTAAGAAAGGAAGGAAACTTACCCCAACCGAAAGAATACGATATGGCAAATCAGCGATTATTAGATATTTAGCTGGCGAACCAATTTACCCAATCGGCTATGTTCAGCATAAA
>JAFRRH010000073.1 GCA_017428215.1 Selenomonadaceae bacterium
AAAGCGAAGGTTTGTATTCCCGACAAGATAAATTCGCTCATAAAACATGATTTTCTTACGGATAAAAAATCATCGCCATATTGCTACTCGTTACGACAAATTACTCACCTGCTTTGAGAATTTCGTATTACTCGCTACCATTATGATTCAAATTTAGTTTTTACCAACACGCTCTAGCTTACGGCATCGAGTATCAGCGAATACGACCGTACACACCCAGGCATAACGGCAAAGTGGAACGTTCTCATCGACGCGACAACGAAGTTTTTTACTCGTTAAATAAATTCTCGTCGTTCGAGGACTTCGAGAGTAAATTGGCGGCATGGAATGCTTTTACCAACAAGTTACCGATTAGACCATTAAACTACAAGTCGCCTGTTGAGGCTCTCGACCGCTTTTTGTAACACATCTTTGACAATCCTAAAAAGTCACTGAAAAAATTTTGAACTGTGACTTGCAAATAGCAAAATTTTCTGCTACAGTTAGGCGACGGGAGGAACGAGAATTTTCCACAGAAAACTAATCTTGTTCTAATAATCCTTTAATCATTTTAAGATATAATTCCCGTTAATCCCAACAAAATAAAATATGCGCCACAGTGCCGAAGGGCTGTCCCCGCAGCTTGGTCGGCGGCAAATAACTTGCGATGACCACCAAACATCGCAAATAGGAGGTGAGATATGTAGAAATAAAATCGATGTTTAAAGGAAACCAGGACGGAGGCGAGGCTTCCGCCTTTTTGGTTTTAAACACGCTTAACAGCCAAAAAAATACCCCTGCACTAACGGCGGGGGTTTTTGCGTTCTGCAACAAAATTTCTAAGTCTTTTTCTGATAGCCAATTAAATTTGTCACGACGTTTGCAATCTTGCTTTTCTTGGGGTGCACGATAACCGATTCTTCAATTTCTTTAATGGCTGGCAACTCCTCAACCGGCGGCTCTTCTGATTCGGCAGGTGTTTCTTCAATCGGCGGTTCCTCAATTATTCCTGGCGATGATAATTTGTCAATGAATTCGCGAATTTTATCGGGCGTCGTTATTGCGAACGGTTTATCGTTAAATTTTTCCTCCGATGATACCAGCGACAAAAATCTAAACCCGTCGATAAATTTCATGTCCGCGCAGGCGATTATCAAATCTATGTCCAACTCGTGTAAAATTTTTTCTGCCGCCGTCGTCGTTGTCGCGATTAATGCCTCGTGCGGGAAATTGTCCTCGATTATGCTTTGCATGGATTTTAAAACTGATTCGTTATCGCCAAGCAGTAAAATTTCTTCGGAATGTACTTCGGCAAGTTTTCTCTTGACGCGCTCCACTAAATCGGCGGGCAAGAACGGTTTCTTTATGTAATCTTTGACGCCCAATTTCCCTGCCTTTTGCACAGTTTCCATATCAACTGACGCCGTTAACATCATGACTGGCACGTTTTTAATCTGCGCGTCGCCGCGAATTTCCTGCAACGTCTCTATCCCGTCAAAATCCGGCATCATTACATCAAGCAGGACAAGACTTACACGCTGACTTTTTAAAATGTCTATGCCCTCGACGCCGTTATCCGCGCCAATTACTTCGCACGGCAATCTTTTTTCCAAAATCATTTTCGCGATTTGCAAATTCATTTCGTCATCGTCGATTACCAATACTTTTTTCTTCCGCATAAATCATACCTCCAAAATTTACAGTGTACCGGCAAGTTTTTCAGCCTCTGCCGCCAATGCGTCGTAAAGTTCCATTGTAGCCGCGTGATTTTTATTAATAAATTCCGCGCTCTCCTGTTTTTCAAGCTCGGAACTCGTTGCCGCCATTAAAATTTTTCCGGCTTTCTCCAACTCTTTTGCCGCCTCTGAAGTTTTTTCGCCGCCGATTGACAGTGAAGTTGATTTGAGCGCGTGAACGCAAATTGTATAATTTTTCCAATCGCCCGCCTCGAAAGTTTCTTGCAACTTCTTTTGCTTTTCCGCCTTCAAGCTGACGAACTTTAATAAAAATTCCTTGTAAAAATCCGTCATGCCCGCGCTATATTCCAAGCCCTTTTCCATGTTGATTAAGTTACCGACCGGCTCGGAAGGCTTTTCTGCCGACGAAATTTTTTCTTGCGTCGACGACAAAACTTTTTCTGCAGGTAAATAATTCATAAGCATTTGCTCCATTAATTTTACGTCGATTGGCTTGCTAAGATAATCCGTGAAGCCTTCGGCGATTAATTTTTCCCGCGTTCCGGATATGGCGTTCGCCGTCAATGCGATTATCGGTGCGTCCTTGCTCAAATTATCTTCCATTGCCCGCGCCATTTTTAACGTCTGCACGCCGTCCAAACTCGGCATCATTTGGTCAAGTAAAATTAAATCGTAATGATGATCCGCCAATTTTTTTAGGCAAGACATGCCGCTTAACGCCGTATCAACTTTTACCTGTGTCGCCTTTAGCAAATTCGTCGCAACCAATAAATTCATTTCGTTATCGTCGACGATTAAAATTTCCGCGTCCGGTGCGATAAATGACGGTTGATATTTTTCCTGCGCGGCGTGTGGTTTTTCCTCAAATTTTCCGATTAGCTCGTTGCCAACAATTTTTTGCGGCAATATCACTGTAAATGTTGAGCCTTCGCCGTAAACGCTTTGCACTTCAATCTTGCCGTTCATCATCGCGACGAGCTTATTTGTTATCGCAAGCCCCAAGCCCGTGCCCTCAATATTTTTATTTTTTTTGGCGTCGAAGCGTTCAAAGTCGTTAAAAAGTTTCGGAATATCCTCTTCGTGAACGCCAATTCCCGTATCCTTAACCGTGAACTTTAAATTAATTTCGTCGTCAGAAATTTTTTCGCCGTCAACGCTAAATTCCACACTGCCAACCCGCGTATACTTAACGGCGTTGCTTAAAAAATTTATTACGATTTGCCGAATACGAACCGAATCACCGAATAAAAGATTTTCTGTGTTAGGATTAACTTGCACTGTGAACGCCAAATTTTTCTTTTCGGCACGCGGACGCATCATGTTGACGAGATTTTTAACAACTTCGCTGAGCTTGTAATTTTCCACGACTAATTCCATTTTGCCGCTTTCAATCTTAGAAAAGTCCAGAATGTCATTTATCAACGACAGCAAAGTTTCACTCGCGGCGGAAGAATTTTGCGCGTAGTCGATAATGTCGGGGTTTTGACTTTCACGCAGAATCATTTCGTTCATACCGATAATTGCGTTAATCGGCGTCCTAATCTCGTGGCTCATGTTGGCAAGAAAAATACTTTTGGCGTTATTGGCGTCTTCTGCCGCCTGTTTTGCCTCGCGCAGGGCGTCACTTTCCTCCGCCTTTGTACGCACGACAAATAAATACGCGCTAACCATTGCCAAAACTATAAGCATTAACACCCCGCCGCTAAGCAGAAGTGTATAAATTCTAAAAATATCGCCCGCAACCGCCGCCCAAGGAACATAACCTACCATCGTGCAATTTGTCTGCGGCAAGTCCGTCGCGAATAAGAAAAATTCTCCAAGCGAACTTTCCCGATAAACCGCCGCTGAACGGTGCGTACTCAATCTTTCGCGAATAATTTTAAAGCCGTGCTGAATCGTCGGATTTTGAAAAAAATTTTTATCAACCTCGCCATAATTTTTGTACGGAATGATAATCTGCCCGTTGCGCTCTTGAATCAAAAGTCGCAGGTCTGAACTATACTCGGCAAGCCCAAATAAATCCGTTAAAAGGCTGTCGTCGTAAAGCCGATAAATCACCGCTTTAACGTTGCCGCCGTGCATAACCGGCACCGCGAATAAAAGCCCTTTGCCCGCGCAGTAGTCTACAACCTCATTGCCGCGATAAGCCGACGAAAACCGCAGAAAATCCCACTTTGACAAAATTTTTCCGTGAATCGCTTTGCCGTCTAATGTCATCATTCCCACAGAAATATTTTCATTGCCTCCCTTTAAAATCGATAGAAAATTTTTCTCCGTCGCCTCATTCGGGTGTAGCTCCAAATATTTTGCCGCTAATTGCAACTCCGCCAATTCTTTTGCAAATCTTTCTTCCGCCACGATTGACAAGTCCGCCGCCTGCTTTGCCATTGTTTTTTCCAGCGTCGTGTTCAGCAAGTCTCTGACTTCCATACGCATGAAAAATCCCGTTAAAAGCAAAATCGTTAGCACCATCGCGAATTGCAGAATTATTTTCTTGATATATTTTTCGCTCAATGAAAAGCCGTCCTCATTCAAGAACCTCAACTCCTTTCACAAGCCAATTTATATCTTCCAGTAAAGTATCGTCGCTAATCGCCTCGCCCGCCGCACAACGAATTTTGCCCGTGTTGTCGTAAATTTCCCCCTCGAAAATTAAGTAGCCGTTGATAAGCTCTTGTTTCAGCGAATCTATTTTTATAATCATTTTTTGACTTACCGCCGGCGAAAATTCCGATAACATGATTGCGCCGCGATCTATTCCCAGCCAATGATTTTTAACCGTATTTATTTCGCCCTTCAAGTATCGCTGAATCATGTCCAAATAATATAAATTCCACTGGCACACCACCGACGTTAAATAATGTTCTGACTTGGTATCCAAAATCGCGTTGTAAGCTATGAAGTCTGCGTCGTATTTTTCAGCAACCTGCGCGGTCGCGTCCTCGTCTTGGTGATAAGTTAAAACGTCCGCGCCCGCCTCTTTTATCAGCCGTTCCGCGTGTTGAGCCTCAACTTTTTCGTCCTGCCAAGAACCGGTCCACATCACGACGACTTTAGCGTTGGGATTTGTCCTTTGAACGCCCAATGTAAACGCATTTATCCCGCGATTGACTTCCGTATTGGACATTGCCGCAACGTAGCCGATTACGTTAGATTTTGTCTTCATGCCCGCCAACGCTCCCGACAAATATCGCGCCTGGTACATGCGTGCGAAATAAGCCGTCATGTTTTTTGCGTGAACTTCTGCCGAATTCGTCGCAAAAGCTATGTTCGGATATTCGCCGATTATATTTTGAGCCTCAATGGAATAAGAATAGCTCGCCAAAAATATCATGCCCGCGCCGCTATCAGCTAAATCTTTTATCGCGGCAGGACATTCGCCGTTGTTTTCTTTAACATTGTCGCGAACTAACAATTTGATTCCGAACTCTTCGCAAGCCGACTTTATCCCGTCATAGTGCGATTTATTCCAACCGGGAATTGTTATATCGCCCAAAATTATAAAGCCGATTTTTTCTTCATGCTCCTTGAATTCTTCGTTGGCATTTAGAAACATTATCACCGGCAAGACGATTATTAAAAATACCGCCGACGCCACCAGCAGATTAAAATTTTTAATATTTATAAATTTCATCGCGCAACCTCAAGATATTTTTTCCCGCTCGAAAATTATTTCATGTGCATTAAAGTTTTTCAGACGCGAAAAAATTCTGTTCTTTACGCTGTCGGATTCAAGCTCTGTTGCCTCCATTAGTAACGCCAAAAATTTTTTCCCGCTCTGCGTCACGCAATCGCTTTTCCGCAACGAGTTAATTAATACCTCTTTAAATTCCTCTGCAAAATTTTCCGTCGTCAACGTGAACTGCATTAGCACAAGTCCTTTGTTGTAGTTATCAACCATGCGCGAAAGTAGCTGGTAAAATTTTTTAAACGTTTCAAAGTCGACGAAATACGCGCCCGCCTCAACGTTGCGTTCGCCCAAAATCATTCGCATTTGCGATATTCCCTCGACCGTTGAAGATTTTTCCGCGCCGTAATTTTTTTCATTGAAAACGGAAATGCCATGCTTGCCGTTCTGTTTGACTTCGTAAAGCGCACTGTCCGCCTTTTCGTAGAGTTTTTGAAAAGTATTTCTTGCGTCGGGCACGAATACCGCGCCAATACTCACGCCAAGCGGAATTTGCATATCGTTGCCGAGAATATTTTTCGCCGCGATTAAAATTTGTTCGTTCAAAAATTTTGCTTTATTGATTAAAATTTTTTCGTCGTAAACATTTTGCAGGAAGGCAATAAATTCGTCGCCGCCCATGCGTCCCGCCAAATCATTTTCGCGAATTATTTTCCGTATCAGTTCCGCGAAGGCAATTAAAATTTTATCGCCCGCCGCGTGTCCGTAAATGTCATTTACCAATTTAAAACTGTCCAAATCAATCATGAGCAATGCGCCTGTTGAGTTTTTAAGCATTTCCCCGATTTCCCGTTGCGCCGCCGATTTATTTAAAAGTTTTGTTAATTGGTCAGTTGATGCCGCCGTCTCAAGTCCACGAACTTTATCTAAGTGTTCGATTATAATTCCCACGCGCCGCAAAAGTACGTCGGGTTTTAGCGGCTTGCGTATATAATCTTCCGCGCCAACTTCAAAGCCTTTGCTCTCGGTTTCCTCGCTATCGTCAGCCGACATGAACATTATCGGCACCGGTTCCGCGCTTTTCTCCTGTAAAATTCTGTGCAATTCGTAGCCGTCCATTTCCGGCATCATCAAATCCGACAACACCATATCGGGGCGTTCATGCTCGAAAAGTTCTATTGCTTCCTCGCCCGTCGTCGCCGTGATTACTTCGTACTTCGTCGATAATATGCGCCGCGCCATCATCAACATCATTTCCTCATCATCAACGATTAATATTTTGCTCATGTGCTCGCCCCCGACAAATATCCTGCAATTTCTTCACGAACTTTTTTATACGTCGCCATTAAGTCAGCGTGATTAGCCAAAATTTTTTCCGTGTCTTTATTTTTAGCGGCGAATTCCAAACTCTTAGCCGCCTCACTTAAATTTTCCGCGCCGATTGACATTGCCGTTGACTTAAGCGCGTGGACTAAAATTTGATAACCTTTCCAGTCCTGCGCGTCGAATTTCTCTTGAATCTTGTCAGCTTTTTTTCCATCCGTGAACGTCGTCAACATCTGCAACATAAAATCTTTGCTATTCATGCAATACTTTAAGCCGATTTCCAAATTTACGTCGGGGCACATCTCGGCAAATTTTTTCTTTTCGCGACTGCTGAATTCGTCTGCGCCGACTGGCTCCTCGTCTTCGCCCGATAAATATTTTGCAATTTGCTCACGAACTTTTTTATACGTCG
>JAFRRH010000011.1 GCA_017428215.1 Selenomonadaceae bacterium
CGGCAACAAGTTCAACGCTTCAAAGCGGCACGGTTACTATCGACAGCGGCGAATCAGTTCAGACTACTAATAAGAATAGCACAGCACTGGCAGTTACTGACGGTTCGATAACGGCAACGGCGGCTAATGGCAAATTCACAACCTTAACCAACGTGGACGCTGGCGACCAATTCTCCTTTAATGACAATTCCTATATTCAAAGCACACTCGGTTTAATTAAAGATTCTACTATTAGCGCGGAACTCGTAACTCCTACCATTACCATAAAGAATCTTGATTCCGCTAAATGGCTTGACTTCATTGCTCCAAGCGGCGGCGTTCTCAATCTTACTAATGCCACTGTTAACGCCTTAGTTTTAGATAGTGCGACTGCTCCGACCACTAAACTTGCTGATTTAACTATAAGCAACTCCAGATTTAATCTTAAAGGTGCGAATAATCCCACCGCTATTGAGGCTGTCACTCTTCCCGAAAATTCTAATATTAGCGTTGACTTTGCTACGCAAGTTTATTCTCCGGCAGGCTCTGTTACAGTAAATTCCACGACCTTTGACGCCGCCTCCGAAGTCATTATCGATTCTGACGGCTCAACTGCTACACTCTACGAAGGCACCGTTAATCTCGACACCAATAAACCTACTGTTAAGGCAACTAATGATTCTTCTGCCTTAAAAGTCCTGCGCGGCTCCTTAACTGCCACTGTTTTTGACGGTTTATTAGTATCACTCGGCGAACTCGATACTAAAGATTCGTTCTCGTTCAACGATGTTACTTATACTAAAACTGCACTCGGCTTGATGAAGGACGATTTAATTAGCGAAAACCTCGCCGGCTCTACCATTGAACTTGCCGATATTGAAACTGCTACTTGGAATGATATTATCGTCCCACTTAATCAAACGCTGGATTTGACGAGCGCGACAAATGCTCTTGTCTGTGATGACGCGACTAATCCCACAGTTAAATTCGCCACCTTTACCAATTCCGACGGAACATTGACTTTGCTTGATGACGGAAACGCCGCTGAACAGATTAAATCCGTTGACATTGCGGCTGACACGACTTTAACTGTTGATTTCGTCACCCAAGTTAACACTCCAAGCGGTTCTGTTACTGTTAACAGCAAATCTTATAACGGTACGTCTGAACTCGTGATTCAATCCGACGGCACGACTTCCACTTTAACTAGCGGTTCCGTCACTTTGGATAAAGGCGATTCCGTAGCAACTACAAATGGCAATACAATCTCGGTAAGCGACGGCGACGGCTTAACTGTAAACGTTGGCAATAACGTCACAATCGACGGCATAAATATTGGCGACACCTTCAAAGTCGATGATAATTCCTACAAAGTCACTGAAAGCGGCTTGATAAATACTAGCGGCAAATTCTGGACGGGCAGTGACTTTACTGACGGGCTAACAGTCGACGCCCTTAATCTTGCTACAAATTGGACGGGCATTGTCGTTGCTAAGGACGGCGTTTTAAGCGTTGACAGCTCCACGCTTGCAAATGACGAAACCTCTACCGTAGTTGATGACTTGAACAACCCCACTATTACTTACGGCACACTTACCAAAGCCGACGACGTTTACACTTTGACTAAAGACGCTGACAATACGTTAAGCAATATCAAAGTCGATAGCGTTAAGATTGACATTGATAACAACCTCGCTGGCGTGCCACTTACCATTACAACTCCTGACGGCGTTAAAACTTCCTTGAATGTCACGGCGTCCGCTAAATTCAGCAACTTTACTGTTGACGCCACTGGCGATAATCCTACTGTCGACGACGTTAACGCCATTGAAATTTCCGCAGGCAAAATTGAACTCTTCGACGGACAAACTATTACACTTGCTGAAGACGCTCAAGAAGTCGCGATTTTCGCTGGAAACGGTACTTTCAATGTTGGCGATGAAACATTCACTATTGCCGAGCTTGGAGACGATACACTTGTTGAATTTGACTTCGACACCGACGGCAACGCTAATTCGGTTATCGGTTTTGATAAAGATTCGACTGTAACCATTGACGATACCACCTACACCGCGCCCGAAAATAATGCCATTCTCCACTACACCGAAGAGGACAACTGGTATTTCGACGGCTTTGCTTATGAAGACTATACAGTTACTGTTGACACCAACGGCAATGTCTTGGTTGCGCCGGGCGTCAAGTTCAGCAATGTTATTGCCAGTGGAAAAACTCTTAGCGACGACGGTAAAATTAAATTCGCGGCTGATTATAATAAAACGCCAGTCACGATTGTTAATCAAGGCAAAGTTGCGCTTAACATTAACGACGCTGACGACAACACCTTAGCTGAAAATCTTTCTAAGCACAAAAACGTTACCTTTAATGCTGACGGCGTTGAAACGGAAGATTTAACTGCTGTAGCTGGCGCGACGTTTAAGTTGCAAGATACTAAATCTCTCACAGCGGGCGATACCAAAGTTACCGCTAATGATAATGATTGCGAAATCGGAATTGGCGAGGACGGCACGTCGATTAGTGCTGATAAGGACGCGACGATTAACGCTCCTGCAGATATTTCCCTTACACTCAATGCAGGCGATTATAATGTTAATGGCGCAGACTTCACGGGTAGCGGCACGACTGCGGCAACCACGACAGCGGACGGCGTTGAACTCGACTTGGCAACAAGTGATTCGATAATTTATGACAGCATGACGCTAAGCAGTGCGGGTACAGCGACGATTGACAATGCCGACGGTGTAACTGTATCTGGCGGCGCAAAAGTTACCAATGCTACGAATAGAGCTTTGATGGTTGACGGTACAGCTTACCTTGACGACAAGACTATTAACACGGCTAAAGCAACGGAAGTTACCACATCTTCGGCGGGAGTTAGAGTAAATAGGCGCAATGTGCGTGTCAGTGGCGACACCGACGGCTACACTGTTAACATCGCCAATTTAGATATTATTGGATTGGAAAATATCGGCAATAGCGAGGGCGTCACGGTTGACGGGCTTAAAAATGCGACGATTAAAACTGATAAATCGGGTTCGTTGACGACAGGCAACAAAACTTTCATATACAACAATGACAGCGTGACTTATGGACTTGATAACGGCTCGATAGTTTCAATAAGCGACGCTGAACAAATAATCGGCGACTTCAGCGATAGAGTAAGTGTTAACGGCGACGGAATTAGATTAACGGGTTCAACCGAAGTTACACTTAGCGCAAATAAAAATGGTGTCACAAAGCTTGAATTGAGCGACGAAGGCACCTACAACGTTAACAACAAAACTTACGAAATCCAAGACGAAGGCGGCTTTGCATTCGGCATGAGCGGCGGAGCTGTCACGGGCGTTGAGAGCGTTGAAAACGGTAGCCTTATCATTTCGCAAAACGAAAGAGGCTTTGGTGTAAACGACGCGATTGTAACTTTAACAAGTAATAGCGAGCCAGTCACGTTGGGCATAGTGGACAGCAATATAGTTTCAGTCAGCGGCGTCGACGGCACAATTAACGGCTTGGAAAATGCGACTGTTTACGGCTTAAGCAACGCAACGATAAATAACAAGCCATTTAAAGTAAGCGGTAGCGACGAATACGACGCGATAGTTGCAGACGGCGTAGTAAATAGCATAGGCGGAATCACGGACGGCGCGATAATTAGTAGTGCGCCAAATGTGACAGTCACGACCGCCGAAAACGGAACATTTACCTTTGACACGACCGAATACAAGGTAAATGATACGCTTGATTCTTCTGTAGACTTCACGACCGACAAGGACAGCCACGTAATTGGAATAAATAATTTCGCTGGGGAAGTTAGCGGCGTGCTTGACGGAATCGAAAGTTTGAATGGCAATAAATTTAATATAAGCGGCGCGGGCGAAGTGTCCTTAACAAGTGATGGCGATGAAATAGTCAGCATAACGGGCATAACGACTGGCACGACGATAAATGGCGACGTTGCAGATATGCATTACATTTTGCCGGAAGGTAAAGTTACTGTAAACGGAATAGCTTACGAGCTGGAAGGCGACGACAACGGCGCGTTATTTGTCTCGAATGACGGCAGAGCTTTAACGGGCTTGGATAAAGACGCAACGTTATCAGTTGGCGCGGCGGGCAATTACACGATAAACGGTACGCGCTTTACGGTAGACGCTGGCGACGCTTTCACGGTTAATCGCGACGGCGCGTATGTAATAGATCCTGTTAATCCGCCGATAAGCGAAAAGAGCGAAGCCGACGATATACTCGCTCGTGGAGAAAAACCTGTGTATGTGGAACCGACGACAACGGGCAATCAAACAGTTGACTTGACGGGCGACAACGACCTTGCGTTAATTGACAGCGCAGATGCAAATGTTAGCGTGCAGGCGGGCGCGGGCAATGATAGCGTAGTAGTGCGGCACGGCGCGGAAGTTGATGTTAATTTGGACGAGAACGGCTCGACGTTGATAATTCCGACGGCGGGCAAAGTTACGTTGGAAAATTACAACGGCGACAACGCAAAAGTTCAGACGTTCGATTATAGCGACGTGTCAGGCGCGATAAAGAGCAACGAAATTAAATTCGGCGATGGCGTAATGACAATGGGCGACGCTATTGTAACTTATGACACGGCGGCGACTGATACCGGCTCTACTACGGGCAAATTGATAAATGCGCACGGTAAAGAGCTGGCAGTAGGATTCACGTACCAAAATGGCGGCTTGCTTGATGAGAGCACTTCAAACGAAAATTATCTGATGAAGGGCAACTACGCTGAAAATACTTCCGACACGCAAAAGGGCGGCGGCTCGACAATTTTAACTGGCAGTGGCAATGACACGATTCTTGCTGGCGCAGGTGATTATATCGACGCGGGCAGTGGCTACAATCAAATTTACTTGACTGATAAGAATATGCGCAACTCCGTCCCTGAAGGCGCGACAATCGTCATGAACGAGGGCGCATATGATACGGTTAGCAATTTTGCTGGCGGCTTTAGCGGCGACGACGACAAGATTTTAATAAAGAATTTGTCGGAACTCGGTTTTGGCTACGGCGCGGGCGATTTGGTAATGAGTGCCGGCAGTGGGCAGATAACCTTCGATAATTTATCCGGTAATGATCATTACGAGTTGAAGTTGACGGACGGCACGAACGAATACAAAGCGGCGGTTGCAAAAGCAGAATCTGTTATGGCGGTTGACGACAGCAACGAGGCAGAAATTTTCTACGGCAACGAGAACGGCATAAGCTTTAGCGAATATACAGGCGCAGTCGAAGTTAACTTGAATGAAAACGCCGGCTCATTGAACGGTTCAGCAGTGCAATATTACGGCTTGAATAAAGTTATAGGCGGCGCGGGCGACACGTCACTAATTGGCGCGGCGAATACTCCGAACACGTTAACAGCTGGCACGGGCAATGGCAGTATCTGGAGCAATAGCGGACGCGATTTAATGGTTGGCAACACCGACGCGGGCAAGAGTGGCACGACGACATTTTTCTACATGCCGGGCGACGGACGCGACACGATAACCAACTTTGACTTCATGAGCGGTACTACGGATATAAATGCCGATAAAATTCAACTGGACGACGCCAGCGGCGTTACGGACGTATTTTTAAACGGCAACGACGTAATGATAGGTATAAACAACGGCGCAGACGATTATTTGAGATTGGTCGACGCTAAGGGCAAGACTTTCCGCTTTAACGACGACTTGATAGCCAAAGTCGATGACAATGTAGAGTTCGACGGCTTTACGAATTGTTATGTAGGTATTGGTAATAACTCTACGCTGACGATCGGCGAAGGCATGGGCGACGTAGGAATTTGGCTTAGCGATGACTCCTTAGAATATCACGGTATTTGGTACGACGGCAACTTTGCAGTGCTTGATGCTTCCCTTGCTAACGGTAATAATACATTGGCTGGTAATGAGTTTGATAACTTGATAATCGGCGGCGTGGGTGAAAATTCGATTTGGGGCGGCTACGCTTCATCTAACGATACATTGGTTGGCGGCTCTGGACAAAATACTTTCTTCTTCGCGCTGGAAAATGGTCACGATGTTATTCAAAACGCGCACGACGGCGACTTAATCAGCTTAGAGGACATTTACTTGGAGAACATAGCGCGGGCAGATATAACCAGTGGTGGCGCAGTAATAGAATTGACGGACGGTTCGCGTTTGGAAGTCCAGAGTTCGGCAGCGGTAGATTATCGGTTGCAGGACGGCACGACATACACAGCCGACCGCAGAACCGGAGAATGGGTACAGCAATAAGGAGATAATAATTTGTACGAGATAGAAGTAAAGACGGCATTTGAGGCGGCGCATTTAATTCGCGGCTATGCGGGTAAGTGCGCCCGTCTGCATGGTCATAATTGGGAAGTGATAGCAATCGTGCGCGGTTCAGAGCTTGACGAGCTGGGCATGTTGATTGATTTTAAAATTCTCAAGTCCGAACTAAAAAAAATCTTAGATGAATTTGACCACAGATTTTTAAATGAGTTGGAGCCGTTCACGACGGAAAATCCGACAGCGGAAAATCTTGCACGGATAATATTTAAACAATTATCGACGGCAGAAATTTTCAATGGCACAACCAAGCTTTACGGAATCAAGGTTTGCGAATCGCCAAATTCGAGTGTAACGTATTATGAGTAATGCGAACGTACTGGAAATATTTTCGTCGATACAAGGCGAGGGCAAATACGTAGGTTATCGTCAGATATTTGTGCGGTTAGCAGATTGCAACTTAAACTGCGCGTATTGTGACACGGATTTTAAACGTGCTGAATTTTGTAAGGTTGAGACGGTAGCAGGTTCGATGATTTTCCGCGAGGAAAAGAATCCACTTGACGCCGCGCAGGTTGCCAAAATCATAAAAAATTTTAGCGGCGAAGTTCCGACGCAAGCGGTGAGCTTCACGGGCGGCGAGCCGCTTTTACATTGGCAATTTGTTCATGACGTAGCGAGCACGGTAAAAAATTTTGGTGGAAAGATTTTTTTGGAGACGAACGGCACATTACCCGACGAGCTTGAAAAAATTTTAGATGTGGTCGATATAATAAGTATGGATATAAAGTTGCCGAGCATAGCGAGAGATTGTTCTTCATTGCACGAAAAATTTTTACAGACGGCGCAAGCTAAAGAAGTCTACGTTAAAATTGTATTGACAGGCGAAACGACGTTGGAAGAATTTTTATCTGCAGTTAAGATTATAGCGGACATTGACCCAAAAATTTTATTAATCTTGCAACCCGTGACGCCGTTCAAAAATGTACGAGCAATAACTGCGGAAAAAATATTGTCGTTGCAAGCGGTAGCGTTGCGCAGATTGGCAAACGTCCGTGTCATACCGCAAACACACCAAATTATCAAATTACTTTAGAGGAGGCACTTTTGTGAAACTGCATTTTTTTACTGCAAACGATATTGAAGACTATCATAAGAATTATCGTAATTCTGAAACAGCCAACAAGCTTTTTAAAAAATTGCACCCGCAAACTCTTGCTGATTTTGATCAAGGATTTTTTTTCCACTACTTAAAAGATACGTTTAGTGTACCGGAAGGAATTTTTGAATCACGTATTTACGGCGACACGGGTTTTCCTGGCTTACGGTTAGATTTTAATTTTGGTCTTCGTCTCGATATACCAGAGGGAAATTTTCGTGTGAGGATAAGCGACCTTGATAATGAGCAAGTAGTTTTTGATAAAAATATTTCTGGCGGCAGATTGCTTTCAGTGGAGCATTATTTTATTCGCTGGCAAGTGGAAGTTTTTTTGGATGAGGAGAAAATTTTTTCACACACGCTCAATCTCGAAGGTCAACCTGTCACCATCGTATACAGATACCCGGCATTAGGTGACACAATTGCGTTTCTTCCATATTTCCGCGAATTTAAAAAGCGTTATAAGTGTAATTTGTCGGTTTGCTTGCCAGACTCTGTGTGTGAGCTTTTTGCGCAACTTTACCCCGATATTCCTTTAGTTGACGAAGTGGACTTCAAAACTTATGCTACTTATTATATGGTTATGCTAATGTCACCTTTCCCTTTAATGCCGGTTGATACTCGTCACATGTCAATGGATAAAGTCGCCGGAACTCTTCTTGGAATAGATTACCTTCCGCCGAAAGGTGTTTTTCAGCCGACTGCGCCGCCCGTCACGGACGAGCCTTATGTTTGTATTGCGGTAAATGCAAATAATGCGCGAAAGTGTTGGCATTATCCAAAAGGCTGGGATATTGTTGTTGATTATTTAAAAAGTTTAGGGTATCGTGTCTTTTGCATAGACAAGGATGCGGAACTTAATAATGATAATTTTACGATTCGCAAACCAGACGGTGCAGAAGATTTTACAGGTAATCACCCGCTGATTGAACGAGCGAATATGCTTTATCACGCAGAATTTTTTATCGGACTTGGGAGCGGTCTTTCGTGGGTTGCTAATGCGGTTGGTTGTCCTGTTGTACTCATTAGCGGCTTTTCGCAAGATTGGTGCGAGTTTTACACGCCGTATCGAGTGGCAAATCGTCGTGTCTGTAATGGTTGCTTCAATGACTATCGCGCCACTTTTTTGACTAAGCCTTTTTGTCATTACCATAAAGATACACCGCGTGAGTTGGAGTGTCAGAAGAAAATTACGCCGCGCATGGTGATAGAGGCGATTGAACGATTGATTGTCGATAAAAATTTAACGCCGCCCGCGCTGAAAAATCTTTAACATAAAGCTGGAGATAACTATAGGCAGGAAAAAATTTTTTCCTGTCTAATTTTTTTTGCGTGTATAAAGGAGAGTGATTAAAATGATTTATCGTGAGCTGGGCAAGACGGGCTTAAAGGTTAGCGAAATCGGCATGGGTTGCGAAGGCTTTGGCGAGGAAAATTGCGCGATGACTAAAAAACTTTTCGACACTGCGGAGGCGGCGGGAATAAATTATTTTGATTTGTACACGTCTAATCCGGCAGTAAGAAAAGCCGTTGGTGAGGCTCTGCGCGGGCGTCGAGAAAAATTTTTTGCGCAGTCGCATATCTGTTCCGTGTGGCAGAACGGACAATATAAAAGGACGCGCAAGTTGTCGGAAGTTAAAGCGGGCTTTGAAGAATCATTGGAGCAGTTGCAGACGGATTATATTGATGTCGGCATGATTCACTATTGCGACGCACTCGACGATTGGCAGAAAATAGTTTCGGGCGGAATTTTGGATTATGCACGCGAGTTAAAATCTTTGGGCAAAATTCGACACATAGGTTTAAGTAGTCACAATCCGCAAGTTGCCTTAAAAGCTGTGGAAAGTGGCGCGATTGAAGTTTTAATGTTCAGCGTAAATCCCTGCTATGATTTATTGCCCGCTTCGGAGGACGTTGAGCAACTTTGGACACCCGAAAATTACGCGGGAAATTTAACTAATATGAATCCCGACCGACAAAAACTTTACGAGACGTGCCAAAGATTAGGCGTCGGAGTTACGGTTATGAAATGTTTTGGCGGCGGCGATTTATTGGACGCTGAACTTTCACCGGCGGGCGTGGCGTTAACGACTAATCAATGTATTCATTACGCGCTAAGCCGTCCTGCAGTCGCTGTAGTATTGGCAGGGGCGCATTCGGTTGAGCAACTCAAGCAAAGTATTTCTTACGAAGACGCGACGGACGCGGAAAAAGATTACGCGCTGACTTTTGCTAGCTTTCCGAAAATCAGTTGGCAAGGGCATTGCGTATATTGCAGTCACTGTGCGCCGTGCGTCAAGCAGATTGATATTGCCTATGTTACTAAATTTTTACATTTGGCGGAAACTCAAGCGACGATACCTGAAACTGTTCGTGAACATTACGCGGCTTTGAAACATCATGCGGGCGAGTGCATTAAATGCGGTGTGTGTGAAACTCGTTGTCCATTTGGCGTAAATATTCGCGAGAACATGACGAAAGCCGCTAAAGTTTTTGGCTATTGAGGAGTGATTAAAATGTTTGAAGACGGCGCGAGAATTGACGATATTTTAAATGTTTTGAAGAAGCCGACTTTGGACAAGAATAAGAAGAAGAAAAAAACCGAGCAAATTTCAGATACGGCAATTCGCTACGAGATAAGGCAAAGCAACGGCGAGGATTTTATTAGATATGACTTCGCCCAAAATATGTCGGCATTGAAATAAATAAAATTTACTAGCGAACTTATGTCCTTATACATCATAAGGATTTTTTTTTGCTAATTTCATGCTTCAATTTTTTATAAAAAATTTTTGATTAAGCGCAATAAAACTCTTGACATTTTGTCTAATTGGTGTTAAGGTTTGCACCAAAAGAGAGGTGAACGACTTGGCAGAGGAAAAAAAGGTAATAATTGATAACGAGGACGGCGACAGCGCAGAAATAAATTTGCAAATGAAACAAGCCGAGCCAGAAGTCGAAGAGATTGACACGGCGGCGGAGCTTGAAAACTTAAAGGCAGAACTCAACGCGAAGGACGACAGATATTTAAGATTGCAGGCGGACTTCGATAATTTCAGGAAACGTACTGCGCGGGAAAAATCCGAGCTTGCGGCAGTAATCGAACAGGCGTTCTTGAAAGATTTGCTCCCGTTGCTGGACAATTTAAGTCGGGCGTCGGAGGCGGCGGAAAGTGCCGAGCAAGCCGACGTTGAAACTCTTCGCAAGGGAATCGAGATGATTAAACAGGAAACCGTAGCCGTTATGGGCAAGCACGGCTTGGAGCCGATTGAAACGCTTGGCAAGCCCTTCGACCCGAATTATCATCAGGCAGTTGGCACGGTTAAAGACGAAACTAAGGAAGACGGATTAATTGCCGCCGAATTGCAACGCGGATATATCGCACGGGGCAGAGTAATTCGTCCGAGTATGGTTCAAGTTGTAAACAATTCGTAACAGGAGGAATTTAATATGAGTAAAGTCATTGGCATAGATTTAGGAACAACAAACAGCGTCGTCAGCGTAATTGAAGGCGGCGAACCTACAGTTATCACCAATCCCGAAGGTAGCAGAATTACGCCGTCGGTTGTTGGTTTCACTAAGGACGGTCAACGCCTCGTCGGGCAACTTGCTAAGCGTCAAGCCGTTAGCAATCCCGATAGGACAATCTCCTCAATTAAACGTCACATGGGCGAGACTTATAAAGTTAATATCGACGGTAAAGACTACACGCCGCCGGAAATTTCCGCAATGGTTCTGCAAAAACTTAAAGCAGACGCGGAAGCTTATCTTGGTGAGACCGTAACTCAAGCGGTTATCACAGTTCCCGCTTATTTCAACGACTCGCAACGTCAAGCGACTAAGGATGCCGGCACAATCGCGGGTTTGGAAGTTTTAAGAATTATCAACGAGCCGACTGCCGCCGCGCTTGCCTACGGTTTGGATAAAGATAACGACGAAACAATTTTGGTATTCGACTTAGGCGGCGGTACTTTCGACGTATCGATTTTGGAACTCGACGAGCATACATTTGAAGTTAAAGCGACCAGCGGCGACACGCACTTAGGCGGCGACGACTTCGATAAAAAGGTTATGGATTGGATGGTTGCCGAATTTAAACGCGACAACGGCATTGACCTTTCCAAAGATAAAATGAGTGCGCAACGTCTTATCGAGGCGGCGGAAAAAGCTAAAATTGAGCTTAGTTCCATGACTTCCACGAATATCAATCTGCCGTTCATTACAGCCGACGCAAGCGGTCCTAAGCATTTAGATTTGACGTTGACACGGGCGAAATTCGACGATTTAACCAGAGATTTGGTTGAACGTACAATGGGACCGACTCGCAACGCTATGAAGGACGCGGGCTTAAGCGGCAGTGACATTGATAAAATTATCCTCGTCGGCGGCTCAAGCAGAATTCCCGCCGTGCAAAATGCAATCCGTGAAATTTTAGGTAAAGAGCCGTCCAAAGGCATTAACCCTGATGAATGCGTTTCAATCGGCGCGGCGATTCAGGGCGGCGTTCTTAGCGGCGAATTCGGCAAAGGCAATGAAATTCTTCTGCTTGACGTTACTCCGTTGTCTTTGGGTATTGAAACGCTCGGCGGCGTCTGCACGAAGATTATCGACCGCAATACGACAATTCCGACGCAAAAATCTCAAGTCTTCTCGACGGCGGCTGACGGTCAAACCAGCGTTGAAATTCACGTTTTGCAGGGCGAACGCGAAATGGCTGCCGGTAATAAAACTTTGGGTCGCTTTGTTCTTAGCGACATTCCGCCGGCACCGCGTGGAGTTCCGCAGATTGAAGTTACCTTCGACATCGACCGCAACGGTATTGTCAATGTTTCTGCTAAGGATAAAAGCACCGGCAAGGAGCAGAAAATTACAATTCAATCGTCAAGCGGCATGAGCAAGGAAGATATTGACCGCATGGTTAAAGAGGCTCAAGCTCACGAGGCTGAAGACAAAAAGCAACGCGAAGCCGCCGACGCTAAGAACGACGCCGAACACACCGTTTATCAGTCGGAGAAAACTTGCAAGGACTTCGAGGGCAAAGTTGACGG
This sequence comes from Selenomonadaceae bacterium, assembly GCA_017428215.1. Classification (GTDB taxonomy): domain Bacteria; phylum Bacillota; class Negativicutes; order Selenomonadales; family Selenomonadaceae; genus Quinella. The sequence continues at coordinate 12,489 of JAFRRH010000011.1, forward strand.
CGCGTTGATTAAAGACGTTCGCGACGCCGCGCAGGCACTTAAAGATAAAATCGACAGCGCGGATACCGAGACGCTTAAGAAGTTAACGGAAAATGTGCGTCAAGCTCTGTACAAACTAAGTGAGGCGGCGTACAAATCTGGCGCGATGAATCAACAGGGCGAACCCAATGCCGACTTCACTCAACAACAGCAACAACAAAGCTCGTCCGATAAAAAAGACGACGACACGATTGACGCAGAGTGGACTGAAAAAGATAAAAAATAATTCGTAAAGAATCACGCGCAGGGGAGGGAGCAAATACTCTCTCCCCGTTGTTTGTTTAAGGAGGTAAAGTCATGGCGGACAAAAAAGATTATTACGAAGTACTCGGCGTTACCAAAAATGCAACCGACGACGAGATTAAAAAGGCATATCGGAAATTGGCGCGGCAATATCACCCCGACCTTAACCGCGACGACCCAAAAACCGCCGAAGCTAAGATGAAGGAAATCAACGAGGCTTACGACGTTTTAAAGGACAAGGAAAAGCGAGAGCGATACGACCAATTCGGGCATGCGGCATTTTCGGGCGCAGGCTATGGACAGAGTAGCGGTAGCACTTATACTAATATCAACATGGAAGATATTTTTAACCACATGGGCGGCGGTTTTGGTTTTGGCGATATTTTTGAAGACCTTTTCGGCGGCGGAACTCGTGCACGTAAAAGAGGACCTCAACGCGGCGCGGATTTACGCTACGATTTGCGAATCACTTTCGAGGAGGCGGCATTCGGCAAGAAAACTACAATTAAAGTTCCGCGTATGGAAACTTGCGAGGATTGCGGCGGCACCGGAGCTAAAAAAGGTACGACGCCCGACGAATGTCCCGATTGTCACGGCACGGGTATGCGCCAGACGATGACGCGCACGCCCTTTGGAACTATCTCAAATGCTCGTCCTTGCGAACGCTGTCACGGTTCAGGGCAAATTGTTAAAAATCCCTGCAGTCATTGTCACGGCGAAGGAAAAATTAAAGTCACACGCGACATTGAAGTTAATATTCCAAAAGGTATCGACGACGGGCAACGGCTTAGAATTCAAAACGGCGGGCAGGCAGGCGAGCGCGGCGGTCAACCCGGTGATTTATACGTTTACATTAATATCAAGCCGCACAGAATTTTTACGCGGCAAGATACCAATGTTTACTGCGAAATTCCTATTAGTTTTGTACAGGCGGCATTGGGCGCGACGATTGAGGCTCCGACGATTGACGGCAAAGTCGATTTGACAATTCCAGAAGGCACGCAATCCGGCGCGGTGATGAGGATTCGCGGTAAAGGTATTCCGTATCTGCGCGGCGAGGAGCGCGGCGATGAATACGTCAAGATAAAAGTCCTCACTCCGAAAAATTTATCAAGTCGGCAGAAAAAATTATTGCGCGAATTCGAGGACGGCGGCTCCGACTCAACCAACAATCCCGAAAAGAAATCATTCTTCGACAAGATTAAGGATTTATTTGAATAAAAATTTTTATCGTAACAGCGGTAAGGCTTTCGTTAAGTCTTGCCGTTTTATTTTTGGCAACTGTCAGCAAAAGTGGTAGAATTCGGCTAAAAGTGGTCAAGTAAAAAATGTAGCGGCAAATTATAATTAGATCGGAGGTGCGGCAATGAAACTCGTTCAGGATTGGCAGATATTGAAACAAGGTCGGCGAATCGATTTTGCAATAATAACGGGAATCACTCTGATATTTTTAATTGTCATGGCAATGAACGATCGCTTGATGTTTCAGATGACGGCAAATCAGACCGAAGAGATCGGGCAAATGCAACTTGACGTAATTCGTTCGGATTTTCAAGGGACATTGCAAGAGGCAAAGAGTACAACGCTCCGTATGGAAATGGAAGCCGAACAGTTACTTAAGAGCAAAACCCCGCGTAAAGATATTGAGCAATATTTTTATAAGCGCAAACGGGAGCAAAAAAATTTAACTGGCGGCGTATGCTTTAATGTCTACATAGCAGGAAAAGATTGGTCAGTAATTCCCGATTTTAATATGCCCGCCGACTATCACGCGCAGGAACGACTTTGGTACAAGGGCGCGGCAGAAAATCCTGGGCAAATTTATATTAGCGAGCCTTATATAGACGCGATGACCGGCATGATGTGCTATACGATGTCGAAAATGTTGCCGGATAAAGAGACGGTTGTCGCACTCGATTTTAATTTCTCCGAAGTGCAATATTTAATACGCCGCATGAACGAGCTAGGCAATCGTGAATCTTTGATTGTGACTAAAAACGGCATGATAATTGGCTACAGTAACATGGATTTAGTCGGAGAAAAAATTTCACAGAAATTGCCCGACTACGACAGCATTTTAAGCCAGATAATCCAAACTAAAAGACGCGATAGTTTTGTTGCGCAAGTGGACGGCAATGAGCGCACGATTTTTACCAGCAAGACGGACAACGATTGGTATATGATTTTGAGCGTCGATAATCAATCGTTTTACAAAGATAGTTATCGCCAAATTATTTTAACGACACTTTTAAGTTTGATAATGATGTTGGCGATAATTTTTTTCTACTTGAACGCGATGAGGAACGGCTTGCGGGCGGAAAATGCGTTGCACGTCAAGGAAGAATTTTTATCGCGATTAAGTCATGAATTGCGCGACCCGTTGCAGACGATTTTAGACGCCTCAAGCGTTAAAACTATACATTCGCACGCAAACCCCGCAGAAAAAGCCGCCGAAGTTCGCGAATCCGCGCTGAAACTTTCCGACATGTTGGACAATCTGTTTTCGTTCTCAACGATTGTATCCGACGCTCGAAGAGATTTGGCGGCAGATAAAACTTTTCAAGACGAAGAACTTTCAAAGGTCAGTCACTACTCAAAATTGGGAATTATTGCGGTCTTAATATCGGCGATGTTGTTGGCGTTTGCAATGTGTTTCGACACTACGGTTAGTTGGGGTGATACCAAAATGAATCGTGAAGTCGATGCTTACGAGCACAAACTTTCCAACTGGCTTGAGAAGCAACGCAGTATTTTAAGCATGTTCGTCAATGTAGTAGGCGAAAATCCCCAAGTAATGAGTGATTATCCTTCTGCAGTAAAATTTTTAGACAACATTGCAAGGAATTATCCGGAAATTTCCGTTTGCTATCTGGCGAATCCTTACAATCAGCACCAAGTCATAATGAACAACGGTTGGGAATCAGCTGACCCGAATTGGCACGTGGATAAGCGTCCGTGGTACATTGATACGGAAAAATCTTTGGAAGGTTTTAGCGTCTCGGCTCCTTACTACGACGCGCAGACTGGTTTGTATTGTGTGACGCTTTCACAGATGGTTTACGGCAAGGACGGCGAATTTTTAGGAATTTTCGGCATAGATTTTTATCTGGATAGATTAGTTCAAGTTTTAGGCGAGAGCTACACGAAAGACGGCTACGCCTTTTTAGTGGATAGGAACGGAATTATAATCAATCACCCGAACAATAATTATCAGCTGTCAATGAGCCAAATGATAGACATTTCAGGCACGGAATACGCCGAAGCTTACTATAGCGGCGCAGTCGTGACGTTAAAAGACTACACGGATAATTTTATGGCGTGCATTTCCAAGAAAAATAAACTGTCGGACTTCACGGTAATAGTTGCAAACAGTTGGTGGAATATTTATGGGCACATTATGCTTTTGAGCGTACTGTTTATAATTTTGCTGGCAATCTGTGTGCTAATCGTGAACTTCTTGATAAATCGTCTGCTGAGGTGGCAAGATTCGGTTAATCAGCAATTAAAAACGGCGTCGGATACGGCATTGGCGGCAAGTAAAGCTAAGTCGCAATTTTTGGCGCAAATGTCTCACGAGATAAGGACGCCGATAAATGCAGTGCTCGGAATGAATGAAATGATTCTGCGCGAGAGTAAATCGGCGGAGATTTTGGATTATGCGACAAATATTCAGAGCGCGGGGCGGACGCTTTTGACTTTAATAAATTCAATCCTCGACTTCAGCAAGATTGAAGATGGCAAAATGGAAATCGTCCCCGTGAGTTATGAGACGATGAATTTGCTTGACGACTTGATAAATATGACTTCGGAGCGTGCAAAAAAGAAGGGTTTGCAACTCAAAACGGAAATTTCGCCGCACTTGCCGAAAACTTTATACGGCGACGACGTGCGACTGCGGCAAGTAATTGTAAATCTTTTGACGAATGCGGTTAAATATACGCACAAAGGTTCGGTTACGTTAAAAATCGACGGGCAAGAACTCGACGCTGACACTTTTGAATTGCAAGTAAAAGTTTCGGACACGGGCATAGGAATTAGGCAGGAAGATATTCAAAAACTTTTCCAATCATTCATACGTTTAGACGAGGAAAAAAATCGTAATATCGAAGGCACGGGACTTGGTATAGCGATTGTGCAGAAACTTTTAACGATGATGGGCAGTAAACTTGAAGTCGCGAGCGAATACGGCAAAGGTTCGGAGTTTTCGTTCAAGCTGACACAGAAAATTATCGACAAAACTATTTTGGGCGATTACGACGAGAATCACGCTAAAAATCTTGAAAAAATTTCCGAGAAAAAATTTTTAACGGCGGAAGGCGCAAGAGTTTTGGCGGTGGACGATAACGACATGAATTTAAAAGTTATCAGCGGATTGCTTAAGCGCAATAAAATTTCCCCCGACTTGGCGGAGAGCGGGCAAGCGGGAATTGATATGGCTAAGGAACATTTCTATCACATAATTTTCCTAGATAATATGATGCCCGGTTTGAGCGGCATTGAGACGTTGAAAAAAATGCAGCAGGAAAAAATTTTGAGCGACAAGACCAAAGTTATCATGCTGACGGCGAGCGCGATTGCCGGAATGCGAGAAATTTATCTACGCGAGGGCTTTGACGATTATTTAAGCAAGCCGATAGTCGTTTCCGAGCTGGAAGGCATGTTGGAAAAATATTTGCCGCCGGAAATGATTAAATTCGAGGACGAAGATACTAAAAAAATTGAAGTCGTCGAAGAAGTTAAGGAAGAGCCAGTAGGCGCAGACGAATTCAGCAGTCGCGAGAAGAAAAAATTTGCCGAGATTTGCTCCGACGTAAATTTGGAAATCGGCTTGAAATATTGCATGAATAGCAAAGATTTTATGTTGCAGATGTTGACGACATTCACGGACGCTAAAAAAGCCGACAAGATTCAAGAGAAATTCGCCGCGCATGACTGGAGAGGTTATCAAATTTTAGTCCACGCGCTCAAGTCAACGGCAATGTCAATCGGCGCGGAAAATTTAAGTGAGGCGGCTAAAAGTCTGGAACTTGCCGCTAAAAATAAAGACACCGAAAAAATTTTGGCGAATCACGCTGACTTAATGGCGACGTATAAAAAAGTTCGTGAGCAAATTGCAAAATATTTATCGGGCGAAGACGAGGAGCCAGTCGGCGCAGACGAATTCAGCAGTCGCGAAAAGAAAAAATTTGCC
>JAFRRH010000002.1 GCA_017428215.1 Selenomonadaceae bacterium
GTTGAACGCTTTTTCTTGCGGATAAAGACTCGTCGCCATATCGCAACTCGTTATGACAAATTAGCTGTCTGCTTTCTCAATTTTGTTATTATATCTGCTCTTTTGATTCAACTTTAGAGTTTACCAACACGCTCTAATAATATTATCGGCTTGCCTATTGATACACCACTCGCTTTAAACGATAATTTAGAGTATTTGCCTCACGAACAGAGCGAAATTGAATGTTTGGAATACGCATTGGCGCATCGTCCCGACGGAATAGCCGCTATTTACGAAATAAAACGCGCTGAAGCTCAAATAAATGCGGCAAAGTCCGGTTTTCGTCCAAGTATTTCTGCAATAATTCAAGGTTCAATGACAGGCGAAGGTGCTTTCAAAGCTGACCAAAATAAAGAGCAATGGGCGGCAGGAATACATTTGGAATGGGATATTTTCGACAACAATGTAACTTCAACACGAGTTGAGCAAGCAAAATCAGCGCAGAGAAAAGCCGAATCGATTTCAAGACAAAATCTCGAAACAATCCGCCTTGAAGTTCATAACGCTTACACAAATTTAAAAATCGCCGAAGAAAATATAAAAATTACATCAGAGGCCGTCGAAGAAGCTAAGGAAAAATTTTTAATCGCTCAAGTGCGCTACGAAGAAGGCGAAGATACAAATTTACCGGTAATGGACGCGCAGGAAAAATTAACGAATGCTCAAATAAATTACGCGATTTACTCCTATAACATGAACAAAGCGCAACTGGAAAAGGCAATGGGCATACCGATTGAAATTGACGCGGCAATTTACTCCGACGCAGTTGAAACCGGAAAAAATGCTACGAAAGCTTTAAAAAAATCCGCCGTTGCGCCTTCGACGGTGTTGGACGAGCGCGGAAAAATAAAAAAACGTTCCGAAAATGACATACAGCCCGAAAGAAAATCTGAAACGGAAATTTTGAGCGACGAGCCATTTACTAATCCATTGCGCGGTAGCGATTAACTTTTGTATAATGGCGGAAAATTTTTTGTAGGGAGGAAAAATTTTGGAACGCTACGAACACGGCGGGCAAATTTACGATTCGGACGGGCGAACGGGCGGTTGGCTAGACTTCAGCGCGAATATAAATCCGCTTGGTTTGTCGGAAAAAATTTTGCAGAAGTTGACGGAAAATCTGCGCGGCGTGGTAAATTATCCCGACCCAAATGCAACCGAACTTAAACGCGCCATTTCCCGCCGATATGACGTGTCGGAAAAAAATTTAGTCGTATTAAACGGCGCGGCGGAATTTTTTTATCTTTATTTAAACGTCATACGCCCCGCTCGTGTCGTAATTCCTGTTCCGAGTTTTTCCGAATATGAGCGGGCGGCAAGAGCGGCTGGTTGCGACGTAAAATATTTTTTCACGAACGCGGCAGAAAATTTTTCACTCGACGTTGACAAGCTCAAAGTGAATTCTTCCGATTGCGTTATAATCGGTCGTCCAAATAATCCGACGGGCAATTTAATTTCAACGGAAAAAATTTTAAAACTCGCTGAAGTTGCAAGCGTCATTGTTGACGAATCTTTTATAGATTTTCTCGACGTTGAATCAGCTAGAAAATTTATTTCGGAAAAAATTTCTGTCGTGCAATCGTTGACGAAAATTTTCGCGATACCTGGCTTGCGCTTGGGCTTTGCAGTTGTCGAAGAAAATTTAGCGCGGCGATTAAATTTATCTAAAGATGTTTGGAACGTTAACTTTCTAGCGCAAAAAGCAGGCGTCGCGGCATTATCCGATGAAAACTTTTTACGGCGAACTCGTGCTTGGCTTGAAATTGAGAAAAAATTTTTCGTCGAACGATTAAACAATCTGCGCGGCGTGAAAGTTTTTTCGCCAACGGTTAATTTTGTACTGTTCAGACATGAGCAAGCCGAAAAAATTTTAGCTGAATTGCGCCATGAAAAAATTTTGCTAAGAAGTTGCGCAAATTTCGTTGGACTAGACGGAAGTTATTTGCGTTCGGCAATTCGTTCACGAGAGGAGAATATTAAGCTGTTCAATGCTCTGGAAAAAATTTTTTAACTTATCGAACCGAGAAAGTTTTGGGCAATTCGTCAGCATTACAGGAATCTGTGTTAATCTTTTGTTGAGCGGCGTTAAATTTATTATCGGGCTGATGAGTGGGTCAATTTCTATTCTTGCCGACGCTTTCAACAACCTTTCCGACACTGGCACCTCCGCGATAATGCTGTTGGCTTTTAAAATATCTGCTAAACCTGCCGACGAGGAGCACCCCTTTGGTCATGGACGCGCGGAATATTTAGCGGGATTGTTCATAGCGGCGGGAATGATTTTTGCTGGCGGAAAACTTCTCTGGATGTCCGTTGAACAAATTATTAATCCGGAAGAAATGAATACCGGATTGTTTACGATATTCGTGCTTGCTTGTTCTGTTGCGGCAAAATTATTTCTGGGGATTTTCTATCGTTATGCGGCTCGAAAAATAAATTCGGCGGCTTTACAAGCGGCGGCACTTGATAGCTTCACCGATTGTTTGGCAACTGGTGTCGTAATTATTTCTATTTTTATTTATAACGAGTTCAATATAAACATTGACGGCGGCGCGGGGATTTTTGTTTCCGCATTCATTTTGCGTAGCGGGCTTGCGTCGCTTAAAGAAATTTTAAATCCTCTGCTCGGCGACCGTCCAAATCAAGAACTGCTTGACGGCATAAAAAAAATTGTCACAGACGCGCCCGAAGTTTTAGGCGTCCATGACTTGATTATCCACAGTTACGGCGCGAAGAGAATTTTTGTTTCCATACATGTTGAAATGCCCGCGACGTTGAAACTTTTAGAGGCTCACGAAATTATTGACAGCTTGGAGCGAAAACTTCAATCGACGTTTGAAATTTCTGCAACACTTCACATTGACCCCGTAGTTATCGGCGATAAAAATTTCGACGAACATAAAGAGCTTGCTGAAAAAATTTTACTGGATATTGATTCGCGGCTTTCGTTGCATGATTTCCGCGTCGTGCCGTATAAATCAGGCAGGAAATTAATTTTCGATGTTGCGGTTCCGTGGAATTTTACGATGACTGATCGCGAACTTCGGAAAAAATTTCAGCGGCGGCTAATTGAATTGCACTCCGACGACAGGGCGATAATCCATTTCGACCACCAGTATTGTTAGATAATATTTTTCTCGTAAGCGTCGTAAAGTTGTTTAAGCTCCTCAATTTTGGCGTAAATCTCAACTTGTAAGCGCGACGCCGTTTCATATTCGCCCGAATTCAAAGCGTTAATAAGTTGCGTGAACAGTGATTTTTCGTCGATAGAATCTTTTGCAAGCGCAGCACGGAGCAAGAAAATTTTATTCCAATTATAGGCGTCGAGGTCAGTGACAAATTCGGCGTTAATTTTTTTTGCCTTGCGAACAATCCCGCGCAGTTCAGGCAAGATACGCGAAATTAATTCCGTCTTCCAACGCAAAAGTGCACCGTCGCGGAAGGCGTTAATAATTCGTTCTTGCAACGCGCCGCCGCTTGAAATAATTTTAACTTTATCGGGATATTTATTCAAAGCCTCCATATTTTCCCAGACAGTTGCGGGCGGCTTGCCGAAAATTTTATCGCGCTCCTCTTGCGTGAAGTCCTCGAAAACATCTTGCTCACTGCGATAGGCGCGGTCTTTCTCTAAATAAAATCCTTCTTGCCCCGCGTCTTTGGAAAGTTCCGCTAAAAGTTCGGGCGTCTTATAAGTTATCGTCGCTTTTACGCCGTCTAAAATTGCCGAATAGCACGCCGCCAATACCAAATAAATATTCGTGTAGGGATTGCAAGCGCGAAGTTCAAAACGTGTCGCCATTGGATTTTCCAAATCGCGAATCAAGCTAACTAAAATTGTCCGGTTGCGGGCGGGGATTTTCGGCGAATTGCCCAGCGAAGTCACGATACAAACGGGAGCTTCAAAGCCAGGCTTTAATCTGTTAAGTGAATCATTAGTTGCACTCACAAACGGATTGATGACCTCGTAATTTTTCAACAAGCCCATTAACGCGCCATAACCGACCGCGCTCATGTAATCTTCGGCGGGATTTTTCGCGGCAAATAAATTATGCAACTTGCCGTCCGCAGTAACCGCCGCCAACCCAATATGCGTATGCTCGCCATTGCCGGCAAGCCCAATCATCGGCTTTGCTTTGAAAGTGACTTCCAAACCATTAGCACGGAAAATTTCCTTAACTACAGTACGCACGACGATTTCATTATCCGCCGCTTGAACTGCGTCTGCAAACTTCCAATCAATTTCCAACTGTTCGCAAACGTGAGTTAAATGTCCCGATTCGTCAATCTGCGCTTTAAGCCCGCCAACTTCTTTATGTCCCATTTCAACTTTCAAGCCGTATTTGTCCAGCTCGATTATCGATTGCTCCAAAGCGCAACGAACCGCGCCATGCGTCCGTTCCCAATATTGCTCCTGCAAAACTTGCGCCGCGCTCATTTCCTCAACTGAAGCCTCTTCCAGCGGTGTCTTAACCCAAAATTCAAGCTCCGTTGCCGACGTAAATACAAGGTCGATAATTTCCTTGCCGCTAACGTCTAAGCCGTCAATGTCGGGGTGCGCGTGGAATAAATTTACCAATTCGCGCTTAACATTAACCAAAGTGTCCGTTAAAACTGCGCGGCTGTCTACACGTTTACCCTCGTGAATCAAAAATCCGGGAATCCTCAGCGTGCCAACGGGGTGATTCGTAACGTTATCATAGTGTTCAAAATTATAATCTACGAACCAATTAACCGACGGGTCAACGGGCATATCGACTTTTGCGTTGTTAAGCGTGGCGATACCAGGCAACACGACGCTTGAGCCGTCAGTCTGAACGGCGCGACCAGCATAAAATTCGTCAATGTCTTTAATAAAAATGCGCACGGGAATTTTTTCGTCGGTGTCGTTGCCAGCTAAGTCAATGCCAACCAGCGACACAAATTTAATTTCGGGGTGTTCGCGCAGTTGCCGAATAATTTCTTCCTTAGGAGTATTCGCTTTGATTGTGTAGAGTAAATCTGCCATAATTCCACCTCCATGATTTTCGCCACAATTTACCATAAAAAAATTTCCGCGTCGATAGCGGAAGCAAAAGTACACAGTATTATTAGTTGCAGAAATATTTTAGAGAAGTTTTTCAATGTCTTTAGCAATGGAGGCGGGCGTCGTCGGCGGCTCAAAACGTGCAAGCAACGTGACGTTGCATCCAGTTAGCGCGATTAACGTTACGAAAATTTTCAGCTCTTCGCCGCGTTTTTGCCATAAAAACATTTTAGAGAAGTTTTTCAATATCTCCGGCAATAGCGTTGGGCGTCGTCGTCGGTTCAAAGCGTGCAACAACATTTCCCTCGCGGTCAATCAAAAATTTTGTAAAGTTCCACTTAATGCCGTCGCCTTCCAAGTATTCGGGGAAATTCTTTTGCAGAGCATCAAGCAAGGGTTTAGCAACGGGGTGATTCATGTCAAAGCCCTCGAATTTTTTCTGCGCGGTGAGGTATTTAAACAACGGTTGAGCCGTCTCGCCACGAACGTCACCTTTAGCAAAAATCGTGAACGTTACGCCGTAATTAAGCTTGCAGAATTGCTGAACTTCGTCATTGGTGCCAGGCTCTTGACCGGCGAATTGGTTGCACAGGAAACCCAGAATCTCAAAGCCTTTATCCCTGTAATCGTCGTAAAGTTTCTGAAGTTCCTCGAATTGCGGAGTAAAACCGCATTTGCTCGCCGTGTTGACGATAAGCAGTACTTTGCCCTTGTAATCCGCCAACGATTTATCTTCGCCGCGTTTGGTTTTAACCGTGAAATCGTAAACGCTCATAAATTTTCCTCCTTAGGCACTCGCAAGCAACTCATCAATTTTGCGCTTATCGAATCCGAGAACGTAGTTCACGCCGTCAATAGTGGTAACTGGAACCGTTAAGTCGCCCGAAATTTTTTGGCACTCTTTAGCCGCCTCTTCGTCAAGCTCAATGTCGCGCACTTCGTATTCCACGCCGCGTGCTTTCAAATAATTTTTAACCTTAACACACCAAGGGCAACTTTCAAACGAATAAACTTTTACCATTTAATTTTTCCTCCCGATAAATATTTTTCTGCCAACAACGCCGCAGTCGTCCCGTCGCTTGCCGCCGTTGTCAGTTGACGAATTTCTTTTTCCCTTACGTCGCCCGCCGCAAATACTCCTGCGATTTCCGTTTTGCAATCTTCGCCCGCCGCAATTCTTCCGCTTGCCGTCAAATTAAGCTCGTCCTTGAAGAGGCTAGTATTGGGTTCAACGCCTATGTTAACAAAAATCCCGTCGAGCGCAAGAATTTTTGTCACACCCTCGCGCTTATCGAAAATTTCAATTTCCTCAAGACGTTTATCTCCGCGCAAAGATTTTATTTCCGTTTGGAGCATGATTGTAACTTTGTCGTTAGCGCGAAGACGTTTTTGCGAAACTTCATCGGCTCGGAACTCTGAACGGTGAATTAGATAAAGTTTCTTAGCATACTTAGTTAAAAAATTCGCCGCATCGACAGCCGCATTGCCACCGCCCATTACCGCGATAATTTTGCCGTCGTAAGCGTGCCCGTCACACAGTTCGCAGTAGTGAACGCCGCGCCCAGCAAATTTTTTCTCTTCAGGCAGTGGAAGTTTACGGCGATTCATTCCGCTGGCGATTATCACAACGTCAGCCTCGTAAATTTTTTCCTGCGTTTCGATAATTTTCGGCGTCGTCTTCAACGTAACTTTTTCAATCTCGTCGAACTCGTCAATCACCGCGCCGAAATTTTCCGCCTGTTGCTGAACAGTTGCAATTAAATCGCCGCCGTTGACGCTAACAAAGCCGGGATAATTTTCAATGGCTACTGCGTTAGCAATTTGTCCGCCGATAATCCCATTTTCCAAAACGAGCGTATCCAAATTCATTCGTCCGCAATACAAAGCCGCCGTTAAACCAGCCATGCCCGCGCCAATTATCACTACGTCCTTGTGAATATGTTCCTTCATGACTGTACCTCCTTTAATGAAAATAATTCTTTGCACTATGGATTTTTCCTGCCTAACTTACTCTACAAAATAAGCTTTCTTTAATTTTCTCCTTATAATAAAATGTATTAATAGGTAAAAAGTTTATCCCTACTTGATATGCGGGTAATTTTTTGCTATTATAAATTTAACTAAATAAAAAACCTGGCTTACTGGTTTCAATAATTTTTAAGGAGTTTTTTATATGAGTAGTTTTATTTTTGATTTACAGAGATTCGCCCAAGTCACAATCAGTGCGGGCAGAACTCGCAAATTTGACGGCGTGACTTACACCGCGCTTGACGGCGACGCGACGCTTAATCTTGACGACGACGGAAAAGTTTCGGGTCTTGCAAGCGGAAAAGTTCAAGCGACCGTTACGGGCGCGACGAATTCGCCGAAGGTAACCTTTGACGCTTCGGACGGTGCGATTACTTTTACGGCGACGAGCGACGGCGAAGTTATTTCGATAACGCCGTTCCCGATTGAGTTTATCAGCGGCGAATTCACTTACAAGAGCGGCAGGCTTGATATAACTGCCGGTTCCGACCTCGCTCTTGTCACTAAACGCGGCGATTTCATTCTGCGCAACCAAAATCATTTTGTAACCGATTCAGCTTACATTTTTAGTAGCACATCCCTCACGAGTGAAAGCGAACACGTAATCAGTGACTTCAGCTTGACAAATGGCGATGATGTCCGTGAACTTCACTTGGAACAATTCGGCACGGTTATTAACCATTTCGACCAACAAGGCTTTACTCTCGTTAAAGGCTCAAGCGAAGTTTTAAACATTGGCGACTACAAATTAACGGCAACCGCAAAAGACAAAGACGCCGGCTTGAATATGGATTTAGGCGAAGACGGTTTAACTTTCGTTCCTAACACCGGCGACGGCACGCTTACAGTTGCACTAAGCCGAAATGGAAATGAAATTATTTCTGGCGAATTGGAGTGCACCAGCGGCAAAATCACTTTCGGCTACGACCACGCCGTCACGTTTGAACAAGGCACCAGCTTTAGTTTCAAATGGAACAACTACGTTTCGACGATAACCGCGCTTGACGACGCCACAACCGCCATCGAGCTGACGAACGACGGCAAAATTACTTTCACGCCTGGCGAAAATGACGGCGGACTTGCTCTTGTGCTTACCAAAGACGGCAAAACGGTTTTCGGCGGCACATTGAACATTACCGACGGCTCAATCACTTTCGATTCGACCACGCAAAAATTTTCCTTCACCAAAGGCACAAAAATTTCGCTCGCGATGAGGGACGGTTCACAGGAAATTGATTTCGAGATTGCCGACAAAGACGCAAGCTTTAAAATCGAGGCTGATACTTCCGGCAACTTCAAAATCACCCCCGACGAAGGCGACGGCTCCATTGACGTTACGCTTAAACGAGGTGACAAAACTGTTTTCAAAAATAATTTAAGCGTCAACGGCTCCTTGATTATCAATCCTGAAAAAGACTTGCTGACCTTGACCGACGGCACGATAGTTAATGTCACCTTTGACAACTACACACTAAAGGCAACGGCAGACGGCGACGCCGCAAGCAAAATTTCTTTTACGGAGAAAGGAATTTCTATTACGCCACAAACCGACGACGACGGCAAATTGAAACTCACATTGGGCACCAAAACTGGCTCCGGCTCCATGACTGCCGGCATCGAAATTTTAAGCGGCGGTTTCCTTTTCGGGAGTACCGGAGCTTTAACCGTCACGGCAGGCACTGAACTGCAAATTAAGTTCTCCGACGACTACATTATAAATTTCAAGGCGACCGATAAGGCGGGCGGCGCAATTTCAATCGGCGCGGACGGAATAACTTTCGCGCCCAACTCCGATGAAGAAGACGGCGGCTTGCAACTCACTGTCAAACGCGGCGATGATACGCGCTCTGCAAGTTTAGACGTGACTGGCTCGGTAACTTACAAACTCGACGGCTCCATTTCCCTGACTAAAGGCACTGTCGTTAAAAACGTTTTTGACAGCGGCAATATCTTGACGATAACCGCCAACACCGACGCAAGCGGCTCAATCCTCTTTAATCCTCAAACAGGCTTGACGATAAAGCCCACGACTACCGACGCGCTAACCGTTTCATTGACGACGAGCGATATAGAAGTTGTCAACATCACGTCAATCGACGGCTCAATCACTTACCAAAACGGCATTGTCACGGCTACAGACGGCACGAAGGCTCGTATCACATATTATTTCGGTTGGAAATCTGATTTGTACACCAAAGGCGGCACCGCCTCCGTTCAATTCACTGACGACAGAACAATTTACACTGCAAATGCCGGCGCGACTTTCACAGTGAATTATCTCGACGGCACGACGACGGAAATTCAACACGGTTCATATGCCGACGTTTACGGTGAAACTATAGAAGATTACGTGGAACTTGTCTCTGAAGGAACGACCTTAAAGAACAACGATTCTGAAGTTGTTTTCACGCTGGAAACGGCGGGCAGCTACACGCTAAACGGCATGAGCGTCACCACGACTTCCGACAATGTTGAAGTTCAGCTTGTCAATGACGACACGATAATTGTCAACGGAATTTCTTACACTCCGCAAGATGAAAATGTTAAGCTGACAATCGACGGCGACGTTGCGACAGTTTCGGGCGGCAAAGTTTCTATGCAAATGGAAAGCTTCAGCCAAGTTTCCAACTTCGACACGACCGACGGCTCCATTTCCTACGACAGCTCAACAGGAAAATTCAGCGTCAAGGAAGGCACGAAAGCTTACATTGAAAATTTCTCCGACCAATTCGTTGCGAAAAATGATTTTGATGTTAAGGTTGAGAAAAATTCCAACGGCACGTTTACTTTCTCAACCGACGATTCGGCGGCTTTTGCAATCGAACGCAACGGCGAAACTATAATTGGTAGCACTATGACTTTGGACGGCTCGATCATTGTCAATCCGACGAATAATCAAATTACCCTGCCGAAAGGTACACTCGTCACGATGACGCCTGGCGGCAATAAAATTTTGCAGTTAAAAGCACTCGATGACGCGGGCGGCGAATTAACTTTGGTTGACGGCGGAATACATTTTGCTCCCAATGAAAATGACGGCGCATTGGAATTTAATTTCGTCAACGAAGGACGCAAAGCCTCATTAGACGTTAAAGGCGCATTTACTTACAAAGGACACGGCGCACTTTTACTTGAAAACGGCACGGAAGGCACTTTCACTTGGGAAGACGGAAATAAACTTCAACTCACGTCAAGCGGCTCGACGGGCGCAATCGGTATCGACCCCGACAAAGGAATAAAAATTACCAGCGACGACGAAAATCTTTCAATGAAATTTACTTCCGCCGCCGGTTATACTATGGAAGTTTCCGAAATTAAAGGTTCGCTGTGGTACAAAGCCGGTAAAGTTACTCTCGAAGAAGATACTAAACTAACGGCGAAAGGTTCAATCGGCGGACAAGCTGTTGACGTGACTTTAGAGGCTCTCGACGGCGACGGATATTTGGAGTTCGGCACGACGGGCATAACTTACGGCGCGGACACCGGAAAACTTAAAATAACTTACACGCTCGGAACGGCGGAAAGTACTTTCATCGTCAACGAAGGCTCGGTATTTATCGGACACGACGTTTTCACAATCGCTGAAGGCTCCGACCTTGAAACCGACTTGAAAGACTTTATCCCCGCGCTGAATTTCACGACGAGCGAGGCGGGCACTTACACAATTAACAATCAGACAATCACGACGACCGCCGCGAATTTGAAGTTGACGGCTACTGATGATTATATGACCTTCGTAAGCAGTGATGATGTTGTTACTTATGACGGCATGACTTTTGCGGGCGCGGGCAATGTCAGCCTTTCAAGTGGCGGCGTTGTATTGGGCGCAGGCGTCGAGGCGGCTGGTTTCGGTAAGGATAAAATGTTCATATTGGCGGAGGCTGGCAACGTCACTGCCGACGCGAGAATTTTTGAGCTGACCGAAGAAGTACCGACGGGTATCAGTGTCACGGGTGCGCAGGACGGATTTATTTTTAGCAGAACGACAACTGCAGAGAGTGAAGCACGTATGGGCGTAGACCCGCCCGAAATCGGAAAAGTATTCACGGAAGAATTTTTCCTGACCAACGACGACTCCTATCGAATTCAAACGGATTTGCTCGGCTTGCAACAGATTATCGGCGTCTCGGCTCCCGCGACCATGAACGCCAATGCCATTTTCGACGGCGAAGAAACTTATACGATATTCGATATGGTTACGGACAAGGAAGGAACCTACACTGTCGTTGATAAGCCTTACTCAATAAGCGGCGATTCAGACGTAGCAATAAAGGCGCATTTTGAAGACGGTCAAGCTTCCGTCACAGCTTTCAATGACTTGAACGGCACAGTTAGCGGCGACTTTACCGCGCATGAAGTTTCAATCAACGGCTCCGCTTCGGCTGTGCAACCTATCGACGATACAAATATTTCAATCACAGCCGACGAAAACGGCTTTGAAGTTTCGGGACTCGACGACGGCGCAATTTTAAAAGTTTCAGCTAAAGATACTTATATCGTTAACGGCACGACGATTAACGCCAACGCAGGCGATTTTATTGTTGGAGTCGGCGAAAGTTCTGCTCAACTTTTAGCCATGAACACCACCAACAACACAGTCGTAACTGGCACGAGCGGCAACGATTACATAGCCAATCAAGGCACTAACGTAACGATAAACGCGCTGGGCGGCAACGATATTGTTGTGAATTACGGCGCAAGTAACGTTACTGTCAATGCAGGCGACGGCAACGACAAGATTTTAAACGTCGCACAAGTTGACGCTAAGGGCAAAGTTATAGCAAGTCCCGATAATGTTTCAATCAGCGGCGGCGCAGGTAACGACAGCATTGAAATTAGCGGCGATAACGTCTCTGTTAACGCGGGCGCAGGCTCCAATCAAATTAAAATTTCAGGCAAAAACGAAGTAATTCTTCTCAAAGGTAGAACCACTGTCGAAGGTTTCAATACGGGCTTTGGCGACGGCTCCGACACCATTTACATAAACAGCGAAAACGACCCTGCAGGCGTTGAATTCTTAGCAGACGGCGTGACTTTTGGCAATGATACTGCTAGCTTGACCCTAAGCGACGTCAACGGCACCGCTAAAGTTAATCTCTTCCACGAGAACAGAGACGTTTTGAATAAGGGCGTTTTCATCGGCGAAGGGCAATGGTATAAAGTCGAGGACGGCGATTTTACCGTTGATTCGGGCGAAGAAGTTTATTTCGTGGGCACCGCCTCCGAACAAAAAGCAGGTATTGACTTCAGCGATATTTCTTCCGACCTCAACGTCACGATGAATACCGCCTACATTGATAGCGAAGACTATGTAGAAGGTACTCCATTTTGGGTTAATGGCATATACTCGCTCAAAGGTGGCGCAGGCAACACGACTATCACCGGCTCAAAATTAGACGACACGATTATCAGCGGCTCCGGCGCAACCACAATCAACGCGGCGGGCGGCGACGATTTAATTTCTTTGACGGGCGGCTCGGCTCTGATCAAATACGCGGAAGGCGACGGCAACGACACGATTTACGGATTCAATTCAAACGCGACACTTTCTCCCAACAGTACATATAAAACGCAAGTCAGCGGCAACGATTTAATTGTCACAATCGGCGACAGCAAAATAACGTTGATAGACGCGGCGAATTTGGAGTTCCCCAACATTGCGTCGAGTAGTCCGATTGTGCAAGTGGTTGAAGCGATTTTGAAACGCACGCAGGCAGGTTATCCTGTAATAGCAGGGCTTGTTTTTAATCCGGAAGAAATCACCGGTCCCGAGCCAACAAATTATTCTGCTAAAGAAGATTGGACTATCACGTCAGCGGACAATCTGGAACTGTACGGTGTTCACTACACGCCCGAAAAGTCTAATGATAAATGGGTTGTATTGGTTCACGGCTACGGTTGCATGTACGAGTCAATGAATCCTTTCGCGACTTTCTATCTTGCCAATAATTACAATGTCTTGATGATTGACCAACGCGCGGCTGGAAAGTCCGAAGGCACATGGTTAACGATGGGCGTTGCAGAAAGTCAAGACGTTGCTCTTTGGACGCAGGAAATTGCCAGTCGTTATCCCGATTCTAAAATTACTTTGCACGGCGTAAGCATGGGTGCGGCAACGGCACTGCTCGCCGCCGCGCGCTCCGATATTAAAAACGTCACGTCGATAGTTGAGGATTGCGGCTACAGCGATGTTCTGAAAACTTTCGATACGATAGTATCAAGCCACCCTGAACTTGCAGCACTGGGTATATCGTCAGAAATAATACCGCTTACAGACCCTGTCGCCGAAAGTTTGACGGGCTATTACTTGCACGACGCCGCCCCGATTGACTCAATCGCTACTGTAAAAAAGCCGACGCTGTTTATTTCGGGCGATGATGACGGTGTTGCTCCGGTCAGTATGCTCCACGAACTTTACGACGAGTCGGGCGCAGAAGTCAAAGAAAAATTTATCGTCAAAGGTGCAGGTCACGCGCGAGCCGGCTTGAATGATCCCGTTGGGTACAGCAACGCCTTGTTCAGATTCGTTGCCGAAGCAAACGGCGAAGGTTGGGACACTGAAAACATTGCCGACAATATTTCTCTGCGCGGCACAAAATATAATGACACGCTTGTAAGCACCGGCGATAACGTCACAATCGACAGCGGCGAAGGCGATGATTACATTTCCAACATAGGCGATACCGTTTCAATCGCGAGCGGCGAGGGTAACGATACCATTTACAATCACGGCGACGACATTACAATCGACGGTGGCGCGGGTGATGATTCAATCAGCAACAACAGCGATAATGTCGTATTCATTTGGAGCGGCGGCAACGATACAATCACCGGTTTTAAAGAAGATTCCGTGCTTTCACTCGGTAGCGACTATTCCACGCAACAAAGCGGCGACGATGTAATTGTCAGTGTCGATGATTATAAAATTGTTTTGAAAGGCGCAAGCACTTTAGATAATGTGGACATCATGAATACAGGTGTCACAATCAATAACGTTAATAGTGATTCCTTGATAAGCGGTACCAAAATCAACGATAGCATTTCCAATTACGGCACCAACGTCACGATTCAAGCTCTCGGCGGCGATGATACCATTTCCAATGAAAGCGAGAATTCGATAATCGACGCGGGCACAGGCAACGACAGCATAAGCAATTACAGTCCGCAAGGTGTATTGTTAGCCGATAACGTCTCGATTAACGCGGGCGAAGGCAACGACACGATAAGAAATGAACATGCCTACAACGTGACACTTCTCGGCGGCGCAGGTAACGATAAAATAATCGTCGTCACTGGCAACCAAACGTACATCGACGGCGGCGCGGGCGACGATACCATTTTGGGCGAAACGTTGGAAGGCGAATCTTCAACTTGGGCGATGGGCGGTTATGCCAACATTAACGGCGGCGACGGTGACGATTACATTGATCCAATCTTTAGCGATTCGGCGTCGATTATGGGCGGCGAAGGTTACGACACAATCATTAATGAGGGCAACTACTCAACGTTAAACGGCGGCGCGGACAATGATATTATCAGTCTGCACGGTGCCTCGTTGGAAGGTAACGTTATTAAGTACGAGGCTGGCGACGGCAACGATACCATTTACGGCTTTAATGAAACTTCTAAGCTTAGCATAACCGCAGGCACGGAATATTACACAGACGTAAGCGGCGATGATGTTCTGGTTTATGTCGGAGAAAATACAATTACAATCGTGGGCGGCGCAAGTTTATCGACAATCAACATAACTAACGAGGAAACACAAGCCCTCAACATTAGCAATACAACGAACAATACTTTAATCACCGGCACCGAACTTGCCGACACGGTTCAAAACAGCGGCGAAGGCGTCACAATCAGCGGCAAGGCGGGCGATGATTCCATTATCTCAAGTGGCGCGAACGTTTCAATTCACGGCGGCGCGGGCAATGATTCAATCGAAAACAGCGGCGCAAATGCCACAATACTTGGCGAATACGGCGACGATAAATTTTCCAACACCGCCGATAATGTTTTGCTCAGCGGCAGCTACGGTAATGATACGATTACAAACAGCGGCTCCAATGTCACGATTAGCGCGGGCACAGGTTATAATTATACTTCAAACACCGGCGATAACGTCCTGTTCAACTTTGGGGGCGGTCTCGATACAATTTACGGGTTCAATGAAACTTCGACGCTCTCTGTTAGTTCCGCTGATTACGAAACTCTTTATGGCGGAAAAGATATTATCGTTTCTGTTGGTAACGACATTGCACTTTTGAAAAATGCCTTCCTCACCAACGACAGCATTAACATTAACGGCAAAGCGATTGAAGTTGAAGATAAAGTTATTTACTTAATGCCCGGCGGCGATGACGTTTTAATCGGCAGGAGTAATGTCAGCATAGTTAGCGGCACGGGCGACGACCAAATCAGCTTGACGAGCGGCGCAAATAACAATGTGATTCAATACGCTCAAGGCGACGGCAACGATACCATTTACGGTTTCAACGATACGTCGGAGATTTCCATTTCGGGCAGTTATTCTGCTGTAAAATCCGGCGACAATGTAATTTTTAAAGTTGGCAACAATTCAATTACGGTAGTCGACGCGAGCAGTATGATTGACGAAGAAATCATATTGACGAAAAAAGGCTCAACCACTCTTGACGGCAAAGTCTTTGAACTTACTAAAAACGTTTCCAGAGGCGTAACCATAGCGAGCGCGGAAGACGGCTTTACTTCGGGCGTAACATATTCCGACGGCTCAATTTTCGTTGAAAAATTTATCGCTAAGGGCGACGACAGCTATAACGTACAGATTGGTTCTAAAGGCTTGCAAACAATCAGCGGCATAGACGCGGGCGCGACAGTTTCGACAAGCGCAACCCTCGACGACGAGGCTACGGAAAATGAAGTTAATATCGTGACGGAAGACGCCGGCTCTTACACATTCAACGACATAAACATTACCACGACAAAAGACAATGCCGAAATATGGTTGGCAAATGACGCCTTCTCCTTTAAAGCGACTGATGTTGCAGAATACGACGGCAAGACATTCAGCGGCGACGGTAGTGTTGCAGTCAGTGTTGATTCGGTTGTCTTAGGCGCGAGCATTTCAGCTACGGGCTTTGACAGCGGCGACTCGTTTGTATTGGCGCAAAAAGGTTCGACGACTGTTGACGGCAGAGTATTTGAACTCACCGAAAATATTCCGGACGGCATGTCGATAACGGGCGCGAATAACGATTACACGTTCAGCCACATAATCACGCAGAAGGAAGCGACGCTAAACAATGTACCGGATAGTTATATTGGTAAAACCTTCTCGGAAAATGTTATCGTGGCGGGCGACGAAACCTATAGCTTGCAAGCGGATACACTCGGCTTTAGAAGATTACGCGGAATATCTAACGGTGCGACTGTAAACGGCGGCGATACGAGCATTGACGGTGACTATAACGACAAATATGCGGGAGGCGGACAATATTTCTACGTCGACACGGACACGGAAGGCACGTTCACAATCGGCGAGAAAGCGTATTCAATCAGCGGCGATTCAAACGTTGAGATTGTTGCCGATTTCCTTCGCGAAAAATCCTACGCGAGCGGCTTTGCAAGTTTGGACGGCACAGTTAGCGGCGACTTTACGAGCGATGAATTTTATGTAAACGGTAGCAAAAATCCGATTCTGATTTACGGCGACGATTCGATTAAAGTTGTCGGTTCCTCAAGCGGCACGGAACTTTTAGACGTTAGCGACGGAGCAACGTTAGCGAGTCTGGGTGGAGTCAGCGAAGTTCACACGGACACGGAAGGCGAGTTTTGGCTCGCAGCTGACCCTGTTCCCTTTGGAGTCACCGTAACGGGCGATGACAATGTTACGTTCGGATTCGACGATAAAGGCGACCTTATGACAGTTGATAATCTTGAAGGTGCCATTGAGTTTAGCAAAGGTACAGGCGGCAAATTGTCAATCAACGGCATTGGCATTCATACCAGAGGTATCGACTTCTCATCAATCGGAGCTTACGAGAATTCGCTTTACATTCACGACATTGAACGCGGAACGATTACCGCTTACGAACCTGAAAAAGTTTGGTTGCAAATGCGCGGTGAGACAATGACGCTTAACGGCAACGAATTGACTTTGACGGCAGACAGTGACGGAATTTGGTTGCGCAATAAAGAAATCGTCGGGCTTGACGAGGGCGCAAGTTTACAAGTTTCTGAAGGCGGCACTTACATAGCTAACGAAACTGAACTTAAAGCGAATTCGGGCGATATAATTGTCGGGCTTGACGGCGACGCCTATATCTACAACGCAGATAAACAGCTCATCACGCGCAAGACACCGACGGCGAATATTATCAATCAATTTAAGCCGAAAAATTACACGGTAGCGAGCGGCGCGGCAGATATAACATTGGGCGGCGGCGATTTGGCTGTCATAGAAAATACTTCGGCGCAAGTCAACATCACGGCGGGCGACGATACGATTGTAAGTCAAGGCGAAAATGTTCATGTGACTTTGACGCCCGAAAAAAATACGTGGCTGTTCCCGCTTGACGGCAAGATGACTTTGGAAGGCTACGACGCGGCGACGGGTTCGGGCTTCGGCACGACTTACACCGATATTTTCACGCCGGTTGCAAACGGTTCGATTGACTTCAACAACGGCAACCTTTGGTTCGGCTCGGCTCAAGTTACTATGGACAAGAACAGCGAGCTGATGAATTTCTTTGACAGAGTGGGCAAGCAACAAAAAGTTGGTTATGCCTCGCAAGGTGATTCGCTTGACGTTAGCAACGAGACTGACGATTTACTTTTGGTTGCAAAGAAAAACGGCACAATCAAGAGCGGCACTGGCAACGATACGATTTTGGCAAATGGCGGCAATTTCATAGACAGCGGCGCAGGTCACGACTTAGTTAAGATGACGGGCGAAGGTAATTCCAACATTGTCCTCAACGAGCGGACGACGGTTGAAGGCTTCCATACGGGCTTCGGCAACGGTTCGGATACAGTTTATATCAACGTCGAGGGCGATCCTGCTGTTGACTTCAAAACGAACGGATTGACTTTCTACGACGGCGGCGACATTATGACTTTGAGCGACGTGACCGATACTGCCAAAGTCAATCTCTACTACGAAGAACTCAACAGGTTGCGCAGGGCTGTTTTCATAGCCAAAAATGATTGGTACGAAGTCTCGGATAGCGATTTGGCGGACAATAGCGGCGCGGGTGTCAACACCGAATTAGGAATCTATTTCGTGGGCACGTCTGCAACCAAAAATCACGGTATCGACTTCAGCGGCGTGAAAAAAGACCTCAATATCTCAATGAATACGGATTACCAGAGCAATACAGCTGAATTCTGGGTAAATAACGTGCACTCGGTAAAAGGCGGCGCGGGCTTGACGACGATAATCGGTTCGGATAAGAACGACACGATATTGGCGGGCACGGGCGAAACCAGCATTAACGGCGGCGCAGGTCATGATAAAATGTTCGGCAACACCGACGCGGATAAAAAAGTTGCGACATTCTTCTACACGCCAGGCAACGGACGCGACTCAATCGAAAACTTCGACTTCATGACGGACGCGCAAGACGTTACCGCTGATAAAGTTAAGTTCGACGACAACAGCGCGATTACCGACGTATTCTTGAGAGGCGACGACGTTGGAATAAGGGTTGATGGCGGCAAGGAATTTTTGATGTTGGAAGGCGCACAAGGTAAGAGTTTCCGCCTTAACGACGATTTGATTGCTAAAGTTGATACGAACGTTGAATTCGACGGCTTTACGAATTACTACGTTGGAATTGGCGCGAGAGCCTCATTGACAGTTGGTAAAGGCGCGGGCAATATCGAAGTTTGGCTTAGCGATGATTCGCTTGATTATCACGGCACGATTTACGATGGCAACTTTGCAGTCCTTGACGCCTCGCAATCGGACGGCTCAAATATTTTAGCGGGCAACGAACTTAGCAACGTGATAATCGGCGGTTCGGGCGAAAACAGTTTGTGGGGCGGCTACGGCTCCGAGAGTGACACGCTTATTGGCGGCGCAGGGCAAAATACTTTCTTCTACGGCGCAGGCAATGGCAACGATAACGTTCAGAACGCTCACGACGGCGACATTATCAGCTTAGAAGATATTACACTTGACCAAATATCCGACGCAAATATCACATCTGGCGGCGTAATATTTAAGTTTACGGACGGCGGCTCGTTGACTGTTGACGGCACAGCTGACGTTACTTATCAACTTGCTGACGGCTCGAAATATTCTGCCAATCACACAACTCACGACTGGGATTCTAAATAAACTCATAATGATTTAATTCAATTCTTCCAAGTTCTGAAAAATAATTTGAATCGTGCGTTATGATTATCAACGTGCGATTTTTTGTTGCCTCAATCAAGTTGGTAATTAATTTATCCGCAAGATTTTTATCAAGTCCCGCTGTCGGCTCGTCCAAAATTAAAATCCCTGCGTCTTGAGCTAATGCCAATGCAACTTGTAAACGATTTCTTTCGCCACCAGATAAATTTTCTCCGTCTTCGCCAATCGGAGCGTCAATATCAAAATTTTCAAGTCCGCAAAGTCTCAATGCCGATAAAATTTCTTCGTCCGAAATATTTTCGTGTAGCATTTTAAAATTCTCTCTAATCGACGCGGAAAATATATAATTCGTAAACGTCGACGCCGCAATTTTCCCGCCAAGCGCGATTGTTCCGTTGTCAGGCGGAAAAAGTTTCATCAGCAAGTAAAGCAAAGTCGTTTTGCCCGCGCCGCTCTCCCCTACGATTGCAATTTTTTCGCCGCGTTCAATCGTTAAATTAAAATTTTCAAAGATAGGCTTATCGTAACCAAAACTCAAATTTTTTATCTCGACGGCGTGATTTGTCTGCAAAATCTGCGCGGGCGGTAAATTTTTTCCGTCTTCAATCTTAACTGCACGAATTTTTTTCAACATTCGGAGCGCAGGCTGTATTTGAGCAAAAATTTCAAGCGTCGCCAAGAAAATCAAACTCCAAACTGTCAAGCCGATTGTATCAACAACAACCGAAATTTTTAACAGTATGAAAAAAAATCCCGCCGTGTTTATGATTTTAAAAGCCGTATCGAAATTTATTTGCCGCTCAGTAAGCTTGAAATTTTCATCGCCAAAATTTTGAGCGGCTTGATTGAGGATTTTTATCGCGGGCGTCGTGCCGAAAATTTTCAACTCGTCGCGCCCGTCGCTAAAATCTAATATTTTTTCCCGATAATCCGAATCATCGGCTGTTTGGGACTTAATCGACATTAAATTTATAAAAAAAATCGCCGGCAATATCAGCGCAAAAAATTTCAGCGGCTCAAATAAAAAATACGTCAGCAAAATTGTAACGAACGCGGCAGTTGAAATCGGCAAAACTACTCGCGGCAAAAAATCTTTCAATAAATCGGCTGAAATCGTTAGCGTATGCAAAAGTTCGCCTTCGTGAGAGCGACCAGACTTCAACGGGAAAATTTTTGCGGCGTTCAGGAATATTTTTTCGCGCAAATCGTCCAAGAGTTTGAAAATTATTTTGTGTGATATAAATCTGTCTGCATAACGGAGCGCGGCGCGTGAAATTCCTGCCGTTCGCACTAAAGTTATCCCGACTGACAGCGAACTCAACGGCGGGTGCAATGCGGCAGAGGCAATTAACCACGCGGCGGACGCCATTAATAAAATTTCGCTCAATGCGGCAGATAAATTCGCGACAATCGCTGGCAAAAATCTTTTAAAGCAGGTCATCTAACATAACCTTTCCGAGTTTACCTGCGCGAAATTCACTTAAAACCAAGCGCAAAACTTTTTCCGTATCAACGACGCCGCCTTTTTTTATACAACCGCGCTTGAGTCCGATTTTATTTAAAAGTTCGTGCCCGTCAGTCGAAATTTCGATTTTGTAACGTTCAACAAGACCGGCTGGAAATTTTGCGGCTAAAGTTTCTAAAAGTTTACAAACAGTCGGCTCCAAGTCGTGAATTTCGTCGCTTATGGCGTAAGTCCAAGACAATTTTAGAGCAACTTCCGCGTCGTCGAACTTTGGATATAAAATTCCCGGCGTGTCGAGTAAATCTAAGCCGTCAGCAATTTTAATCCACTGTTTAGCGCGAGTAACGCCCGGTTTATTTTCAATTTTAACGTGATTCATGCCGGCGAGTTTATTTATCAGCGAAGACTTTCCAACGTTCGGAATTCCGACAATCATAACGCGAGCATTTCTGGGTTTTGCGCCGTGTTTAACTAATTTATGAGTTTTCGATTGAGCGATTGATTTTGCTTGAGCGATTAAATTTTTAATTCCCGCGCCTCTTACGGCGTCAACAGCGACGGCGGGAGCAATTTCGCGAAATTTTTTAAGTGAAGCGTCAACATTGGCGGCTAAATCAGATTTTCCAAGAACAATTAAGCGCAATTTATCTTGAATAATTTCATGGAGCAAAGGATTTTGACTACTAATTGGGATTCTGGCGTCGAGTAGTTCAATAACGAGGTCAACGAGCGATAAATTTTCTTGAATAATTCGCTGTGCTTTTTTCATATGACCAGGAAACCATTGCAGAGCGGAATTTGGCATAAAGAATCACCTCCAAATAAAAAATTAGCCACGCGAGGAAAATTTCCTTTAAAAAAATGTTGACAGACCGTTTTTTTTTTATAATGCTTGCGACATTTTTACATAACAAAATTGAACTGGAATGTGGTTTATGATTTATAAGTGAATTGGAGGCAGTATTTTATGGCGAGTAAAGGATTTGTTTGTCCGCGCTGCCATTCTGATGCAATTCAAAGCTTTGAAATGGCTTATAACAAGGGTGTTTCGACCAGCTCTCACTCTAGGCGTCGGATATTCAAGCGGAGGATTTGGTGTAGGCACGGCAGAAACTACAGGAGTATCTATAAGTAATTTGAGTTTGTCCGTTGCTCCGCCCGATAAGAAAGGGTATGTTAAAAACTTTTTTATTGGACTTTTGGGAGTTTGTGTTCTTCAACTTGTTTGCCAAGCTTTAATCGGCAGAAGTTTTGGAGCGATTGTCAGTTATGTTGCATTTGCAGGCTTGATTTATTGGCTTTACAAAAATGTTTATTGTTGGAACAGAGACGTTTATCCCAAGCTCTTGGATGAGTGGTATCATTCTTGGATATGTTTAAAATGCGGTTATCGTTTCATCATGTAAACTCGAAACAAGAACATAAAAATCCCTTTGACACATTGTCGGAGGAATTTTTTATATATGCGAAGGAAAATTTTCAATCTTGTAGAAAAAATTTTTCGAGGTGATTGACATGAAGAAATTTTTCGGAATACTGATAATGTTGATGATGATAGCGTCGAATAGTTTCGCGATGACTTTTTCTCAGCCTGTAAAAATTGGAAGTATTGGTTGCATGAATCTTGGAGGCTTTTCATTTAATGGAGTAACGGCTAATAACGGAATTAGAGCGTGTTGGTAAACTCTAAAGTTGAATCAAAAGAGCAGATATAATAACAAAATTGAGAAAGCAGACAGCTAATTTGTCATAACGAGTTGCGATATGGCGACGAGTCTTTATCCGCAAGAAAAAGCGTTCAACGA
>JAFRRH010000012.1 GCA_017428215.1 Selenomonadaceae bacterium
ATTGTCACGACGAACTACGCTACATTAGTCGAACTTCCCACGAAAGAGGAAAGTGAAGAGGATTTGGGCGCGAATGTCGCTTTAATTTAGCAGAGCGGCAGAAATACTAAGGCGGGAAAGAATCGCCTTGTTCCAATGGCTGAAAAAAGTTTGCAAATTTGGGATGAATTGCCACTATTGGCGAATCATTTGCCGCACGACGGACGCCACACTTATGGACGACGCGGAAGTTCCGCTGAAAATCAAACAAATGATTCTCGGTCACAGTGCCCCAAGATATAACCAGTAAATTCTACACGCACAAGACCATTGAGCAACTGATAGAGGCGATTAATCGCATTTAATTTGTAGTATACTACATAGCAAACTTTTAGGAACCGTAGAGAACCTAAAATGGCGTAACGGCGCGGCGTTTGGCGTTATTACGCACTTTATTACAAGGAGAAATTTAAATGCAAGACAAAAGTGCTGAGGCGCAAAAAATTAAAGACGCGGAACAGGCTTTCGACAGAAAACGACGAACTTTCGGATTAATTTTCGGTCCGATATTCGCCGCCGCAATTATTTTAACTCCAATCGACGCGCTAAGTTTGGAGGCGCATAAACTTTTGGCAATCATGGTGTTGGTTTCAATATGGTGGATAACCGAACCCGTTCCAATTCCTGTAACGTCGCTTATCGGTCCAACATTAGCCGTAATCACCGGTGCAATTCCAGTCGGCACGGCTTTTGCGTCGTTTGCAAATCCGACAGTCTTTTTATTCATGGGCGGATTCATTTTGGCTAAAGCAATGATGATGCACGGGCTGGATAAACGTTTTGCATATTGGCTTTTGTCGCGTTCGTGGGTCGGCTCGAATCCGCGCAGAATTTTTTTGGCAATCGGACTGGCAACGGCATTATGCTCCGGCTGGGTCAGCAACACCGCAACCGCCGCGATGATGTTCCCAATCGCTTTAGGACTTTTAAACTCAATTAAAGAGATGATGGCGGCGAACGGGCGCGAAATTGACTTGTCCGAATACAAATACGCAACGGGTTTAATGCTCATGACGGCTTACTCGGCGTCAATCGGCGGCGTCTTAACTCCAATCGGTACGCCTCCCAACTTAATCATGCTCGGATTTTTAGATTCAATGCAAAATATTCAAGTCTCGTTCTTCGAGTGGATGATTTGGGGCTTTTGTGCAATGGTTTTTTATTTTTTTATCGCTTACGTTGTCCTGTCGAAAATGTTTCCGCCCGATGTGGATAAAATTGACGGCGCAGAAGAATTTATCCGCTCAAAAAGAGATGAACTCGGCTCTTGGACACGTGCGCAGAAGAATACTCTGTTCGCGTTTATGATTGCCGTAATTCTTTGGATATTGCCCGGTTTCATGAATATCTTTTTAGGCGATTCAAGTCCGCTTTTGAAAATGTACAATAAACTTTTCCCAGAAGCGGTTGCGGCAATGGCGGGTGCGTTGATTTTGTTCCTGTTGCCCGTGAACTTCAAGAAACGCGAATTTACAATAAGTTGGAAGGAAGCCTCAGCTGGTATCGAATGGGGCACGCTGATTTTATTCGGCGGCGGCTTGGCAATGGGCGGCATAATGTACAAAACGGGTCTATCGCAGTGGCTCGGAGATTTAATCGTCGCGGCAATGGGTGGCAGTGCCTCTCAAGTCGTTTTGGTCGCGATTTTCTCTGTCTTGGCTCTACTTTTATCCGAATTGACTTCTCACACCGCCGCAACAAATATGATCGGTCCGATTGCGATAACTATTGCTGTTGCCGCCGGATTAAGTCCTGTTCCTGTTGCAGTCGGTATTGCGCTTAGTGCATCGCTCGGATTTATGTTGCCCGTCTCGACGCCGCCAAATGCGATTGTCTACGCCAGCGGCTACGTCCCGATTACCAAAATGATTAAGACGGGCGTTTACATTGATTTTATCGGGATTGCGTTCGTTACCATTCCGATTGCGATTTGGCTCGTCGGTTTAATCGTCGGTTGAATTGACATAAAAATTTTTGCAAGGTAAAATTCAATCACTCTTCACTATGAAGGGTGAAATTTTTTTGCAAGGGATTCTTCATGTCGGATAAAAAAATCTTTTTGGCTCAAGCGGCATTATATTATTATCTCGGCGAAGTTTTTTACATTGATATAGGACAGCCCGCCGCGCCGCAATATTTTTTGCCGCCAATACCGATAACAATCGCGCTGTTATGGCTGATTCAGTATTCATCGGGCGAAAAATTATTTTCTAAATTTCATCTGCCGAATTTATTAACGGGAATTGCTTGGTTGGTAATGTTTCCTCTGCTTTATACGTGGACTTATCAACGGCAGTGGTTCATGTCGCTGATTTATTACGATTTCGCGGTTGGAACGGCGATTTTTATTTTTTTGACGGGTGCGCTGATAATTTTTCGTTCGCCGCTGATAATTTGCGCGTTGAGTTTATTTTTCTGGATAATTCCGTTGGTCGAATTGATTTATTATTGTATGACGTGGCATTGCTTATCGCCGGCGTCGCTTATGGCAATTTATTTAACTAATTGGCACGAGGCAGGAGAATTTATCCGAGCAATGATAGGTTTGCCAACTGCCGCGATAATTTTTTTACTGATTGGAATTTTTTTGCGGATAATTTATAAATCACATAAAAATTTTGTACAAAAATTAACTTTAAACACGGAAAAAATATCAGCGGCGGCGATTGCATTAATTTTAAGTTTTGCCGCGCTGATTTATTATGCTCCGAAAACTTCAATGGCAGGCTTGTATAAAACTGTTACCGATTACGCCGCGCAAACTCAACTTTACAATCAAAACCGCGCAGAACGTCTTGCCGACTTAAAACTTTTAGCAGAAAATAATTTGGACGGCACGATAATTTTAGTTATCGGTGAAAGCGCGAGCCGCGACTATATGCACGCTTATAATTCGGATTTCCCGTTCGACGATACGCCCTGGCTTGATTCAAAGCTTGAAAAAAATTTTCCAGTAAAAAATTTGCCCGACGACGCGAAAATTAATCCAGATTACAAAGCAGCGGCGAATAATATTCCAAGCTTGACAGTATCAGTTGGAAAGTTTATTATTTTTAACAATGTCTATGCATCGTGGACGCAAACAGTACCAGTTTTGCAACGTGCATTGACTGAACAGAGCCAATACAATGATAAAGAATTTTTCGAGTCGGTTTCGATAATCGACGTGGCGAGAAAGGCGGGATATAAAACATATTGGTTTAGCAATCAAGGTCGTTACGGCGAATTTGACAGCGCGATAACGTTGGTAGCCAAAACAGCTGACGTTTCGGAATGGACGGACGACACTTTTGATTTTTCCGAGCTTGAAGATGAGATTTTACTCAAATTTTTTGAGCGCGTCGACCCAAGCGAGAAAAATTTTATCGTATTTCACATAATGGGCAGTCACATTTATTATAACAGTCGTTATCCGCGCAGATTTAAAAAATGGGTGACAAAAGACGGTACTGGAATGATGTTGGCGGCTCCGAGCTATGCGAATTCGATTTTGTACACGGATTTTGTCCTGTCGAAAATTTTTGACTATGCAAAAGCGAATTTGAATTTGCAGGCGATGATATATTTTTCGGATCACGGCGAGGACTTGGAAATTTCGCATAATCCGGACGTTTTTCGTTTTGAAATGCTTAGAATTCCGATGTTCATATATTTTTCGCCTGAATACGAAGAAATTTTTCCGGAAAAACTTAAGACATTGCAAAAAAATCACGAACAATATTTTACGAACGATATGTTCTACGATACTTTTTGCGGAATAATTAATGCGCCGTCCAATCGCTATGATATCGGACAAGATTTTTCCGCCGCCGAATACAAATTTACCCGTGACACCTTGACGACTATGCTTGGTCAACACAAATTAACCGAAGATAAGGAGTGATTTAATGGAAAATCCTGCAATATCCGTAATAATTCCGCTATATAATGCCGAAATGTACATAAGCGAATGTTTGGATAGTCTTTTAGCGCAAACTTTTCAAGATTTTGAAATTATTGTCGTTGATGATTGCTCGACTGATAAAAGCGTTGAAATTGTAGAGAGCTATAAAGAAAAATTTAACGAACGAATCAAGATTTCCAAAACGGAAGAAAATTCGGGCACCGCAGGCTACGTTCCGCGAAATATCGGATTTAGTCTAGCGAGCGGCGAATATGTTTTCTTTGCAGACGCTGATGATTATCTTTTGGACAGTGCGTTAGAAACTTTGTATAAATCGGCAAAAGAATATGATGCGGAAGTCGTTTACGTAAGTGTTCGCTATAAATTTGAAAATCCAGATGAAATTCTTACGGTAAAAGACGGCGAAGGTAGACGATTATCTAAAGAGGGTCTCGAAGATAAAACGACTTTGATAATCGACTCTCAAGCTGAAAATATTCAAAAACTTCCTTTAGCCGGTAATTTTCTTGAGCCATGGTCAAAATTGGTTCGTCGTGACTTTTTAATCAAAAACAAAATTACTTTTCCAGAAGTAATTATCAGTGGAGACTATCTTTGGACTATCGACATTTATTGTCACGTAAAGAGATTATTGCGTCTTCCAATTCCGGTTTATTTTTATAGGATTCACGAAAAGTCTGCAACAAAGGCTAAAAAACAAACGCGAGAAGAAATTTCTTACCGAATATCGGCTTTTATTTTATTTTTAAAGGCACTAAACGATATTTTAAACAAAAACGCTATCTTAAAAGAAAATCCTGCTTATTCTTATAAACTTTTGAGTAGTGATTTTAATTATCGCTTCAAGTTATTATTCGAAGAGATAACTGACTTAAGCAGTCAAGAGATTTATGAAACTTTAATTCGTGAATTTGAAGATAAAAGTAATTCTTCAGAAATATCTGTGCCGTTCTTTTTCAGCCAAATTGTTAATCGTGAAAAACGCATACTTAAAAGCTCAGATCCTATTGTTGAGCCGAAAATTGAGGATAAATTCATACCTTTTGACTCTGAAATTGCCTCTTCTAACGAAGAGCAACACCCAGCAGTTTCCGTAATTATTCCAATGTACAATGTGGAGAAATATATCGGCGAATGTTTGGAAAGTATTCGTCTTCAGACCCTCCAAGACTTTGAAGTTATCGTTGTTGACGACTGCTCCACTGATTCGAGTTATAAAGTTGTAGAAAGTTATATTCCGAAGTTTGACGGACGGCTTAAACTTGCTCAGACTGAAAAAAATTCGGGCGGCGAAACTATGCCGCGAAATATCGGGTTCAACATGGCTAAGGGAGAATACATTCTCTTTGTTGACAGTGACGATTTTATTCTTTTAACTGCGTTAGAAAATCTATACAAAGCGGCAAAAGAATATAATGCCGATGTTGTCTATACCTGTGAATACTATCGTTTAGACCAACAAAATGAAGTTTATAAGTTGCTAGATGGTAGTGGGAATATGCTATCAAAGAAGGGGCTTAAAGATACGACGACTTTGAGAATTAATAAACCCTATGAAAATTTATACCAACTCATTTTTAAAAACGAATTTCCTAATGTATGGACAAAATTTGTTCGTCGTGAATTTTTGATTAAAAACAAAATTTTATCTCCGTTAGGTCTTCCTATGAGTGGAGATTTCATCTGGGTTATTGATGTTTTCGCTCATGCCAAAAATTTAGTGCGTATGCCTTTCCCGTTTTATTTTTATAGACATTATCAAGAAAACTCCGTCGTAAAAACAAAAAGGGAACCAGCAGAACAAATTTCTCATTGGATTTTTTCGTTTGTAGTTTGGTTGCTAGCTTTAAATAACCTGTACAGGAAAAATGAAATCTTGCACGAAAATCCTGCCTATTGCTACAAAGCTTTATACAATCATTTTTCTTGGAACCTTCGTTGTTTATCTGAAGAGCTTAAAACCTTTTCGGACGAAAACATTTACGAGATTTTGTATAAAAAATTTACTAGGGAAGATGGCTCCACTGATTTAATAGTGCCGTTTTTCTTCAGTCAAATTATTAATCGAGAAAGACTTCATTCAAAATCATTGGCGACGCTCGGTTCTGTTGATAAATACCTTAAATTAACCGCATTGAAAGCTTTGGTGACAAAATTCCCTGCTATTTCGGTTATTATTCCTATGTACAACAGGGAAAAATATATCGGCGAATGTCTCGATTGCCTTCTCGCGCAAACTTTTCCGTATTTTGAAGTTATAGTAATCGATGACTGCTCGACCGATAACAGCATTGAAGTCGTAGAGAGCTATAAGAAAAAATTTAACGAACGCCTTAAGCTCATTAAGCTAGAAAAAAACACAGGGCATCCAGGCGAGCCGCGTAACAGAGGAATAGCCATTGCGCAAGGCGAATATATTTATTGCCTAGACAGTGACGACATTATTACCGAAACTGCGCTTGAGGAAATGTATTCTCTCGGCAAAAAATATGACGCAGAGGTTGTATATTGCGAAAAATATTTTATGTCGGAAGGCATAGGACAAGAGTTAAAAGATAATATTTATGTTGCAGATAATCGGCTACAAAACCCGCCTTTTGTCGATAATCCGACACTTGACCCGGAAGATTTAGCGGAGCGAGTTAAAAAGTTTCTTCGTGGGAATTATTGGATGTCGCCGGCACTTAAAATTGTAAAACGCGATTTGCTGATTGAAAATAATATAAAATTCCCTTCGTTGGTCGGTTCGGAAGATGATGTTTGGTCTATGGAAGTACTCTTCTGTTCTAAGCGTTTTTTGCGTATACCGAATATTTGTTTTATAAGAAGACTGCACGAAGAAGGAATTTCTTTCGGCGAATATACCACACCCGACCACGTGCAACGCTGGATGGACGTTACAATTCGTAACTTAAAGGAAATGGATAATTTTCTGAAGAAGATAGACTTTTTCAAAGAAAATCCCCATTATCGCTACGAAATTCTTGCACGTTCGGTAAGAAGTGGTTTTGCTAACATTTTTGCTAGGTGCGCAAATGAATCGTCTTTTAACATCTATAACATTTTCCATGAAAAATTTGGTAGCTCTATGGGCGATCATGATGTTTTAATTTCTAGCCTTTGCACTTATGTAGTTTATCATCACAAAGAGCTATTGAACAGGCAAGAAAGGACTATACAAGAGTCTGAACAACACATTGCTAAGCAAAAAACGGAAATCGCTAAGCAAGAAGCGGAAATTAATCAACTGAAGACCAAGGTTAATTCTATGTCATCTATTTTAGCTTTGCGTTCAGCCGCTCCGGCAGTTTCCGTAATCATTCCAACTTATAATATGGAAAAATATATTACCGAGTGTCTTTATAACCTTTTGCCACAGACATTTCAAGATTTTGAAGTTATCGTTGTAGACGACTGTTCAACAGACGGTAGCATGACGATCGTCAAGAATTATATTCCGAAATTCAATGGGCGACTCAAGTTTGCTAGCACGCAAAAAAATACGGGTAATCATGGAGAGCCAATTAATATTGGAATATCTTTGTCTCGCGGCGAATATTTGTTGATATTAGACAATAACGACGCAATCACTCCTGATGCACTCGAAAAACTTTATCGCACCGCTAAAGATTATGAAGCTGATGTTGTCTCTTGTGAAAAGTATTATTTATCCTCTAAGCAATCTTGGAATGACGTTAATCTTAGGCAACAAATCAAACCTCAAAGCTATCAAAAAGGAGTTTTTGTTAGTAAACCGACTCTGATTCCTTCCGACATTTCCAAACGCATACAAGAGTGCTACGACGGTAAATTTTTATGGTCATTGTGGTCTAAATTGATTCGTCGTGACTTTTTGATAGAAAATAAAATCCGTTTTGCGTGCACTGTTGCTCAAGATATATTAGCGACATTTGGTTTAGTCTACGCAGCAAAAAATTTTGTCCGCGTGCCGTACGTAATCAATTTTTATCGCGAAACGAAAACCTTTTTATCTAAACAAGAAGGCGAACCCGTAGAACAACTGCAAAAGTACTTAAATGCTTTGAAATTCGGCATTAGAGAACTGGATAGCTTTTTGAGCGGAAGAGAATTTTTCCAAAAAAATCCTGCGAAAAAATACGTTGCTCTTAATATTTACGTCCAGGAAATGTGGAAACTGTATATACAAAAAGTTTACGATAAAGTTCCCGCTCAATCCCGTAATGAAATTTTACAAGAAGAATTTGCCGTTGACGAAAATAAGGATTTGCTGGCGTTAATTTTTAATGGCGTAGCACTCCTCGCTAAAAATCATGGCAATAACGAGTCAATTAATGACAACTTCCTGCCCTATCTTACTGCTAGAGTGGACATTCGTCTTATACCAAAAACAACTGCGAGCGATTTCCAAATTTTTTCCTTATCCGACGACAAAGCCACGGCAATTAAACCTTTATGGTTAAATAGAAATGGAATTGGTTACATGATTACCTCCATCGAAGGTAAGATAGACATTGTAGCCAAAGCCACTGCGGACGGAAGATTTGATTTGAATCTTAGAGGCTTGGATATACGCGACCCAGAAAATGATTCTAAACGCATTCCCTATTGGATTGATTACACAAAGTTGATAATAAATTATAAAACAATTTTTGATACTTTTACTCCTGCTTGGCATGATGAATCTTATCGCTATGAAATGAACGTAAAAGCCAACGATGAGATTAGAATACAAATTGAGTGGCTCCCACACAGGTATGATATTTTGCCAGAAGTTAATAAAACTACGGGAAAGCTAGTCGACGATAAATTCATGCCATATCTTACTTCTAGAGTAGATATTGAATTAGCTCCCGAAACATCAAAAGCCGATTTCAAAATTCTTTCCGTGTCCGATGACAGAGCAGACGTAACTAAGCCCGCGTGGTTGCAGAAGAATGGCATTGGCTACCGAATTCAGTCTTATGCTGGAAAAATGGAGTTTGTCGCTAAAGCTACTGCAGACGGACAAGCAACCTTGAAGCTCAAAGGCATGGATATACGTGACCCAGATAATAAATCTAAACTTGTTCCTTATTGGATAGACTACACTAAGCTGACGGTTAACGGCGAAGATATAATCGACGAAATTACTCCCGCTTGGCACAATAAACCTTATCGCTACGATATAAACGTAAAGGCTGACGAAGAACTTAAAGTAGAGGTCGAGTGGTTCCCGCACAGGGTAGAAATTTTACCGCCGCCGCCAAAACCGGTAGAAAAACCAGTTGCCGTTGAATTCCTGCCTAATCT
Source organism: Selenomonadaceae bacterium (assembly GCA_017428215.1). Lineage (GTDB taxonomy): Bacteria > Bacillota > Negativicutes > Selenomonadales > Selenomonadaceae > Quinella. Next base: position 9,215 of record JAFRRH010000012.1, read on the forward strand.
AACAGCGAGATTGGACGTTCAAATGGTATCAGATACGGGCGAGGGTGATTTCCAAATTCTTTCCGTGTCCGATAAGCGGGCTAGCGTTAATAAGCCTGGCTGGTTGCAAAAAGATGGCATTGGTTACGTAATTCAATCTTATGTCGGGAAAATGGAATTCGTCGCTAAAGCTACTGCAGACGGGCAAGTAACTTTGAAGCTTAAGGGAATGGATATTCACGACCCAGAGGATAAGTCTAAACTCGTGCCCTATTGGATAGACTACAC